>NZ_CP108080.1:6316121-6932328 GCF_036181745.1 Streptomyces sp. NBC_00259 | reverse complement strand
CACAGTTCGTCCGTGCCCTGGGGCAGTTCCGGCGGCAGCGCGAGCGGCGCACAGGCGCCCGGGGGTACGTCGGGCAGGGGCACGGGCACGACGCGGGTCCCGGACTCCTCGGCGCCGATCAGCCATGCGGCGCGCAGCCGGGCCAGGCCGGTCACGTGCTGCCGGTTGTGCACGGTGACGCCGGTGCCGTCGTACGACAGCCGTAGGGGTGCGGCGAGTTCGCGGTGCTCGTACATCGCGGGCTTCGGGGTGCGGTCGGGGAAGACCATGCCGTCCGCGCAGAAGGCGCCGTCGTTCGGGGTGTCGCCGAAGTCGCCGCCGTAGGCCCAGCGGTAGCCGGGCGCGGTGGTGCCGTTCGTGTACCCGCCGGTGGCGCCGGGGCCGGCCGGGAGGCCGTCGGCGGTGCGCTGGAGGATGCCGTGGTCCCAGAACTCCCAGATGAAGCCGCCCTGGAGGCCGGGCGTCGTCTCGATCTCGGCCCAGTGGTCGGCGAGGGTGCCGTTGCTGTTGCCCATGGCGTGCGAGTACTCGCACAGGATCAGCGGCTTGGTCTGTTCACCGGAGCGGGCGTGCGCGGTGATCTCCTCCAGCGAGGCGTACATGGGGCAGACGATGTCGCTCGCGATGTCGGTGGAGGACCAGTCGGTCTTGGCGGCGCCCTCGTACTGGACGGGCCGGGTCGGGTCGTGGCGGCGCACCCAGGCGGCTGCGGCGTCGTGGTGGGCGCCGTAGTCGCTCTCGTTGCCGAGCGACCAGACGATGACGGACGGATGGTTCTTGTCGCGCAGCACCATGCGGGAGACGCGCTCGACGAAGGCGGGCAGATAGCGGGGGTCGTCGGCGATCTCGTGGGCGTGGTCGTGGCTCTCGATGTCGGCCTCGTCGACGACGTACAGGCCGAGTTCGTCGGCGAGGTCGAGCAGCGCCGGGTCGTTCGGATAGTGCGAGGTGCGTACGGCGTTGAAGCCGAAGCGCTTCACGGTCACCAGGTCGGCGCGCAGGTCGTCCTCGGTGACGACCCGGCCGGTGAGCGGGTGGAAGTCGTGCCGGTTGACGCCGCGGATGAACACGCGGTCGCCGTTGATCAGCAGGTCCCGGCCTCGGATCTCGACCGTGCGGAAGCCGATGCGGTGGTGCGAGGTGTCGGCGACGGAGCCGTCCGCCCGGTGCAGCCGCACGGTCAGTGCGTACAGCACGGGCGACTCGGCCGACCAGGGCCGTACGTCGGCCACCGTGGTGGACAGCCGGGCCTCGCCGAGGAAGTCCGAGACCCGGCCGAGCGCGCGGTTCGCGGCGTCGTGGGCGGTGTCCTGGGCGAGCCTTCCGTACCCTTCCAGCTCCGCGCTGACGGTCCAGCCGTCGGTGAGCGGTCCGCGCACCCGGCAGTCGACGCGCAGCGTCCCGTCCTGCTCCGCGCGGACGGCGACGTCGTCGAGGTGCAGCGGATCGGTCGAGTGGAGCCGTACGGAACGGGTGATGCCGCCGTGCCACCACTGGTCCTGGTCCTCGATGTGCGAGGCGTCGGACCATTTGACGACCGTGAGGCGCAGGGTGTGGCGCCGCCCCGGGGTGACGGCGCCCGTGATGTCGAACTCGCTCGCCAGGTGGGAGTCCTTGCCGATGCCGATCTGCTCTCCGTCGATCTCGGCGATGAGGACGCTCTCCGCGGCGCCGACGAGGAGGACGGTGCGACGCCCGGCCCACTCGGCGGGGATCTCGATGTCCCGCTCGTACACACCGGTCGGATTGTCGTCGGGGACGAACGGCGGGTGGTGCGGGAACGGCATCTGCACATTGGTGTAGTGAGGCAGGTCGCGCGGGTCGTGCATGGTCCAGCAGCCGGGCACGGGTGCCTCGCCCCACTGCTCGCCGAGGGGTGCGCCGGGCGCGGGCAGCAGTTGGAAGCGCCAGGTGCCGTCGAGGACGACGCTGCCTTCGCGGCGGTCCACGGCGCTCATCGGCAGCCGTCGCCAGCTGGTGAGTTCGGGCGATTCCCAGGGTCGTACGGCGTTGCGGAAGCTCACAGGGGTCCCCCAGGGCCGGCGTCGTTCATGGACGCCGACAGTATTCAACAGATTCCGACACTTTCCAACGGGTGAGTGGTCCGATCTCCTCGGGCCCGGGTTCTCGCGGGAACGCCACGAAGGTGACAGCGTGGGGCAGGAGAAACAGGGTGGGCCCACGGCACGAGGAGGGCACGGGCGGAATGAGGCTGACGATTCTCGGCGGCGGAGGCTTCCGTGTGCCGCTGGTGTACGGCGCGCTGCTCGGCGACCACGCCGAGGGCCGGGTCACCCGCGTCACCCTCCACGACCTGGACCCGGCCCGCCTCGGCGCCGTCGCCACCGTGCTCGCCGAGCAGGCCGCCGGCATCCCGGACGCGCCGGAGGTCGGCGTCACCACCGACCTCGACGAGGCGCTGCGCGGGGCCGACTTCGTCTTCTCCGCGATCCGCGTCGGCGGGCTTGAGGGCCGCGCCGCCGACGAGCGGGTCGCCCTCGCCGAGGGCGTGCTGGGTCAGGAGACGGTCGGCGCGGGCGGCATCGCCTACGGACTGCGGACCGTACCGGTCGCCATGGACATCGCCCGGCGGATCGCCGCGCTCGCGCCCGGCGCCTGGGTCATCAACTTCACCAATCCGGCCGGGCTGGTCACCGAGGCCATGTCCCGGGTGCTCGGCGACCGCGTCATCGGGATCTGCGACTCGCCGGTCGGGCTCGGCCGGCGCGTCGCCCGGGCCCTCGGCGCCGACCCGGACACGGCGTGGCTCGACTACGTCGGGCTCAACCACCTCGGCTGGCTGCGGGGACTGCACGTGGCGGGCCGGGACGAACTGCCGCGGCTGCTCCAGGACCCCGGCGCGCTCGGCTCCCTGGAGGAGGGCAGGCTCTTCGGCGCCGACTGGCTGCGCTCGCTCGGCGCGATCCCCAACGAGTACCTGCACTACTACTACTTCAACCGTGAGACCGTCCGGGCGTACCGGAGCGCCGCGAGGACCCGCGGCGCCTTCCTGCTCGACCAGCAGGCGGGCTTCTACGCGGACCCGTCGCTGAAGCGCTGGGAGCTGACCCGCGCCGAGCGGGAGGCCACGTACATGGCGGACAACCGCGAGGCCTCGGGGGCGGGCGAGCGGGCCGCCGACGACCTCGAACCGGGCGGCTACGAGCAGGTCGCGCTCGCCCTGATGCGGGCCGTCGCCCGCGACGAGCGCACCACGCTCATCCTCAACGTCCGCAACCGCACGACCCTTTCCTCGCTCGACGCGGACGCCGTGATCGAGGTGCCGTGCCTCGTCGGCGCCAACGGCGCCCGTCCGTACGCCGTCGACCCGCTGCCGTACCACGCGACCGCGTTGGTCACCGCGGTGAAGGCCGTCGAACGGGAGGTCCTGACCGCGGCGGACAGCGGTTCGCGGGCCGCCGCCGTCAAGGCCTTCGCCCTGCATCCCCTGGTCGACTCCGTCACCGTCGCCCGCCGGCTCCTCGACGGGTACACCGCCGTACACCCCGCTCTCGCCTATCTCAACCGGAAGTAGGTGCAACGAGATGCACGACGAACGGCACAGGATCGAGCAGCGCGTCGAGCGCGTACTGGAGCAGCGCATCCGGCCGGTGATCCACGCGGATTCCGTGCCGCTGACGGTGGAGGCCTGGCAGGTGCCGGACGAGCCCGTGCCGTTCGCCGAGGCGCAGGCCGCCGACTACGGGCCCTTCGCGATGGGCACCCCGTGGGGACCGCCGTGGGGCACCACCTGGTTCCGGGTGCGCGGCGAGGTGCCCGCCCGGTGGGCGGGCCTGCGCGTGGAGGCCTGGTTCGACCTGGGCTTCGTCAGCAGCTGGCCGGGCAACCAGGCCGAGGCGCTCGTCCATCTGCCGGACGGCACCCCGGTCAAGGCGGTCAACCCGCAGAACCAGTACGTGCCCATCGCCTCCCCGGCCGCGGGCGGCGAACAGGTCGCGTTCCTCATCGAGGCCGCGTCCAACCCCGACATCCTCAAGGACCGCTTCCGCTCCCCCACCCCGATGGGTGACAAACGCACCGCCGGCCGCGCCCCGCTGTACACCTTCACCCGGGCCGATCTCGCCGTGCTCGACGAGGACGTCTGGCATCTGTCCCTCGACATGCAGGTGCTCAAGGAACTGATGCTGGAGCTCGGCGAGCAGGAACCGCGCCGCCACGAGATCCTCCACACCCTGGACCGGGCGCTGGACGCGCTCGACCTCGACGACGTGCCGGGGACCGCCGCCCGGGCCCGTACCGTCCTCGCCGACGCCCTCGCGCGGCCCGCGCACGCCAGCGCCCACACCCTGTCGGCGGTCGGCCACGCGCACATCGACAGCGCCTGGCTGTGGCCCATCCGTGAGACCAAGCGCAAGACGGCCCGCACGTTCTCCAACGTCACCGCCCTGGCGAAGGAGTACCCCGAGTTCGTCTTCGCCTGCTCCCAGGCGCAGCAGTACGCGTGGGTGCGGGACAACCACCCGCAGGTGTGGGCCGGGATCAAGGAGGCCGTCCGGAACGGGCAGTGGGCGCCGGTCGGCGGCATGTGGGTGGAGGCCGACGGCAACCTCCCGGGAGGTGAGGCGCTGGCCCGCCAGCTCGTCCACGGAAAGCGCTTCTTCCTCGACGAGTTCGGCATCGAGACACAAGGGGTGTGGCTGCCGGACTCGTTCGGGTACACGGCGGCCTATCCGCAGCTGGCGAAGCTCGCGGGAATGACGTGGTTCCTCACCCAGAAGCTGTCCTGGAACCAGACCAACAAGCTGCCCCACCACACCTTCTGGTGGGAGGGCATCGACGGCTCCCGGGTCTTCACCCACTTCCCGCCCGTCGACACGTACAACGTCGTCTTCTCCGGGCGGGAGATGGCGCACGCGGTGCGCAACTACCAGGACAAGGGGCGCGGCACGCGGTCGCTGGCGCCGTTCGGGCACGGCGACGGCGGAGGCGGGCCCAACCGGGAGATGCTGGAGCGGGCGCGGCGGCTGGCCGACCTGGAGGGATCGGCGAAGGTCGTCGTCGAACACCCCGACGCGTTCTTCGCGGCCGCGCGGGCGGAGTACGCGCGGCACCCGGACGCCCCGGTGTGGTCCGGCGAGCTCTACCTGGAGCTGCACCGGGCCACCTACACCTCGCAGGCCCGCACCAAGCAGGGCAACCGGCGCAGTGAACACGCCCTGCGCGAGACCGAGTTGTGGGCGACGGCAGCGGCACTGCACGTACCGGGATACGCCTATCCGTACGCGGAGCTGGACCAGTTGTGGAAGACGGTGCTGCTGCACCAGTTCCACGACATCCTGCCGGGCTCGTCGATCGCATGGGTCCACCGGGAGGCGGAGGCGGAGTACGCGCGGGTCGCGAAGGAACTGGAAGCGCTGACCGCGCAGGCCCTGGAGGCGGTCAGCGGGGCCGGTCCGGTCGAGCCGTGGGTGTACAACGCGGGGCCTCGGGACCGGGCGGAGGTCGTACGGGTCCCGGCGACCCTCGCCGACGTCCTCGACCCGGGGCTGCCGAGGCTCTCGGACGGATCGGCCGCCGTGTTCGTGGAGGTCCCGGCGTCCGGCAGCGCGCGCGTCACGTCCCGCGCACCGTCCCCCGCCCGGGCGCACCCGCCGGTCACCGTCACCAACCGCGCCCTCGACAACGGTCTCGTACGCGTCGAACTCGCCGACGACGGCACCTTCACGTCCGTACGCGACCTGGTCGCCGGCCGCGAGGTCCTGGCGCCCGGCGGCAAGGGCAACCTGCTGCGGCTGCACAGCGATCTGCCCAACTACTGGGACGCCTGGGACATCGACAAGCACTATCTCGCCCGCTACACCGACCTGCTGGAGGGCGCGACCATCAGGATCGCCGAGGACGGGCACCTGCTGGGCGCCCTGCGCGTGGAGCGGAGCTTCGGCCGCGGGTCGCGGATCGTGCAGACCGTGAGCGTGCGGGCCGGGAGCCGCCGCGTCGACGTCGACACCGAGATCGACTGGCACGAGGCGGAGAAGATCCTCAAGGCCGGCTTCCCGCTCGACGTCCACGCGGACCGGTCCACCGCCGAGATCCAGTTCGGTCACGTCCACCGCCCCACCCACACCAACACCAGTTGGGAGGCGGCCCGGTTCGAGGTGTACGGACACCGCTGGGTGCACATCGGCGAGCCCGGCTACGGCGTCGCGGTGATCAACGACTCGACGTACGGCCACGACGTGTCCCGCACCACCCGCGAGGACGACGGCGGGACGACGACGACCGTCCGGCTCAGCCTGGTCCGCGCGCCCCGCATCCCCGACCCCGAGGCCGACCAGGGCATGCACCGCCTCACCTACGCGCTGCTGCCGGGCGCGACGGTCGAGGACGCGGTGGCGGAGGGCTACGCGCTGAATCTGCCGCTGCGGGTCGGCCCCGGCGGCTCGGACCTGCCGCCGGTGGTGACGACGGACGGTCCGGCCGTCCTGGTGGAGGCGGTGAAGCTCGCCGACGACGGCTCGGGCGATGTGGTCGTACGGCTCTACGAATCGCTCGGCGGCCGGGCGACGACCGTGGTCCGCACGGGCTTCCGGCCGGCCGGGGCGGTCCTGACGGATCTGCTGGAGCGACCGCTGGCGGGGCCGGCGCCCGCCGTGGACGAAACGGGGGTGACGTTGTCGCTGCGGCCGTTCCAGATCGTGACGCTGCGGCTGACCCGGGGGTAGTCCTTACGGACCTGTGACGCGATGGCGTGTGGCGAGGGCGGATCGTGATCCGCGCCGTAGCGTCGTCGTCATGCGAGTACTTGTCACCGGAGGCGCGGGTTTCATCGGGTCCGAGGTCGTGGCCGCGCTCGTCGCGCGCGGCCACGAGACGGTCGTCCTCGACGTCCGGGAGTCCTCCCGCGAGTCGGTCGCCGGGGACGTCCGCGACCGCGAGACGGTCGCCGCGGCCCTGCGCGGCGTGGACGCGGTCTGCCACCAGGCGGCCATGGTCGGCCTCGGCACGGACTTCGCCGACGCCCCCGCGTACGTCTCCTGCAACGACCTCGGCACGGCCGTGCTGCTCGCGGCGATGGCGGACGCCGGGATCCGCGATCTGGTGCTGGCCGGATCGATGGTCGTGTACGGCGAGGGCCGCTACGACTGCCCCGTCCACGGCGGGGTCCGGCCCGGGCCCCGGCCGGTCGCGGCGCTCGAGGCGGGCCGCTTCGAACCCGAATGCCCCCGCTGCGGCCGCGAACTCACCCCCGGCCTGGTGAGCGAGGACGCGCCCGCCGACCCGCGCAACGTGTACGCCACGACCAAGCTCGCGCAGGAGCACCTCGCGGCCTCCTGGGCCCGCGCCACGGGCGGCCGGGCCGTGGCGCTGCGCTACCACAACGTGTACGGGCCCGGGATGCCGCGCGACACCCCTTACGCGGGAGTGGCCTCCTTCTTCCGCTCGGCACTGGAACGCGGCGAGGCACCACGGGTCTTCGAGGACGGGCGCCAGCGACGGGACTTCGTGCACGTCCGGGACGTCGCGCACGCCAACGCCCTGGCTCTGGAGGCGGTACGGGACCGGGCGCCGGGCGTGCTCACCCCGTACAACACCGGCAGCGGCACTCCGCACACCGTCGGCGAGATGGCCGGGGAACTGGCCGCGGCACACGGCGGCCCCGCCCCTGTGGTGACCGGTGAGTTCCGGCTCGGCGACGTCCGCCATGTCACCGCCGACTCGGGCCGGCTGAAGGCCGAACTGGGCTGGAAACCGGAGGTCGGCTTCGCCGAGGGCATGGCGGAGTTCGCCGCGGCGGGGCTGCGGGGTGCCGGCGCGTGAACGCCACCGTGGACGTGGTCCTGCCCTGCCTCGACGAGGCCGAGGCACTCCCCTGGGTCCTGGAGCGGATCCCGGCCGGCTGGCGGGCCGTCGTCGTCGACAACGGCTCGACCGACGGCTCTCCGGAACTCGCCCGCTCACTCGGCGCGACCGTGGTCCACGAGCCACGACGCGGCTTCGGCGCGGCCTGTCACGCGGGACTGCTGGCCGCCGAGGCGGACTACGTCTGCTTCTGCGACTGCGACGCCTCGCTCGACCCGGGGCTGCTGCCGGACTTCGTGCGCCGCGTCGCGGACGGCGAGGCCGACCTGGTCCTCGGCCGGCGCCGCCCACGGACCCGCGACGCCTGGCCACTGCACGCCCGCGCCGGGAATCTCGCCCTCGCCCGGATGATCCGCAGCCGCACCGGCCTGCCGCTGCACGACCTCGGCCCGCTGCGCGCGGCCCGCCGCAAGGACCTCCTCGGCCTCGCCCTGACCGACCGCCGCAGCGGCTATCCCCTCCAGATGGTCGTCCGCGCGTCGGACGCGGGCTGGCGGGTGACCGAACTGGACGTGCCGTATCTGCCCCGGGCAGGCAGGTCCAAGGTCACGGGCACCTGGCGGGGGACGTGGCAGGCGGTACGGGACATGCGGGCGGTACTCCGTGAACGACCCCGGCCGGTCCGTGAATGACCCCGACCGGTCCGTGAATGGCCCCGGCCGGTCCGGGTCCCCGCCGCGTGTGCGGCGGGCCCCGGACCCCACGCACACCCGCAGGACACCAGCAGCACGCCACACACGACACCCGCCGAAGAAGGGCGACATGACCACCCTGCTCGTCATCGCGAAGGAACCCGTGCCAGGGAGGGTCAAGACCCGGCTCACCACGCGGTACACCCCCACGGAGGCGGCCGTGCTCGCCGAGGCGGCGCTGGCCGACACGCTCCAGGCCGTGCGGGACACACCCGCGGACCGGCGGGTCCTCGTGCTCGACGGGACGCCGGGGGCCTGGCTGCCGCCCGGTGTCGAGGTCGTGCCGCAGGCACGGGGCGGACTGGACGAGCGGCTCGCCGCCGCGTTCGCGGGCTGCTCCGGACCTGCGCTGCTGATCGGGATGGACACCCCGCAGGTGACCCCCGCGCTCCTCGCCCAGGGCCTGGAACTCGCCACGGGCGAGGCGTCGTTCGGGCCCGCCGAGGACGGCGGATTCTGGGCGCTGGGGCTCGCGGAGCCCGATCCGGCGCTGCTCTACGGGGTACCCATGTCCGTACCGGAGACCGGCGCGGTGCAGCGGCAGCGGCTGGTCGACGCCGGGCTGACGGTGTGTGACCTTCCGCTGCTGTGCGACGTCGACACGCCCGAGGACGCACGGCTGGTCGCGGCCGCCGCCCCGGGCAGCCGGTTCGCCTCGGCGATGGCGCGGCTGGCGCGCGCCGGGGCCCGATGACGACGGCCGCGGCGTGGCGGGCCGATCCGTACACCGTCGCCCTGCGCACCGGGCGCGGCCCGCTGTTCCTGCGCCGGCCGGACGGCTGGCTGCTGCCGCTGGAGGTGGAACGCTGGTGCGCGGATCCGGACGTGGCCGATCGGACCGTGCTGGACCGCTGCCGGGGGCCGGTCCTGGACATCGGCTGCGGCCCCGGCCGGCTGGTGGCCGCGCTGGCCCGGCTGGGCCGGCCGACGTTGGGCGTCGACGTCAGCCCGGTGGCGGTCGCCCGCACGGTCGGCTCGGGCGGCAGCGCGCTGTGCCGTTCCGTGTTCGACCGGCTGCCGAGGGAGGGCCGTTGGGGCACGGCGCTGCTGATCGACGGCAACATCGGCATAGGGGGCGATCCACGGGCCCTGCTCGCCCGGGTCGCCGAACTCGTCGCCACGGACGGTCTGCTCATCGCCGAGGCGGCCCCGGTGGACGTGGACGAGCGCACCGACGTGCGGGTGGCCGGCCACGACGGCACGCTGGGCCCGCCGTTCCCGTGGGCCCGGGTGGGTGTGCGGGCCCTGCTGGCCCACGCGAGCGCGACCGGCTGGAGCCATGCGGTTGCGTGGACGTCCGCCGGGCGGAGCTTCGTGTGCCTGTCCCGCGACGGGGCGCGTGTGTCGGACCCCGACGCGCGGAAGGCGCGGGGTTCACTCGCCGTATGAACTCCGCAGAAGTACTGGCCGATGCCTTCGGGCGCATCCAGGAGGTCGTGCACGAGGCGGTCGAGGGCCTCTCCGTGGAGGATCTCCACGCCCGTCTCGACCCCGGCGCCAACTCCATCGCCTGGCTGGTGTGGCACCTCACCCGGATCCAGGACGACCATGTGGCGGACGCGGCGGGCCGTGAGCAGGTGTGGCTGTCCCAGGACTGGGCGGGCCGCTTCGGGCTGCCGTTCCCCGAGGACGCGACCGGCTACGGCCAGTCCCGCGCGCAGGTCGCGAAGGTCCGGGTGGACTCCGACGAGGTGCTGCTCGGCTACTACGACGCGGTCCACGAGGAGACGCTGTCCTTCGTCCGGGGTCTGAAGAGCACGGCGCTGAACCGGATCGTGGACGACTCGTGGGACCCGCCGGTGAGTCTCGGCGTCCGGCTGGTCAGCGTGATCGCCGACGATCTCCAGCACGCCGGCCAGGCCGCGTTCGTCCGGGGCGTGCTGGAACGCCGCTGATCCTCGGCGGACGCGGGTGGTCGGGCGGCGGACGCGGGTGGTCGGGCGGCGGACGCGGGGGGCTGGGCGGCGGACGCGGACGTTTCCCGGGCGGCCACCGATCGGGGCGCGGGCCACAAGGACGAAGATGGTGGTCATGACGTCACACAGCCGCACCCCGCAGCCCGCGCCCCTCGGCAACTGGCCGACCCCGCTCGAAGCCATGCCACGGCTCGCCCGGTCCCTCGGCCTCGGCGCGGACGACCTGTGGATCAAGCGCGACGACCTCACCGGCCTGGGCGGCGGCGGAAACAAGATCCGCAAACTCGAGTGGATCTGCGGCACGGCGCTCGCCGACGGCGCCACGCATCTGGTGACGACCGGCGCCGCACAGAGCAACCACGCCCGGCTGACCGCGGCCGCGGGCGCCCGCCTGGGGCTCGGCGTCGTGCTCGTCCTCGCGGGCACACCCGGATCGTCGGCGGCCGGAAACCTCGCGCTGGACGGGCTGTTCGGCGCCACCGTCGTCTGGGCGGGCGACGTCCGCGGCGCGGCGCTCGGCACCGTGGCGGAGCAGGTGGCCGGGCGGCTGCGGGACCGCGGCGCCGTCCCGGCACTGGTCCCGTTCGGCGGTTCCAGCGTGCTCGGCGCGCGCGGCTACGCGCAGTGCGGGCGCGAACTGCTCGCCCAGGCACCCGGCCTGGCCACCGTCGTCGTCGCGGCCGGCTCCGGCGGAACCATGGCGGGCCTCGTCGACACGCTCGGCCCCGCGCGTGTCCTCGGCGTGCACTGCGGCGCCGTCGCCGACCCCGCGGGGACCGTGTCCGCGCTCGCCTCCGGCCTGTCGGACACCGCCGTCGAGCCCGGGTCGCTGAGGCTGCGGCTCGACCAGGTGGGCGAGGGCTACGGCGCGCTGACCGAACCGGTCATGGCCGCGCTGACGCGTACGGCCCGCACGGAGGGCATCGTGCTCGACCCGGTGTACACCGGCCGCGCCATGGCCGGTCTGATCGCGGCCGTCGAGGACGGCGACATCGTTCCGGGGCAGCGGACGGTCTTCCTGCACACGGGCGGTCTGCCGGGGCTCTTCGGCCACCCGGCGGCCCTCGCCGCCGCGGAGGCCGAACTCACCGCCGCGGAGGCCGAACTCACCGTCGGGGAGGCGGATCTCACCGTCGGGGAGTGAGTGCGCACCCTCCCGTCCGCCGCGGCCGCCGGTGACGACTCGGGCTCGGGTGCCGAGCAGCCCAACGGACCCGCGGCCCCGGGGACTTGCGTGCCGGGCGGACCTGTGGCCACGCGCTACGCCCCCGCATCCGTGTCCGCCCCGTCCGCGTCCTCGCGGGCCTTCGCGTCGCGACGCGCCCGGCGTCTGGCCCGCCGGTCCGAGAGTGTCCGCCCCGCCCTCGGCAGCAGCAGCGCCGCGGCGGCGAGCGCGACGACGACGGCCAGCGTCAGCAGCCAGTTGCGCAGATAGTCCAGCGGCAGGGCCGTCGGGTTCGTCGGGGCTCCGGGCCGCAGCAGGGGCGGCAGGGCGATCAGGGTCAGCGCACCGCACACGACGAGGGCCGCCCGGAGTACGCCCCGGGCGGGCAGGGCTGCCAGCAGGAGCCCCACGGCGAGGACGGCGGGGGCGATGAGGCCGTCGTGCAGGAGGACGGCTCCGGCGAGCCAGATCACGACGTCCCACGGGTCCCGTACCCCGCCGTCGCCGAACAGCAGCCACGCCCCGTAGCCCATCAGGCCGACGCCGGCCGCACCTGCCGCGAACCGCATCACAGCACCTCCAGCCGGCTGACCCATTTGGTCTGCAGCACACCGGGCCGGTTGGGGGCGATGATGCGCGCGGGGAACCCGTGGTCGATGGCCAGCACCTCGCCGTTCAGCCGCAGCGCGAGCAGGGTCAGCGGGTCACGCGCGTACCCCTGGCCCATCTCCATCACCCGGTACGCGCCACGCCGCTCCAGTGACACCACCCGCAGGACCGCGCCGGGCGGGGCGCCCGCCCGGTCGAGCAGGTCCCGGATCCGTACGCCGGTCCACTCGGCCGACTTGCTCCAGCCCTCGACGCAGGCGATCGGCAGGGTGACGGTGTGCTGGCGCATGGCCCGCAGCTCGGCGAGCGAGAGCTCGTACGGGCGCGGCCCTGCCACCGTCAGCCGCCAGCGGCCCGCGGACAGCCCGGTGACGCGTGCCGCGGCCGCGGTGCGGTTGACGGGCAGGCCCTGCAGGCCGTGGTCGGGGTGGCGGGGCGCCAGCAGGTCGAGGCGTTTGAGCGGGGTGGCCGACTGGCCGACGGTGACCAGTGTGACCGCGCCGACGGCCGCCGCGACGCCCGCGAGGAACGACCGCCGGTCCGCCGCGTCCTCGGCCGGGAGCTCCAGCGTCCCGGATGAACGGCGGGTCCAGTGCGCCCTGATCTCGGGCGCCTTGACCGCCAGATGCAGCAGCAGCGCGCCCACCAGCACCCAGGCCACGGCGTAGTGCACGGGTACGAAGGAGAACGGCCACGGGTACCACTGCACGATGTTGAGCAGTCCGCTGAAGAGCTGGAAGACGGCCGCCGCCACCAGCACCGCCACCGACAGGCGCTCCAGGGCGTGTCGCAGGGACCGGACCGGTGGCCACACGAACAGCCGCGGGTACACCGTCCACAGCTTCGCCATGAGCAGCGGGATCGCGGCGATTCCGCTCGCCACGTGCAGTCCCTGGGTCAGCCGGTACCCCCAGACGGGCCGGGGCGGCAGCAGGGGCACCAGCCAGCCCGGCGGCTTCTGGAGGAAGTGGCTGATCAGTCCGGTCAGGAAGCAGACGGCGATCATGACGCCGAGCCAGCGGCCGATGGCCGTGGCGGTCACCGGGTCGTGCAGCCGGCCCTTGAAGGACGGCAGGGGCGGCCGCTTCGGCAGCCGTGGGGCAGCCCGTCGCAGGGCGGACAGTCGCAGGGCGGGCCGTCGCGGGGCCGGTGATCGGAACCTCATGTCTCCATCAGACCCCCTGAGGTGCCGTCAGGCGCGGCTCCGGCACCTTACGGATCTCTGACGTCGCCGGGCGGTGCGCCGTCCACGGCGGGCGGGGCTGCCAGGCTGAACGCGTGATCGCACCCCGCACCCTCAGCACCGGACTCCTTCTCTGCGCCCTCACCACCGCGCTCGCGCTCACCGTCCGCAAGGACGGCTACTACTCGGACCCCGTCGGCCTGGCCTGGTGGTACGGGGCGTGCTGGGTGCTGTTCGCCGCGGCGGTGTGGTGTCTGCGGAAGGTCCCGGTGCGTCACGCCGTGGCGCTGGTCCTCGGCGGCAGCGTCGTGGTCGCGGCGACAGGGCTGCTCGCTCCTCCGCGTACGAGCAGCGACGCGTACCGCTACGCCTGGGACGGGCGGGTGCAGGCGGCCGGGATCTCTCCGTACGACCACGCGCCCGCCGATCCCGCGCTCGTGGCGCTGCGCGATCCCTGGCTGTTCCCGGCGGGCGCGGGCTGCCGGGGTCCGGAGCGCGCACGGATCCCCGGACCCGAGGGCGTGGTCCACTGCACCCGGCTCAACCGGCCCGCGGTCCACACCATCTACCCGCCGGTCGCGGAGGGCTATTTCCTGCTGGTCCACTCGCTCTCCCCGGACGGCTCCCGGCACAAGCCGCTCCAGGCCGGCGGTGCGCTGCTGTCGGTCGGGGTGACGGGCGCGCTGCTGCTGGTGCTGCGCCGCCGCGGAGGCGGGAGCTGCGACACCGGCGGAGACGTACGCGGAGACGGAACCGGAGAAGGAAGCGACGGGGTGCGCGGGGCCGCGTACTGGGCCTGGTGTCCTGCCGTCCCGCTGGAAGCGGTCAACAACGCCCACGCCGACGTCCTCGGTGTGCTGCTGGGGGTGGCCGGTCTCGGTCTCGTCGTCCGGCACCGCGCGGCGGGCGGCGCGCTCCTCGGAGCCGCCACCGCCACCAAGCTGCTGCCCGCGGTCCTGCTGCCCGGCGCCCTGTCGGGGGTCCGCAGATGGCGCGACGCGGCCGCCGTGGTGCTGCCCGCCGTGGCCGTCGTCGTGCTGGCGTACCTACCGTATGTGCTGGTGTCCGAGGGCTCGGTGCTCGGCTATCTGACCGGTTACGTGGAGGAGGAGGGGTACGGCGACGCCTCGGCCCGCAGCCGTTACGCCCTGCTGCGGCTGGTGCTTCCCGACGGGTGGGCGGCCCCGGCGGTCGCCGTCCTGATGCTGTGCGCCGTCGCGTACGTCCTGCTCCGCGGCGACCCCCGACGGCCGTGGCGCGGCGCGCTGCTGGTGACGGGTACGGCCTTCCTGCTGCTGACGCCCGGCTACTCCTGGTACGCGCTGCTGCTCGTCGCGCTCGTGGCCCTGGACGGCCGCTGGGAGTGGCTGGGGGTGGCCATGGCGGGGGCCGCGAAGTACGTCACCGGCCAATCCGGTGGCGATCCGTACGTCATCACGGCGACGGCGTACGCCATCGCGGCGGGTGCGGTGCTCGCGGGCTGTGCCCTGCGGCGAGTGCGGCGCTCCCCCGGCCATGAGGGGGCAGCCGCGCACGCGAGCGGCCCGGCCGATCCGGTCGCGGACGCTGCGACCAGGGACCGGCGCCCCTAGATGCACTGCCCCGGGGACAGCCACGGGGACAGCCACGGGGGCACGGCGGCCGGGGCAGCAGGTCTCGCGGCCAACTCTGCTGTCTTTACGGCCCGTTGGGCCCGGACCTACGCTCCCGCCCCATGGACACCTCCGGCATACGCCTTCCCAGAGCAGCCCTGGCGCTCGCCACCGCGGGCGCCCTGCTCCTCACCGGTCTCCTCGGCACGGCGTCGTCCGCGTCGGCCGTGCCCGCGCAGGATCCGCCGAGATCTCCGGCGTCGCAGCGGCAGCTGACCGAGAGCGCCACCGTCGTGCCCGTGCAGACCACGGGCCCGGCGGACAAGCGGTTCAATCTCGTCGTGCTCGGCGACGGCTACACCGCCGCCGGCATGGACGAGTTCCGGGCGGACGTGGACAAGCACCTCAATGTGCTGTGGAGCATCGAGCCGTTCGCGTCGTACCGCTCCTACGTCAATGTGTGGGCGGTCGAGGTGCCGTCACCGGAATCGGGCGTCGACTGCGATCCCTCGCTGGACGCCCCGCGCCGCGACACCCCGCTGAACATGGGCTTCTGGGGCGGCTGCAATCCGGCCAGTGTGCAGCGGCTGCTGACGGTCGACAGCGCGGCGGCGACGGCGCTCGCCGATCTCGTCGGCGGCACGACGAGCGCCAACCGCCAGATCGTGGCGCTCGCGAACAGCGAGACCTACGGCGGCGCGGGCGGCACGTACGCCACCGCCTCCGGCAAGAACGCCCTGTCCTCCCTCATCACCCCGCACGAGATCGGCCACTCGCTCGGCAAGCTCCAGGACGAGTACGACTACTACGGGCGCGGAGTGCCCGGCGGTACGTACACCGGGGGCGAGCCGGCCTCCGCGCATCACACGCTGCTGACCGAGCGGGAGATGCGGGAGCAGCGGGCGAAGTGGTGGCGCTGGCTGGGCGAGAAGAGCGAGTCCGGCGGGACGATCGCCCGCCACGAGGGCGGGATGTACAGCACCAAGGGCGTCTGGCGGCCCAGCAAGCACTCGATCATGAAGACGCTCGGTTACGCCTTCGACCAGGTGGAGCGCGAGGTGATGGTCGGCGCCATCTCGGCCAAGGTGAACCTCGTCCAGGGACACACGCCCAACGCCGCCCCGATCGGGGACGACCGGACGGTGTGGGTCGAGACGCTGCATCCGGTCGGCGGGGAACTCGACGTCGCCTGGCGGCTCGACGGCCGCCCGCTGCGGCACACCGACGGCGCCCGGGCGCTCGATCTGCGCCGGCTGGGTCTCGGCCGCGGTACCCACACGCTCACCGCGACGGTCACCGACCCGACGCCCTTCGTCCGCGACCCGGCCCTGCGTGCCTCGGCCGCACTGACGCGTACGGTCGGCTGGACGGTCGACACCTCCGTACGGACGCCCCACCCGCCCGTGGCACCGGCCTTCACGGGCCACACCACCACCGACGGCCCGGTGGGGGCGGACTCCGTCGTGTACGCCGACACCACGCATCCCACGGACCGTACGTACGCCGTCCGCTGGTCCCTCGACGGCCGTCCGCTGACGAACCCGGGCAACGACCGGGACCTGGACCTCGGCGCGCTGCGGCTGCGTGCGGGGACGCACACGCTCATCGCCCGGATCGCCGGTACGGGCACGGTGCTGCGCTGGACGGTGGACGCGGCCCCGGCGGCCGGCTCGTACGAGCTGTCAGAGCCGCTGCGGACGGTGAGCCGGCCCGGCCGGCCGACGGAGTACGTGTACGACGGCCCGTTCACCATGCGGCTGACCGCACGCGACGACCGGCCGGGCACGGTCGTCTCCCAGTTCCGGGTGGACGGCGACGGCTGGTACACGTACTACGGCTGGCCGACGGACGCCGAGGCGCCGTTCCGCTTCACCCCGGGCGGCACCGTCATCGACGACCTCGTGTACGGCAAGCTCGGCACACCGCGCGCCGTGCCGTGGGACGACGCCACGCCCGAGTACGGCACCCACACCGTCGAGCACCGGACGATCGACGCGGCGGGGAACGTCAGCAGGGCGACGGGCTTCCACGTCACCCTGCTGCCGGGGAGCTGAGCCGTCAGCCGACGCGGGCGACGCCCGCGTAGCCGGGAATGGGGCGGTCGCCGAGCACGTCGATGACCTCACCGAGCTCGGGGTGCCACTCGGCGGTCAGTGACACTCCGGGCTCGACGAGTTCGAGGCCGTCGAAGAAACGGGTGAACTCCTCGCGGGAGCGCGGGCGCAGCGTGAGCCCGCGTGCCTTGTACATGGCGCGGGCCTCCGCGGCCTTCTCCGGGTCGAAGTCGCCGGTGGTGTGCGACAGCACGAGGTAGCTGCCGGGTGCGAGCTGCCCGACCAGCCGGTCCACCAGCTCGTACGCGCCGTCCTCGTCGTCCACGAAGTGCAGCAGCGCGAGCAGCGACAGGGCGATGGGCCGGGTGAAGTCGAGGACCTTGCCGGCCGCGTCCAGGATCGCCTCGGGGTCGCGGGCGTCGGCCTGGATGTACTCGGTGGCGCCCTCGGGCGTGCTGCGCAGCAGTGCCTCGGCGTGCGCGAGGACGATCGGGTCGTTGTCGCAGTAGACGACGCGGGACTCGGGGGCGACCTGCTGGGCTATCTGGTGGAGATTGGGCTCGGTGGGGATGCCGGTGCCGATGTCGAGGTACTGGCGGATCCCGTTGCCGCCGAGCCAGCGGGTGGCGCGGTGCATGTAGGCCCGGTTGACCCGGGCCATGTCCCGTCCGCGCGCGTCGAGGGTGAGGAGCTGCTTGGCCATCTCCTCGTCGACCGGGTAGTTGTCCTTGCCGCCGAGGAACCAGTCGTACATGCGGGCCGGGTGGGGCTTGCTGGTGTCGATGCGTACGGCGGCGGAGTCTTGCCCGGTCATCTGGCCTCTCCAGGGGTCTGTGGGTGTGCGACGACGGATGGACGAACGGAACTGCCCGTGCCTCGGGGCCGGTTCAGGTCAGGAGAAAGTCTGCCTTACCCGACTTGGCGCCCTGGATGAAGGCGGCGATCTCGCCGTGGGTGTAGATGAGCGCGGGACCGTCGGGGTCGGCGGACTGGCGCACCGCGACCCTGCCGTCGGCCAGCTTCATGGCCTCGATGCAGTTGCCGCCGTTGCCGCCGCTCCACGGCTTGTGCCAGCCCTCGGTGCCGAGCTCCCGGGCAGGCATGCCGTTGTATATGCGATCCATTCACAGCTCCTTGCGGACGCCCCGGAGGAGGTCCTTCGTGCGTTGTGCGGTGGCGGCCTGGGCCGCCATGCGGTCCATGACCTCCAGGTGCGAGGCCACCTCGGGGCGCGCGTCGAGGTAGACCGCGCCGGTCAGGTACTCGCTGTAGACCATGTCGGGGAGTTCGGGCACCGCGAACCGGAAGATGACGAACGGCCCGTAGGTGCCGGGATGGGGTCCTTTCGCGAACTCGGCGACCTGGAGCGTGATGCCGGGCATCTCGGCCGCTTCGAGCAGGCGGTCGAGCTGGGCCCGCATCACCTTCGGGCCGCCCACCGGACGGCGCAGCGCCGTCTCCTCCATGATCACCCAGAATCTCGGCGCGTCGGGCCGCGAGAGCAGGCCCTGGCGCTCCATCCGCAACGCGACATGGCGCTCGATGTCCTCGGTGCTGGTGGCGCCGAGGGCTCCGCTGCGCATCACGCCGCGGGCGTAGTCCTCGGTCTGGAGGAGGCCGGGGACGAAGTGGGGCTCGTAGGCGCGGATGAGGGCGGCCGCGCCCTCCAGGCTGACGTACATGCTGAACCAGCCGGGCAGGACGTCGTGGAAGCGCTGCCACCAGCCGGGCTTGTTGGCGTCCTCGGCGAGCTGGGCGAAGCCGTCGGCCTCGTCGTCGGCGACTCCGTACGCCCGCAGCAGCAGCTGCACGTAGGGGATCTTCAGCGCGACCTCGGCCGTTTCCATCCGGCGGATGGTGGCGGGCGCCACGTGGAGGACCTTGGCGGCCTCCTCGCGTTTCAGGCCGGCTCGCTCCCGCAGATCCTGCAGTCGCTTGCCCAGGACGACCTGCCCCACAGTGGGGGCGGACCGCGGCTCGCTCACTACAGACCTCCCCAGCGCCCTGTTCACGGATTCACGACTCGGTGTCACGACGACTCGGTGTCACGACGTGGTGACACACGGCGTCACGACGGGATGTCACGACTCGGTGCCGGGACGAGTGTGCCATGCCACCACCACCGAGAACCCGGCACTCTGCATTTTTCAGAGTGCCTCTTGCCAAGTGTCGCCTCCGGGTGGAGAGTGACTCGGTGAACCAGTTCACGAGGCTGCCGCACTCTGCCCGGGGAGAGGCACGTTCGGCACCGCTACCCCCACCGTTAAGGATTGGTCGTGGCTCCTGGCAACGCGCTCAGACCCCTTCTCGTCGGCCAGTACCAGCCGGCGTCCGTGCCGGCGATACGGCGCTTCGGGTTCGAGCTGCCCGGCCGGACCGATTCGGTGGCGCGGGCCAGGCGTCTGATCCGGGAGCGGATGCAGCGCTGGGGCCTCGGGGAGGACCTTTTCGACACGGTGGCGCTGGTCGCCTCCGAACTGTTCACCAACGCCGTCGTGCACACCGCGAGCGAGCGCGTCCTGTGCGAACTGCACGACGTACCGGGGCAGTTGCGCATAGCGGTGCAGGACCAGGGCTGCCCGCCCGGCGAGCCCCGGCTGCGCCAGGTCTCCGCGGAGGAGCGCGGGCGGGGACTGCTGCTGGTGGACGCCGTGAGCAGCGCCTGGGGAGCGCATGACGCCCATCCGGGACCGGGCCGCGTCGTCTGGGCCGAGCTGGCGCTCGGCCCCGTCCGATCGGCCGGTGGAGACCCGGGCACGGGGCGGCCATGCTGAGGACGATGGCCGGTCTGCTCTCCCGCGGGCGGGACCGTTCCCCCGCACAGCTGCGTCTCGACGTCCCCCCGGGACTCACGGCCACGCTGGGTTACGACGCGGTCGGCGTGCCCGCACGGCACGGGTTCCGGATGCTGTCCAGGCTGCCGCACACGGGCTGTGTCTACGCGGACACGGACTGGATGTGGTGGATCGTCCCGGCCGGCTCCGACCAGGAGCTGACCTGGCCGCTTCCCTCCTACTACTCCCGTGGTGCGTACGTACCGGAGTCGGCTCCCCGGCTGGTCCACTGGCCCAAGGACTCCAGCCCGTACACCCCGCCGATCCCGCTGTACCTCATGGTCTGCCAGATCACCGGCATCGCACCCGCCTGGGCACGCTACGGACTCAGGGGCGCACCGGCGGTCTGAGCCACGGGGCGGCGGAGACGGGGTGGCGGAGGCGGACAGCCGCCCGCCGTGGTGGGAGGATCGTCCGGATGTCTCGGCAGGCGGTCCGTCCACGGGGGTTGTGATGTCTCTGCTCGCGATCAGTGATCTGCACGTCAACCATCCGGAGAACGGCAAGCACGCGGACGGTCTGCGGCCGGCCTCCGACGACGACTGGCTGCTGGTCGCGGGCGACGTCGGGGACCAGGTGTCCGACATCGAGTGGACGCTGTCGCTGCTGAGTGAACGCTTCGCCACGGTCGTGTGGGCGCCCGGGAACCACGAGCTGTGGACCGTCTCCGCCGACGCCGTCCAGGCACGGGGTGTACGGCGCTACGAGCTGCTGGTGGAGCTGTGCCGAAGCCTCGGCGTGATCACGCCGGAGGACCCGTACCCGGTGTGGACCGGTGAGGACGGACGATCCGTCGCGGTCGCACCGCTGTTCCTGCTGTACGACTACACCTTCCGCCCGGAGGGCACCGCCACCCAGGAGGAGGCGCTCGCCCAGGCCCACCGCGCGCACGTCGTCTGCACCGACGAGCATCTGCTGCACCCGGACCCGTACCCGAGCCGCGAGGCCTGGTGCCGGGCCCGTCTGGAACTCACCGAGTCCCGGCTCGCCGCCGTCCCCGAGGACCTGCAGACGGTTCTCGTGAACCACTATCCGCTGGTGCGTGAGCCGACGCGGGTGCTGCGCTACCCCGAGTTCGCCCTGTGGTGCGGCACCGAGCACACCGCGGACTGGCACATCCGCCACCGGGCCCGGGCGATGGTGTACGGGCACCTGCACATCCCCCGTACGACGCGGCACGACGGGGTCCCGTTCCACGAGGTGTCCGTCGGCTACCCGCGCGAGTGGCAGCCGCGGAGCGGTGCGCCCGCACAGCCGACGCTGATCCTGCGCTGAGCCGGCGGCTCGTCGAGGACGGTAAGGAAGACCGTGGACTCCGTCCGGCCACCCGCCACCGCTCTCCGGGACGACGGTCCGGTGCCGCGAGACACCTCGGGCTACGCGGGGAGCGGAATGATTCCCCACCGGGCGGGCGTCGTTCCACAGTAGTGACCATGCTCGAGCGAGTAGCCGTCCTGTCCGACATTCGCGGAGTCCTGCCCGCTCTGGAGGCAGTGCTCGACGAACCGGAGGTGCGCGCCGCGGACCGCATCGTGCTCACCGGCGACATCACCGCCGGCCCGCAACCGGCCCAGGTACTGGACCTGCTGACCGCCCTTGGCGACCGTATCGCCTGGGTCAGCGGGAACGCCGACCGCGAGCTCCTCGAGTACCGCCGCGGCCTGCGCGACACCATCCCGGACCCGATCGCTCCCTGGGCTGCCGAGCGACTACGCGCGGACCATCTCGAACTCCTCGCCCGCTTGCCACGATCGCTCTCCCTGCCCCTGCGAGGCCTGGGGGAAGTCCTGTTCTGCCACGCCACCCCTCGGGACGACGCGGAAGTCGTCCTGGTCGACTCCCGCCTCGACCGCTGGCAAGAAGTCCTCAGCGAGCTCGACGCCGACGTCCGCACGGTGGTCCTCGGCCACACCCACATGCCGTTCGTCCGCCTCGTCCACGGCCGGCTCGTCATCAACCCCGGCAGCGTCGGCATGCCCTACGGGCGCACCGGAGCCCACTGGGCGCTCCTGGGTCCCGGCGTCGAACTGCGGACCACGGACTTCGACATCGAGACCGCGATCACCCACGTGACCCAGGACTCCTCCTATCCCGAAATCACCCAGTGGGCCGACTACTTCCTCCGAGCGCAGGCAACCGATGCCGATGCTCTCGCAGCCTTCGGTCCACGGGACGGACGCACTGACACCACCTGACAGAGCCGCCCCGGGCCGGACGCGGATGCGCAGCCGTGTGCGGGAGAGGACGCCGCGTACCCACGCGTCCAGGTCGGGTGCGATGTGCCGGGAGTGTGACGCATCGCCCGGTCCGCCACCTACGGACCCCAGCTCACGTTGACCGTCGCCCTCTTCGCCGAACAGCTCCGCAGCGGCGACGTCGCGGCCCTGCCGCATGCGCCCCGTCGGCAGACCGTGCCGGGTACTTCACTGCGGCTATTCGAAACCCCATACGATCCCACCCATGGTGACTCCCTCCGCGAACCCCGCTCCCGCCGAGCGCCCCGCACGCGCGTTCCCCGTCCCCAACGGCGTGGTCGGCGTCGGCATGATCGTCGTCGACCCGGGTGGCCGGATCCTCCTCGGGCTCGCGCCGGGCGGCCGCTGGGAGTTGCCCGGCGGCAAGGTCGACCCGGGTGAGAGCTTCGAGCGGGCGGGGGCCAGGGAGCTGGCCGAGGAGACGTCGCTGCGGGTCCGGGCGGAGGACGTGACGATCGTCGCCGTGGTCGTCGACGGCGAGCGCGGCGTGAGCCGGATCTCGGCCGCGGGTCTGGTCACGGGTGTGGAAGGTGAGCCGGAGGTCACCGAACCGGACAAGATCCTGCGCTGGCAGTGGCACCGGCCCGAAACCGTGCCGGCCGAACTGTTCGAGCCGTCCGCCGCGGTCCTGCGCGCCTGGCGGTCCGATCTAACACTTCCGGCCGTCCGTGCGTACTCCTATCCGATTTCTGTTATCGGGGCGGAGGAAGGGCGTCTCCCCTCTGTCGGAGGAGACACGCCCCAGCCCAGGAAGAGAGTGGACACAGCGTGAGCAGCGAACGCGAAGCCGCGGTGATCATGGCGGCACAGGCCGGTGACCAGCAGGCGCAGGACCGGCTCGTCGCCGAGTACCTTCCGCTGGTCTACAACATCGTGGGCCGCGCCCTGAACGGCCACGCCGATGTGGACGACGTGGTGCAGGAGACCATGCTGCGCGTCCTCGGCGGCCTGGACGGGCTGCGCAGCCCGGAGAACTTCCGCAGCTGGCTGGTCGCCATCACGATGAATCAGATACGCGGCCACTGGAGAGAGCGCCGCACGGGCGCGATACCCGGCGGCGGCGCCCTGGACGACGCGTACGACGTCGTCGATCCCGGCGCGGACTTCGTGGACCTCACCATCACCCGCCTCGGGCTCTCCGGCCAGCGCCGCGAGACCGCCGAGGCCACCCGCTGGCTGGACGAGGACGACCGCGCGCTGCTGTCCCTGTGGTGGCTGGAGGCCGCCGGGCAGCTGTCACGGGCGGAGGTCGCCACCGCGCTGGAACTGTCCCCGCAGCACACGGCGGTACGGGTGCAGCGGATGAAGGCTCAACTGGAGACGGCCCGTGTGGTGGTCCGTGCCCTCTCCGCCGACCCTCGCTGTGTACTGCTGGAGCCGATCGTCGCCGGATGGGACGGCATGCCCTCGGCCCTGTGGCGCAAGCGCCTGGCCCGCCACGCCCGCGGCTGCACGGTGTGCGCGGGGCACTGGTCGGGGCTGGTGCCCGCCGAGGGTCTTCTCGTGGGCCTCGCCCTCGTGCCGCTGGCGGCGTCGCTCAGCGCGTTCGGCACGGCACCGGACATGGTCACCACGGCCCACGGCCACGCCCCGGGATCCGGCGGCGCCCCTCGGTCCGGTCACGGCTCGGGGCCGGGCCACGCGCCGGGAGCCGGTCACGCTCCCGGAGCCGGTCACGCGCCGGGAGCCGGCTCACGTACCCAGGCCCGGCTGGACCGGGCGCGCCGGCGCCGCCGAACCGCGGCCGTGGCGGCCGCGGTCGCCGTGCTCGTCACCGGCGGTGGCGCGGCCCATCTCGTCATCGGCCCCTCGGAGTCCGAGGAGGCGCCCTCCACCGCCGCGGCCCCGGCCTCCCCGCTGCTCCCGTCGCCCTCGGGGTCGACGTCCCCTTCCCCGTCGCTCTCCGCCTCCCCCTCGCCCTCCCCCAGCCCCACACCGAGCGCGAGCAAGACGGCCAAGCCGAAGCCCAAGCCGAGCACGGCGAAGCCCAGGCCGAAGCCGACTCCCGAGCAGCCCGATCCGGAGCCGGTGCTGCCGAGCGGCGACGCCGAGCAGGTGCTCGCCCTGGTCAACGCCGAGCGTTCCAAGGCGGGATGCGGCCCGTTGCGCGGCAACGACCAACTCGCGGCGGCGGCGCAGCGCCACTCGGCGGACATGGCGGCCCGCGGCTTCTTCGACCACACCAGCCCTGACGGGACCGATCCGGGCGACCGGATCACCGCGGCCGGCTACCGGTGGAGCACGTACGGGGAGAACATCGCGAGGGGCCAGCAGAGCCCGGCGTCGGTGATGGACTCGTGGATGAACAGCCCGGGCCACCGCGCGAACATCCTCAACTGCTCCTTCAAGGAGCTCGGCGTGGGCATCCACGACGCCTCCGGCGGGCCGTGGTGGACGCAGGCGTTCGGTACGGCGATGTGACGGCCTGCGCGCGGTCGCAGGGCCGGCCGGGGCGACCGTGACCCTGACCGGAACAGAGTCTTCCGCAAACCTGCACACCGAACACTCAACCGATGCACAGCGGCTGACCGGGACTCAGTGCGCACCGCGGGGTTGGCGGCTTGGCAGTCCATTGGGGCCGGAGTGTCCGATTCCGCTCCGCCGGGCCGTTCCACCCGAACGGAACTGAGCAGGTGAAGTTTGTGAAGGAGTCGGCACCTATACGTGGACGCGCCTGCACCTGAACTTAGTTACATGACGGAGCAGGCGCGGACCGGGCGTCCGTGGATTGGCTGAGCGGTGCGTCGGCGTGCTTTGATCCTGCGCACTGCGGGAGTTGCGCCGAGGGTCCTCGATTTATTGGGGATCCGCACTCCCGCCGACGCGGCCGGATCGTTTTCCGGCGGGGCCGGCCGTGACCTTTGAGATATATCCACATGAAGGGAAGCTTCATCATGAACTTCACCCCCCAGGTCGAGACCGCTGAGATCTCCGACGCCGACCTCGACAACGTCTCCGGCGGCCTGAGCAGCGCCATTGCCGCCGGTGCGGTGTCCGGCCTGACCTCCACCGTTGACGGCATCGTCCCGGTCTCCGGCATCGTCGGCACGGCCGTCGGCACCGTCGAGGGCGCCACCGGCCTGAACACCGGCGCGGTCACCGGTCTCGTCGCCGGTCTCTGAGCACCACCCGTGTGAGCCCCGGAACCTTCCCCGTTCCGGGGCTCATCGCTCTTTTCACCCCCTGACCCGGACATATGCAGTCGAGGGAAGAGTTACGTGCAGTTCCGCCAGAAGGCCCTTTCCAAGCTGCAATCGCCCGAAGAAATAGATCTGCCGGTGCGATTCGCCCGCCCGCAGGGCTGGCTCGTCCTCACGGTCACCGTGGTCGCGATGGCAGCGGCTACTTTGTGGGCGGTCAATGGATCCGTTTCGTCCACTGTTCGCGCACCCGGCATTCTTACGCACGCACAGGGCAGTTATGTCCTGCAGAGTCCGGTCGCGGGGCAGGTGACCGAAGTGCTCGCGGAAGAGGGCAAACGCCTCCCGGCGGGTGCTCCGCTGCTGAAGGTGCGTACCGCCGGGGCACAGGGCGGGAGCGGCGCGGACTCCGGCACCGAGTCCGACACCGACGCCGACGCCGGTACGGACACAGGCGGCGGCAGCGGCGGCGACAGCGAGGGGGAGAGCGGGAGCCGCAGCGCCGACAAGGACGCCACCGTCGTCCGCACCATCGCCCCGGGCCGTGTCACCGCCCTCGTCGCCACCATCGGCGCCGTCGTCACCACCGGAGCGAACGTCGCCGTCCTGGAACGCGTCGACGACGCCCGCGCACCGCTGATGGCGATGCTCTACCTTCCGGCCGACAACGGCTCGGCCGTCCCCGTCGGCGCCCGCGTCGACCTCACCGTGCAGTCCGTGCCGTCGCAGCAGTACGGAGTGCTGCGCGGCCGTGTGAAGGCCGTCGGCCGCACCTCCCAGACCCGGCAGCAGATCACCGGTTTCCTCGGTGACGGCCAGCTCGCCGAGCAGTTCTCCCGGCAGGGCCGGCCGCTGCCGGTCCTGGTCGAGCTGGAGCGCTCGTCGGGTACGAAGTCGGGTTACGCGTGGTCGTCTTCGGAGGGGCCGCCGTACGCGGTCGGCTCCATGACCCTGGCCACCGGTGCCGTCCATCTCGCCGACCAGCGTCCGATCGATTGGCTGCTGCCGTGAGCGCCCCGTCCCCCACCCGGCACCGCGCCCGCGCGCCCCAGTCGAACCCGAGGCGCGCGCCGAAGCCGCACAAGCCCGCGAAGCGGAAGAGCGTCCGCACCCCCACCGTGCTCCAGATGGAGGCCGTGGAGTGCGGCGCCGCCGCGCTCGCCATGGTCCTCGCCCACCACGGCAGGCACGTGCCCCTCGAAGAGCTGCGCATCGCCTGCGGCGTCTCCCGTGACGGCTCCCGGGCCAGCAACATCCTCAAGGCGGCCCGGAGCTACGGTCTGCAGGCCAAGGGCATGCAGATGGAACCGGCAGCGCTCGCCGGGGTCCAGGCGCCGGCCATCCTGTTCTGGGAGTTCAACCACTACGTCGTCTACGACGGCATGGGGCGCCGCCTCGGCCGCCGCGGCGTGCACATCAACGACCCCGACAAGGGCCGCCGTTTCGTGTCGGCGGAGGACTTCGACACGAGCTTCACCGGTGTGGTCCTGGTCTTCGAGCCCGGCGACGGGTTCACCACCGGCGGCCGCAGGCCCGGCGTCCTGCGCTCCGTGCCCGCCCGGCTGCGCGGCACCACCGGGACGATGCTCGCCGCGCTGCTCGCGAGCCTGCTGCTCGTCGCGGTCGGCGCGGCGCTGCCGGCGCTGAGCCGTACGTACATCGACATGTTCCTGGTCGGCCGTCAGACCTCCCTGCTCGGGGTCCTCTTCGCGTCGATGGCCGCGATGGTGGCGCTGACGGCCGTGCTGACCGGGCTGCAACAGGCGAACCTGCTGCGCGGCCGGATCATTTCGTCCACGCTGAGCAGCGCCCGCTTCTTCCGGCACCTGCTCAGACTGCCGGTGACCTTCTTCGCCCAGCGCAGCCCTGCCGACCTCGTCCAGCGGCTGCAGTCGAACGACGCCGTGGCCGAGACCCTCGCCCGCGATCTCACCGCCTTCGGGGTGGACGGGATCGTCGTCCTCCTCTACGCGCTGCTGCTGTGGACGTACGATCCCCAGCTCACCGTGATCGGGGTGCTGATCGCGCTGCTGAACGTGGTCGCGATGCGGGTCGTGGTGCGGCTGCGGGCGACCCGTACGCAGAAGCTGCGCGCCGACAACGCCCGGCTGACGAACACCTCGTACACCGGTATCCAGCTGATCGAGACGATGAAGGCCACCGGCGGGGAGAACGGCTACTTCCGCCGCTGGGCCGGACAGCACGCCACCACGCTGGAGGAGCAGCAGCGCCTCGGGGTGCCGAGCGCGGCGCTCGCCGTCGTGGCGCCCACGCTGGCCACGCTCAACAGCGCGCTGATTCTGTGGATCGGCGGGCTGCGGGCCGTCGAGGGCCATATCTCGATCGGTCTGCTCGTCGCCTTCCAGGCCCTGGTGACCCGCTTCACCGCACCCATCACCCGGCTCAACGGCATGGCGTCCCGTATCCAGGACTTCGCCGCCGACGTGGCACGGCTCAAGGACGTCGAGAACTTCCCCGCGGACGGGCTGTACACGCGCACCGAACCGCCGGCCAGCACCCGCAGGCTCATGGGCCACATCACCCTGGAGGACATCACCTTCGGGTACAGCCCGCTCGACAAGCCGCTGCTCACCGGCTTCTCGCTGTCGGTCGGCCCGGGCCGCCAGGTCGCGCTCGTCGGCGGCTCGGGCAGCGGCAAGTCCACCGTCTCCCGGCTGATCGCGGGCCTCTACAGCCCCTGGGAGGGCACGATCCGCATCGACGGGCAGCGCCTCGAGGAGATCCCGCGCGGCGCGCTCGCCGCCTCGGTCTCCTTCGTGGACCAGGACCTGTTCCTCTTCGAGGGCACCGTGCGGGACAACGTGGCGCTGTGGGACCCCTCGATCCCGGACGACGCCGTCGTCGACGCGCTCAAGGACGCGGCGCTGTACGAGGCGATCGCCCGGCGTCCCGGGGGCATCCACGGCCGCGTGGAGCAGGACGGCCGCAACTTCTCCGGCGGGCAGCGGCAGCGGCTGGAGATCGCTCGGGCGCTGGTGCGCCGGCCCAGCGTGCTGGTGCTCGACGAGGTGACCAGCGCGCTGGACGCGGAGACCGAGCAGCTCATCATCGACAATCTGCGGCGGCGCGGCTGCGCCTGTGTGGTGATCGCCCACCGGCTGAGCACCGTGCGCGACAGCGACGAGATCGTGGTCCTCGACCACGGCACGGTCGTGGAGCGTGGGCGGCACGAGGAACTGGTCGCGCGCGGGGGCGCGTACGCCGAACTGGTCAAGGAGCACTGAGGTGATCCCCGTACAGCCCGGTCATCAGCCCGGCCACCTTCCGGGACAGCCGTCCGGTCAGCAGCCCGGCCACCCGGGCCACCAGCCCGGTCAGCACCCCGGACATCACCCCGCTCAGCAGCCCGCTCAGCAGGCCGCTCAGCAGGCCGCTCAGCAGGCCGCTCAGCAGGCCGGCGACAGCGGACCCGGTCCGGGGACGGCCGCGCACCCCGACGACACGGTCCTCGCCGCGCTCGGCGGCCTGGGACAGTACGTCGACTGCTCCGGGCTGCGCAGTCTGTCGCTGGAGGGGCCGCAGGTGCTGTGGCTGGTCGTGGGCGGCGCGCTCGACCTCTTCGCGGTCGACGCCGTCCAGCAGGGTCACTGGCACTTCCTCGGCCGGCTGGAGACGGGCACCCTGCTGCTCGGCCCGGTCGAAGGTCCTCAGCACACGCTGGTCGGCAGGCCGTTGCAGGGCTGTGTGCTGCGCCGCATCCCGCTGCGGGAGCTGCACCAGCCGGCCGCGTACGGCGACCCGTGGTCGTACCAGACGCCCTACCAGAGCCAGTACGACAGCCAGGACGGCACCCTCAGCCTGCTGGAGCACGCCTTCGCGCTCGGCGTCGGACGCGGCCAGCGCGTGCTGTTCGAGGCGCCGCTGGACGGCCGGACGACCGACGAGGAGACGGTCACCGACGACGACATCCTGTGGCTGCCCGTCTTCCCCGGCAGTGTCCAGTACGGCGCCGCGTTCAGCGCGGACGCCGCGGCCGACCTGCTGGTCGACGGTGCGCTGTGGCAGCAGATGGTCAACCAGCAGTACCGGCTGCTCTCGGGGCTCGACCGATGGATCGAGCGGCTGGAGCGGGCCCACGAGGACCGGGCGGCCGCCGGGATCAAGGCCGGCGAGGCGGTGCGCGCGGGCGCCGACCAGGCGCTGCTGGCCTCCATCGGCCGCTCGCGCCGGGCTCCCGCGGCCCGTACGGCGGGTGTGGTCTCCGACGACGCCGCCTACGCCGTGTGCCGGCTCGTCGCCTCCGCCGCCGGGATCACGCTCGCGGAACCCGCGCAGGGCGGACCGGTCGACGAACGGGTCGGCCCGGTCGAGCGCATCACGCTCGCCTCCCGTGTCCGTAGCCGCGCGGTCCGGCTCGACGGCACCTGGTGGCGGGAGAACACCGGCCCGCTGGTGGGCCACCGTGCCAAGTCCGGTGCCCCGGTGGCGCTGTTGTGGCGGCGCGGCGGCTACCAGGCGGTCAATCCCGCCACCGGCAGCCGGATCGCCGTCGACGACGACAACGCGGAGGAGTTCGAACCGCGGGCCGTCATGTTCTACCGGCCGCTGCCGGAACGGCCGATGAGCCTGTGGCGGCTGATGCGCTTCAGCCTCCACGGCAGCCGTCCGGATCTGCGCAGTCTCGCGATCGCCGGCCTCGTCACGGTCGCCCTCGGCGCGCTGGTGCCGATCGCCACCGGCAAGGTGCTCGGCGTGTTCGTACCGAACGCCGAGACCAGCCTGATCGTGCAGGTGTCGGTGGCCGTGATGGTCGCCGGCGTCGTCTCGGCCGCCTTCATGCTGCTGCAGAACCTCACCATCCTGCGGATGGAGGGCCGGATCGAGAGCACGCTGCAGCCCGCCGTGTGGGACCGGCTGCTGAGGCTGCCCACGAAGTTCTTCGCCGAGCGCTCCACCGGAGAGCTGGCGAGCGCGGCGATGGGCATCAGCTCGATCCGGCGGCTGCTGTCCGGCGTGGGACCGGTGGTCGTCCAGGCGAGCACGGTCGGGACGATGAACCTGCTCCTGCTGCTCGCCTACAGCGTCCCCCTCGCCCTGGCGGCGATCGGGATGCTCACCGTCATCGGTACCGTCTTCCTCGGCATGGGGCTGTGGCAGCTGCGCTGGCAGCGTCGGCTCGTGGAACTCGGGAACAAGCTCAACAACCAGGCGTTCCAGACCCTTCGGGGCCTGCCGAAGCTACGGGTGGCGGCGGCGGAGAGCTTCGCGTACGCGGCGTGGGCGAAGCAGTTCGCGCGCAGCCGGGAGCTGCACCGGCGGGCGGGCCGGATCCGCAATCTGACGACGGTCCTCGACGCGGTCTATCTGCCGCTCTGCGCGCTCATCATGTTCATGCTGCTGGCGGGTCCGGCCCGCGGGAGTCTGACGGCGGGTGAGTTCCTGACCTTCCACACCGCGGTGACGATGATGCTGGCGTCGGTGACACAGCTGACCGGCGCCCTGGTCTCGGCCGCCGCCGTCCTGCCGATGTTCGAACAGATCAAGCCGGTGCTGGACGAGGCTCCCGAGGTACGGGGGGCCAGCACGCAGCCGGGCGAGCTGTCGGGGGCGATCGAGGCACGCAAGGTGTCCTTCCGGTACACCGACGACGGTCCGCTGGTCCTCGACGACGTGTCCCTGGCGGTGCGGCCCGGCGAGTTCGTCGCGGTCGTCGGGCCCAGCGGCTGCGGCAAGTCGACCCTGCTGCGGATGCTCATCGGCTTCGACAAGCCCGGCTCGGGCAGTGTCCTGTACGACGGCCAGGACCTCGCCGCCCTCGACCAGGCGGCCGTGCGCCGCCAGTGCGGTGTCGTCCTGCAGAACGCCCAGCCGTTCACCGGATCGATCCTGGACTGCATCTGCGGTGCGGAACCGTTCACCCAGGAAGAGGCCTGGGAGGCCGCCGAGATGGCCGGTCTCGCTGAGGACATCCGTCGTATGCCCATGGGCATGCAGACCATGATCTCCGGCGGCGGGGCGATCTCCGGCGGCCAGCGGCAGCGACTGATGATCGCCCAGGCGCTGGTCCGCCGGCCGCGGGTGCTGTTCTTCGACGAGGCGACGAGTGCCCTCGACAACGCGACCCAGCGGATCGTGACCGAGAGCACCCGCGCGCTGAGGGCGACCCGCGTGGTCATCGCACACCGGCTGTCGACGGTGATGGACGCCGACCGCGTGATCGTCATGGCGGAGGGGCGTGTCGTACAGCAGGGCCCGCCCGCGCAGTTGCTGGCGGACACGGGCGGGCGACTGCACGAACTGGTGCGGCGACAGATGCTGTGACGCGCGGTCACAGGCGGGCCGGCCGGCCCCGGCGGTCGGTCGGGGACGGCCCGGTCACCCGCGCTCGGACGAGGTCAGGCCGGGGCCGCCCTGCGCTCGGTCAGGGACGGCCCGGTCACCTGCGGTCCGTCACACCGGTTCCACCGGAGCGTCGGGGACGGCGAAGCCGCCCGCCAGCTCGATCAGCGTGATCAGGACCTCCTTCCCCGACTCACGCTCCCGCGCGTCGCACAGCACCACCGGCGTTCCCGGGTCCAGATCGAGGGCCGACGCCACTTCCCGCGCGGTGTACTCGCGGTCGCCGTCGAAGCAGTTGACGGCCACGACGAACGGAAGCCGGCGCCGTTCGAAGTAGTCGACGGCCGGGAAACAGTCCCGCAGCCGCCGGGTGTCCGCGAGCACCACCGCGCCCAGGGCGCCCCGGGCGAGCTCGTCCCACAGGAACCAGAACCGGTCCTGGCCCGGAGTGCCGAAGACGTACAGCGCGAGGTCGTCGCCGATCGTGATCCGGCCGAAGTCCAGCGCCACGGTCGTGGTGCGCTTGTCGGCGACCCCGTCCAGGCTGTCGTCCGACCGGCCCGCCTCCGTCAGGAGTTCCTCCGTGTTCAGCGGCCGGATCTCGCTGACCGCGCCGACGAACGTCGTCTTGCCGACCCCGAAACCCCCCGCCACGAGGATCTTGAGGGCGAGGAAGGGCGCGTGCGCGTCAGAGGGCTCGGAGTCCATCAATCACTCTCCTGAGGATGCGTGCGTCGGGGAGTTGGGCCGGCGGTACCGGAGGAGTGGCCCGGATCAGGCCCGCCTCCAGCAGATCGCCGAGAAGTACCCGTACGACGGCCAACGGCAGTCCTGAGTCGGACGCGATGTCGGCCACCGGGTGCGGCCTGGGGCGGCACAGCCGGAGGATCGCCGTCTGCTCGGGCGGGAGCACGGGGTCGGGGCCGGTCCCCGGCAGGGCATGGATGACGGTCATCAGATCGAGGCGTTCGCCGCTGGGGCGCGCCCGGCCGGTGGTCACCGCGTAGAGGCGCACCAGCGGGCCCGCCTCCTCGTCGTACCAGCGGCGGTCGGGGTCAGTCATCGATGCGTGACATCACTCCGGCCACATCACGGGCCGGGGTGCCGAGATGGGCTCCGACCCGCTTGACCAGTCGCGCCATCTCGTAGGCGACCAGGCCGACATCGGCGTCGGCGTCGCTGAACACGGCGAGACAGGAACCGTCGCCCGCCGCGACGACGAACAGGAAGCCCTCCTCAAGCTCGACGAGGGTCTGGATGACCCGGCCCGCGCGGAAGTGCCTCCCCGTGCCCTTGGCGAGACTGTGGAAGCCGGAGGCGATCGCGGCGAACCGCTCCCCGTCGTCCCGGCTCAGCGCCTTCGACGTGCCGACCGGCAGTCCGTCGCCGGACAGCACGATCGCGTGCCTGATCTCGGTGACCTGGGTGACCAGCTCTTCCAGAAGCCAGCTGAGGTCACCGGAACGCTGCGGGTTGCCGTTCATCGGCTCTCTCCTTCGCCTGCGGTGTCTTTCTTGCTCTCCCCCTGCTGCGGCGCCGTCCCGGCGGCCTGGCCGCGGCTCCATCCCGAGCGGAACGACGCCATGGCGGCGCGGGCCTGCTCGGGGGTCCTCCCGGCGCGACGCTCCCGCACCGGCGCGCTGCGGTCGGACGCGGCGTACGGGCGGTGCGGGTCGTGCGGGCCGTGCGGGTCGTGCAGGTCGTACGGGACTTCCTCGTCGGCGTGTTCGGGCATCGGTCCCGCCTGGCGCACCCGGCGGGGCAGCTCGGCCCGTCCGGCGGACGCCAGGTGGTCTTCGCCGACGGGCGCACGGTCGGCCGCCCGGGTGTGGTCACCCGGGTGCGGCGGCTCCGGGGCGGGAGCCGTGGCCGGCAGGGCGCCGGGCGCCGACGTCTCCTGCGTGGTCCCCGTGCGAGCCGGGTCCTGCGCCGCGCGGAGCGGCGCCGGAGCGGCGGGAGCCGCGTGCACCGGAGCGGCGGCGGCGGGAGCGGGAGCGGGAGCGGCAGCACCGTGATCCGGAGCGGCGGCGGGAGCCTGAGCGGCCGGGCCGGTGGCGCGGGCCGCCGGGGCGTCCTCGGGCGGCAGGACCGCTCGGGGGCGTGCGGCGGCACGGCGGGGCAGACCCGAGGTGGTCTCCACGGCCGGTTCCGGTTCACCGGGGACGGCCTCCTCGATCTGTTCGCCGGCCAGCCGGCCCGGCAGCAGGACCACGGCGACGACACCTCCGTACACCGAGCGGCGCAGTGCCACACGTACGTCCAGGCGGTGCGCGATCCGGTTGACGACGAACAGTCCCAGCTGGCCGCTGTCGAGCAGGTCGACCCGTTCGGTGTCCTCGATACGCCGGTTGGCCTCGGCGAGCGCGGCCCGGTCCAGGCCGAGCCCGCGGTCCTCGATCTCCAGGGCGATGCCCGATCCGACGCGTTCCGCCGACACCCCCACCTTGGTGTGCGGGGGTGAGAACGCCGTGGCGTTCTCGATGAGTTCGGCGAGGAGGTGCGTCAGGTCCGCGACCGCCGCGCCGGGCAGCAGGACGGTCGGGAGGTCCAGGATCTGCACCCGGTCGTAGTCCTCGACCTCGGCCACGGCCGCCCGTACGACGTCCATGAGGGGCACGGGCCGGCGCCAGGCACGTCCCGGCACGGCACCGGACAGGATGATGAGGCTCTCCGCGTGACGGCGCATGCGGGTGGTCAGGTGGTCGAGCCGGAACAGGTCCTCCAGCTCGACCGGGTCCTCGTTGCGTCGTTCCATCGTGTCCAGCAGGGCCAGCTGACGGTGCAGCAGGGCCTGGCTGCGGCGGGCGAGGTTCACATAGACACCGGAGATGCCGTGCAGGACCTCGGCCCGCTCCGCCGCGGCCGTGACCGCGGCGCGGTGGACGGCGACCAGCGCGGCACCCACCTGACCGACCTCGTCGTCGCGGTGGGCCCGCATGGGTGCCACCGCGTCGATGTCGACGGGTTTGCCGGCGTGCAGTCTCGCGATGGTCTCCGGCAGTTCACGGCCGGCCAGCCTGAGGGCGGAGTTGCGCAGACCGACGAGCTCGACGACCAGGCCCCGCCCGATCCTGACCGAGATCACGAGCGACAGCACCACACCGGCGAGTCCGAGGACGACCGCGACGCCCGAGCCGCCGAGGACGGCGAACGACAGGGGATCGGCGGCGTCGGCGGCCACGGTGGTCGCGTTGCGCTGTGCCTGCGCGAGGTCCTGCAGCACGTTCCGGGCGGGAGTGCTCCAGCGGGCGGCCGTCGCGACGGGCCCGGCGGCCTCGGCCTCACCGGCATCGCGTATCCCGTCCTCGATCGCCCGCAGGTCGCGCAGCCCGGGCCCGGCGAGGACCTTGCGGTACGCGGCCGCGTCGGCGGGCCGCAGATCGTCCACGGAGGCGGCGAGGAGCTGCCGTTGGGTGTGGGCGGTCCCGATGAACTCCTGGAACTGTGCGCGGGTCATACGCCCGGCCACCTGCGCGGCACCCATCAGGGCGTCCTCGCGGGCGATCATCTCGCGGGCGCGGGCCAGTTCGAGGACGACCCGTGCCGCGGAAGGCGTGTCCGGACCGCGCATTCCGGCCAGAGTCGCCTTCAGGGCGAAGGCCTGGGCGACGGTGCCGTTGTAGGCGTCGTACGCCTCACGCCACCCCGCGTCGTCCCCGCGCAGCTTGGTGCGCAGCCCGCGCAGACCTTCGAGGCCGGCCACCAGACGGTCGGCGCGTCCGGTGAAGTCCGCCCCCACGGCACCGGCGTCCAGACTGCTCGCCCGGATGCCGCGGCCGAGCGCCGCGACGGCGGCGTCGGTGGCCCTCTCGCGGTCCGTGAGGGACTCGGCCCGTTCACGGCTGGGAGCGGCGATCCGGCGCAGGGCCGCCGAGCGCTCGGACTGCACGGCTGCGACGAGCGAGTCCACGGGTTCGAGGAGGGTGGAGTTGGCTTGTTCGTACTGGTTGAGTTCCGAGACGCTGCGCGCCGTCGTGACGGTCGCGAAGGCCCACAGCGCCATCAGGGAGACCGCCGGCACCATCAGCAGGCAGACGATCTTCGCCCGGATGGACCGTGGCACCAGGAGTGTGCTCATCACTTCCTCGAGCAGTCGGGGGCAGGGGGATTCGGGGGGTGCGGGGATTCGGGTGGGCGGGGGCTCAGCCGGCGTGCGCACCGGCGGCGGCGCGGGGGTCGGCACCGGCGTCGGTGTCGGCCCGGGTGTCCGCCCGGGCATCCGCGTCCGCGTCGACGTCGGCGTCGGCGTCGGCGAGCAGTGAGGCCGCGGCGGCCTCGGCGCTCTCTGCGTCCTCGCGTGCCGTGGGAGACAGGGCCACGTAGGCGGACGCGAGGAAGAGGAACGAGCCGAGAAGCACGGCGAGCGGGAAGACGAACTCCATGGCGGTCGCTCCGTCCAGCACACCCTGCCCCGGTCCGAGTTGGATGCGTACGGCGGCCATGCCGGTGTAGTGCATGCTGCACACCGCGGCTCCCATGACGAGGGCCGCGACCACCGCGCCCGCGGCGCCGCGGACCACCAGGGCGGCCCAGAGCGCGGCCGTCGCCGCGGCGACGGCGATGCCCAGCGAGGCGGCGACCATCGGCAGGTCGTAGCCGACGCTGCCGTGCAGCCGCAACGCGGCCATCCCGAGGTAGTGCATGGCCCCGACACCGAGGCCCGCACCGAGTCCGCCGAGGAGCAGCGAGCGCCCGCGGTGCCGTCCGTAGCCGACGGTGAAGACGCCCGCTCCGACGACGGCCATGGCCACCAGCAGGCTGAGCAGGGTGAGCGGAACGTCGTAGCGGATCGCCGTTCCCTCGACTCCGAACCCCAGCATGGCGATGAAGTGCATCGTCCAGATGCCCGAGCCGATCGCGACCGATGCCGTCACGAGCCAGTTGCGCCGGGACCGTCCTTCCGCCGCCAAGGCCCGTACGGTGCAGCGCAGTCCGAGCGCGGCTCCTGTGCAGGCCATGGCGTACGCAAGGACAGGCGACAGCCATCCGGCGCTGAAGTGGTGCAGATGCGCCACGAGTCCCTCCGTTCGAGGTTCAACTTCAAGGCCGTGGACGCTAACACTCCACTTCTGCACAGAACTTTGGAGGAAGCTCCATATGTGAAGCACGAGCACACAACCGCTTACCGCGCGCTGCCCTACCCGCGAGTTGAGTGATCATCAATGCGCGTCACACGGACACTTCGACGCCTCGGCATCGACCACCCCGCAGCCCAGTAGTGGCACAGATCACGGCCCCGACTTCGCGAAACCACTTGCAGGATCCATGCGGACTTGACGCACCTCGACAGCCGACCCACCCGACCGGAGCTCACACGGCCGCGAAAGGGCGGCGCGGCGACGCCCTTCACGGGGTGCGAGAGCGCTCTCAGCCTTGGCATTGACAGGGACGCATCAACGGCGCTTCACTGCCCGAGACAGGTCTGGACCAAACACCCCCCACGCCCCACCGCGTTCCACGGTCCCTTTCCCGGCCGGCGTCACCGTGCGGTCGGCACCCCCTCCCGCAGAGACCGAGGCGAGTCACATGCCCCTTCGGATACGCCCACACTCCTTCCGCGGCGTCGCCCTGGCGGTCGCGGCCCTGACCGCCGCGCTGAGCTGGGCACCCGGCTCCGCGGCCGCGCCGCGCCCCGCAGCCGCATCCGCCATTCCTGCCGCATCCGCCGCCGCGATTCAGGCAGTGAACTTCGAGGACAACTTCGACGGCCCCGCCGGATCCGCCGTCGACGGCGGCAAGTGGCAGATCGAAACCGGCGACAACGTTGCCAACCACGAGCGTCAGTACTACACCGCGGGCAACGCCAACGCCTCGCTGAACGGCCAGGGCCAACTGGTCATCACGGCCCGACGCGAGAACCCGGGCAACTACCAGTGCTGGTACGGCCGGTGCGAGTACACCTCCGCGCGCCTGAACACCGCGGGCCGCTTCACCCAGACGTACGGGCACGTAGAGGCCCGGATGAAGGTGCCGCGCGGCCAGGGCATGTGGCCCGCGTTCTGGATGCTCGGCAACGACATCGGCGACGTCGGCTGGCCGGCCAGCGGCGAGATCGACGTCATGGAGAACGTCGGCTTCGAGCCGAGCACCGTGCACGGCACCCTCCACGGCCCCGGCTACTCCGGCAGCGGCGGCATCGGCGCCGCGTACTCCCTGCCCGGCGGCCAGGCGTTCGCCGACGCCTTCCACACCTTCGCCGTCGACTGGTCGCCCGACTCCATCACCTGGTCCGTCGACGGCAACGTGTACCAGCGCCGCACACCCGCGGACCTCGGCGGCCGCCAGTGGGTCTTCAACAAGCCCTTCTTCCTCATCCTCAACCTCGCGGTCGGCGGCTACTGGCCCGGCGACCCGGACGGTTCGACCGTCTTCCCGCAACAGCTCGTCGTCGACCACGTCCGCGTCACCACCTCCGACACCGGCGGCTCCGGCGGCACACTCCGGGGCCTCTCGGGCAAATGCCTGGACGTCGCGGCCGCCAACACCGCCAACGGCACACCCGTCCAGCTCTACGGCTGCAACGGCTCGGCGGCACAACGCTGGACCGTGGGAACCGACGGCACGGTCCGCGCCCTCGGCAAGTGCCTCGACGCCGCCTCCGCGGGCACGGCGGACGGCACCCGCGTCCAGCTGTGGGACTGCAACGGCACGGGCGCCCAGCGCTGGTCGTACAACGCCGCGACCGACGACCTGGTCAACATCCCGGCGAACAAGTGCCTCGACGTCCTCGACAACAACCCGGCGGACGGCACCCCGACCCAGCTCTGGACCTGCACGGGCAGCGCGAACCAGAAGTGGTCCCTGGTGTCCTGACCCCGGCTTCCCCATCCGGCATCGGCCGGGCGCTCAAGGCGCTCCCACCCACACGGGACGCCCGCAGCCCCGGCCGATGCGGCTCAGCGCCTGGTCGCGGCCCAAGCCGACAGTTCGTCACGCGCACCGCGCAGAAGGTCCTCGGACGGGGCCGTCGACCCGTTGGTGATCAGGGCGTAGTGCAGGCCGCCGGTCCGCGGTGCCGTGAGGAGCAGGCGGCGGCTGCCCGTTCCTCCGGGCTCGGGGGCCACGGCGATCGGGGTCCCGTTGCCGTACGACGGAGGCGCGTGGACCGTGCCGAGGTCCGAGACCACGGTGGTCCGCGCCGGGTCGAACGAGGCGGGGAGGTGGAGTTCGGTCGGGGCCAAAGTGCCGTCCGAGCGCCACAGCAGCAGTCCGTACTGACCGCTGCCGACGAGTTCACGGACCCGCGGCAGGGACGGCGGAACCGGGTTCCATGTGAGAGTGGTGGAGCCGTCGCGGGAGCGGTCCTCGTAGGTGAAGGCCAGGACGCGGCCGGCCGTGGCACTCGGGTAGAGGCGGTCCAGGAGGCGGGTGTCCTGGCGGAGGACCGGTGTGCCCGTGTCGTCGAGGCGTACGGACGACAGGTCCTCGTCGTTCCAGGCGTCGGCGGCGGTCAGGACCTTGTCGGGGTTGCCGTTCATGGGTTCGTGGTGGCGGCCGTGGTAGATGTCCCACTGCCACTGGGTGCCGGACAGGACGGGGCCCGAGTCCTCCGGGCGCGACCACCACGTGGCGCCGGGGAGACGGGAGTCGAGGGCCTGGTACATCGCCTTGAGGACGGTCGGGGCCTTGTCGGCGACCGTTCCGCCGAGGGGATGACCGAACTCGCTGACGACGGCCGCCGTTTCCGTCGCGGACGCCCGGTCGCGGACGGTGCCGAAGTCGCCCGCGTACTGGCCGTCCTTCGCCTTGCCCCACATGAAGACGCCCGAGATCGCCTTCTGGTCGTAGAAGTGCGTGTTGAAGACGTACCTCGGACCGAGGCGGCCCGCGTCGAGGAGGCCGCCCTCCTGCTTCTGGAAGTCCAGGTTGGCGTTCCAGAAGAGATTCGGCTCCACGAAGGCGGGTTTGTCGCGCCAGCCCGCCGCGTCCATGCGGGCACGGAACCTCTCGTAGAAGGGCCAGAGGATGTCGCGCTCCCAGGCGCGGCTGGTCTGACCGGGGTCGTAGGAGCCCGCGTGCGGCTCGTTGTACGGGTCGAAGCCGACGACGCCGGCGAACTCGGCGGCGGTGAGATGTCCGGCGAGGTGGGCCATGGTGGTCTGCGCGGTCGTGAGGAACGCGTCCTGGATGCCGCCCTTGTTGTGCCAGAAGTCGTACGTCGCTCTCGTCACGGCCTGGTTCTGGGTGATGTTCTGTCCCCAGAAGAGGCAGATCCCGCACGATTCCCGAGGGTAACCCCCGGCGTCGACGACCCACTTGGGGGCTCCGTCCCCCGTGTACCAGCTGTCCTCGTGGAACAGGTGCCGGGAGAACAGGTCCTGGTGGAAGTCCGGATAGACGCGGATCCCGGCCGTGAGGAACGCCCTCATCTGCGCGGTGGCGGCAGCCAGGTAGGCGTGGTCGACCTGGCCGCGTACGGGCTCGGCGTGCGCCCATGACAGCAGAAAGCGCACGGCATTGCCGCCTCCGAGCGTGCGCAGCGCCTGCGCGGACTTCTCGGCGTCGGCGACGGAGGCGAAGGGCAGGCCGCCGTTCTCCTCCAGCTTGGTCTCGCCCGAGACGTTGTATCCGCGCAGGACGACCTCGCGGCCGAGTCCGTCCACGAACCGGCCGTCCTGGACGGTGAAGGAGGCGGCCGCCTGTTCGTCGAACCAGTGCGATCCGGGCGCGGGCCCGCTCCTGTGCCCGGGCCCGGTTCCGGCCGCCACGGGAGCGGCGGCCGTGGGCACACCCGCCACGGCCAGGGACACGGTGATGAGGAACAGGACACCCATGAGACGCTTGCGCATCGTCGGCATGCGCCCCACGTTCCTGACGATGCGTCAGCTTGTCAATGCCCCCGGCGCGACCCTCAGGCCCCGTCTCGAATCGCCGAAAGCAGCCGGGTGCACCGTTCGCTCATGTCATGCGCGGACAGTTCCGGTTGGGACACCCACCAGCCGACCAGGGCGCTGACCGTGCCCGTCCACACCTGCTTGAGCGCGTCCGCGTCGAGTGCGTCGTCATTGCCCTGACCGCGCAGCAGCGCGCCGGTACCGGCGGCCGCGAGATCGTCGATGGCCTCACGGTGGCGGTGTGCGGCGCGCCACGGTTCGGAGCCGGGCGGCAGGGTCCGGTCGTACAGCACGAACCAGGCGTACCGCTGGGCCTCCAGCGTGTCGAAGATCGCGGCGAGGACGGCCTGGGGAAGCCGGTCCCTGGACGGACTCGTCGCCATGGCCGTCTCGATCGCCGCAAGGAGGCGGGGGCCGATGTGCTCCAGACAGGCGGCGTAGAGGCCGTCCTTGGAGCCGAAGTACGTGTACAGCATCGGCTTGGTGACGCCGACGCGCCGGGCGATCGCGGCCATCGACGCGGCGGCGTGGCCGCGCCGGCCGAACTCCTCCAGGGCCGCGGCCACGATCTGCTCCTCGCGGCGGGCACGCGGGACGCCCTTGGTGCCGGCGCCACGGCTCCGCGACGAAGCTCCCTGCGGGGCGCCGGCCTGCGGGGCAACGGTCTGCCGGGCACCGGCGTACCCGCCGCCGGGCTGCCGGGCGACGGTCCGCTCGTCGTCGATCCGCTCGTCGCCGGTCCGCTCGTCGCCGTCGGCCGGTGCCACGGCGGCCGGATCCGGTGCCGCCGAAGCTCTTGCAGTGGTCATGGAGAAGACTATACGTTGCGGTAACTTACCAAGAGGTAAATTACCGAGGGGTCGAATCGCGTGACCGACAGCACCAGCACTCCGCCCGCCTCCCTCGCCTCCCGCTCCTGGTGGGGCTGGGGCGCCGCGGCGCAGGCACTGCCCGATGCCGAATGCACGGCGCTCGGCGCCCTGGTACCGGGCTCGGCGTCCACCCCCCTGCCGGTGCCCGACATCGCCCACCTCGAACTGCCCAGGGTGCGCGTCGAGCCGCCCCCGGCCCTCGCCCCACTGATGTCCGCTGCTCCGGAGGACCGGGCCGCGCACACCTACGGCAAGGCGTACCGCGACGTGGTCCGCGCCCTGAACGGCGACCTCTCGGCGGCGCCCGACCAGGTCGCCCATCCTCGTACCGAACAGGATGTGGTCGACATCCTCGGCTGGGCGGCGGACGAGGACGTCGCCGTCGTGCCGTACGGTGCGGGCAGTTCGGTCGTCGGCGGGGTCGAGTACCGCGAGGACCGGCACCGTGGCGTGGTGTCGCTGGATCTCTCCCGGCTGGACCGGGTGCTGGAGATCGACCGGGTCAGCCGGGCCGCCCGGATCCAGGCCGGCGCCCTGGGCCCCGCGCTCGAAGCACAACTGCGCCCGCACGGACTCACCCTGCGCCACTTCCCCCAGAGCTTCGAGTTCTCCACCCTCGGCGGATGGCTGGCCACCCGGGCCGGCGGACACTACGCCACGCTGTACACGCACATCGACGACCTTGTGGAATCGCTGCGCGTGGTGACGCCGGTCGGGATCAACGAGTCGCTGCGGCTGCCCGGTTCGGGCGCGGGCCCGTCCCCCGACCGGCTGTTCCTGGGGTCCGAGGGCACGCTCGGCGTGATCACCGAGGCGTGGATGCGGCTGCAGGACCGCCCGCGCCACAAGGCGTCGGCCACGGTGCTGTTCGGCGACATCCACGCCGCGATGGACGCCGTACGCGCCATCGCACAGTCGGGTCTGCACCCGGCCAACTGCCGGCTGCTGGACCCCGGCGAGGCCGCTCTGGCAGGGGTGGCGCGGGACGGCGAGAGCGTGCTCGTCCTCGGTGTGGAGTCGGCCCACTCCCCCGTCGGCGAGCGCCTCGCCGAACTCGTCACCCTCGCCCGTGACCACGGCGGCTCACCCACGCCGACCGGCCCGGGCACCGAGGACGCCGCAGCCGGCACCTGGCGCTCGGCGTTCCTGCGGATGCCCTACCTCCGCGATGCGCTCGCCCGGATGAGCGTGGTCACCGAGACCTTCGAGACGGCCTGCACCTGGGACCGTGCGCCCGATCTGTACGAGACGGTGCGCCGCCGGCTGGGGGACGTCGTACGGGAGGTGACGGGCACCATGGGCACCGTCAACTGCCGCTTCACCCACGTCTATCCGGACGGGCCCGCGCCGTACTTCACCGTCATCGCCCCGGGGCGGCGCGGCGACGAGGTCGCGATGTGGGACGAGATCAAGTCCGAGGCCATGCGGATCCTCACCGATCACGGCGCGACCGTCACCCATCATCACGCCGTCGGGCGCGATCACCGGCCGGGGTACGACCGCCAGCGTCCGGAGCCGTTCGCACACGCACTCCGAGCAGTGAAGCAGGCACTCGACCCCGCCGGCATCCTCAACCCGGGCGTGCTCGTCGATCCGGCCGCCGCCGGCTGAGGCCCCGGAGGAGGCGGGAGGCCCCGCACAGCCCGGCCGAGAGACGGCACGCTCAGAACGTCCGGATCGAGACAGACGGCACCTTCCGTCCGCCCCGGCCGTACGTCCCCGCCGCCGTCGCGGCCGTACGTCCGGCCGTACCTCGCCGCCGTCCCGGCCGTACGTCCGGCCGTACGTCGCCGCCGAATTGGGCCGGGCTCCCCACCCTCACTATGATCCGGCGATGATCATAAGAAAGCGACTGGCAGCCGCGCTCTGCGGCGCGCTGCTGGTCACCTTGACCGGCGGTCTCGTACCCGCCGCCGCCTTCGCCGACTCGGGCGACGACCCGGCCGACGGGCAGGCCGCGAAGCAACCACCCAAGGTTCAACTCGTCCTGGACGTCAGCGGTTCGATGCGGGCCCGCGACATCGACGGCCAGTCGCGGATGTCCGCGGCCAAGCAGGCGTTCAACGAGGTGCTGGACGCGGTGCCGGAAGAGGTCAGGCTCGGCATCCGCACGCTCGGCGCCGACTACCCCGGCAAGGACCGCAAGCAGGGCTGCAAGGACACCCGGCAGCTCTACCCGGTCGGCGAACTCGACCGGACCGAGGCGAAGACGGCCGTCGCCACCCTGACCCCGACCGGCTGGACCCCGATCGGACCGGCGCTGCTGGGTGCCGCGGACGATCTGGAGGGCGGCGGCAGCGCCACCCGCAGGATCGTGCTCATCACGGACGGCGAGGACACCTGCGCCCCGCTCGACCCGTGCGAAGTGGCGCGTGAGATCGCGGCCAAGGGCATCAACATCACCATCGACACGCTCGGCCTGGTCCCGAACGCCAAGATGCGCGCCCAGCTGATGTGCATCGCCGAGGCCACGGGCGGTACGTACACCTCCGTGCAGCACAAGGACGAACTGTCGGACCGTGTCAGCCAGTTGGTCGACCGCGCGGCCGAACCCGTCGTCACTCCGGTCGCCACGCAGGGCACCGACCGCTGCGAGGCCGCCCCGCGCCTCAAGCCCGGCCTCTACGCCGACCGCGAGGCCATCGGCCAGCACCGCTGGTACCGGGTGGACCTGCTGCCCGGGCAGGAACTGCGGGCCTCGGTGAGCATCGCCGCCGACCGTGCCGTCAACCGCGACTACGGTGTGCTGCTCCGCGCCTCGACCCTGAGCGGACGGGAGATCGTACGCGGCGAGGCGGCGGGAGACGGGCGTACGGACGTCATCTCCACAGGGCTGCGCCATTCCAAGCCCGAGATCGAGGAAGCGGACGCCGATGACGTCGGCGACGCCGAGCCCGCCGCCGAGACGGTCTGCCTGCGCGTGAGCAACTCCTTCTCCTCCCCGGCATCCGCGGCCGACAAGACCGCTCCCGGTCTGCCCGTCGAGCTCACCCTCGACGTGGTGGACGGCCCCCGCGACGCCGGCGACGTGGCCTTCCTCGGCCTCGGCCAGGGCTGGTGGCTGATCGGTCTGCTCACGGTCGCGGGCTTCGCGGCCGGTCTGCTGTGGGGCTGGATCTCGCGCTGGCGCGTCGCCGTCTGGAGGACCAACTGATGCGTACCGTACGCACGTTCACCGGAGCGCTGCTCGCCGCCGCCGCGCTGTTCACGTTCCCGGGCGTCGCGGCCGCCGAGACGTCCACTCCCAGCCCGGGAACGGCTTCGGAATCGGCCTCGGGATCGGCTTCGGAGGAGGCCTCCGCTCCGACCGAGGCCGGCACGTCGTTCCGTACCGCCACCGTCGTACGACCCGGACAACGGGCCACGGCACAGGCCTCGACCGGTGACTACCTGTACTGGCAGTTCCCGGCCGATGCCGGACAGCGGGCCACGGTACGGGCCACGGTGAAGCTCCCGGGATCCGAGGCCCGGCACGGCGCCCACACCTGGCGGCTCGACGTGTACGACGGGCTGCGGCGCCACCAGGCCTGTCGCTACGGCAGCGACGTGAGGACCGCCCAGGCGCAGGCGGCGTCCGTCGAGCTGTCCTGTGCGCTGCGCACCGTCCGCGCGTGGTCGGAGGAGTGGGCCAACGACCCGCTGCCCGGCGTGTACTACGTCCGTCTGACGGTCGTCGACGCTCCCGCCGAGGACCTGGGCGAGCCCGTCGACGCCGCACTGGAGATCGCGTCCGCCGACTCCGGGGGCGCCGCCGCCGTGGACGGCACGCTCTCCGCACCACTGGTGCCCGCGTCCGGACGCGAGGTCGAGCCCGAGGACGGCTGGGCCTCCGGGTGGTGGTCGTCCCGCGTGCTGTGGACGGCGGCCGGTGCGGTGCTCGCCTCACTGGCCGGTATCTGGGGCTACCGCCTCACCCGCGGCAACGGCCGCCCCGTGCACGCACCGCCGGGGGCCTGACCTCGTCACGACGCGCCGCTCACTCCGGGTTGCCCCGACCCGGGGTGGGCGGCGCGCCACCATGACCGCAGCCACGAGCCCCACATGCGGGCAGCCGCCCATGCCAGGGCGTAACCCGCGCTGTTGCCCGAGCTCGCCCCGGCCGAGCGCGGCCCGGCCGAGCGCGGACAGCCACGCGATCAGCAGGAGCGTCCCCATGGTCACTGCCGACCGGCTCGGGACCGGCCCGCGCTCCCGAGCGGAAGAGAGGGAGGGAGGATGGCCGACATGAGCCACTCGTTCCACCTCATCCCCGGTGCCGTTGAATCCCCCGTGATCCTGCACGTCCCGCACTCCTCGCGGGTGATCCCCGAGCCGGTGCGCCGCGGCATCCGGTTGGACGACCAGGAGTTGCGGCGCGAGCTCGACCACATCACCGACGCGCACACCGCCGAACTGGCCGCCGACGCTGCCGATGTGGCCGATGCCAGGCCGTGGCGGTTCGTCAACTCGCTCTCGCGCCTGGTGGTCGATCCCGAGCGGTTCCCCGACGAGCGGGAGGAGATGCTGGCCGTCGGCATGGGCGCGGTGTACACCCGGACCACACACCGCGAAGCGCTCCGCCCGGCGGACACCGACCCACAGCCGCTGATCGACCGCTACTTCCACCCGTACGCGGACGCGATGACGGCCGCCGTCTCCGGCCGCCTCGACGCGGTGGGACGGGCCGTCGTCATCGACGTCCACTCATACCCCACGCGGCCGCTCCCGTACGAGCTGCACGGCGACGGACCCCGGCCGCCGATCTGCCTGGGGACCGACGCCTTCCACACCCCGCCCGGGCTTCTCACCGCCGCCGAGCGGGCGTTCGCGGGCTTCGGCGGCACCGGGCTCGACAGCCCCTTCACCGGCACCTACGTACCGCTGGAGTTCTACGGGAAGGACCCGCGGGTCAGCGCCCTGATGATCGAGATCCGGCGGGACGTCTACATGGAGGAGCCCGGCGGACCCGCGGGCCCCGGGCTGGCCCGACTCGCCGCCGCCCTCGGGGAGTTGGTCGACACGATCTGACGGGCAGCGCCCGACGGTGAAGTGTGGTTGCCCGGGCAGCCTGACGCGGTCCGCAACGGGCGTGAAACCCGTGTCAGGCCCTGCCGGGCCCGCCCTTCGTGTCGACGAAGAACGAGTCGCGCCGCACGAGGAACTCCGCGAACTCCTCGCCGCCCTTGCTCGCCATCTCCGCGACCTGCTCGAAGTACTGCTCGCGCGGCGCACCCGGCGCGAACAGCAGCAGCATGGAAGCGAGAGCGTCCGAGTCGTTCTTGAACGCGTGCAGCCCGCCGACCGGGACGTAGACGAAGTCCCCGGCGCGCGCGGTCGTCCACCGCTCGCCGTCGAACAGGTTCACCTCCCCGGCGCGAATGAAGAACGACTCCGAGATCGCCCGGTGGAAGTGCGTACTGGGCCCGGGCGAGCGCGCTGCCAACTCGACCCTGTACAGCCCGAACTCCCCGCCCGTCGAGGCGCCCGTGGCGAGATGACTCGTCCGGTTCCCCGATTCGTCGGCCAGGTCCGCAGGAGTGTCCGCTGCCCGGAACCGCGCGGTGATCTCGCCCCCTTCCCCGAGATACCGCGGCTCGGGATACACGGGGTACGACATGACCGGCTCCCTTCGCGTAACGGCCCACGGCGTACGGCCCGCGGCCGCCTCTCCCTCCACTAGCGCGCGGGCGCCAGGAGTCCGCCCGGTCGGCATACGGCCCCTGGCGAACCGCCGGAGGACGAGACGGGAACGGTGAGGCGAGTCCCTCGGTCCACGACGCGGCACGCTAGGCGACGACAGCGGCACCGGCGGTGTGGGGCTCGTCCGTCTCCGGCTCCTGCGGCGGGTCCGTGAACTGCTCGCGCAGATAGTTCCAGACCACCGCGATCATCGCGGCCACCGGCACCGCGAGCAGGCTGCCCACGATGCCGGCCAGACTGCCGCCCAGTGTCACCGCCAGCAGGACCACCGCCGCATGCAGGCCGAGGCCGCGGCTCTGGATCATCGGCTGCAGCACATTGCCCTCGAGCTGCTGCACCGCGACGATGATCGCCAGCACGATCAGCGCGTCCGTCGGCCCGTTCGACACCAACGCGATGAGCACCGCGACCAGGCCGGCGAACAGGGCACCCACGATCGGTACGAACGCGGAGACGAAGGTCAGCACGGCCAGAGGGAGCACCAGTGGCACCCCCAGGACCCACAGGCCGATGCCGATGAGGACGGCGTCGATCAGGCCGACGAATGCCTGGGAGCGTACGAACGCGCCGAGCGTGTTCCAGCTGCGCGCGACCACGACCGGGACGTGGGTGGCGAGCGAACCGGGCAGCTGACGTGTGAGCCAGGGCAGGAACCGGGGGCCGTCCTTGAGGAAGAAGAACATCAGGAACAGCGCCAGCACGGCGGTGACGACACCGTTGACCACGGTGCCCACCCCGCTGACGAGAGCGGTGACCATGCTGCCGGCGCTGTCCTGGATCCGGGCGACAGCGGCGTCGAAGGCGCCGGTGATCTGGTCGTCCCCGATGTTCAGCGGCGGTCCGGCAGCCCATTCGCGCAGCTGCTGGATGCCCTGGACCACGCCGTCCGACAACTCGCCGGACTGGGAGGCCACCGGCACCGCGATCAGCGCCACGACGCCCGCGGTGACCAGCAGGAACAGTACGGTCACGGCCGACGCGGCAAGCGCGGGACGCCACCCGCGCCTGCGCAGGAAACGCGTCAGGGGCCAGGTCAGCGTGGTGAGGAGCAGGCCGACGATGAGCGGCCAGACGACCGACCACATCCGGCCGAGCAGCCACAGGGCGACCGCGCCCGTCACGAGGACCAGCAACAACTCGACGGACACGCGGGCCGATACGCCGAGCGCGGCGCGGACCCTGGTGGAACTCAACCTGGCGGACATGGGATCACCCTATGGGTAGGTCCATCACACTTCGGCGTCGCCGTCCGTCAACGGCCGCCTCCCGGCGTCTCGTCGGCCCTTGACGTCATCCCGTGAACAGCTGCGTCGCCTTCCGTACGAGTTCGTACAGCCCGTACGCCAGCGGAACGCCCACCCACAACCAGGCGAAGGCGATCAGCCCGCGCCGGTCAGGCGGACTCTGAGCGCTGTCGTTCGACATCGGCGGTTTCCTCCCTCGGTGCGGGGATGTGGCGGCTCGGGTGTACGGGACGGACGAGTTCGTTGGCGACGAAGCCGACGACGAGCAGCCCGATCATGATGACGAACGACAGGCCGTACAGGGACGAGCCGTGCTTGCCGGCCTCCTCCTGCCGGTCGGCGATCCAGTTCACGATCAGCGGCCCGAGGACGCCGGCCGTGGACCACGCGGTGAGCAGCCGGCCGTGGATCGCGCCGACCTGGTAGGTCCCGAAGAGGTCCTTCAGATACGCGGGGATCGTCGCGAAGCCGCCTCCGTAGAAGGAGAGGATCACCAGTGCGCACAGGATGAACAGCGGCTTCGACGAGTCCCCGAACAGCGCGATGAGCGCGTACATCACGGCGCCGGCACCCAGGTACACGCGGTACATGTTCCTGCGGCCGATCAGGTCGGAGGTCGACGACCAGCCGATGCGGCCCGCCATGTTGGCCGCGGACAGCAGTGCCACGAAGCCGGCGGCCGCCGACACCGACACCGGTGTGGACGTGTCCGCGAAGAAGTCCGTGATCATCGGGGCGGCCTTCTCCAGGATGCCGATCCCGGCGGTCACGTTCATGCAGAGCACGATCCACAGACACCAGAACTGCGGCGTGCGCACGGCGTCGCGGGCCGAGACCTGCACTCCGTCGACGGCGCTCGGCCCGCTCTCCACGGGTTTCTCGCTGCGCGGCACCCTCACCAGCAGCACGCCGAGCGACATGAACGCGGCGTAGGACAACCCGTGGACGAGGAACGCGAGCGCGATCCCGGAGCTGTCGGACCCGAACGACTCCAGCATCTGCGCCGACAGGGGCGAGGCGATCAACGCACCGCCGCCGAAGCCCATGATGGCGATGCCGGTGGCCATGCCGGGCCGATCGGGGAACCACTTGATGAGCGTGGAGACCGGCGAGATGTAGCCGATGCCGAGGCCGATGCCGCCGACGAACCCGTATCCGAGGACGATCAGCCAGTACTGCTCCGTGGCGGCGCCCAGCGCGGAGATCAGAAAGCCGGACGAGAAGCAGACGAGCGCGACGGTCATCGCCCAGCGTGGCCCGTTGCGCTCCACGAGGGTGCCGCCGAACGCGGCCGACAGCCCGAGCATCACGATGGCGACCTGGAAGGGCAGCGCGCTTTGCGTGCCACTGAGCCCGAGGGCCGATTCGAGCGAAGGCTTGAACACGCTCCAGGCGTAGGCCTGGCCGATGGAGAGGTGGACCGAGAGCGCGGCGGGCGGGACGAGCCAGCGACTCCATCCCGGGGGTGCAACAGGTGGACTCATGATCCGAACGGTAGGAAGCACACAAGCGGTTGAGAAGCCTCCGCGTCGACCGTATGCGATGAACGGTATCCCGGGCACGACGAACGGTCGGCCCGACGGTCACGCGCCTTCGCCCGCAGGGGGGCCGCAGCGCCTTCGCCCGTAGGCGGGGGCGCAGCGCGGCAGCGGCCCTGCGGCGGCGCGGCCACCGGCTGGACCCGCCCGCCTACGTCGACGCGCGGGACCTCCTGCGCCCTCGTGCACCGAGGGCCGTCAGGCAGGCGACTCCGGTCAGGAGGGCGCCGCCCACGTACCAGGTGCCCGCGCCGGGGGAATCGACAAGCCCGGCAAGCCAGGTGGCCCCCTTGGGCGGGAAGGTCGCGACGAGGGAGGCGGCGGTGCGCACCTGCCCGTGCGGGAACTCGACCTGCTCCGGCGAGCCGAACCGGGCGGCCTCGCCGGTCTTCGGAAGGTGTGCGTCGGCCGTCTCGGCGCGCCAACTGGTGGGCGTGTCACGCGGGCCGATGGCCGCGCTCCCGCTGATCCGTGCGAGCCCGGCCACCCACTCGACGCGGTCGTCCATGACGTTCCACAGGCCGGCCAGGACGCCACCGTGTGCGAGGACCCTGGCGATCTCGGGTCCCGCGACGGCCATGTCGAACCAGTGCATGGCGTTGCCGGCCAGCACGGCGTCGACGGAGGCGTCCGGCAGCGGGATCACCTCGGCGCTGCCCGGCAGGGCACGGACGGCCGGCAGCGAGCGGCGCAGCTCGGTCAGCATCGCCGGGTCGGGCTCGACCGCGATGACGTCGGCACCCAGCGCGACCAGCGTGGCGGTCAGCTTCCCGGTTCCGGCGCCGAGGTCGAGCACACGCGGACCGGGCGCAGACTCGAGCGCCCAGCGCACCGCCGCCTGCGCGTAGTCCGGACGGTGCTCGTCGTAGGCGACCGCCGCTGCGCCGAACGACGAGGCGTGCAGCAGCCGTTCGTCCCTGTCCACGCGGGTCACCGTATCCGCGCTCCCGCCGGTCGACCACGACGCGGACTGCCGCTACGTCACCGGGCGGGCCACCACCCACGTTCGGGCCGGCGTTCCGGCCCAGCCGGTACGGGGTCCGGGAGGCTCAGTGGTGGCCGACGAAGCGGCTGCTGATCTGTTTGCGGAAGAGCAGGATGACCAGGCCGACCACCACCGCGACCGTCACCTCCGCGACGACGAACGGGCGTCCGTCGAGGTTGGCTCCGGCGAGGGAGGCGAGCGAGGTCACGCAGTCGCCCGCCGTCACGGCCAGGAACCACACGCCCATCATCTGGCTGCCGTACTTCTCCGGCGCGAGCTTGGTGGTGACGGACAGGCCCACCGGCGACAGGCACAACTCGCCGACCGTCTGCACGAGGTAGATGGCGCACAGCCACAGCGGGGAGACCAGGTTGCCGTTCGCGGCCGCCGCCAGCGCCGGCAGGAAGACGACGAAGGACAGGCCGACCAGAATGAGACCGACGGCGAACTTGGCGGGCGTGGACGGTTCTTTGTGCCGGGCGGCGAGCCACTGCCAGAGCCATGCGAACACCGGGCCGAGGGCCATGATGAACAACGGGTTCAGCGACTGGAACCAACTCGAGGGGAAGTCGATCCCGGCGAACGTGGTGTCGGTGTTCTTGGCGGCGAAGATGTTGAGGGTCGAGCCGCCCTGGTCGTAGATCATCCAGAAGATCGCTGCGGCGACGAACAGCCATACGTAGGCCGTCATCCGCTGCCGCTCCGGAACGGTGAGCTCGGGATCCCGCCTGATCCTGAACAGCGTCCACGCCGGGAACACCAGGCCGATGATGGTCAGGGGAACCACCACCCAGTTGAGGGTGTAGTGCCCGGAGAGCACGACGACGGCGTAGAAGACGACGGGCACCAGCAGCCACAGAAGGCCTTTCTTCACCAACGCGGCTCGTTGTGCGGCGTCCAGCGGTGCGGGGACGAGATCGCTGTGCGGGCTCAGGGAGCGGCGCCCGAGGAGGTACTGGACCAGGCCGAGCGCCATCCCCACGCCGGCCACCGCGAACCCCAGGTGGTATCCCACCTTCTGCCCGATGGTCCCGATCACCAGCGGGGCGAAGAAGGCACCGAGATTGATGCCCATGTAGAAGATGGTGAACGCACTGTCCCGGCGCCATTCCAGCGCGCCCTGGTAGAGATGGCCCACCATCGTCGAGATGTTCGCCTTCACCAGGCCGGAGCCGACGGCCACGAAGAACAGACCGGCGAAGAAGAACCCTTCGGTGGGCACCGCGAGAAGGAAGTGCCCGATCATGATGATGACGCAGGCGACCGTCACCGATTTCCGCGGCCCGAGGAAGCGGTCCGAGACCCAGCCGCCCGGGAGCGTCAGCAGATAGACCATCGAGAGGTACACACTGAAGATGGCGATGGCCGTGCTGGTCGGAAATCCGAGGCCCCCCTCGCTCACCGGTGCGGCGAGATAGACGGCGAGCAGGGCACGCATGCCGTAATAGCTGAACCGCTCCCACATCTCGGTCATGAAGAGGGTGGAAAGACCCCAAGGATGACCGAAGAACGTACGACCGGGCGGAGACGCTTCGGACGTGCTGATCAACCCTTGCCCCTTTCCGTGCTTCTGACGGAAAGCTAGGCACTTTCGCGCCGTCGACCGTGTTGCCACGCCCGGTTCTCACCCGCTTACGGCGGTGGGACCTGCACGCCGAGTGGTGACCGTCGGCGTGAAGCAGGCCGCCGTCGTGGCGGCGGGCCGACCACCGATGGTGGGCCCGCTCGGCGATATCGCGCATCCGGAAGTCGTGCGCCACTTGGCGGGACGCCGCGCGGAGCTCCTGCGGGGCATGTGCGCGATTCACTCCGGTCGTCGGGTCTGTCCCCACCCCCTCGCCGCCGGTATCCGCCGAGCCCCAAGTACGCGTACGTGGTCCTTGTAACGTTCGACGCTCCCGCCGCACTGAGGGGTATGAGCCATGACGACCTGAGTGCGCTGTTCCTCAACTGCACGCTGAAGAGGAGCCCGGAGCGCAGCCACACGCAGGGCCTGATCGACCTCAGCTCGCGGATCATGGAGAAGCAGGGCGTTCAGGTCGAGCATCTGCGGGCGATCGACCATGACATCGCCACCGGGGTGTGGCCGGACATGACGGAGCACGGCTGGGAGCGCGACGCGTGGCCGTCGATCTACCAGCGGGTGATGGCCGCCGACATCCTCGTCATCGCCGGGCCGATCTGGCTGGGTGACAACAGCTCGGTCGCCAAGCTGGTCATCGAGCGGCTCTACGCCTGCTCGGGCCTGCTCAACGATGCCGGTCAGTACGCCTATTACGGGCGCGTGGGCGGCTGCCTGATCACCGGCAACGAAGACGGCGCCAAGCACTGCGCCATGAACGTCCTGTACAGCCTGCAGCACCTGGGCTACACCATCCCGCCGCAGGCGGACGCGGGCTGGATCGGCGAAGCCGGGCCAGGCCCCTCCTATCTCGATCCCGACTCCGGCGGTCCCGCCAACGACTTCACCAACAGGAACACCACGTTCATGACGTGGAACCTGTTGCATCTGGCCCGGCTGCTCAAGAACGCCGGTGGCGTTCCGGCGCACGGGAACCAGCGGTCGCAGTGGGACGCAGGATGCCGTTTCGACTTCGAGAATCCGGAATATCGCTAAGCCAGCAACGAAAGGCCGAAGGAAAATGACCGTCGAGACCATAGAGACCATCCCCAACTGCGCCTACCCGGGTTGCACCAATCCGCCCGAGCCGCCCACGGCCGGCGCGCAGGGTCCGGCGCCCCGCTACTGCCCGCACCCCGACCACAACGCGCTCGGCGCGTTCAGGAAGTTCCGCGCCAAGCGGCTGCAGCGCAAGGAGGACAGGCGCGCGGCAGCCGAAGCCAAGAAGGCGGCCAAGGAGGGCGCGCAGGGGACCCAGGCACCGGTCGCCGAGCAGTCGTCGTCCGCCGCCTTCGGGCAGGCCTCCCCCGCTGGTGCGGCGCCCGGTGCGGTCGGGCGGACGCCCGCCACGGACGCGGCGCCCCAGGCGTTCGGGCAGGTCCCCGGAGCTGAGGTGGTGCCCCAGGAGCTCGTACAGGCTCCCGCCGCCGAGGGAATCGAGGAGGCGTCGCCGGAGGCACTTGACGACGAGATGATGGCGATGATGGACATGCCGGCCGCCGCCGACGCCCCGGCCGCCCAGTCGCGCGACGCCCTCGTCGCACTCATCAACCAGCTCGCCGGCCACGTCAACCAGCTCTCCACCGATCTGCCCGGCTACATCGAGGAGCTGGCGATCATCACGGACTCCGCGGCAGCCGAGGCGCGGATCGAGACCGTCACGCGGGCCGCCGCGCAGCGCATCCTGGCCGCCGAGCAGCGCGCCACGCTGGCCGAGGAGGCGGGCGACATGGCCATCGCCCAGCTCGAGGCCGGTGAGCGGAAGTTCGCCGAGGAGACCGCCGCGATCCGCGAGGAGACGGCCCGCCAGGTGGCGGACGCCGAATTCGTCCGGGCCGAGCTGGAGCGCTACCGCGAGCGTGTCAGCATGCTCGAAGTCAGGCTCGACAGCGTCCGCGACGAGGCCGATGAGCTGCGCCGTGCGAGGGCCGGGCTCTCCGTCGGACCCGAGCAGCCGCACCCCGCTCAGAACGACTGAGGGTCGACGTCCCGGCTGGTTCCGGCATTCCGCCCGTTCCGGCGCTCCGGGGTTCCGGGGTTCCGGGGTTCCGGGGTTCCGGCGTTCTGGGGTTCCGGCGTTCTGGGGTTCCGGCGTTCTGGGGTTCCGGCGTTCTGGGGTTCCGGTCGAGAACTCCCGTCGACGTCACAACGGCCGCCGCGATCCTGTAGCCGGCGTTGAGGAGAGTCCGGGGCCGACTCGGGGCTGGTCCCTCGAGTCGGCCCTGTCGTTGGGCGGTCGCCCGCAGGTGCCTGAGCAGGCGCCGGTCATCGACAGCCGCTCGAAAGGGGCTTCATGGGATCGTCGTCTCGATCGTGAGGTCACCGGTCAACGTCCGGTGGACCGGGCATCTGTCGGCGATCTCGTGCAGCTTCTCCCGCTGCTCCGTGGTGAGTTCGCCGCTGAGCACGAGTTCCTTGAGGATCGTGTCCTTGTCCTTCATCCGCAGCGACACCGCGACCTGTTCGAGCGGGAGCTGCTGGGAGTCGGCGTACATACGGACCGTCATCGACGTGCAGGCGCCGAGGCCGGCCAGCAGCAGGTCGAAGGGGCCCGGGCCGGTGTCGGCGCCGCCGAAGGAGCGGGGTTCGTCGGCGATCAGGCGGTGCCGACCCGAGGTGACCGTCTGCTGGAACTCCCCCTTGCCGGTCTCCGCAACCGTGACCACTCCCGGCTCGCCGCCCGCGTCCCGCGGACCGTCGAGGTAGCGGCCGACCCACGCCGCGAGGACCTCCGCCACGTAGGCGGCGTCCGTGCGATCGGTGAGCAGGTGGTCGGCGCCGTCCAGCGAGACGAAGGACTTGGGGTGGCGTGCCGCGTCGTGGATGAGCCTGGCGTTCTCCACGCCCACCAGATCATCCTGCGGCGCGTGCATGACCAGCAGGGCACGGCGCAGTCCGGCGATGCGCTCCCGCTGGTTCTGCCGCCCGATGTCGGTGAGGAACTGCTTGCCGATCCGGAAGGACCGGCCGGCCAGCACCACCTCGGCCACCCCGCTCGCCTCGATCTCGGCCCGCGAGGAGCCGAGCAGATGCTCGACGTGAGCGGTGTCGGCCGGTGCGCCGATGGTGACGACGGCCTTGGCCTCGACGATCGAGTTCGCCGCCGCCAGGACGGCGGCGCCACCAAGGGAATGGCCGATGAGGATGCTCGGCGCTCCGATCGTGTCGCGCAGATGGCCGGCGGCGCGCACCAGGTCGTCGACGTTGGAGGTGAAGGTGGTGTCGGCGAAGTCGCCCCCCGACCGGCCGAGACCGGTGAAGTCGAAGCGCAGGACGGCTACGCCGCGTGCCGCCAGCTCACGCGAGATCCTGGTGGCGGCGACCGAGTCCTTGCCGCAGGTGAAGCAGTGGGCGAACAGGGCCGTCGCCACCACGGGGCCGGTGGGCAACTCCAGGCGGCCGGACAGCGGCTCCCCGCAGGAGCCCGGGAAGGAAACCTCTCTGGTGTTCATACGGCTCAGTGCGACGAAGGGCGCCAGGCGTTACGTGCAACGGCACTACGTGCAACGGCGCCACGTACAACGGCGCCACGTGCAGCGGCATATGTGCGGCAACGCCACGTGCGACGGCCCTGCGTGTAACGTTTCCCGGTCCTGCCGTCTCTGAGGGCGATGTGGCCACAACGCCGAGGCCACCGCCGACGGTTGCTTCGGCGCCACGCCCGGCCACCGGGTGGGCCTGAACACCCAACAGAAACGGAAACGGAAACCTGATGTCCCGGACCAAAAGCCCTGTCCTCTGGATCAGCACCGTCGTGGTCGTCCTCGCGGCGGCCATCGGGCTCTATCTCTTCCAGCCCTGGCGGCTGCTCACCACGGAACGCGTCGATGAGGCGGCTCCGGTGGCCACCGACGGGCAGGGGGCCGCGCAGGCCAAGCAGGTGGCGAACGGCAGCTTCATCTCCCACGAGCACGAGACCAGCGGCTCGGTGGAGATCCAGCGGCTCGCGGACGGGACGGCGACGCTGCGCCTGACGAACCTGCGTACCTCCGACGGCCCGGCCCTGCACGTGTGGCTCAGCGACCAGCCGGTCAAGCAGGACGGAGGCGGCAACCTCGACGACGGCAAGTACGTCGACCTCGGCGACCTCAAGGGCAACGAGGGCAACCAGAACTACGCGATCCCTCAGGGCACCGACCTGAACACGTTCTCCACGGTGACGATCTGGTGCGAACGCTTCAGCGTGTCGTTCGGCGCTGCCGAGCTGAAGCAGCTCACCTGACCGGCCCGCGTCGCGCGGGAGGAAGTGGAGCGGGTGGCCGTCGCCACCCGCTCCACCGCTTTCCGGGCCCGGGCCGGACATGACCAGACCGGACATGACCGGTCCCGACCGGCCCGGACCCGACCGGACATGCCCAGCCCGGACCGGACTCAGGACACCAGGATGGGGATGAGCAAGGCCACGCACGTGACCAGGCTCCACAACGCGGGGGCCGCGCTCAGCGTTTGCTCGTGGCGCGCGGCCGCCCGCGCCGTGGCGGCCTCGCTGCGGGTCAGGTGCCAGGGGCTGACCCGCTCCTCCAGCCGCTGGTACACCAGGCCGACCACCGCGCCATAGGCGAGGTGGCCGATGAGGGAGGGGAAGGCCAGGGCCAGCGCGGCGCCGCTCCACCGCGGTGTGGCGCCGAGCAGCACGGGAAGCAGCGTCAGGTTCCCCAGGACCCACCAGAGGAAGCCGTAGGACACACCCCAGCCGATCCCCGACGCCGGGTCGAAGCTGCGACGGCGGAAGAGGACCGCGTAGGTGACGCCGACGACCTGGGAGATCAGCAGGTGGATCACGAGGCCGACGATGGCGGACCCCGAGCCGACCAGGGCGGCGACGGCCGGCAGGAATCCCACGGCGACCATGACGCCGGTGAAGATCACGCCGCCGGCCAGTCCGGCGATGACGCCGTGCCAGATCGAGATGACCCGCCCACCGACGAGGCGTCCCTCCAGGGCGTGCCGCACGTCGTCGGAGAACACCGCTCGCGCCAGGCCGCCCAGCCAGCAGGTGAGCAGGGCCGTGCCGGCGCCGAGCAGCAGATGGCCGGGCAGCGATGCCACGGCGACGCGCACGGCTGCCGGCGTCCACTGCAGGCCGCGGCCGTCCAGCAGCGGCGAGATCGTCACCGCCGCGAGCGCCCACCACGCGAAGCCGAAGGCGGCGCCGCGGATCAGGGCGGGGCCGCTGCCCTCGCCGCGTTCGCCGAAGATCACCGCGTACGAGGCGCCGACCAGCGCGCCCACGATCAGCCCGCGCCAGCCGAGCCCGAGGACCGGCGCGGTGAGCAGCCCGGCGGCCGTCGCGCGCACCACGAGACCGGGCTCGAACCGCCGCTCTCCGGGCGACAGCAGGGCGAGGACGGCGGCCGTGACGGCCCCGTAGGCCAGATGGCCGAGCAGACTGGGGATCAGCGCCTGCGCCGTTGCCACGTCCCAGGCCACGGGCCTGCCCAGCAGGATCGGCAGCAGCGTCAGCGGCCCGAGGAACCACCACAGCACGCCGTACGCGAGCCCCCAGAACAACAGCTCGCGCTGCCGCGCCACGAGCACGCCGAAGACGCTCCCGATGATCGCCGCGAGCAGCATGTGGACGGTGAAGCCCACGACGGGCGAGTCGGTTCTGACGATCGCCGCGACGGTGGGCAGGAACCCGATCAGCACCATCACCCCGCCGAAGACCAGACCTCCCACGAGGCCGGCGAGGGCTCCGAATCCGGCGTTACGCATGACGGTCATCCTTGGTCGAGAGGGCGATGTCCCTGGGGAAGACCAGGTCGAGGGTCCAGTCGGCGAGCACGCGCAGCCGTTTCTCCACGCTGGGCAGTTTGCTCAGGTAGACCGAGCGCCACAGGACCCAGGCGAGGAAGCCGGAGACCTGCCGCCCGCCGATCTCTCCGGCCGCCGTGCGGTGCCCGAGCGAGACCAGCACGCCGAGCCCGCCGAAGCGGAACGGGACGGGACGACGTCCACCGAGGACCGCGGCGATGTTCCGCGCCGCCGCCTTGCCTTCGCGGATCGCGTGCTGCGCGGTCGGAGGGTAGACACCGCCCGCCGGGTCGGGAATCCTCGCGCAGTCGCCCAGCGCCCACAGGCCGGGCATACCCGGGACCTGCATCGTGGGATCCACGGCCAGCGGCCCCTGCATGACCTGCTGCACCAGCGGGTTCGGCCGGTTGCCCGCCGTCCAGGCGAGGGTGCGGGTGGTGATGGTCTCGCCGGAGTCGAGCGTGATGTCCTCGGCGGTGGCCTTGGCCACGCGCCGGCCGAGGCGCAGCTCGATGCCGCGATGGGCGAGCTTGCGCTGTGCGTAGGAGCCGAGCTTCGGCGACAGCTCCGGCAGCAGCCGCTCCCCCGCGTGCACGATCACGAACCTGGGCCGAAGTCCGTGCAGCCGCGGATAGAAGTGGAGCACGTCGTGCACCAGGTCGAACAGCTCGGCCACCAGTTCCGTACCGGCGAAGCCGCCGCCCGCCACCACGAACGTCAACAGCCGCCTCTGCTCGGCCGGGTCCGGCTCGAGGTCGGCCCGCTCCAGCGCGCTCAGCACCTGATTGCGCAGCCTGGTGGCGTCATCGAGGGACTTCATCGGGTAGGCGTGCTCGCCCACTCCCGGCAGGTCGAAGAAGTGCGGCACCGCGCCGACCGCCAGGACCAGCTCGTCGTACGGCACACGGACCATGCCCTCCTTGCCGGCGGAGACGTACGCGTGACGTGTCTGCGTGTCGATCGAGACCACCCGGCCGTGCAGGAAGGAGGCGTGGTTGAGCCCGACCCGCACCGGTGCGCTCACGTGCCTGGCCTCCACCGTGCTCGAGGCGACGCCGACCAGCAGGGGCGTGAACAGCAGGGAGTTCGAGTCGCTGATCAGCGTCACGTGGGCATCGAGCCCGCGGCCGACGCGTCGGTCCAGTTCGCGCACCGCACCCACCCCGCCGAAACCGCCGCCGACGATCACCACGTGAGGTTTGGCGCGCTGGGGCGCCGGCCGAGGCGGGAGCCAGGCCGACAGGGCGTGGTAGGTGAGCCCGGCGATCGCGCCGAACAGGGCGGCACCGACGAGCTCGGGGAAGCGCGACACGGCCGTCTCGATCGTCCATGACGGCGTCCTTCCCTCCAGCGCGGGAGCAAGGCTGAGTGTCCAGGTCACCCAGTCGAGCAGGCCGATGAGCAGGCCGACGGAGAAGGCCGAGCCGTTGCTCTGCCTGTGGTCGCCGATGAGGAGGCCGAGCACGGCTCCCAGTACCACCGTGTGTGCCGCCCATGGCATCCAAGGCGGGTTCGTCACGACGGCCACGATCGCGCCACCGGGTAGTCCGGCGATGATGCCGAACAAGATTCTTCTGAGCAGAGTCATGGATGTCTCCGGTCGTCGCACGGCCTCCGCCCAGGGGGTACGGGGGCGAAGGCCATGCGAGGTGTGGGGGGATCCCAGCCCCCGCTTCGCACGTTCAGAGCGGGCGCGCCTCTTGAGCGTTACAAGTCCACCGGGCGGGGAACGCGGCGCGAGGACGGGAGTCGGCCGGAGACGGCGTGCAGAGCGCCCCGTCCCGCCCGCATGTCAGCGGCGGGACAGGCCCGGGACGTTCGGCGAGAAGAGGACGGCGCTGGATGGCCGAGGTGACGAAGCCGGGCTGCAGGCCCCGCCGGCGCGGCAGGAACCTGGACGAGCGTGGCGAGTCGACCGGCCGGGCGGCGCAGCTCGCGAAGGGTCGGCCGGCGCCTGGTGGTTACGGCTCGGGGCCCACTCGCCCCGTACCCCGTGCGTTGCCGCCAGCTCGCAGCCGACCGGATGCCGCGGCTCACACCATGGAGCGCGGGGACCGGGCGGCGGTCGTGACCACTACGCGCCGGTCACGGTGGCCGCCCGGCGTGCGCCGGAGGCGCGAGGGATCACTGCCGGTGCCAGCCCCGGAAAGCGGAGAGCAGCTGCTGCCGGGCGTCCGGTGAGATGTTGTCCGGGGTCAGTTCGCCCGTCGTGGCGATCGTCTGACGGAACTGATCGAGGTAGCTCTCGCACCCGGAGCACTCCGCGAGGTGCTCGATGAAGCGCCGCTCGTCCGCTTCGGGCAAGGCGCCCTCGAGGAACTCGGTCACCAACTCGACGAAGTCAACGCAGTTCACGGTCGTCCCCTCCCGCCGGCGACGTCATGGGCACCGGACACGTACTCCTCCAGCTTACGGCGCAAGAAGGCCCTGGCCCGGTGGAGGAGGACACGTTGGTTTCCCGGTGAGATCTCCAGCAGGGAACATACTTCCTCCGAGCCGTATCCCGCGACATCGCGAAGTGTGACCACCGTGCGGAGGCGGGGCGGCAGTTCGTCGAGCGCCTCGGCGATCACTTCGCGGACCTCGCCGCGCAGCACGTAGTCCTCGGGAACGTGCCAGGGACGCGGCTCCTGCCCGACGGCCCAGTGTCCGGCGTACTGCTCGCCGGAGGCGCGGAACCGGGAGGTGTCCACCGTCGGCCCCTCCTCCTCCGGCAGCAGGCTGGCGAAGGGAACCGTCCTGCTCTCCTTGGTGCCGCGCGCCTTGGCCGTGTTGACCAGGATCCGGTACACCCATGTCTTCAGGGATGAACGGCCCTCGAAGTCGGAGATCCCCTTGATGACCGCCAGCCATGTGTCCTGGACGGCCTCCTCCGCGGACGCCTTGGTCGACACGAACGACATGGCGAGCCGGAGCATGCCACTCGACCAGGTGTCCAGCACCTGGGTGAACGTCTGCTCGTCACCGTCACGCAGCCGCTGAACCAGGACCTCGTCCGGCGGCAATTCGCGTGCGCCCGCCATTCGTCTCTCCCCCTACCGCTTGTCCACTGGGAGGGTCAGCCTAGGGCAGCCCGATGAACGGGCTCTTGCTCGGGTGCGTTTGTTCACGTCTCCGTAAGGACGTTCTCAACCGCGAAGGTCGAGCTGCCGGCAGGTATCGCGACTCGCGCTCCCGTCACGCCCCCCGTCTGTCATGTAACCGCATCGTGTTCGGGTATTTGCCCATCAACTCACCGGTGACGCAGTGTTGTTCACTGCCCAGGTCGCCAAGTCGTTCCCGATGCACACACGCCATGTAGGACGATCATGCCGATCAGTCCCAGCCAGGGCTCCACCGGCGGAGGCACCCCCGTCACCATCACCGGCGTCAACCTCGCGGGTGCCACCGCCGTCCACTTCGACGGCAAGTCCGCCACGATCACCGGCAATACGCCCACCTCGGTGTCCGCACTCTCCCCCGCGGGAACGGGCGCGGTCGGCGCCAGGGTGACCACGGCGGGGGGGCACCAGCGGCCCGTTGGGGTTCTACTACGTCCAGCCGCCCGTCGTCCTGACCGTCTCGCCGGCGTCGGGAGCCGCGGCGGGCGGGGACACCGTCACCATCACCGGGCGCAACCTGGCCACCGCCACGTCCGTGGACTTCGGCGCCACGCCGGTCGTGCCGACGGTCGTGAGCGACACCGAGATCACCGTGGCCACCCCGGCCACCGCGGCGGGCGAGGTGTCCCTGGTCGTCCACACCCAGGGCGGGGTCTTCGACGATCTGGCCTTCACCTTCGTGGACCCGCCGACCGTCACCGTCTTCACCCCGATCACCGGCACGACGCTGGGCGGCACCCTCGTCGACATCACGGGCACCGACCTCGCGACGACCACCGACGTGACCTTCGGCGGCGTCTCGGCCACGTCATTCGCCGCTCTGTCAGACGACCGGGTCACGGCGGTCACGCCACCCCACGCACTGGGCGCGGTTCCGGTCACGGTCACCACGACCGGCGGCTCGGACAGCGCACCGCTCACCTATCTCTACGTCCTCTGAGAGCCCGGGCACCACGGCCGCCGGCCGGCCGGCATGCGCAGGGCCTGTTCGTGTTCGGAGGATGACCGCGTTCGGCGTTCGGCGTTCGGCGTTCGGCGTTCGGCGTTCGGCGTTCGGCGTTCGGCGTTCGGCGTTCGGCGTTCGGCGACCTTACGACCGCGAGCTCGAGGAGGCCGTCGTCTTCGCACTCGCGCGCCTGCGCGCCCGGTACGCCGCGGCCTTGATCTTGTTGCCGCACGGATCCATCTTGCACCACTCCCGGCGCGCCCCCCGGGAGTGATCGATGTAGAACTGGGTGCATTCGGGATTCGCGCATTCCTTGAGCAGCGGAACCTCCGGCCCGCTGAGGACTGCGACGGCATCCCGCGCGACATGGGAAAGTGCCTGCTGAACAGTGGCTTCAACGCTGCGTCCGGCGGCGGTCAGCTGCGGCACGGGAGCCGGGTGGCGTGCCGCGGCATTCACCAGGCCCAGCGCCTCCTGGTCATAGCTTTCGCCGGCGATCCTCGCGACGATCACCTGATAGATCGCCTCCCTCAACGCCACCGCCTCGCGGACATCGGCGCTCTCACACGGAAGGTCACTGTCCGTGATTCCGCATCCACGGAACCACGAGCTGAGGCTCTCGGGCGAGTGGAGCATCTCCCGGGGGCTGGCTTCGCGTCGCAGGCGCAGTGTTCCCGCGAAGTCGAGCGCCGGGCTTCCGGCGGGATACGCATGTTCCATGTCACCATTCTGACAGGTGACGATATGACATGCAACGCTCAGCTCGAAAGCATGGCGTCACACTCCGTTGCGGGCGGGATGGGCGCTTCGCGAATTGGCCCACTCGAATCACATGCGATTGCACCAGGAGAGTGGGGCACCTCGACCCTAGGCTTGTTGATGCAGGACGACAGGCACCGCCTCCCCCACCGCCGGCGCCGGTAGACAAGAGGATTCCCCCATGACCGACACGACCGACACGCAGCGCGTCAACATCGGCAAGCAGGACCCGACCAGCTACAAGGCCCTCATCGCCCTGTCGGCAGCGGTCGAGAAGAGCACCACCGAGGCGGGCCTCGACCCGCTCCTGCTGGAACTGCTGAAGATCCGCATCTCACAGATCAACGGCTGCAGCTTCTGCCTGCGCATGCACACCCGCGACGCCCTGAAGAAGGGCGAGAACCCCGACCGGCTCGCCGTACTGCCCAGCTGGGGGGAGACCGGCTACTTCTCCGACACCGAGCGTGCGGCCCTGCGCCTGGCGGAGTCGATCACGCTCGTGGCCGACGGGCACGTCAGTGACGCGGACTACGCCGCAGCCGCTGCCGTGCTCCCCGAGGAGCAGGTCTCGGCGGTCGCCTGGCTGAGCACCGTGATGAACGCCTTCAACCGGGTCGCGATCACCAGCCGGTACACCGTCGCCGGCGGCTGAGCCATCCGCACACCCGGCGCGGGAGCCGTGTTCACCCTGCGCCGATCCGGCAGGCCACGGCCGGGCAGCCCGCACCGTGACGGGTCCCGGGCAGCCCGGCGCCGTGACGGGTCGGCCGTCGGAGTGATCGTCGTCGTCCTCCTGCGCCCGTACGGCGACGGCGACGGGCTCAGCCCGCACGATGGAGGGCGTCGCACCGCTGTGAACGTCACAGCGGCAGGCTCCAGGAGCACTCCGTGAACACCCAGCCGCCCCTTTCCCACGACGGTCTCCGTGCAATGTTCGTCAACTGCACGCTCAAGCGGTCTCCCGACGTCAGCAACACCCAAGGGCTGATCGACAAGAGCCGCTCGGTGATGGAGTCGAACGGGGTCGCCACCGAGGTCGTACGGGCCGTCGACCACGACATCGCGACCGGCGTGTGGCCGGACATGACGGAGCACGGCTGGTCCACCGACGCATGGCCCGCGCTGTACGAGCGCGTGATGGCGGCCGACATCCTGGTGCTCGCGGGGCCCATCTGGCTCGGGGACAACAGCTCCGTCATGAAGCAGGTCATCGAGCGGCTCTACGCGGGTTCGTCGCTCCTCAACGACCGCGGACAGTACGCGTACTACGGGCGCGTGGGCGGCTGTCTGATCACCGGCAACGAGGACGGTGTGAAGCACTGCGCCATGAACGTCCTCTACAGCCTGCAGCACCTCGGCTACACCATCCCACCCCAGGCCGACGCGGGCTGGATCGGCGAGGCCGGGCCAGGACCCTCGTACCTCGACCCCGGGTCCGGCGGCCCGGAGAACGACTTCACCAACCGCAACACCACGTTCATGACCTGGAATCTCATGCACCTCGCGGCCATGCTCAAGCAGGCCGGCGGCATCCCCGCCCACGGCAACCAGCGCTCCGCGTGGGACGCGGGCTGCCGCTCCGACTCCCCCAACCCCGAACACCGCTGACCGAGTCCGTGCCGGAGCAACGCACGCTCCTTGAGCCGGAGTCGAGCGCTGAAGCGGTTCAGCCCAGGTAGAAGTCCTTGCGGGCGGACACGAACGCCTCGACCGATCGGGCAGGTTCGCCCGTGACGTGCTCGACGTCGTCCGTCGCGCGGTCGTAGCGGTTCTCGCGGTGCAGTCGGGCCATCGTGACGATGTGCTGTTCGGTGTGCGGAGGCAGGCCCGCCTCGGCGAGCACCTCGGTGTGCCAACGGTCCAGCGGCACGTCCGTATAGGACACCGGACGCCCCAGTGCTCGTGCGAACTCCTCGGCCACCTCGTCCATGCCGACCGAACGCGGGCCGGTCAGCTCGTAGACATGACCGATGTGCGGGGCCGGGTCGCGGAGCACGGTGGCGACCACGCGGGCGACGTCGGCCACGGCGACGGGTGAGGTGCGCCCCGTGCCGAACGGCAGCGCGATCGTGCCGTTCTCCCGGATCGAACGGGCTGCCAGCGTGGTGAACAGCGGGTTGTCGAGGAACGACGTCGGGCGGATGTGCACCACCGGCAGGCCCGACCAGTTCAGTACCTGCTCGGCCAGCCAGTGCAGCCGCTGCTGGTGCGACTCCCCGGTGCTGGTGGCGGTCATCTGAGACACCGTCATCTGGGACATGCCCACCAGGGCGTCCAGTTGCCCGTGCTCGCGCGCCACGGTGGCCGTCACCGTCGCCGCCAGCAGGTGGTCCGGGGACACGGGCATCGCGAAGTACATCCTGCCGACGCCCCGCAGCGCGGCCGCGACGGTCTCGGGCCGGGTCAGATCGCCGACGACGACCTCCGCGCCGAGTCCGCGCAGCCCGGCCGCACGGTCGTCGTCGCGGCGGACCATGACGCGTACAGGTACGTTCTGCGCACGCAGTTGCTCCAGGACCATGTGGCCCACGTCCCCGGCGTTGCCGAGGAGAACGAGGTTGCCGGCGGCCATCGGTCGGTCTCCCTTGCGCAGTGGGGTGTGATCACTCTGCCTCTGGCGTCTTCCGAGCGCGCGGTTCCACCGAGCCGGGGACCCGGGCCCTGGACGGGAGCGGCATATACCGTGGATGGGTAGATCCCGGACACTACCCCATGAGCCTAAAAGGCTTGGCGGCTGATCGCACCGCGGGATGAGGCAACGTCGGTGGGACCTGAGTGCCCCGCCGACCGGCCACCGGAGTCACGATGTCGTACGACAACTTGGTCATCGTTCTCGCGGTGGCCGCGGCCGTCCCCTTCGTCCTCGCCATGGTGCCCCGAGTGCCCCTCCCGGGCCCGGTCCTCGAGATCGTGGCCGGCGTCGTCCTTGGTCCGGCGGTGCTGAATCTGGTGCAGCCGGACGCCACCGTCGAAGCGTTGTCGATCATCGGACTGAGCTTCCTGCTGTTCCTTGCCGGGCTCGAGATCGACTTCCGGCAACTGCGCGGGCCACGGGCACGGCTCGTCGGCATCGGTCTGGCGGGGACGCTCGCGCTGGCCGGGATCGTCGGCTGGGTGCTGGACATCGCCGGGCTGGTCGAGAGCCCACTGCTGATCGGCACCGCGCTGGTGGCCACGTCCTTGGGCCTTCTGGTCCCGATCCTCAAGGACGCCGACGCGGTCGACCGGCCGGTCGGCCAACTGACCATCGGTGGAGCCTCCGCAGGTGAGATCAGCGCGGTGGTGCTGCTGTCGTTGTTCTTCTCCGAGCATGCGTCGAGCCCGGCCTCCGGGGTGCTCCTGCTGCTCGGCCTCGCTCTCCTGGTGGCGCTCATCGTGGTGACATCGGTACGTGCGGGGCGCTCCATGTGGCTGTCCCGGGCCGTGGTGAATCTGGCCGACACGAGTGCCCAGGTCCGGGTCCGCTTGACCATGATTCTGATCGTCGGCCTTTCCGCGATCGCCCTGCATCTCGGATTCGAGGCCATTCTGGGTGCCTTCATCGCAGGGGCCGTGCTGCGGCTGGTCGACCCCGACGCGGAACGGACGCATCCGCAGTTCCACATCAAACTGGAGGGCCTCGGTTATGGATTCCTCGTCCCGGTCTTCTTCGTGACCAGCGGTATCCAGTTCGATCTCGGAGCGCTGTTCGCGGACGTCGGGACGGCGCTGCGCGTACCGATGTTCCTTGCCGCACTCCTTCTCGTACGCGGACTGCCCGCACTGGTCTACCGCAGGGCGGGCCTCTCGCGTGCCGAGACCGTGGCCAGCGGACTCCTGCAGGCCACCTCTCTTCCCGTGATCGTGGCGGCGACCACGATCGGGTTGAGGCTGGACGCGATCAGCCCGGCCAACGCGGCCGCGCTGGTGGCTGCGGGCCTCGTGTCCGTGGTCGTGTTTCCCCTGACGGCGCTGCCCTTGCTGAACCGTTCACCGAGATCCGCAGGGAGAGTGCACCGCACGGGGTGATGAGGGAGGCCGCCTCCCTACCCGGATGCTGTGCCGCGCGATGTCCTGGAGAATGGAAACCGCGGACATCGGAGAATGGGGGCACGACATGCCCATCGTTTCGCGGGGATTCCACGGACGAGCGCGGGATACGCGGCACAAACTGCCTCCCGGGCAGTATGAGACCACGGACTTCCCCGTTCTGTCCGCAGGACCGACCCCCATCGTGGACCGCGACGAGTGGGAGTTCACCATCCGTACGGAGACGGGTGAACGGGCCAGCTGGAACTGGGCACAGATGACGGCGTTGCCCAGCGAGACGCCGACCGTTGACCTGCACTGCGTCACCAAGTGGTCGAAGTTCGACACGGAGTGGCAGGGAGTCTCCTTGGACGTCCTTCTGGAGGACGTGGAGACCAGCGCCGAATACGCGCTCATTCAGTCCTACGGCGATTACACCTCCAATGTTCCCCTGGAGGACCTTCTCGACGGACAGGCGTGGATCGCGTACCGCTACGACGGCGAGGACATCGCGCCGGAGCACGGCGGCCCCGCCAGGCTGCTGGTTCCGCACCTGTACTTCTGGAAGTCCGCCAAGTGGGTACACGGAATCCAACTGCTCGCCGAGGAGGAACTGGGCTTCTGGGAGACCATCGGCTACCACGATTACGGGGACCCATGGCGCGAACAGCGGTATCGAGGCGACTAGGCGGTGGCCCGCTGCGCTGGAGGGCGGCCCGCCTGACCGACCGGCGCATCGAGTCCGAGGCGGCGCGCACCCTCGTCTTCGAGGTGCCGGGCTGGCCGGGCCATGTCGCGGGGCAGCACCTGGACGTGCGTCTCACGGCGGAGGACGGCTACAGCACACAGCGCAGCTACTCGGTGGCGTCGGCAGCCGAGGACGAGAACGTCGAGCTGACCGTTCAGCGTGTCAGTGACGGTGAGGTCTCCCCGTACCTGCTGGACGACCTCGCGCTGGGCGATCTGGTGGAACTGCGCGGACCGGTCGGCGGCTGGTTCGTGTGGCGGCCGGAGCAGACGGAACCGGTCCTGCTGGTGGGCGGCGGCTCCGGCCTGGTGCCCTTGATGGCGATGGTCCGTACGCGCCGCGCGGTCGGCAGCCGTACGCCTTTCCGGTTGGTGTATTCCGTACGCAGCCCCGAGTACCAGCTCTTCGCATCCGAGTTGAGACGGGGCGACCCGGGCCTCGACAAGACGTACGTCTACACCCGCTCCGCCCCACCGGAGTCGCCGCGGCCTCCCGGACGCGTCACCGCTTCGGATCTGTCGAGCGCCGGGTGGCCACCGGACTTCGAACCGACGTGCTACGTCTGCGGATCCACCGGCTTCGTCGAGAAGGCCGCCGGCCTGCTGGTGGCCCTCGGCCACCATCCCGGCCGTATCCGCACCGAGCGCTTCGGACCCAGCGGATGAGGAGGTGCTGAAACCATGACCCTGACACCCGACTTCCTTGACGGCAACGCCGCCGCCGGGGACCTCGAGTCCGTGTTCGGGACGGACATGACCGTGGCCACCGGACGATGCCGTGGCTGCGGTCAACGGATGTCGCTCGCCCAGACGCGTGCCTACCTCCGTGGTCCGGGCATCGTGCTGCGCTGCCCCGGGTGCGAAAGCGTTCTGCTTCGACTGGTCCGCTCCGCCGACCAGATGTGGCTCGACACCGGCGGACTGGACTACCTCAGGATCCCGGCACCGCAATGACCCGCCTACGACAAGGCCGCACGTCGGCCCGGGAGTGCCCATGGCGGACATGAAGGACCGTCTGCAAGATCTGGCCTCCGGGGTACGCACCCCCGACGTCGTCGACGCCATGGGACGGATGCACCGCCACCGGTGTCACCTCGACGACCTGGTGAGCCCGACTCCGGGTCGCGTCCTGCTGGCTCCCGCGGTGACGATCTCGTATCTCCCTTCATGCGAGGAAGCACTCCCACCCGAGCAGTTCACCTTCACCCGACTGTTCGATGAGGCCATCGGAGAGGGCGCGCAGGGGCACGTGCTGGTGCTGGCCGGCAACGGGCACAGAGACATCTCCCTCGGCGGCGGGACAAAGCTCTCGCTGGTCGCAGCACGCGGTCTCGCGGGCGTCCTGGCCGACGGTCGTCTCCGGGACTTCCCCGAGATCGCGCGTTACGACCTCGCCGTCTACTGCTGGGGGCAGACGTCCAAATGGGGCGGCGACGTGGTGACACCGTTCGAGACCAACCGGCCGGTCGTCGTCTCGGGCGTGGCCGTCCGCCCTGGTGACTACGTGTTCGCGGATGCGTCCGGCGCTGCCGTCATCCCCGCCGCACACGTCCTCAGGGTGTTCGAAGAAGCCAACCGCGTCGCACAGGACGAGGCGGCCTACGCCGAGAGTCTGCGCCACGAGAACCCCACCAGCGAGGGATCCGGGCAATAGCGCGTCCCTGCACGCTCATCGCATGGCCGCGCGGCCTCATCGCATGGCTACGCGATCTCATCGCATGGCGGCGCAGCGCTCACGCAACGTGGATGACCGTCTTGCCGACCGTTCCCTTCTTCGCGCGGAACGCCTCCGGCGCACGCTCCAGAGGGTGGACGGCACCCACCAACGGGCGCAGCGCGCCGTCCTGGTGCCTGCGAACGACCTCCAGGAGATGACCGCGGTCGGGTTCGACGATGAAGTACATCGCCCGGCCGTCCTCGGGCCGCACGGTCGGTGGGCGCGCGATGCTCACGAGGATGCCGCCGGGGCCGACCAAGGCGGCCGAGCGGTCGAGTACGTCCCCGCCGAGGGCGTCGAAGACGATGTCGACGCGGCCCGCCGCCTCCTCCCACGCCGGCTGCTCCAGGTCGAGGAAGTCCTCCGCGCCGAGTTCCAGCACCCGGTCCCGGCTCGCCCCGCGCCCCGCCCCGATGACGCGTGCCCCGGCTGCGCGGGCGAGCTGCGTGGCGGCCGATCCCACGCCCCCTCCCGCGCCGTGCACCAGAACGCTCTGCCCGGCCTCCAGCCGTGCGTGGACGAAGAGGCCCTGCCAGGCGGTGAGGCCCGGCATCGGCAGAGCCGCCGCCTGCACATGGTCGATTCCCGCGGGCAGCGGCGCCAGATTGCGGGCCTCCACCGCCACGTACTCCGCGAGAGCGCCGTTCCGGCTCCAGTCGGTCAGGCCGACGACACGTTGTCCGACCGACAGCCCGGTGGTGCCGACCGCGACCTCGGCGACCTCGCCCGACACCTCGTGCCCCGGGATGACGGGCGCTCGGTCCCTGCCGCCCCGGTCGACCCAGCTGCCGGGCCAGGTCAACTCGTCCGGGGTGAAGGAGGCCGCGCGCACCCTGACGATCACGTCGCCCTCGGCCGCGTACGGGTACGGAGCCTCCTCCAGGACCAGGCCGTCCGCGGCCGCGTCACGGTCGTGCGTCCGTACGGCCTTCATCGGCGCTCCTTCCGGCCGCGGGAGAACCCGCTCGTGGGAGACCTTCCTACGCTCCAGGATGACGGCGTGGCGCCCTCGGAGCGATCCGGGCCACACGCGCCGGGGCTCGCCGAGGCACGCTGCGCGCTGCGGCGTCTCGCAGATCACAGGACGCCGGAAACGGGAGCCCTCCGCCCTCACCCTCCGCTCGTTTCGTCACCGCCTTGACAGGTGATGCTCCACCTGTGACTATCGAGTCACCGCCTGAGCAGGTGACGCACAAGGGGTGTCACCGCCAGGAAGGTCTCTTGGCTTACGAGACCCGTAACGCCCCAACCGTTAGAGGACATGCAATGCCGAACAGCTACACCGCCGTGGTGAACGTCGCCGGAGAGGGCCGCAACGGCGGCCGTGTCCGGTCCGCCGACCGCATGCTCGACATCAGCCTTGCCCACCCCAAGGAGCTCGGCGGGGCCGGCGATGCCACCAACCCCGAGCAGCTCTTCGCAGCCGGCTGGGGCGCGTGCTTCCTCGGCGCCGTCCGTATCGCCGCCGCCGACCGCAAGGTCCGGCTGACCAGCACGGAGATCGACGCCGAGATCACACTCGCCCACGGCGACGACGGCTACTCCCTCGCCGCGGTCCTCAACGTCGAGCTCGGCGGTGTCGACCAGGACGGGGCCACCGAGCTCGCCCACGCCGCCCACCAGATGTGCCCCTACTCGAAGGCCATACGCGGCAACGTCCCCGTCACCATCAACGCCACCGCCGTCTGACCTCACGGACAGTGGGACGCAGCGCTTCAAGCCGACCGGGCACATGGGTCGGCTTGAAGCACACCCAGGCCCGATCCGCGGGACGACGGGATGCGACGCGGCTCCTCGCGTGTGCATGGTGGAGTCTCGTTTCTTTCCTGAGGTCAGTAGGTGATCAGCATGAATGACACGGTCAGGGAAGTGATCATCATCGGCTCCGGTCCGGCCGGGTACACCGCCGCGCTCTACGCCGCTCGCGCACAGCTGCACCCGGTCGTGTTCGAGGGGTCCGTCTCCGCCGGCGGTGCGTTGATGAACACCACCGACGTGGAGAACTATCCGGGGTTCCCCGACCCGGTGCTGGGCCCGGACCTGATGGGCAGGATGAGGGCCCAAGCGGAGCATTTCGGGGCGGAGTTGATCCCCGACGACATCGTGGAGGCGCGTCTCGCGAGCAGGGTGAAGGAAGTCGTCGACAGCGCCGGGAAGACCCACAGCACCAAGACCGTCATCCTCTCCACCGGCTCCCACTACCGCGAGTTGGGGCTGTCCAACGAGAAGCGGCTGTCCGGCCGCGGCGTGAGCTGGTGCGCCACCTGCGACGGCTTCTTCTACCGCGACCAGGACATCATGGTCGTCGGCGGCGGTGACTCCGCCATGGAAGAGGCCACGTTCCTGACGAAGTTCGCCCGCTCGGTCACCGTGGTGCACCGCCGTGACACCCTGCGCGCCTCGAAGATCATGCAGGAACGCGCGCGCCGCAACGACAGGATCAGCTTTCTCTGGAACCGCGAGGTGGTCGACATTCTGGGGGAGGAGAAGGTCACGGGTGTCCGCCTGCGTGATGTGACCAACGGAGAGGAGACCGACCAGCCGGTGACCGGTGTCTTCGTCGCCATCGGGCTCGATCCGCGGATCGAGCTGGTCAAAGGACAGCTCTCCCTCGACCACGCCGGTTACGTCGCCGTCGAGGGCCGGTCCACGCGCACCAATCTGGACGGCGTGTTCGCCTGCGGCGACGTCGTCGACCACGAGTACCGGCAGGCCGTCACGGCCGCCGGGACAGGCTGCGCGGCGGCGCTGGACGCCGAGCGTTACCTCGCGGCGCTCGACGACTGCGCCACCTGCGAGGAGGCCCGCCTGGAAGCCACGGCCGTCGCCGAACTCGTCCACTGACCCACACCGCCGGACGGTGGCGGCCCGGCGGCACGGGCGCCCCTGTTCAGCCCTTCGCGCGGGTGGGCAGCCGCCACCCCGGCCGGACGAAGTGGCAGGTGTACCCGTCGGGATAGCGCTCCAGGTAGTCCTGGTGCTCGGGCTCGGCCTCCCAGAAGGGACCGACCGGCTCGACCTCCGTCACCACCTTCCCCGGCCACAGTCCGGAGGCCTCGACATCGGCGATCGTGTCCTCGGCGACCCGCTTCTGCTCGTCGTCCACGTAGTAGATCGCCGAGCGGTAGCTGAGACCGACGTCGTTGCCCTGACGGTTCTTCGTGGTCGGATCATGGATCTGGAAGAAGAACTCCAGGAGCGTGCGGAAGTCGGTCTTGTCGGGGTCGAAGGTGATCTCGATCGCCTCGGCGTGTGTGCCGTGGTGACGGTACGTGGCGTTGGGCACGTCACCGCCGGTGTAGCCGACCCGGGTCGAGATCACTCCCGGGAGGCGGCGTATCAGGTCCTGCATCCCCCAGAAGCATCCGCCCGCCAGCACGGCCTTCTGCGTCTGTCCGCTCATCTCGGTCCTCCGCGCTCGTGTGGTGGCCGTTCCCGCACCGCACACTTCACACGGTGTTCCCTCGACGACGGTCCGCGACGGCCGTTGACCACTGCACTGTGCGCACACCATTATCCCCCGCCTGCCGCTCGGGGACGGGGCGATCCCGCTCGGACGGGCTCCCCCTCCGTCGAGGGGCACCTGGATCACGCGAACTGAGCGGGCGTCACCACGTCAGGGTCAGCGAACCTCCGACCGGAGTCGCGTGCCAGCGGTCGGCGTAGTCGTCGAAGCGGGTCACGATCCGCTCGACCACCGGGGGGATCTCCCGCGCCGTCACATACGCCGGCAGCTCCCGCGCGTGGCCGTGCCGCACCTCCCACACGGGTACGGCGATGCCCGCCAGCTCCTCCGACCTGGCCATGTCGGCCTTCGCCCGAGGGGACGACTTCGCTCGCTTCGACCTGCGCCGCCGGGCGGCCTTGGCGCGTTCCGCCGGGTCGGCGGGCCAGAACAGGCCGTTGTCACCTGCGGCCAGGCGTCCGTAGACCCCGAGCTCGATGCCCGCCTCCGCCTCGACGAGGAAGTGCACCAGGTCGTGCGGCAGATACGGATGCCCGCCCGGGCCGTTGCGCGGGGCGAGCGCGGCACCGGTCTCGCGGTGCACGGCGATGTCGTAGCTCGTACCGGGGCCTTTGGTGAAAACAACGCGCATGACCGGCAACGCTAGGTGACGGCCACGACCCCACGCACCTGGTTTTCCGGGCGCGCGGTGGGCACGTGGTGGGCGCACAGTGAGCGTGTCAGGGCGACAGGTCATCCGTCGCCACGCTCGCGCCGCGCCGGGCGCGGATGAGTTCGATCACGGTGTCGGCGGTGCGGTCGAGGTGGCTGCGGCCGTCGGGCAACTGAGCGGTCCGGCTGATGTAACTGCCCGGCCCGACGTGGGTGGCCGGGTCGAGCCGATGCGCGGTGATCTTCCCGGCGCGGCGGGCCCGGTTCCATCCGCTCCCGCGGATCAGGGGCCAGCGCTGCGGGAAGATCCAGGTCCCGAGCCGTTCGATCCGGTCGCCCGCGCTGGTCAGCCGGTGCAGATGCTCGGCACGGGTGAGGTTGTTGGCGCCGTTGTGAAACCCGCCCAGTGTGATCAGCAGGAGCGGGGAGCGCAGCTGGCTGTGCAGTTCGTCGACCGCACCGGTGGCGACCTGGGCGCCTCCGCTGTAGCTGAGGAGCACCACGGGGATACCACTGCCGGGCTGGTAGCCGGCGAGCATGAGCTGAGTGGCGATCTGGCAGCCCACGGCCCGGTTGTACAGCGGGCGGTACCGGTGGTCGGCGGCGACGAAGATCTGTATGACGTTGTGCAGGAAGAGCAGCAGCCCGATGCGGCGGCGCAGCCTCGCCCACACCGGCCGGTCGGCAAGCGGGTCGGCCAGTGGCGAGTACGGCTGCACCTGCCCCAGCACCCGCAGCTCCGGCGCTCCGTCTATCAGGGCCTTGACCAGCTGGCCGCCGTCCCGGCTGTCACGGACGCGGCGTTTGCCGATGCCGTCCAGATAGACCAGGTACGCGCCCGGAGGACTGTCAGGGGCCGCGCCCCGGGCGTAGGGCATGCCCGTCGGCAGTTCGGTGATGGGGTCTCGCCAGCCCGCACCGTAGGCCAGCACCTCGTACCGCGCGAGCAGAGCCTCGGCGAGCAGGGCCGGCCCGATGGCGAAGACCCAGAGCAGGAACGCGTTCATGCGATCGCCTTCCGTCTCTCCGTGGCGCTGATCCACACGACCAGACGCCGTACGACCTCGACAGCGACACCGAGACCGACTCCGGCGACCGCCACGCATCCGGCGGCGCCCCAATAGCCCAGCTCGGTCGCCGCGGCGAGCGGGCCGGCCAGACCGGCCCCGACGCCTACGAACAGCAGAAGGTGGAGGAAGGGCCCGAGCATGGGGAACGCGAGGACGGCGGAAAGCACGAGCGGGGCGAGCAGGTCCGGTGTCCACGCCAGGCCGGTGTCCGGCGGTGCCGAGGGCACCACCAGCTCGGTGAGGGTCCAGGCGGTCAGTGGCCACAACGCGAACACGGCGGCCTCGACGAGACCACCGGCCAGCAGCAACCAGGCCACCAGACGCCGCGGCATGCCGGGCCGGCGCACCGCCAGCGGCAGGATGCGCCCGGCGGCCTCCGATACTCCGGCGACCAGCAGCAGGACGATGACGAGTGACATGGTTCAGCCTCGCTGCGACGGATCGACGGGAGCGGAGCGACCGGCCGGGTCGGCCGTATGCAGGTACCGCTCGAGTTCGTCGGCGGCGCGCCGGTATCCGCCCGCCTCCCGCTGAGCGGCCTGCAGGGTGGTCACGGCCGTCCGGAACCGGGGGTCGTGGAGCAGACGCCCGGCGAGGGCGCGCACGGAGTCCTCGGTCACGTCCTGGGTGGGGATCGACAGGCCGGCGCCGAGTTCCACGACGCGTCGGGCCACCAACGGCTGATCGGCGCCCTGCGGCACCACCAGCATCGGCACCCCGGCGTCCATGGCCTCGTTGGCGCTGTTCATCCCGCCGTGGGTGATGAACAGTGCCGCGCGGGCCAGCACCTCGGGCTGCGGGACGAAGCGCCGGGCGATCACATGGGCCGGCAACGGCCCCAGCGCGGCGGGATCCGTGTTCCCTGTGGAGACGACGACCGTGCCGCCCAGTGAGGCGAGCGCGGTGGCGAAAGTGCGCAGCAGCTTCGGGTCCGCGTTGAACACCGTGCCCATCGACGCGTACAGCACCGGGTCCCGCAGCCGGTCGACCGGGAACGACGGGTCGGCCGGACGGTGGCCGATGCTGGGGCCGATGAACCGGTAGGACGGGTCGAAATCGTCGGCGCCGGGCTGGAACGCCCGCGAGGTATAGACCAGATTGAGCGGCTGGCGGATGTTCCCCAGGTCGACCAGGGGCACTCCACGCGTGTCGAAGCGGCGGTGCAGGCCCCAGCGCGACCGCAGGTAGCCCCGGACGCTGCTCGGCCGAGACGCCGCCGCGGCCAGCAGGTCCCACGAGCCGCCGGTGGGGCTGGGCACGTGCCGGTTGAACGCGAACGTGGTGAACGACGACGCCGCCGGCACCTTGAGTTCACGGGCGGCGATCGCGCCCCACGGACAGGCGTTGTCGTGCACGATCAGGTCGGGCCGAATGCGGTGCAGTTCGTTGAGCACCGCGGGCGTCATGCGCAGGGCATCCCTCGCGAGTCCCTCCAGCAGCGTGACCGGCGTCGGTGGGTCGGGCAGCGGCCGGTCGACCCCGGGGTAGAGGTACACCTTCGCACCGGCGGCCTCGATCTCCTGACGGAACGCGGGCGAGGTGTGGTACGTGACGGTGTGGCCGCGCCGGACGAGCTCGGCCACCGTCGGCAGCGTCGGGTTGACGCGGCCGTGCATGGCGATGTTGAGGAACGCGATGGTACTCACAGGGGGACCCCCGATGCCGAGAAGGTCGATGCCTCGTCCTGGCCAGCCGACGACGTCGTAGCGGCGCCGGCCCGGTACAGGCCCGGGCCGCTGACGTGCAGCCCGTCGATGAAGCCTCCCGCCGTACGGGACGCGGTGCTGATCAGCCGCTCGGAGTGGCCGAAGTCCCACGGGGAGGGCCAGACGTCGATGCCTGTCGGCAGCACGACGGTCGGCACGTGCCGGGCCACCTCCTGCAGATCACGCTCGATCTGATGGCGCATCAGCAACAGCCCGGCCCTGGCGGCGATCGCGCCGGCCCGCCGGCGCGGGACGGCCTGGCCGGGCGACGAACTCTCCGGCCCGGTCGACAGCACCACCACGCTGGCCGCCCCGGCCTGCAGGGCCGCCATCGCCGGGACGTAGGCGATCACCCCGCCGTCGACGAGCGTCCTGCCCTCGCGGTCCACCGGGGGCAGCATCCCGGGCACGGCCGCGCTGGCCAGCAGTGCGGACTCGAGGTCCCCGTGGTCGAGCAGCACCGGAGCGCCGGTGCCCAGGTCCATGGCCACCGCGGTGAACGGGATGGCCAGCTCCTCGATCCGGGACGGGAGCCCGGACCGTGCGATCAGCCGCCGCAGGCCGCGATCGGTGAAGATACTGGCCCGGGAGGACAGGTAACCGAGCGGATACACCTCACGGCGACGCAGCCGGGTCCACACACGGTCCAGCAACGGCGACGCGGACCCGTCGGGGTGGGCGGCCGCGATGGCCCCGACGAGGGCACCCACCGAGGTCCCGATGATCATGTCCGGGACGAAGCCACGCTCGTCCAGCGCGTACCCGACACCGACATGTGCCGCTCCGAGCACGCCCCCGGCGCCGACCACCACGGCCACGGGACGGGGAAGGGCTCGCAAGCCCTCCGAGGTGGCGTCCTCGGCCGACTGGCTCGACGACAAGGGGTGCGTCCCCTTGTCGCCGGTGACGGTCCGACGCCTCTCGCGGCCACGACCACGTGCCGGGTCGTACCCGCCGAGGCCCAGGCGTGGCCATGGGACCGGTATCCGGCCACCTCTGATTCTCATGATCCACCCTTCTCGCCACGACACCCAAGTGGATTGGTTTCGCCTCTATGACCCGGCGGCCACCTGTTCTGTGACACCAACGGCCGGGCACATCGGTGAAGGCGTCATTCAGACGTGTGACAACGCGCCGCGTCGGTCGGCCGCGGGATGCACGACGGCTCGCCGGCCCTGTGGTTCTGGTCCCCGGACCGTGAAGCGTCGAGGTCGAGGCGGCCACCGCCGAGAGGGCGCAGGGTCGGCCGTTGCGGCAGAGCGTCAACTCTGTACGGCCGCCGGCCTCGTACAAACCTGGGGTACGCGCCCCGCCGTAACCACGAACAGGCCGTCGTCAGGTCGGCCGCATACCCACGGTCCGGGACAGGTGTCCGAGCGGTGTCCCGGATTCCGTTGCCGTCGGGCGGACTTGACGCGTCCGGAGCGAGAAGGGCTTCCAGCGAAGCCACATCGCCCCTTCGAGACGCCGAGACGAAGGTGTCGACGAGTCGTCGGTGCTCGGCCCTGTCCACGCTTTCCCGTCGCTCGGCCGACAGGTGCTTGCGGGCACGGCTCACGATCTTCCGCACGTTGACGGGGCTGAGCCGAAGGATCTCGGCGATCTCGGAGTAGGCGTAGTCGAACGCCTCGCGCAGTACGTACGCGGCGCATTCTGTGGGACTCAGCCTCTCCAGCACCAGCAGCAGGGCCCGTTCCAGATCTTCGGTGAGCTGCGCGCCCGCCGCCGGGTCCGAGGTCGTGTCGACGGCATCGGGCAACCACGGTTCGATGGGGGTTTCCCGGCGTACACGCGCGGATTGCGCGACGTTGATGGCCAAGCGGGCCGTCGCACTCGAAAGATAGGCCACCGGGCTCAACACCGGGGAGCGGTCGGTCTTCTGCCATCGCAGCCATACTTCCTGGACCACGTCTTCGGCGTCGGCCGCGTTGCCGAGCACGCGGTAGGCGATTCCGAAGAGACGCGGCCGGTGCTGCTCAAAGACAGAAACGGCCTCTTCAAGGGTACTTGTCACAGGGCAGGGCTCGAGATGCATGATTCCGCGGTCTCCGAAACTCCGGTTACGGCTGTCCAGGGCGGGGGCGCGCCACTGCCGAACGGAAGCGGGCGGCTCCGGCGAGCGGTCCCGGCTAACCCCTCGACGAACGTGACCGTCTCGTCGAGCGGCGCCCGCCCTGTACGGGTGCCATCCACCGTGACGTCCTCGAACCCGATCGACATGCCACAGAAGAGGAGGAGTTCGTCCGGGGGCGACACGACCTCCGTGACGGTCCGGTGAAACTTCGCCCAGGCCATCTGCGCGCAACTGTGCAGTCCTTCGGCACGGAGCAGCAGCATGACGGTCTGCAGATACATCCCGACGTCGGACCATTGGGGCGGGCCCATTACGCGGTCGATGTAGCAGAACAGGGCGGCGGGCGCGCCGAAGCACTCCCAGTTCGCGGCAGCGGCCCTCTGGCGCGCTTCCAGATCGTCGCGCGGAATGCCGAGTGCGCCGTAACGCTGCTCGCCGAAGGCGGACCGGCGTTCCCGGTACGGGGACTTCAGTGTGGGCGGGTACTGCTGGTACTCAGGCTCGTCCCAGTCGTCACCCATGGTCAGGCGTTCGCCGGCGCGTTTCTTGAGCTCGGCCAGCGGTGCGCCGGTCAGCACGTAGACGTGCCACGGCTGGAGATTCGATGCGGACGGTGACCAAGCCGCTGCGGACAGTACGTGCTCCAGCACTTCCCTCGGCACGTGCCGGTCCGTGAATCCCCGTACTGCGCGTCGGGTCGTGACCGCCTCATAGACGTCCAAGATCACCGACCTCCTTCATCCACTCACTGCACCCCCCTTCGTCACACTCGCGATAGTATCACTCAATACCATCACGTGCTTAACTATCTTCGACTGCGAATCCGCTGCCCCGGCTCCACGCCTCGGGCGCCGCTCCTGGGAGAAACTCCATGGCCACGCTGCTGCACATCGACTCGTCCGTGTTCCCCACCGGGGTGTCCTCGTCCCGTTCCGTCGCAGGGGCCTTCCGCAGCGCCTGGGAGGAACAGCACCCGGAGGGCACGGTGATCTACCGCGACTTCGCCACGGCCCCTGTCCCGCACATCACCGCCGACGCCCACACCGCCGCGTTCACCACCCCGTCCGAGCGCACCCCGGAGCAGGCCGCCGCGTTCGCGGCGCGCGTGGAGCTCATCGAGGAGCTGGAGCAGGCGGACGCCATCCTGATCGGCGCCCCCATGTACAACTTCACGGTCCCGTCGACCCTCAAGGCATGGCTGGACAACGTGATCCTTCCCGGCCGCACCGCGGGCGAGATGCCCTCCGCGCAGGGCACTCCGGTCACCGTGGTCGCGAGCCGCGGCGGCTCCTACCGGCCGGGGACTCCGCGCGAGGACTGCGAGTTCGTCCTCAACTACCTGGAAGCCGTCCTCAAGGGCACCCTCGGCCTGGACGTCGACTTCATCGTTCCGGAACTCACCATGGCTCCCCGCAAGGAAGCCATGTCGGATCTGATCCCCCTCTACGAGGCATCCCGCCGGCGCGCCTTCGAGGAGGCGAACACCAAGGCCAAGGAGCTCGCGCAGCGCCTCGGCGCGTAACTCCGGGTCATGGGCACCGTGTGACGCCTCGGCCCGGGACGTCACACGGTGCGCGTGCCGGCGGCCTCGGCCGCGGCGGCGGTGGATTCGCCGCGACAGGGGCGGGAGACAGGGCGCGCCCACGCGGTAGACAGCCCACGCGGTAGGCAACGGTGTGCCGCGCGCTTACGCCTCGCTGTCTTCTCCGTAGGCGAACCGGGTCAGCAATTCGGTCAGCTTCTCGGGTTCGCCGGGCTCCAGTTCGGCCACCAGGCGCTCGGCCAGCGGCACCGCCGCCACATGAACCGCGTCGAAGAGCTCGACACCCTGCGGCGTGATCTCCACCGCCCGCACCCGCCGGTCCCCCGGAACGGCCTTGCGTACGGCCAGCCCCCTGCGCTCCAGGTCGTCCACGACCCGCATGATTCCCGCCTTGTCCGACCCCGTCGCCGCCGCCAGATCCCGCTGCATCGTGGGTCCGCGGTCGACCAGCACGATCAGCACGGCGAAATGCCGCAACTCGATGCCGAGCGGCCGAAGCGCCTCCGACATCACCCCGGCCGCGCGCCAGTGCGCCCGACGCAGCAGCAGGCCGAGAGCGAACGGCGAGGCGTCACCGGGGCGGTCGGTCGCACGGGAGGCGGTGTTCCGGGGAGCACGGTCGGCGGTCATGAGGGCACATTATCAGCCATCCGCTCATTCGATACTGTATCGGTAGATACAAATCGCTGTACGTCTGCACGGCCCTCTCCCTGCACACCGCGACACATCCCGGGTACGCCCGACATGGGCGGGGATTCGGGCGAGGGACCGAGCAACCTATGGTTGCGGTCATGGACTTCCAGCCGCCGGCGGAACCCGCCGTCTTTCACGCACCGCTCCGGGATCAGTTCGAGGCGCTCCTCGACGAGCATCGATCCCTACTGCACGACAGCCTGAACGGGCTGACCGAAGAGCAGGCCCGCCGGTCGCTGGTCACGTCCAAGACCACGCTGCTCGGCCTGGTCAAGCACGCCACGTTCGTCGAGAAGGTCTGGTTCGACGAGGCGATCACCTGCCGGTCCCGTACCGAGATCGACATTCCCGACACTCCCGACGAATCCTTCGATCTCGACGACAGCGACACGATCGCCCTGGTCCAGGGTGCCTACGAGCAGACGTGCGCGGCATCCCGTCGAGCCACGGCCGAGCTGACACTGGACGACCTCGTACAGGGCAACCGTCGCGGCCCACTGCCGCTGCGTTGGGTCTACCTCCACACACTGCGCGAACTGGCCCAGCACTGCGGCCACGCCGACATCCTCCGCGAGCAGGTCCTCAGCGCCACGACGCGCCGCAACTGAAGCACGGGGATGCCGCCGGCGGACCCTGAGTGTCACTCAGAGGCTCAGAGACTCGGAGAATGACCATGAAGGGCGTCAACGAGAGCAAGCTCGTCATCGGAGAGCCGGACAGCATGGTCACCGTCCCGCCAGGAAGGGTGACACTGTCGGACCGGCGGACGCAGAGCAGTTGGCCGGTGGATGTGGCGGCGTTCCGGATGTCGGCGTACCCGGTCACGCAGTCCTGGTACGCACAGGTCACCGGTCAGCGGCCGAGCAGCGCCCAAGGCGACCTGTTTCCCGTCGAGGGCGTTTCATGGTGGGACGCAGTCCGGTTCTGCAACGCGTTGTCCGAGCGTGAAGGGCTGAAGCCCGCCTATCAGGTCGATGCCGACGATGAGACGGCCGAATGGGACACCTCCGCAGACGGGTACCGGCTGCCGACCGAAGCCGAATGGGAGCACGCCTGTCGAGCGGGCACCACCGGCCCGCGGTACGGCCCGCTCGACGAGATCGCCTGGTACCGGAGCAACTCGGATGGGCGGATCCACGCTGTCGGCGGCAAGCAACCCAACGCCTGGGGCTTGTACGACATGCTGGGCAACGTGTGGAACTGGTGCTGGGACGTCTATGACGCCGAGGCGTACGGCACCTATCGGGTGCTCCGTGGTGGCGGATGGGCCGACGAGCACTGGAGCTGCCGAGCGTCGGTGCGGCGCCGCGGCCACCCCACCTTCCGGATCGACGATGTGGGACTCCGCGTCGCACAGTCCACGGTCATCCGGCCGAAGGACGGGTGACCACCTTGATGTTGAAGGTGTGGGCACCGAGACCGCCCGCGATGCCCATGAAGAGCAGGGCGAAGTGCTCCTGTCCGCGTGCGGTGGTGATGCCGCCCATGTCCAGCTGGGACGATGGGCGCCAGCCGAGGTCGGTGAGGAGTCGGCCGGTGATGCGTTTGGCGTCGGCGTCGTCGCCGGAGAGGAAGACGGTGCTCGGGCCGTCGAGATCGTCCGGGGCGGTCATCACGGTGGAATCCATGGTGCACAGCGTCTTGACGACGCGGGTGAGGGGGAAGGCTTCCTGGATCTGTTCACCCAGACTGCTGTTGGGGTGCGAGAGCTCGGTGAAGTCGTCCGAGAGGCCGACCCCGACATCGATCAGCAGGGTTCCGGCCAGTGCCTGTGCCCCGATGGAGTGCAGCAGTTCCACGGAGATGGTTCCCGGGGTGGCATTGACCAAGGCCTCTGCGTGGGCGGCGGTCTCGCTCAGGCCCGCCACCGGGAGACCGACGTCCGTCCGTTCCTCAGGTCGACGGGAACCGAGGAGTACGTCGTGTCCTGCGGCGCTCCAGCCGTGGGCCAGTGCGCGGGCGACATTGCCGGTGCCAAGTAGTCCGATACGCATGGGTGCGACGCTAGCCGTCGTCGCCGCCCCGTACATCGGACCACAGGCCCGGGTGGACCGGCACCAAAGACGTAGTCGGCTCGGCCGATACCTCCCCCCGCATCCGGCTGGTGTCCGGTCAGCCGGAGGTCTGGCCCGCCTCCCGCTGGAGACGCAGGAGCAGGGCCATGAAGTCCAGCTCGCCCAGGCCGGTCGATATGCAGGCCTGAAGCAGTTGCTGCACGACACTGGTGACCGGCAGGGGAACTCCGCCGGCAGCCGCCGCGTCGAGGGCCAGGTCCACGTCCTTGCGCATGAGGCGCGAGCTGAACGTCGGTGTGTAGTCGTCCGCCAGGAGCGGCCCGATCTTGTACTTCACCAACGGTGACGCGAGCGCCGAGGCTCCGACCACCTCCAGGAGCTTGTCCCGTCGTACGCCGTGGGCCTCGGCCAACGCGACGCACTCGGCGAGAAGTTCGGCCGTCCCGGCGACCATGAGGTTGAGTGCCAGCTTGATGATGCGGGCAGCGTCCCCCTCGCCGACGTGGAACACGTGGGGACCGATGTCGCGCAGGAGGCCTTCGACGGACGTGAAGACGGCCTCTTCGCCCGAGGCGAGGATCGTGAGGTTCCCGGCACGTACGACGCCCGGGTTTCCGCTGACCGGAGCGCGGAGGTACCGGACGCCGCCGGCCGAAGCCGCGGCGGCCACATGACCGGAGACCTCCGCCGAGACGGTGCTCATGTCGATGAGGGTCTTACCCCTGCCGGTCGCAGCGTGCGCGAGCCCGCTGTGGGGTGCGAGCGCGACATCGGCCAGGGCCTGGGAGTCCGCGACCATCGTGATACAGACGTCCGACCGGGCCCACGCCTCAAAGGACGCGTCCAGCTCGAACGCGCCCCTGGCCACCAAGTCGTCCGCCTTGCCCTTCGAGCGGTTCCAGACGCTGACCTTGTGGCCCGCGCCGACGAGTCGTTCGGCAATGGCGGATCCCATCTGACCGAGACCCAGCACGGATACGTCCACGTTCATCTCCTGGGAATGAGGTGCGCCACCTGCGCGCAAGGGGTGAGCGCGGCATGCGCAAGGGGTGGTTGAACGCACCCGGCCCGAGGCGCGCTGACGCGCGTGAGCGGCCCGGGTGCCTCGGCGGGTCTCGCTACAGCGATGCCGCCAACTGCCAGTCGAACGCCAACTGCGCATGGGAGTCGAGATCGCAGAGGCTGCCGAACTTCCCACCGAAGTAGACAAGCGGGTTCGAGTCGACGGAGTAGCCGCAACTGACGACCTCGCCGACGAAGATGGTGTGATCTCCCCCGGCGAACTCTTCCTTCACATTGCAGGCGAAGTGAGCGACGGCGCCTTCCACGACGGGGAGGTCGTGGTCCGCGCGCAGCCCCATGCCGGCGAACTTGTCGTCGCACCGGCTCGCGAACCGCAGCGCGTGCCGTTCCTGGCCCTGTGAGAGAACGCTGACGGCGAAGACGCCGGAGCCGGAGATCGCGTCCCTGGTCGCCAGGGTGTTTCCGACGCACACCAGCAGCATGAGCGGATCCAGCGAAACGGACGTGACAGCGCTGGCCGTCATCCCCGCCGGCCCGTTCGGAGTCCTGGTGGTCACGATCGTCACGCCGGTCGTGAACCGTGCCATAGCTCCGCGAAAAGTAGCGCGCATCTCCTGCGCGGTCGACGCACCCATCTTGCCCTCCGTTGCCTGTAACGAGACGGCTGAGCATTTCCTGCAACCCGGTGCTCGAGTGTGACTCACCGCGTGTTTACCGAGGCGAAATCGGCCGGCCTTATCGGCGCAGCTGCATGACGAGCCGGCGGACCTCGTCGGACGGCGGCACCCCGAGGTCCCGCATCCGCGCGACGTACTGCTGGTAGAGCGCCAGCACGCCGTCGTCGCTGCCGCTGGCATGCGCAAGCCTGATGGCGAGCTGCCAGGCCTGCTCGCGGTACGGATCCTCACGAAGCACGCTGTCGACCAGCCCCTTCGCCTCGCGATAGCGGTTCATCCGATAGGCGAGCTTGGCCGCGTCGACCCGCGCCGACACGAAGGTCTCGGTCAGGACGACGCGGCGCTCGGTGACCCACTCACCCGAGATCGTCGCGAGATAGGGCCCCCTCTCAGCACTGCTGAGGGCGCGCGACAGGGTCTGGAGACGGATCTCTCCGTCCTGTCTCCCGGCCTGGGCGACGAGATCGACCGCCCGTTGTGCCGACCCCATGGCCAACGCGGGGCCGGCCATGTGGAAGACATCGCCGTCCTGTGCCGGGCCCAGTCCCTCGGGAAGTGCCTCGCGCAGCCGGTACAGCGCCTGCCGCAGATAGCTGCGGCCGGCGGCGTCGTTGCGGCCGCCGAAGAGCGCCCCGAGAAGCTCCTCGCGGGTGGCTCTGCGGTCGGGTGTCCACAGCAGGTAGCTGAGGAGTTCGAGACTCTTCGTCAGCCGTGGCTGAGTCACGTGTCCGTCGACCGTGAGGACCGGCTCGCCGAACTCCTCGAGCACGAGTCGGGGCGTACTCACGTTCACGCGTATCGGATGCTGGCCCGAGAGGGCGGCGAGGATCTCGTGCCAGGGTGACATGCGGCTGGACTTGGTGTCCGCGGCTCTGGCGGCGACCGAGGGCACGTCCGCCAGGGCCGTCAGCAGCAGGTGCTGTGTTCCATGGGTCGAGGCAGCGGCCAGCGCGAGTTCGGCGGTGGCGTCGGACTCCTCTTCGAGGCCGAGCCGCCATTGCGCCTCGGAAAGGTACACGGCAGCCGTCGGGAGTTCGAGATGGCGGTCTCCCTTCTGCATGCTCCGGAGGCATTCCGCGAGATGCTCGTGGCCCTCGGCGTCCCGGTTCTGCAGGAGCATCGACAGACCCGACCACATCTGCCACATCTCCCGTGTCAGCATGTACTCCGAGGCCCCGTTGGCGGCCGCCTCCACCAGTACCCGGTCGGCCCGTTGTGCGTCGCACTCGAGGCGCAGGCACAGTTTGGCCTCGACGAGCAGGCTCAGGTTCCGGTACACCTTCGAGCCGGTCGACGCGATGAGCTCCCTCCCGCGCTCGATGGACGCACGGGCCTCCTCTCCGCGGCCGAGGTCGAGCATGAGATCGACGGCGTCGACGGCATGCAGCCAGACCGGCTGCGACGAGCCACGGCGAGGCTCGAACATCGACATCGCGGCGTCGAGCCGCCCGGTGACGCGCAGCGCGGCAACGACCCACGGGCCGCCGAGTATCGTGCGCCACGGATCGAACGACCCCGGGTCGTCGAGTCCGTCGAGGCGGCCGCGCAGGAAGGCGAGCCGCATCAGCAACCCGTCGAGCGGGCCGGACGGCGTGGCCGAGAACTCGGGGATCGGTGGTGGCTCCTCGCCTGTGGCCAGCGCGATCAACGTGTGTGCGATGAGCCGGTTGCGGCCCGGAGGCAGCTGATCGGCGATGGATCGCGCCTCCTCGATCCTCCCGTGGTGCCAAAGGCACCAGCAGGCCAGGACGCGGGCCTCCTCGAAGTCGGGGGTACTCGGCGCCGGAAGCCAGTCGAGTCCATGGCGATCGACGAGTGTCACTCCGCGATCACACTGCTCGAGTGCGAAGGCGACGCGCAGGATGACCGCGCCCATCTCCGGGGTCAGAGTCCGCACCGAGGCTCCCAGTGCGTCGAGCCACCGTGCCGCCGGCGCGAAGTCCATCCGCGCGACGAGGCTGGGGAGGGCCGCGGCAGCCAGCCGCCCTGCCGCCTCCAGGTCCCCGAGCCGGAGCAACTCGTCGACGGCTTCCTCGTGCGCGCCGCCGGCGATCAGGACCTCTGCGTGCCTGCGACGAAGCGCGGCGAGCGTCGTGACGTCTTCCCGTTCCAGGGCCTCGAGCAGAAAGTCGCGGAACACCGGGTGCGGCGTCATGCGAGAACCGCCCGGGGACCACGTCACCGGAAGATGCCGCGCACGCAGGCCCGCCATGACCTGCGCGGCGTTCTCCTGGCCCAGGGCCCGGGCACCTTCGACCGAGACCTCTCCCAGCAGACTGGTGTGCAGGAGGAACGTTCTCTCGGTCAGGGTGAGCGAGTTGAAGACGTTCGCCGCGACATAGGACCGCAGCAGGTCGGGATCCAGCCCGCGAGACTGTGTATGGCGCCAGCCCTCGAACAGGACTCCGGTGACCCAGCCCCCCGTCGCCGCCACCGCCTGAGCGGGGTGCACGTCGACGTGACCGACGGTTCGCAGCGCGGCGGCGGCTTCCTGTGCGTCGAAGGAGAGGTCGCTCTCGACCAGTTCACCCACCCGGTCACGCTCGCTCGTCGAGCCCGTGTCGAGGCGGATGTCATCGCGTGAGACGAGCACCAGGTTCACACCGGACGGCAGGTAGCGGGCGAAGGACGACAGCACCGAGATGCAGGCCTCGTCGGGGGCGATCCGTTCCACGTTGTCGCACACGAGGACGAGCCGGCTCCCCTGGAGGCTCTCCGCCAGCAGTCCGGCCGCCTCACCGATGTGAAGACTGCTGCTCAGGGCATCGGACGCCACGTCGGCCGCGCTGGGGACAACGCCCTCGACAGCCGCCTCGAGGTAGACGAGCAGGCGCCCCGCCGCCTGCTCCGTACCGTCGAGTGACAGCCAGGCGACAGGCCTGTCGAGGTCGCGCACAGCCAGGGCCACCGCCGTTGTCTTGCCGGCCCCGGCTGTCGCGAAGACATTCACCACGGTGTGACGGTCGAGCAACCCCCTCAACCGTTGACTGAGCCTCTCGCGAACGACGATGTCCTTCGCCGGCTCCGGCATGGCCAGCTTCCGCCTGATGATGACGCGATGCTGTCGACCCGGCGCCTTCGAGCCGCTTGGTCGATCGGGTTCGGAGTCACCCATCGATCGTCACGCCTCCGTGATCCTCAGTGCTCCTCGGGGAGCTTACGCCAGTCGTCCGGGAAGAAGAACCCGTCCGAAGTGGGAGGAATCGGCGACTGCACCTCGATCCAGCGCGCGGGCTCGTTTCGCTCGTTGACGAACCCGTGTGTGCCGTTGGTGCCCGCCCACACCAGGTCACCCGTCTCGACGACCTCGTCGTTGCCGTCGAGTGTTCCTCGCATCCCGCCGGATGTGAAGTAGTAGATCTCCTCGAACGGGTGGTAGTGGACCTTCGCCGCCTGGCCCGGGCCGGACTTCGGCGCGATCTCGCACACGAAGACCGTGTGATGCTGTGCCCCCAGGAGCTGGTCGACCATCATCCTGAGGCTGATGTTCTTGACGTTGGGGCCGTGGTAACCGGGCATCGACAGCTGCGCGTACGGGGCCATGTCCGAGTCCTCGAAGTGCCCGACGAAGCGGTGCCGGGGGTCCGTCTCCGACGGACGGCCGAGGTTCTCACCCGCAGCGGGCTTGGCGGCGATGCTGTTACGGGCACCGTCGAACGTCGGCGGCTTCGGTGCGCGCACGCCGAGCCACGTCAGTCCCTCATCGCCCGCAGACAGCGCATGGGCGAGGCCCACGGGCGCCACACCGTAGTCGCCGGAACCCAGTTCGTAGCGCAGACCGGCAAGGGAGGCTTCGCCGTTTCCGCCCGTGATGAACCACGACTCCTCGAACGGGCAGCGGGCCCAGCCCGTCGTCGCCCCGGGAGCCAGCTCGTACAAGCTCACCTCCAGGTGCGCGGCACCCTGCTCGTGCCCGACCAGGAGCGCCTGCCGAAGACCGGGCACGCCCTCGACGTCGAAGAACTTCCGATCCGCCGCACGTGCGATGTAGTAAGCCATGTCAACCTCTCCGTCCATACGCGAAGGAGCCGGGCCGGCGTCCCTCGCCCAGTCGCTGTTTCCCTCATCGGGCCCCTGCCCAGGGGATGCCGAGGACGGCGGTTCGCGGCCGGCACCGGCCGCGAACCGCCCGTGCTCGGTCGCCGGCTCAGCGGACCCGTGAGCCCTCGAGCCGCACGCCGTCGAGGCGGCGGGCGTATTCGGCCTGCTCGGTGTAGGCCGTCACCTCGGGAGCCTCGGGCTTCTCAAGGCCGCAGATCTTCCGGGCGAGTTCGGTGAGCGGGCCGGTGGGTGACAGCTCCGAGCGCTTCATCGTGAGCATCCGGGTGGCGAGCATCGGAGTCCCGTTGAACTGCTCGAAGGTGCTGATCCGGTCGCCGAAGTCGGACAGGAAGAGGTCACGGATGACGCGCGAGATGCGCAGGCGGTCGTAGGGCTCGCCGACCGCACCGGCCTGCAGCGGTGCGAGCCAGTCGTGGAGCTCGGGGTTGTTCCACTGCTCCTCGGTGGGGAACAGCAGCGAGGCACGACCGGCGAGGTCGATCACCTCGTGCCTCATCTCCGCGTACCTCTCCAGGTAGTACGACCGGCCGAAGTCGAAGAGCAGGACGTTCGGCTTGTAGAGCCCCGACGGCGAGATGAATCCTTCCGCCTCGGACGCGATCACGTGGGCTCGTAGCGTCTGGTAGAACTCGACGAGACGCGCAAGGCGCGCCTGGACCGGCGGAAGCTGGTACGTGCCGAGGTGCTCGGTCATCAGCATCGCGACGCCGGCCATGAGCTCGGCCCGGACCATCGTCCGGATGAGCGCCTCGTAGTGCACCCAGTCGAAGATGCGCTGCGGGTACAGCGAAGCGTGCTCGGGACTTCCGACGTGGAATACGCGCTCCCCACGGAATGAACACGTTGTCGAAGATGACGGTGCATTCGAGCTCGTCACCGGCCGAAGCGATCGGGTGGTTATCGACGTCGTCACGCACCGTCGCCTCACGGGAAACCATCGTGACGCCCGGATCGTTGGCCGGACAGGCGCCGTAGAGGACCTGTTCGCTCTCGATTCCCGGGCGGTAGAAGACGCCGATGTGAATGTAGTCGGCGAACGGCGTTCCGGTGCTCACGGCTTTGACACCGTTGACCACGATGCCGTCGTCGCGCGTCTCCACGACACGCAGCGCGGTCTTGGCCGCGTGCTGCCTGGACCGGTCGATCTGAGGGTCGATGAAGGCGAAGGCGCAGTTGAGGTCGCCCTCCTTCACCAGATCCAGGAACTTCCGGATGCCCACGGTCAGGTCACGCCCGCCCGTTCCCACGGACTGGTCGCTCCAGGGCTGCGGGTCCTCTTCGTAGGTGACCAGACCGTAGTTGTTCGCGCACGGGGTCCGGCCGGACGATCCGCCGTCGAGCTCCCTGACCACGGTCTCCAGGTACACACGCTTGCGCCGCAGCCCCTCGGCGTCCCCGTGCTTGAACCACATCATCGAACGACGCACCCCGTCGTCATCGACGAAGGTCATGACGTCCTGCAACTCGGGCTCGTGGTGCAGGTCGTAGAACTTCGCCATACGCTTGGCCTGCGCCCTGGTCAGCGGGTGGGTCGTGACGTCGTCGATCCGTTCACCTCCGACCCAGACAACGCGCCCGTCCCTGAGAGACTCCAGGTACTGCTCGCCAGTTCGCATCAAGTGCCACCTCTCCACTTCACCCAGGTACCGTCGTGCACGCACTTTTCCAGTCCGGATCGTCGGTCAATTCCCCATCGATAGAACCTCGCTGGGAAGCTGCCGCGAATCCGTTCATGAACTTACTCTCGAGGCGTTAGAAGCCGGGAAATCAGCGTCGCGATCCACTGACCATTCGGAATGCTCGATCGGAATGCTCGAAAGCGCATCCTGCCCAGAAGTGGGGGACTCGTTCAGCCGTTGGTTCCTTCGACGTTAGCCACGAGATGTTAGTGGGGTGTTAATCGTGGCTTTTCTCGTCCGGGCACGGCGTGAGGCCGGCCGGACTCCTGTCCGGCCGGCCTCGGCGCGCTGCGCGGTTTCAGAGCTGGGCATCCACCGGTGCGGGCGGCGCCGGCATGTCCAGCTCGAAGGCCATGACCCGGTGGAAGCGTGACAAGGCGTTCCACATGCTGATGCACATGACCAGCTCGGTCAGCTGTGCCGCGTCGAACACCCGCTGCACGTCGTCGCGGACGCTCGCCGAGACACCGGTGAGGCCCTTGTCCGCGGGGACGGCCGGAAGGGCGACCGTCATCTCCTCGGCCAGCCGAAGTGCCAGCTGCTCCTGCTCGGTGAAGCCTGCGAGCGCCCCGGTGGCAACGGCCGCGAGCTCGTCGACCTCCACCCCCTTGGCCATCGCCGACGTGCAGCGGTGACTCGCGGTGTAGCGGCAGTGGTTGAGCACGGCGACGCGTACGGCGACCAGGTCCTTCAGGCGCCCGTCCAACGCGCCCGGGCCGTTGAGCCGCCCGAGGAAGGGGAGGTACGTGGCGAGCAGGCCGGGACTGTTGCCGATGGCCCCCCAGGTGTTCAGGACTTCGCCGTAGGCCTTCACCCCCTGCGCGACAGCGGGTTGGTCGGCCGATGAGAACTGATCGGACGTGAGGATCGGCACCAGCGACATGAGAATCACCTTTCGACGGATCCTGCCTGGAAGCGGCAGAGCTCGGGTTGAGGAGGAGACGGCACGCTCAGAGGGCCGCGGGGCCGCGTGAGCCCGGCACGGTCCGCCGGAGACCTCAGGGAGTGGCCGCGTCTGCGGGCGAGGTCCGGCGGCGCGGTGAAGCACCGGATCTCCGCAGGCCGATCGCGATCCCCATCGTCGCGTTGAGCCACGGCACCAGGAAGGTCAGGGCGACGCGCGAGGCGAGCGCCCAGGTGAACGGGCCGTCCCGGACCTGCGCGTACAGGTTGACCATGAACAGAATCGACCCGACCGCCAGAGCGGCCACGATCGTCTGCGTCAGTGACCTGCCCCGTACGGCACCGCGCAGCGCCACGCTCCAGGCGACGGGAGGAGCCTCCGTTCGCGGGTCCTGCTCGAGCCGGCTCCTGGTGTCCCTCAACGCTCCGGCCTCACACCACCATCGTTCGTGCCACGTCGCCCGTGGGGTGCCTCGAGGCAGCAGACCTCCATCACCCACCCCTCCTTCACCCTCGGAACAGGCTGAGCGCAGGCCAGTGTGCGCCTCCCACCGTTAACCCTCGGGAAGGTGTGAGGTGGCCCGACTGCCCAGGTGTGAACGCTCCGTTAACCGCGCTTGCAGGGCCTCGGCTCGTCGGATCCACTCGGCAGCAAGCAATTGACCGCTGACTGGAGGGGCCGAACATGGCTGCAGGTTGGAACTTGGAGGGCCGCACGGCCTTCGTGACCGGTGGTAGTCGAGGCATGGGTTTCGCCATCGCACAGGCGCTGCTCGAGCGTGGTGCCAAGGTGGCGATCGCGGCCCGGGACGAGGCGGCGGTCAAGGCCGCGGCCGGTCGTCTCACCGAGGGATCCGGGGCGGAGAACGTGCTCCCCGTCGTCGCGGACGTCACCGACGCGGATTCCGTCAACGGCGCTCTGGCAGAGGTGCACGCCTGGCACGGCGCCCTCGACATCCTCGTGAACAACGCGGGGCCGCAGCTCACGCCCTCCCCGCTCGAGAACGTCGACGAGAAGAACATCGCTTCCGCCTTCGACACGAAGCTGATCGGCTACCTTCGCGTCTCGCAGGCCGCGCTGCCCCTCCTGAGCCGGACCGGCAGCGGCAGCATCGTCAACGTCGTCGGCGCGACCGCACACGCGTTGATTCCCAACACCGGTGCCACGGCCATCGTGAACGCGGGCGCGGTCGCGCTCACGAGCTACCTGGCGGCCGAGGCGGCTCCCCGCAACATCCGGGTCAACGCGATCTCCCCCGGAATGACGACGACCGAGGGCTGGCTCACCAAGACCGAGGCCATGGGCAAGCAGCAGGGCAAGAGCGCTGAGGAGGTCCGGGCCGGCATGGTTCAGGGGCTCGGCATCCGCCTCGGCCGCTGGGCCGAGCCCGCCGAGGTCGCCGCCGCCGCGGCGTTCCTGGCGTCCGACGACGCCTCCTACGTGACCGGTCAGGTGCTGCGCGTCGACGGCGGGCTGTCGAAGCCCGTCGCCTGATCGCGGACTCCCGGGCAGGCGCCATCCAATGCCGCAGTCGCCTTGGATGGCGCTCCCGGTGTGCCCACGTGGGCATCCGCCGAATGCCCGGGAACATCGACACCCTGGAGTGTGGGGAATGCTGATCGGAATCGTGAGCGAAGCCCGCCGTGGCGAGACGCGCGTTGCCGCGACTCCCACCACGGTGGTCCAGCTGGTGAAGCTGGGGTACGACGTCGTGGTGGAGCCGGGTGCCGGAGAGTTGTCGAGCTTCCCGGACGAGGCGTACGTCGGGGCCGGCGCGAGGGCCGGTGACCCGCTTGCGGCGGACATCGTGTTCGGGGTGAACGCCCTCTCGCAGGAGCAGTTGGACGGGCTGAAGCCGGGTGCGACGGTCCTGGGCCTCATGAGCCCGGCGTGGAACCCCGCGCTGGTGGAGGACCTGGCGAAGCGGCCGATCACGGCGCTGGCGATGGACGCGGTGCCACGTATCTCGCGGGCGCAGTCGTTGGACGTGCTGTCGTCGATGGCGAACATCGCGGGCTACCGCGCGGTGGTGGAGGCCGCTCATGCCTTCGGCCGGTTCTTCACCGGTCAGGTGACCGCCGCGGGCAAGGTGCCGCCGGCCAAGGTGCTGGTCTGTGGTGCGGGGGTGGCGGGTCTGGCCGCGATCGGTGCGGCAGGAAGCCTGGGTGCCGTCGTGTACGCCACGGATCCGCGGCCGGAAGTCGCCGACCAGGTCAGGTCGCTGGGCGGCGAGTACCTCTCGGTCGAGGCCGGCGATGCCGACGAGGTGGCGGTGTCGGCGACGGGTTACGCCAAGGAGATGTCGCAGGACTACAACGCCCGCGCGGCCCGGTTGTACATGGACCGGATGCCGGAGACGGACATCGTGATCACGACCGCGCTGATCCCGGGCAGGCCGGCGCCGACACTGATCACCGCCGAGATGGTGGCGTCGATGAGATCGGGCAGCGTGATCGTGGACCTGGCCGCCGCGAACGGCGGCAACGTCGAGGGCACGGTCAGGGACGAGGCCGTGGTCACGGCCAACGGTGTGACGATCATCGGCTACACCGACCTGCCCGGACGCTTGCCCACGCAGGCGTCCCAGTTGTACGGCACCAACCTGGTCAACCTGATGAAGCTGATGACCCCGGACAAGGACGGCCGGCTGGTGCTGGACTTCGACGACGTCGTGCAGCGGTCGATGACCGTCGTACACGACGGCGAGTTGACCTGGCCGCCGCCGCCGGTCCAGGTGTCCGCCGCCCCGGCGGCCGCTTCCTCCCCCGCACCCTCCGAGGCGCGGCCGGTCGGCTCCCGGGCCGAGCCACCGGTGTCGGCCCGGCGGCCGTTCGCCATGGCCGGAGTCGGCGCCACGGTGTTGTTCCTGCTCGCGGCCCTCTCCCCGTCCGCCCTGCAAGGACACTTGACGGTGTTCGCGCTGGCGATCGTGATCGGCTACTACGTGATCGGTCAGGTGCATCACGCCCTGCACACGCCTCTGATGAGCGTGACCAACGCGATCTCGGGAATCATCGTGGTCGGCGCCCTGCTGCAGATCGGGCACGGCGAGACCCCGAACGGCGACGTGGTCACGGTGCTGTCGACGATCGCGATCCTGCTGGCCTCCGTCAACATCTTCGGTGGCTTCGCCGTGACCCGCCGGATGCTCTCCATGTTCTCGAGAAGCTGAGGGGCCCGGTCATGTCTGAACTGATGACTGTCGAGACAGCAGCGGCGGCTGCCTACATCGTCGCCGCGCTGCTCTTCATCCTGGCGCTGGCCGGACTTTCCCGTCACGAGACCGCCAAGGCCGGCAAGTCCTTCGGCATCGGCGGCATGGTGGTGGCCCTGGCCGCGACGAGTGCGCTGGCGATCCACCATGACATCTCCGGAGTCGGTCTGGCGCTGATGATCGGCGCCATGGCGATCGGAGCCGCGGCCGGGCTGTGGCGGGCGCGCGTGGTGGAGATGACCGGGATGCCCGAGCTGATCGCGTTGCTGCACTCCTTCGTGGGGCTGGCCGCGGTGCTCGTGGGCTGGAACGGCTACCTCCACGTCGAGGCCACCCTGAACGGCACGGTCAGTGCCGAGGCCAAGGTGCTCGAGGTCCAGGAACTGCTCGGGATCCATTCCGCCGAGGTGTTCATCGGCGTCTTCATCGGCGCGGTCACCTTCACCGGTTCGATCGTGGCGTTCCTCAAGCTCTCGGGACGGATCTCGTCGTCGCCGCTGATGCTCCCCGGCAGGAACCACCTCAACCTCGGTGCCCTGGCCGCGTTCACGGTGCTGACGACGTGGTTCGTGATCGCCCCGGCGCTGTGGCTGCTGGTCGCGGTCACGATCACGGCGCTGGTCCTGGGTGCGCACCTGGTCGCCTCGATCGGCGGCGGTGACATGCCGGTCGTGGTCTCGATGCTGAACTCGTACTCCGGCTGGGCGGCCGCGGCGTCGGGATTCCTGCTGGAGAACGACCTGCTGATCATCACCGGCGCCCTGGTCGGCTCCTCGGGCGCCTATCTGTCCTCCGTCATGTGCAAGGCGATGAACCGTTCCTTCATCTCCGTGATCGCCGGCGGGTTCGGCATCGAGGCCGGCCCGGCCGACGACAAGGACTACGGCGAGCACCGCGAGATCACCGCCGAGGGCGTCGCCGAGCTCCTCGGGTCGGCCGACTCGGTGATCATCACCCCCGGATACGGCATGGCCGTGGCCCAGGCCCAGTACGGCGTCGCCGAGCTGACCCGCACGCTCAGGGACCGGGACGTCGACGTGCGCTTCGGCATCCACCCGGTCGCGGGCCGGCTGCCGGGCCACATGAACGTCCTGCTCGCCGAGGCCAGGGTCCCCTACGACATCGTGCTGGAGATGGACGAGATCAACGACGACTTCGACCGCACCACCGTCGTCCTCGTCATCGGCGCCAACGACACCGTCAACCCCGCCGCCACCGAGGACCCGGACTCACCGATCGCCGGCATGCCCGTCCTCCAGGTCTGGAACGCCGAGAACGTCATCGTCTTCAAACGCTCCATGGCCTCCGGATACGCCGGCGTGCAGAACCCGCTCTTCTACCGCGAGAACTCCGCCATGCTCTTCGGCGACGCCAAGGACCGCGTCGAAGACATCCTCCGGGTCCTCTGACACGAGCCGTGCCGAAGGCACCGGCGACAGGCAGTGGTTTCCCGACAGGCCGTGGTTTCCCGTTCGCCTTGTCCGTTCCTGACACTGGAGGCCCCCATGGGCGTGTCCACAGAACCCCGCACCCACTCCGGCTTCCCCACCGGCTTCCGCGGCGCGGTGTTGCGGCCCGGCGACCTGCGGTACGACGCCACGCGCGCGCTCTACCAGGGCCGTGCCGCCGACGAGGGCCCCGCGCTGATCGCGCAGTGCGTCGACGAGAAGGACGTCGCGACCGCCCTGCGTTACGCCTCCGCGCACGCCGTCCCGGTGGCCGTACGCAGCGGCGGACACGGTTCCGACGGCTATGCGATGCCCGGTGGCGCGCTGGTCGTCGATCTCTCGGCGATGCGGGCGGTCACCGTCGACCCGGAGACCCGGGTGGTACGGGCCCAACCCGGCGTCAGGCTGGGCGAGATGGACGCCGCCGCACAGCGGCACGGCCTGGCCGTCCCCGCCGGTACGGTCAGCAACACCGGCGTCGCCGGGCTGACCCTGGGCGGCGGCATCGGCTTTCTGATGCGCCGCCACGGCGCCACCGTCGACAACCTGCTGGCCTGCGACATGATCACCGTGGACGGCCGCAAGGTCCGCGCCGACGAGAGCGAGAACCCCGAGCTGTTCTGGGCGCTGCGCGGCGGGGGCGGCAACTTCGGGGTCGTCACCTCGTTCGAGTACCGCGCGCACCGGGTCGGCCCCGACGTCGTCGCAGGGCAGCTGATCTTCCCGTTCGACCAGGCCGCCGACATCCTCCGCAGGCTTCCGGCGCACCTGGCCACAGCCCCGCGGGAACTGGGCCTGCTCGTCGCGATCGCTCCCGCTCCCCCGCTGCCGACGCTGCCCGAGGAGGTGCACGGGAGGCCCGTGCTCGTTCTCGTCGTGGTCCACACCGGTGAGCCCGCCTCGGCCCATGAGGTCGTCGAGCCGCTCGCCGCGCTCGGCCGACCGCTTGCCGACCTGGTGGGGAAGACCACGTGGGTCCGGGCGAACAGCATGCTCGACGCCGTCGCCCCCTACGGCATGCGCATGAACCTGCGGGGTGGGTATCTGCCGGCCCTGTCCGCCGACGCCGTCGACGTGCTGCTGGCGAGCGTTGCCGCCGCGCCCTCGAACCCGGGCGCCTTCTGCACGATCAACCTCTCGTTCATGGGCGGCGCGATCTCCGAGGATGTCGACGAGGACGCCATGGCCTTCTCCCGTGAGGGAGCCGCCTGGCTGTGGGAAGCCATCAGCAAGTGGGACGCGCCCGCGTACGACGCACAGTACGACCAGTGGGCGACGGCCCTCACCGAGGCGATGCGGCCGCACGCCCTGACGAACGGCTACGCCAACCTCACCGACGACCTGGGCGAGGAGTGGCGACGCGGAGTGCACGGCAGTGAGGCCAAGCACCGGCGGCTGCGTTCGGTCAAGGCCGCCTGGGACCCTCACAACCTGCTCCGCTTCAACAAGAACATCGCCCCTGAGGCCCATGCCCTGTAGGCGGTGCGGATGCGCCGCACCTCCCCCAGGGCATGGGCGGACTCCTGCCCCGCCATGGGGAGGGCCCCACAGATGTGGGCGTGGGCTTTCCGGTGTGGTCGTCAGCCGACGCAGCCGGGTACGGGAGTGGCGCTCCCCGTGCAGTTGGTGGGGGTGTTGTCGGTGATGCGGGTCTGGCCGTTGACCGTGACGGTGCCGCTGTTGTGGATGCCGCCTGCGGGTGCGTTGGCGACGTTGCGGGCCACCTCGACGTCGGTGAGCGTCAGGGTGTTGACGTTGATGATGCCGGCGCCGCGGGTAATGCGTGCCCGGTTCTCGTTGACCTGACTGCGGCTCATGGTGATGTTGCCCTGGATCACCACAATGCCGCCACCGAGATCGGCGGTGTTCTTGTTGACCTTGCTGTCGTCGACCACCACCTGGCTCTGGGCCTGAATCCCGCCTGCCTGCCTGGCGGTGTTCTCGCTGACGGAGCTGTGCCGAAGATGTACGGAACCGCCGGTAGAGGCCAGGCCGCCGGCGATGTTGGTGGCGGTGTTGTGCCGGATGGTGCTCTTGACGATGTCCACCACCCCGCCTGCGACATAGATGCCGCCGACGTCCGAGGTGGCGGTGTTGTGCTCGATCACGCTCGCGCTGACCGTCGCGGATACTCCCTCGACGAAGAGGCCGCCGCCCCCGGCCGCGGTGTTGTGGCTCAGCTTGGATGCGGTGAGGTTCAGCTCGCCGTTCTGGCTGCTGATGGCGCCGCCGCTGCCGGCTGCGGCGGAGTTCTCGCTGAGAGTGCTGGCGCGGACGTCGGCGGTGCCCAGGTTCTGGACGGCGCCGCCGTTCGCGGCGGTGTTGTTGGTGAGGCTGACGCAGTGCAGGGTGAGGCTGCGGTCGTCGTCGACGAAGACGGCGCCTCCACGGTCGGCGGTGCTGCCGCCCCGGACGGTCAGGCCCGAGCCGTTCCGGCAGGCCCGGTCACGGTCGTCGCGGTCGGCGCCGGTGAGGAGCGCGTCGGCGGTGTTCCAGGGGTCACGGTGGTCGCCGGGGCGGCGGCCTTGGTTCGTGCCGTCGAGGGTGAGGGCGCCCGCGGGGCCGGTGACCTCGAAGATGCGGAACGCGGGTGCGGCGGCGGAGCGTTCGATGACCGTGTTCTTGCCGGCCCTGAGGGTGATGGGGGCGGTGATGAGGGGGAGGCCGTTCGCGCCGTGGAGCCCGGTGTTGTCCACTGTGGTGAGTGTGTAGGTGCATCTGCGGGCCAGCTGGACGGTGCCGCCTCCGGCGGTGTTGGCGGCGTGGATGGCGTTCTTGAGGGCCTCGGTGTCGCAGGCGATGGCACGGTCGGGTCCGGTGGGGTCGGCCTGAGCGGGGGTGACGGTCAGGATGACCAGGCCCAGGGCCAGGGCGGCGCAGGCATCGCCGGCGCTCGGTACGAGTTTCACGGTGTCTCCAGAGGCTGGGGCTGACGGGCACCGTAAGCGCCACCCGCCCGGCCCCGTCGTCGACACCCCCTGGCCATGGCCGGTGCCACACTGTTGCCGCAGCACCCTGGCACTGGGCCGGCCCGGCGAGTGCGGCCTGGTCGGACGACACCGACGAACGTGCCCGCGCCGTCGGGACCGTGCGCGACGGGCGACGGGCGACGGGCGACGGCGGAGCCCGTCACGCCTGTCCGAGGAAACCGACGGTTCGCGTCAGCTCTTCCAGATCGTCTTGAGGTTGCAGAACTCCCGGATGCCTTCCGCGGCGAGCTCGCGCCCGATACCGGAGTCCTTCACGCCGCCGAAAGGCAGCTCGGGGTAGGAGACGCTCATGCCGTTGACGAAGACGGCACCGGCCTGAAGGCGGGTGATCAGGAACCGCTCCTCGACCGGGTCGGTGGTCCACACCGACGAGCTGAGGCCGAAGGGCGTGTCATTGGCGAGCGCCGCGGCCTGCTCGATGTCGTCGACCCGGTGAACCACGGCCAGCGGACCGAAAGCCTCCTCCCGGTACACCCGCATCTCGGTGGTGACCTCCTCCAGCACCGCCGGCTCGAAGAACCACCCCTCGGTACCGACCGCGGAGCCACCGCACCGCAGGACGGCACCTTTCGCGACGGCGTCGTCGACCAGTTCGCCCAGCTCGCGCCAACCGGACTCCGTGGCGATCGGCCCGATCTCGGTTGCCTCGTCGAGCGGGTCGCCGATGGTCAGCGCCTTCGTGCCCGCGACAAAGGCCTCGACGAACTCCTCGTACACCTCCGCGTGGACGATGAACCGCTTGGCCGCGATGCATGACTGGCCGTTGTTGATCGTACGAGCGGTCACGGCGGTGCGGGCGGCCGCGCGAACATCGGCGGAAGGCAGCACGACGAACGGGTCGGAGCCGCCCAGCTCCAGCACGACCTTCTTCACCTCGGAGCCCGCGACGGCGGCGATCGACCGCCCGGCCGGCTCGGAACCGGTCAGTGTCACGGCGGCGACGCGCCGGTCCCGCAGGACTGCTTCGACGTCGGTTGCTCCGATGAGGAGCGACTGGAACGACCCGGCGGGGAAGCCCGCCCGTTCGAAGAGCGTGTCGAGGTACAGCGCGGACTGCGGCACGTTCGACGCGTGCTTGAGCAGGCCGACGTTGCCGGCCATCAGCGCGGGCGCGGCGAAGCGGATCACCTGCCACATCGGGTAGTTCCACGGCATCACGGCCAGAACGACGCCGAGCGGCTCGTACGAGGTGTAGGCGGCCGAGGCATTGACCGCGCTCGGGTCGGCGAGCGGCTGGTCGGCCAACAGGGTTTCGGCGTTGTCGGCGTAGAACCGCATCGCGTGCGCGCACTTGAGGACCTCGGTGCGGGCCTGGGCGATCGGCTTGCCCATCTCGGTCGTGAGCATGCGCGCCGTCGAGGCTGCCTCGGCCTCGACCAGGTTCGCCGCCGCCCGCATCCACCGGGCGCGCGTGTCGAAGTCGGTGGCACGGAGCGAGGCGGCCGCGGCCTCCGCTCGCGTCAGGCGCTGGTCGACCTGTTCCTTCGTGAGTGAGGGGAACTCTTCGACGAGTTCACCGGTGGCGGGGTTGACGGTAGCGATGGGCACGGAGCTCTCCTCCTGACACGGACATTCAATGAACCACGATTGGATCCATCGTAGGCTTCCCAAGAGGGGTACACCAGGGAAGTGTGAGGCAACTGCCATACGTGGAAACAGAGTTGGATACATGCCGCGCGTTGCAGGCCATCAGAGAACCGTGCGCGACGCGTGCGAGATCCGGACTGCTCAGACGGTTCCCGGCTTCCCGCCCGCGTCATCGCCGTCGACGAAAAGCTCGGGGTGGGCCGTGAGTTCGACCCTGGTGCGGCGGATGTGCCCCGCGAGATACCGCTCGCAGTCCTCAGGGTCGCGGCGCCGCACGGCGTCGAGGATCAGCCGGTGTTCGGCGTTGACGATCGTCGCCCGGTCGGGGTCCGCGAGAACCATGAACGCACGGCGATAGTGCTGCGTGGCGTTCCAGAGCCGCTCCGTCGTGGCCAGCAGGTGGCCGCTGGGGCAACCCGAATAGGTCGTCATGTGGAAGTCGCGGTCCAGGAGAAGGAACCGATTGACGTCGCTCTGGCTCTCGATCTCCTCCTGGATGCGCTCCAGACGGGTGAGGTGATCATCGGTGAGACGGGAGAGGCTCTCGGTCAGCGTCAGCGGCTCGAGCCGCTCGCGCATCCGGTAGTACGTGTTCACGTCGTCGAGACTGAGCACGGGAATCCGCGCCCCTCGGTTGGGGAACGACTCGGTGAGACCCTCGGACTCCAGAATCCGCAGCGCTTCACGGACCGGAATGCGGCTCGCGCCGAGGCGCGCCGCGAGTTCGTCCTGGCGCAGCCAGGTGCCGGGCGACAGATCGCCGGCGAGGATCTCGTCACGGAGGATGCCGGCGATGCGCTGACTCCTGACACTGTCCGACCCGCGCGGATCGCGAGCGTGCGCAGGACTCAAGAGCGGTCACCTCTGAACTCTGACGGGTCGCGGTCGTAGGCCTTACCGCCAGGATAGGACACCAGCTCGAACTGCATTCCCCAAGGTGAGAGGAAGTAGACCCACCGCTGCCCCTGCGACGGCCCGGCACTGACGGTCGGCTCCCCCAGCACCGGAACGCCCCTCGCCCTCAGGAACGACACGGCCTCGTCCAGGTCCTCGACATACAGCGCGACATGGTGACCGCCGACGTCACTGTTGCGCGGGACCACCGTCCGCTGCTCAACCGCCTGGTACTCGAAGACCTCGAACACCGCCTGCTCACCGCACCGGTAGAAGCGCAGTTGACGCATGACGGTGCGCGCGTCCACGTTCAAGTGCTCCGGCATCCAGTCGCCCGCCGAGCCGAACGGGCCGAGCGAGTACAGGTACTCACAGCCCAGGACGTCCACGAGCCACGCATGAGCCTGGTCCAGGTCCGGCACCGTGAATCCGATGTGATCGAGGCGCATCAGGCCGGGCAGAGTCACGATCTTCCTCCTTTGGATCCAAAGTAGCGCCATCGTGGCACTTCCCGCGCCCGATGTCGAGCAGAGTCTTGTGATTGGATCCAATCGCATGGCAGGGTCGGTGTCCTCCGGTCGACTGAAGGGGGCACCCGATGCCTGCCGAAAACCCACTCCACGCACATGCCGCGTGGTCGGAGTTCGTCGTCACCCAGGAGGACTGGGACGCCGCGGCTCCGGACCTCCTGACGGGAATGTTCAGCCAACTGGTGCTGATCCGGGCCTTCGAGGAGTACGTCCTGGAGCTCGCCGCGGACGGCCTCATCCACGGCCCCGCGCATTCCAGCATCGGCCAGGAGGGCGGCGCGGTCGGTGCGTGCTTCGCCCTGACGTCGCAGGACACCGTGAACGGATCGCACCGTGGCCATCACCAGTTCCTCGCCAAGGTCCTCGCCCATCTGCATCCGAAGGGCATCGACCCGACGCAGCCGTTCCCCGAGGACGTGCGGGCCGTGCTCCTGCGCAGCCTGCGCGAGATCTGCGGACTGGACCGGGGCTTCAGCCACGGCCGGGGCGGCAGCATGCACCTTCAGTGGCACGAGGCCGGCGCCATCGGAACCAACGCGATCGTCGGTGGCGGTGTACCGCTCGCGGCCGGATCCGCATGGGCGCACAAGGGGGCCGGCACCGACGCGGTGACCTTTACGTTCTTCGGCGACGGTGCGATCAACATCGGATCCACGCTGGAGAGCCTCAATCTCGCGGCGGCGTGGTCGCTTCCCTTGTGTTTCTTCGTCGAGAACAACCTGTACGCCGTCTCCACCCACGTCAGCGAAGCCACCGCGGAACCACGGCTGTCCGGCCGCGGCCCGGGCTTCGGCATCCGGAGCTGGAAGGTCGACGGCATGGATCCACTGGCCGTGCACCTCGTGACACAACAGGCTCTCGCGCACATGCGCGGCGGCAGCGGTCCGACGGTGATCGAAGCCGATGTGTACCGCTACTTCCACCAGAACGGCCCCTTTCCCGGCTCGGCGTTCCGGTACCGCACCAAGGAGGAGGAAGCGCAGTGGCGCGCCCGCGACCCGATCGACACCATGGTGGGACATCTGGTGCGACGCAGAATCCTCACCAAGAAGGCGGCCGCGGAGACGATCAAGCGCGCGGGGGCCCTGGTGTCCGGGCTCGGCGACGTCCTCCTGGAACCGCGGCCCGGCGGCAAGCCCGGTGAGCGCCGCATCGTCCCCTCGGAGTGGCCGGACCCGGCATTCGTCGACGAAGGCGTACGGGGCGACCTGTCGGAGCTGACCGGGATCGAGTTCACCGACGCCGGGGACTTCGCCGAAGCCCTGACCGACGTGACGTTCATCGGCGCCGTCGCCGGCGTGATGGGGCGCCGTCTGGAGTCCGATCCCCGCGTCGTGGTGATGGGCGAGGACGTGCACAAACTCAACGGCGGTACCAATGGCGCCACCCGCGGCCTGAGTGAGGCGTTCCCCGACCGTGTGATCGGGACCCCGATCTCGGAGAACGCGTTCGCCGGCCTCGGCGGCGGACTGGCTCTGGACGGCCGCTTCCGCCCGATCGTCGAGTTCATGTACGCCGACTTCATGTGGGTGGCGGCAGACCAGTTGTTCAACCAGATCGGAAAGGCCCGCCACATGTTCGGAGGTGAGGGCAGAGTGCCGTTCGTCCTGCGCAGCAAGGTCGCCACCGGTACCGGCTACGGATCACAACACTCGATGGACCCCGCGGGCATCTTCGCGACGGCCCCCGGGTGGCGAATAGTCGCACCGTCGACGCCGTTCGACTACGTCGGCCTGATGAACACGGCCCTGGCCTGTGACGACCCGGTCGTGGTTCTCGAGCACGTGGACCTGTACAACTCGACCGGCCCCGGGCTGCCGGAGAACTACGACCACTACCTTCCCGTCGGCAAGGCCGCCGTACGCCGTGAGGGATCGGCCCTGACGATCCTCACCTATCTGGCGATGACGCCGGCCGTTCTGGCCGCCGTGGAGCAGACGGGAGTGGACGTCGAGGTCATCGACCTGCGCTGGCTGGACCGGGCCAGCCTGGACTGGGACACGATCACCCGGTCGGTGAGGAAGACCAACAACGTGCTCATCGCCGAACAGGGCGCCATCGGCACCTCCTACGGCGGCTGGCTCGCGGACGAGATCCAGCGCCGGCTGTTCGACTGGCTCGACGCCCCGATCGAGCGCGTCACGGGTGGCGAGGCGTCGCCGAGCATCAGCAAGGTGCTGGAGCGCGCCGCGTTCGCCTCCACGGAGGAAGTCGTCGTGAAGCTCCGCGAGCTCTTTGAGGAGCGCACCAATGGCTGAGACCCTGCGCATGCCCGAGGTCGCCGCCAACACCGCGGAGGCGCTCCTGGCGTCCTGGAACGTCGGCTTGAACACCCCTTACGCGGCCGGAGATCCGATCGTCACGGTGGAGACCGAGAAAGCCGTGGTCGAGGTGGAGGCCGAGAAGGACGGCGTCCTCCTGCGCCTCCTGGTGGAAGCGGGCACGACCGTGACGGTGGGTACACCGATCGCCGTCTGGGGGGCGGCGGACGAGCCGGCGTCCGAGGTGGACGCCCTGGTGGCGTCGCTGGGTACGGGAGCGGCGCCGGCCACGGCCTCCTCCGCCTCCGTCACCGCCTCCGCGTCGGCGCCGCAGGAACGCGCGACGCCGGCGGGCACGAACGCTCCGGCGCCCACCGAGGCCGCGCGGGACGGGAGCGAGCGCGTCTTCGCGAGCCCGCTGGCACGTCGTCTCGCGCGAGCGTCGGGAATCGATCTCCGTGCTGTGGTGGGGACCGGCCCCCACGGACGCATCCGGCGGTCCGACGTCGAAGCGGCCGTCGTCAGGTCGGCGGGGCCGGGGGAAACACTGCCGGAGGGCACCACGCCGGCGATCCCCTCAACAGGTGTGGCATCAACAGGGGTGCCGTCAACAGGGGTCCCGTCAGCAGGGGCTCCGGCGGCCGGGGCGCGATTCGTGGACGTACCCAACTCGCGGATGCGGGGGGCCATCGCCCGCCGGCTGACGGAGAGCAAGCAGAACACACCGCACTTCTATCTGCGCGCCGGCGCACGCGTCGACGCCTTGCTGGAGCTGCGTCAGCAGATCAACGCCGGGCAGGGCGTGAAGGTGTCGATCAACGACCTGCTCGTCAAGGCGATCGCCTCGGCGCACGTCAGCGTTCCCGCGATGAACGTGCAGTGGAACGACACCTCGATCCGGCACTTCTCGGGCGTCGACATCGCCGTGGCCGTCGCCACCGACGGCGGGCTGGTCACCCCGGTGGTCCGCGACGTGGGCTCGCTGTCGATGAGCGCCGTCGCCACGGCGACGAAGGACCTGATCGCCCGTGCGAAGGAGCGCCGGCTCCGGCAGGACGAACTGGAAGGCGGCACGATCTCGATCACCAACCTCGGGATGTACGGCACCGAGGACTTCGCGGCGATCATCAACCCGCCACAGGCAGCGATCCTGGCCGTCGGCGCGGTGCGGCAAGAGGCGGTCGTCGACGACGGTGCGATCGGCATCGCGTCCGTTCTGCGTCTGACCCTCGCCGTCGATCACCGGTCGGTGGACGGCGCCACCGCGGCCCAGTGGATGACGGCGTTGGTGGAGGTGCTCGAGCACCCGCTGCGCATCCTGCTGTGAGGAGAGCCGCGATCCCGCGAAGCGGCGCCGCACCCGGCCTCTCCCGGCCGGGTGCAGGGCACGAGCCACCAGGAGCCCGTGCGCCATGGGCGCCACGGTGGCCGAGCCTTGCCGGCGCCGAGGGCACGCGTGGTTGACGCGGGATTCACAGGCGGACCGCCCGGCCACCTCTCGCTTTCGCGGCGACTAACGGTGCGCGTCGCACACTGGCCTTCGCTCAGCCTGCTCACCGGGTGAAGGAGGGACGGGCGATGGAGGTCTTCAGTCTCGAGGCTCCCCCTGAGGGACGGGCCGGCGGTGGCCGCCGCCACACCGGTGGGACGCGCTCGCGCGCCAGAGTGGCGATCGGCACGTTCGACGGCGTTCACGTCGGTCACCGTCAGGTCCTCCACGGGTGCGACACCGTGCTCACCTTCGACCCGCACCCGCTGCAGGTGCTCGAACCACGCCGGGTGCCGAGCCTGCTCAGCGATCGCCGGCGAAAGCTGCACAAGCTCGCCGCCCTGGGGGTGCGGCGCGTGGCGATCGTCCCGTTCGACCGGGCCTGGTCGCGCGTCTCCGCCGAGGACTTCGTCGAAGGTGTCGTTGTCGACCGGCTCGGTGCCGGGTTCGTCAGTGTCGGCCAGGGCTTTCGGTTCGGTGCCCGGGGCGTGGGGACGACCAGCACGTTCGATCGGTTTCCCGAGCTGAGCACCCGGGTCGTCCCGCTTGTCACACGGGGCCCGGAAGATGAGCCGGTCTCATCGACGCGGATCCGCAGGCTGATCCTCGACGGAGACCTCGAAGCTGCCGCCGACCTGCTCGGAGCCTTCCTCACCCTTCCGGCAGCCGTCGGCGACGAGGGCCGGTTACTGATCCCGGCCCCGTTCGTGCGCCCCGCACCCGGTTTCTATCTCGGGTGCGTGGACGGTCACCCGTGCCGGCTTCGCGTGTGCCGGGACCGCACGGTCGCCGTCCTGGGCACGGCCGCCGTCCTGGGCACGGTGCGGACCGGCGCCGAAGTCGACGTGACGTTCGTGAAGCGGGCCTCCTGGGCAGAACCGGCGTTCCGCTTCCCCACTCCACTCACGGATGTGCAGTAGCACTTCACACTCGTCGCGCGCCCTGCCGAGTACAAGGCGGCGCGCGCGGTTCCACCACCTGTAACTGTCCGCTTGGCAAAGGACTTGTGATGGCGATTCCTACGTTTGGGCCGAACGCGGTTGACTGGGAGACCCGTGTCGACATGAGCAGGCTCCGCGAAGAGCGGCTGGCTCGTCTGCGCGCGTCGTTGGAACAGTCCGACGTCGGCGCCGTCCTGGCCTTCGACTTCTCCAACATCCGCTACATGACGTCGACCCATATCGGCACCTGGGCGATCGACAAGATGATCCGGTTCTCGCTGCTCGTCAGGGGAGGCGAGCCGATCGTCTGGGACTTCGGTTCCGCCGCCAAGCACCACCAGCTGTACAACCCGTGGCTGGACTACTCGAAGGCCCACTCCGACGGTGATCCGCACGGGGCCCACCACGGGGCCGATGCCCGCAACCCGAGCGGCGCCCGCGCCGGTATATCCACGCTGCGCGGCGCGATCAACCCTCTGGTCGGCATGGGCGACTCCGTCGCCCGGAAGATCAAGCACGAGCTCGAGATCCACGGTCTCCTGGGCGAACCGCTCGGCGTCGACGTCATCGAGCTCCCGGTCCTGATGGCGCTGCAGAACGCGGGCATCACCGTGGTCGACGGCCAGCAGGTGTTCCTGGAGGCCCGGCGCATCAAGACGCGTGACGAGATCAGTCTGCTCACTCACGCGTGCTCGATGGTCGATGCCGCCTACGAGAACCTCTACGAGTTCCTCCGGCCGGGTGTGCGCGAGAACGAGTGTGTCGGTGTGGTGGCCAAGACGCTCTACGACCTCGGCTCGGAGTTCGTCGAAGGCGTCAACGCGATCTCCGGGGAGCGGTGCGCACCGCACCCCCACGTCTTCTCGGACCGCATCGTGCGGCCCGGGGATCCGGCGTTCTTCGACATCCTGCACAGCTACAACGGCTACCGCACCTGCTACTACCGTACGTTCGCCGTCGGCAGCGCCTCTTCCGCTCAACGCGACGCGTACACGCGCTGCCGTGAGTACATGGACGAAGCGATCAGCCTGGTCCGGCCCGGAGCCACGACGGCCGACATCGTGTCGGTGTGGCCGACGGCGCAGGAGTTCGGGTTCCCCGACGAGGAAGCGGCCTTCGCGCTTCAGTACGGCCATGGTGTCGGGTTGTCGATCTGGGAGAAGCCGGTGTTCTCCAGGCTCGTGTCCCTGGATCACCCCGAGGTGATCGAGGAAGGCATGGTCTTCGCGCTGGAGACCTACTGGCCGTCACAGGACGGCTGGGGCGCGGCCAGGATCGAGGAGGAGCTCGTGGTGACCGCGGACGGGTGCGAGGTGATCACCAAGTTCCCCGCGGAGGAGCTGCTCGTCGCCGGCCGGCGCTACTTCACCGTCTCGGGACCGTTGCCTGCCGAGCGCGACTCGCAGTCGCACCTGAACACGGCTGCCGGGACCCGGTCCGGCCGTCGGGACGACTCACCGGGCAGCCGCGACGCCCTGTCCGCCGGTTGACGTCGGCCGCACCCGATGTCGGCAGAGCCAGGTATCGGCAGAGCCCGCTGTCGGCAGAGCCCGCTGTCGGCAGAGCCGGTGGTGCGGCGGTCGGGCTCGTCGCCCGACCGCCGCACCCGCCCCGACTACGGCACGGGGCCGGCCTCCGCTCCGTGTCAGAGCCGGACGTTCCAGCCGACCGTGGACTTCAGCGCCTTCGCGATCTCCGGGTCGCGTACCGCGGCCGTACGGTTCTCGACGGTGACCGACAGCTTGTGCGTGCGCCGGTCGAGCAGCAACAGGACCAGGTCCGTGACCCGCACCCGGGTGTGGCCCGCGAGCGGCTTCAGCTCCCTGCCGTCCAGGTACCAGCGGACCTTCAGCCGGTGGCGCTCCGAGCCCGTGAGCCGCGGCACGGACACCCGCGCCGTGTCCCGCAGACGCAGCAGGCGCTCGGTGGGCGTGACCGCGGTGGCGAGCCGCGCGTGGCGGTGGAAGCCGGCGATCATCGCCTCGACGCCGGGCAGGTTGAACGGTTTGTCCAGGGAGCGCATCAGGGAGTTGTCGGTGGGCCGGTGCAGCCCGGTGACGTAGTAGCCCCCGCCCTCGTACGCGCCCACCACCCCGCCGTCGGGCGACGCCTCCCCCAGCCAGCGGTGCCACTTGGCGCGCTGCGCGGCCATGTCCCCGGCGGTCAGCACGGAGATGTTGGAGTCGCCGGGCTCGGGCCCGGTGTACTGCTCGTATCCCGGGTAGTCGGGGTAGAAGTACTCGTCGGCCAGTTTGCCCAGCGAGTGGCCGGTCTCGTGGATGGCGACCTGACCGGACTTCTCGTTGCCCGCCGAGGCGGTCGAGATGCCCTCGTAGCCCAGGGTCTCGCTCGGCTCGTTGTACCCCGCGCCGCCGTACTTGGCGCTGTTGGCGAGCACGACCACCAGGTCGGCCTCCGGCGCCTTCGCGACGTAGCCGTCGACCTTCGCCTGGTCGACGCACAGCAGCCGTTCGATGTCGTCGCACCAGAAGTAGGAGCCCAGGGCCGTGTCCCGTACGGCGTCGGGTCCCGGATCGCCCGAAACACCGGTCTGGTTCGACACGGCGTCGACCGTCCAGACGTTGAAGAGGCTCTGGTACGTCGTGTACGGCTCGACGCCGGCCAGTTCGGCCCACATCTCCTTCGCGTCGATGTGGAACCGGTCGAGTTCGCCGGCCGTGTAGCCGTCGCCGACGACCACGATGTCCAGACGGTCGCCGGTGGAGCCGTTGTCCAGCAGTTTGGTGACGGCGCCGTCCGCGGACTGTTCGGCCGCCGAGAGTCTCGGGGAGGGCCGGTCCCGCCCGTCCCGCGGGACCCGCGTGTGGCCCGACCCGGCGGCGTCGCCGCGCTCCGGGCCCGGGATCTCCACCTCGACCCCCGGGCCGGTGGACACCGCCGGATCGGCGGCGGCGCCGGGCGCGGTCAGGACCGCGGTGAGAACAGCGGCAGCGCCGGCGGTCGCCATGCCCCTGCGCCATGCTGAGCGCATGTAAGCCTCCCCCTGAGACGGAAGTTAAGTCTCTGAACAACCGTATTTAACGGAGTGCTTAAACTAGGCGTGGCGGGGTGGCTGCGCAATGGTCTACTACCCCTGAATAATGGGGACTTCGAACGACCCAGGGGGTCTGATGGACGAACCGGCCGAGATCGGTCGCCGCGTGCAGCAGCTGCGCGCACACCTCGGCCTGACCCAGCGGCAGCTGGCCGAGCCCTCGTACACTCCCGCCTACATCTCGACCCTCGAGGCCGGCAAGGTCCGGCCGTCCGAGGCGGCGTTGCGCTTCCTCGCCGACCGGCTCGGCACCTCGTTCGAGGAGCTGTCCACCGGCCGCCCCGCCCATCTCGCCACCGAGCTCCGGCTCGCCCTCACCGACGCCCAGCGCGAGCTGGCCACCGGCTCCGCCGAGGAGGCCGCCGTCAGCTACCGGCGGCTCCTCACCGACGCGGAGCACCTGGAGCTGACCGCCGAGCAGGCCGAAGTGCTGCTCGGACTCGGCGAATGCTCCCTGGAGACAGGGCAGTTGGACAACGCCCGCAGGCACTTCGAGGCGGCGGAGCGGCTCCTGGGCGACGAACCGCTGCCCCGGCGGGCACGCGCGGTCCGCGGCCGCGCCATCGCGCACCTGCTGGCCGGTGAACTGCGCTACGCCTGCTACCTCCTCGAAGCCACGATCGACGAACTGAACGCGAGCGGCCTGGCCGATCCCGAGGCCCTGGTCCTGCTGTACGCGGCCATCATCGGCCCGTACATCGACATGGGCGCCCATGCCCGCGCGGCCCACGCCGCCGAACTCGCGCTGGCCCTGGCCCCGCAGGTCAGCGATCCGGCGCTGGTCGCGGGCATGCACCGGCAGGTGGCCCGTACCTTCCTCGCGGAGGGCCGCACGGCCGATGCCGACACCTCACTCGCCAAGGCACAGGCCATCTACCGGCAGCTGCGGCTGCGGACCGATCTGGCGCACTGCCACTGGATGCGCGGCTACGTCCAGGCGCAGGACGGCGAACTCACCCTCGCCGAGCAGGAGCTGCGCACCGCGCGGGACATGCTGACCGCCAAGCGCGCCGTGCTCTTCGCCGCCCAGGTGGAGGTCGAGCTGGCGGACGTGCTGCGCCGCCTCGGACGGCTCGACGAGGCCTCCGAGCTGCTCACGGCGCTGCTGGAACTGGGCGACCGGCACGGGGCGGTGCACGCGGGCGGAGCACACCGGCTGCTCGGCCTGATCTCCGAGGAACGCGGCGACAGCGATGCCGCCGAGGAACACTACGTCCTCGCCCTGGGGCTGCTCGAACGCAGCGGGGCCAGCGGGGACCTCGCCGATCTGTGCCGCCTGCTGGGCGACCTGCTGCGGCGCGGCGGCCGCACCGAGGCCGCGCTGGACGCCTACCGCACGGGCCTGGGCCACCGGGCGGCACCGGGCACGACAACCCTGGGCCCCGCCCCGGCGACGCCGTCGTTCCTGCCGCGCTAGGTCCCGAGCCGTCGGTCCGGCGCCCACCGGCCGCCGTCGCCGTCCGGCGCCGGTGTCCGGCCACCCGCAACAGCACAACGGCAGACAGAGCGCAACGCCAGGGATGCTCTTCGGCCGAGGTCCCGCGGAGCCTCCGTCACACGGAACGGCGGGTGCCGGGGGTCAGCCCCGGCACCCGCCGCGAAGGTCCGGCGGGCGCCTCCGCGGGGTTCCCGCGGAGGCGCTCGCTCACTTGCCGAGCAGGTAGGCCCGCTCCACGGTCTGCTGGACCGTGTTGCCCGCCTTGTCGGAGGCCGTGACCCGCAGGGTCACGTACCCGCCCTGCCGCTGTCCGTCCGGCCGCTCGACGGTGGCGGTGAACCGGTTGTGGCCGCGGTCCTTGACACCGACCCGCGCCTTCCACGTCCTGCCGTCGTCGAACGAGGCCTCGACCTTGAGCGTGACCCCGGCGGGGGCGGCGAGCCCGTCCTGGTTCCTGACCGTCAGGTCGAGGTCGTGCCGCTTCCCTCCACCGACCGTGTTCCACAGGTCGGCCGGGACGCCGTAGTCGACCTGGAGGAGGGGGAGCAGGGTGTCCGCGGTCGTGGTGTCCGAACGGAACGTCCACGAGGTGGCGGTCCGCGTACCGGCCCGCCAGTAGTCGGAGAGGCGCTCCGTCGTCAGGTCCAGCCGGTAGTCGGCCTTGCCTGCGGGGACCGCGAAGTTCCCCCAGGCGGCGTTGGACCTGCTCACCTCCTTGCCGTCGCGGTGGAGGACGGCCGTCACGGTGTCACCGCTCGGGTAGGTCGGCTCGTCCATCGTCCCGGGCGTACCGGCCCTCCCGATGCCTCCCGACAGTCCGGGGGCCTGCTTGCGGGCCCAGTGGCCGGCCATCGAGTCGGTGTACTCGGGGATCGCGAGGCTGAGGACGTCACCGTTGCGGACGGAGGGACTGCTCCAGCCGCGCGGGATGGACGGCCGCACCACGGCCTTGTACCACTCCTCCTTGACGTTCTCACCCGCCGTGAAGCTTCGGGGGGCGTCGTGCAGGCCCGACCGCATGGCGAAGTCCGCGTACGGGCTGGTGATGAAGTCGACGTGGTGCATCCACTCCGTGTCCCCGGAGCTGACGTACTCGGTGCGCGTCAGACCGGTCGGCACCGCGCGCGAGGTCTCCATGGTGACCTTCGCGTAGGGGCGCCAGCTGAAGCGCTGCTCGGCGCTCCAGTCCAGCGCGCTGTTGTCCGTGTAGGACGCCTTCACCCGCGCGGTGTTGCGGTCCGAGACGGTGTACGTCACTTCCTGCGGGATCTGGTGCGTCCAGATCGCCCTGACGTCGTACAGGTACGGGCTCTTGACCGTGCCGGAGATGTCGACGACGGTCTTGTGCCTCTTCATGTACGACAGCAGCTCCGCGCCGTCGGCCGCGGTCACCCGGATCACGGGAACGGCGGAACGCGTGTCCGCCGGCTGCCAGCGGGTCCAGGCCACCAGCCCTTCGGGAAGGACGACCATCACGCCCTTGGCGCCCGCCCGCGCGGCCTTCTCCGCGAGCTCGTACTCGCCCGAGGCGGTGTCGTCGCGGATCACGGCGAGCTTGCCCCGCACGGTGCCGGGCCGCAGGTCCGGGTTCTCCACGGTCCCCGCGTACACGGCGGAGAGCCGCTGACCCTTCGGGTCGAACGGGGCGGACCGCGGTACGTAGTACGGGTCCAGGTCGAGGTCCGCGCCGCGGACCTCGGCCCTGATGTCGGGAGCCGCCATCTCCCAGCGCGTGTTGAACTCGAACTCGCCCTCGGTGACCTTGGACGTGGGATTGACGTACAGGTCCACCGACCCGCCGCCGTCCTCGTAGTAGGTGGTCCGGGCCGTCGCCGCCCCGTCGATCTTCCGGTACTCCTGGAACGTCGCGTTGTTGCGCCGCTCGGCGGGCATGGGCGTGCGCACGCGCACCTGCTTGGCCTTGCGCGCGTCCAGGGTCACGCTCCTGTCCCCCGCGACCTTCACCTCGGGCTCCACGACGTGGATGAGCCGCGAGGTGCCACCGCTCTGGTGCAGCAGCGTGCCGCCGAACTGGTACGTGCCCTCCTCGACCTCGAAGACCAGGGGGTCCCAGCTGACGAACTGGACGTCCGTGTCTCCTCCGAAGACATCCACGATGTTCCAGCCGCTGGGCTCACCGTCCGGGCCGTGGGACTCGATGGTGACCTTGTGCATCGGGGCCCGGACGACCAGGCTGACGGTGGTGTGGACCGAAACCCCGTCGGAGGACGTGGCGGTGACGTAGCCGTAGTAGGAGCCGCGGCCCGCCTTCTCCGGGTCCACGCCGACCGGGACCTCAGCGGTCGCGCCCGGGGCGACCCGGAGCGTACCGCCCGAGCCCGTGCCCAGCGTCAGTCCCTGCGCGGGGAGCGCCCTGCCGCCGTTGGTGGCCAGCGCGGCGCGCAGGCTCAGCGAGACCTCGTCGTCGGTGTGGTTCGTGTAGCGGATCACGCCGGCCCGCTCCACCGGAGAAGCGTCCCTGCCGAACGGGCCCATGGCGATCGTGCCGGTGGCCGTGACCGGGGCGGAGATGGCGGCCTTGACGTCGACGCGGCCGCCGCCCTGCTGGGTCGGCACCTGGCCGGACACCGTACGGGAGGTGCTGATCAGCGCATCCTTGAGCTGCTGCGCACTCCAGTCGGGGTGCTGCCCGGCCAGCAGCGCCGCGGCACCGGCCACGTGGGGCGTGGCCATGGACGTACCGTCCGCCGCGACGTAGTGCTCGTCGACCGGGGCGCCCATGGTCGTACCGGCGGCGCGCGCGGCGACGATGCCGACGCCAGGAGCGGTGATGTCCGGCTTGGCCGCCTTGTCGCCGAAGCGCGGGCCACGGCTGGAGAACCCGGCCAGCGAGTCGTCGCGGTCGACGGCGCCGACGGTGAGGGCGGCATCGGCGGCGCCGGGCGACCCGACCGTCATCTCGCCCCGCCCGCCGCTGTTGCCGGCGGCGACGACGAAGAGCGCGCCGCTGCTGCGGGAGAGCTCGTTGACCGCGAGGCTCATGGGGTCGGTGCCGTCGGTCTGCATGTCCGCGCCCAGGCTCATGTTGATGACCCTGGCGCCCTGGGCCGCGGCCCACTCCATGCCCGCGACGACCTGGGACTCGCTGCCGTAGCCGTCGTCCCCGAGGACCTTGCCGACCAGCAGGTCGGCGCCGGGCGCGACGCCCTTGCGCAGGCCGTCCGAGGCGGCGCCGCTGCCGGCGGCGGTGGCGGCGACATGCGTGCCGTGACCGAAGCGGTCCAGGGTCGAGCCGCTGCCGGAGAAGTCCTTGGCCTCGGACACGCGGCCCGCGAGGTCGGGGTGCGTCTGGTCGGCGCCGGTGTCGAGGACCGCGACCTTGACGCCGTCGCCGAGGTGACCGGCCGCCCATGCGGCCGGCGCGTTGATCTGCGCGGTGCTGCGGTCCAGCGTGGGACGCACCTTGTGGTCCAGCCAGATCTTCGGGGTCGCCGCCACCGCGCTCGCCATGGACGCCTTCGCCGCGGGTGCGAGCCGCTTCCAGAAGGCGGCCAGGTCCTCGTCGGCGACGCGCAGCGCCTGGGCGTCGATGCTCGGCAGTCGCCGCGGCCCTGCGGAGTCGTCGTCGTGGAACTCGGCGAGCGCGTCCACCCGTTCGACCGCCGCACGCGCCGAGCCCTTGGGCGCGGACACGATCAGAGGCAGGGCGTCGGTGTGTGCCGCGTCGTACCCCTGGGCGATCAGTCCCGCGACGTCGAACAGCCCCGCGTCCAGCCGCTCCGTGCGGACCAGCGGCGCGGCGTCGGACGGCATGACGGTCAGGGCGCCGTCCTCTTCCGAGACCTGGAAGAAGACGTTCTCGCGGCCCGGTGCGCGCTGCACCGAAGCCGTCTTCTTCCCGTTCGGTGCGTCGCTGACGGTGACCAGGTCACCCGTGATCAACCGCACGGTCCTGGTGGGGTCCTGCGGTGCCGGCGTGCGTGCCTCGGCCCCTTGCGGGGACTGGGCGGAAACGGGCGTCATCGCACCCGTCGCCATCACCACCGACATCGATATCACCGCCCACAGGCGGATGCGTCTCATGGCGATTACAGCCTTTCTGTCATTTCCCGATGCCCGTATGGGCACAGCGTGTGAGCGGGCGTCAGGACGGCACGGAGCCGGCATGTCACACCTGGATCGTGTGAGACGAACCGCATCCGGCCTCGACACGGAACACGGCCGAACCGCCGGCCTTCCGTTCCCGCGGGCCTGTTCGTCAGGGTGTGCCTCGTCCCGGTGACCCGTGACGTGGTGACCGGAGACGTAGTGACCGGTCACGTGGTGAGCGGAAAAGTGTGAGCGCGGAAGTGGTGAGCGGAGAGGCAGTGGCAGTGGCAATGCCGGTGGCACAGAGGACCGGTCGAGGCAGAGGATCGCCGCCGCGCTCGGCCTCAGGTGACGGAACTGTGGGTTCGGGACGGGATCGATCGGCGCCGCAGGCCTGCGCGACACACCTCGCCGATCCGGTCGGCACGTCTCCGGCAACCGGCATCAATGCTGTCGATCGAGCAATATCCCTCCGTCCACCCGTGGTTCACACCGCGATCATCCGCCGTGCCAACCGGTGTGTCATCCCCCGCCAGGTGGCACAAACGCGCCATGTCAACGATGCGACACGCACCGCCTCGGACACCGTCGCCATGGACGCCCCGCAGTCGTCGGCCGATAAACCGGCTGCGCCGTGAGGCCCGAGGCGTACAGACTGTCGGGACGCATCGAACAGTCCGGGCGCACCGGACATCGCACGTTCTCAGGAGTCCTCAGCTTGCAGGCAGCCGTCACCGTCACGCCCTCCCGTGTCCCCGAGCTGCTCCTCGGCCTCGCCACGGTGCGACCCGTCTTCCTGTGGGGCGCTCCCGGCATCGGCAAGTCGTCCCTCGTACGGAACTTCGCCGAGTCCCTCGGCCTCGAGTGCGTCAGCCTCCTCGGCACCCAGCTCGCGCCCGAAGACCTCATCGGCGTACCGCAGATCCGCGACGGCAGGTCCGTCTTCTGCCCGCCCGAGGCCATCGCCCGTGACGAGCCCTACTGTCTCTTCCTCGACGAGCTGAACGCCGCGACTCCCGATGTGCAGAAGGCGTTCTACTCCCTGATCCTCGACCGGCGTATCGGCACGTACGAACTTCCCGCGGGGTCCGTCGTCATCGGCGCCGGCAACCGCGCCACCGACAACGCGCTGGCCAGACCCATCGCTTCCGCGCTGGTCAACCGGCTCACCCACGTCCATCTGCGTGCCTCCGCCACGGACTGGCTCGTATGGGCGGGTGAGAACGGCATTCACCCCTGGGTCGTCGACTACGTCGCCGACCGGCCCGACCACCTGTGGTCGCAGCCGCCGAAGACCGAGGAACCGTTCTCCACTCCCCGCTCCTGGCACATGCTCTCCGACGCGCTGCACTCCTTCGGGCCGACGCTGGACGAGGACACCCTCAAGATCGTCGCGCACGGCACCCTCACCCCCGCGCACGCCGTGTCCTTCTGCGGCTACGCCAAGATCGTGCGGCACGCGTACGGCATCGACGCCATCATCAAGGGCGACGCGTCCTGGCCCCACCGCATCCAGGACCGCGACCTGCTCTACTACCTGGCCGACGCCTTCCGGGGCCGGCTCGTCAAGGAACTCCCCGCCACCAAGGAACAGATCCCGCCCGCCCTGCGAGAGACCGCGCACCGCGCCAAGGCGCTGCTCGTCCAGCTCGCCGAGATCTCCGTCGAGGTCGCCCAGACCGTCATCCGCGACGACGAGGACGGCCGGCCCGTGCTGCCCGCCTGGTTCCTCGTCGAGGCCGCCCGCGACATGCCGCGGCTGGTCGAGGCCCGCCGGTGAGCCGCGCGGCCGGCCGGGGACCGCACGGGAAGAAGGCACGGAACGACGCGGCCACCGAGGCGTTCCTCGCCGGCCTGGCCGCCGTCCGGCGCAATCCGGCCCTCGCCGCGCTGGAGGCCGATGTCTGCCGTATGCGCGACTGCGAGCTGAACCCGCGCCACGGCCTGGCCGCCGTCGACTCCAACGGCAGGATCCATGTCCATCCCGACCGCCGCGCCGAGCCGTCCGAGTGGGCCTGGGCCATCGCCCACTGCCTCATCCATCTCGGTTTCGGCCACGTCCCCGCCGCCACGGGCCCCCGTACGCAGCCCGACCGGCCCGGACTCGCCGCCCGTTGCGCCGTCGTCAACCGCTTCCTGCTCACCTACCCCGTCGGCCGTGCCCCCGAGCATCTCCCGGCGTCCTACCCCGACGGCGACGAGGAGCAGCTCGCGACCCGCTGGCGCCGCGACGGCATCCCCGCCGCGTACGAACACGGCGGTACGGCAGGAGAGACCCCCGACCAGATCCTGGTGTCGTGGTCGCGGTGGCACACCCCCGCCGACTGGCAGCTCGCGTTCGCCCATGCCCTGACCCGGACCATGTCCGCCGCCATGGATGTCGCGGGCGGCCGGCGCGACACGCTCACCGGCGAACGGCTTCCCGCGCGCCCCTGGGACCGGGCGTTCAGCTGGTTCGTCTCCTCCTACCCGCTGCTCGGGGGGATCGCGGCGGGCATGAAGCTCGTCGCGGACGCCGAACTGTCCCGTGCCCACGGCATCGCGGTCGCCGCCGTCGATGCGACGCTCGGCGAGATCTACGTCAACCCACTGCGCCGGTACGACGACGAGGAATGGCGTTTCATCCTGGCCCACGAGATGCTGCACGCCGCCCTGCGCCACGGTGACCGCCGCGGCGCCCGCGACCCGTACCTCTTCAACGTCGCCGCCGACTACGTCATCAACGGCTGGCTCGTGGAGATGGGCGTCGGCACCATGCCGGAAGGGCTGTTGTACGACCCTGCGTTGAGGGACCTTTCCGCGGAGGAGGTGTACGACCGGATCGTCGTCGATGCCCGCCGCATCCGGCGCCTGGCCACCCTCCGCGGCAAGGGCGCCCGCGACATCCTCGGCGAACCGCTCGGCGGACGCCTTCGTGACGGGGTCGACCTCGACGAGTTCTACCGGCGCGGCCTGGTTCAGGGCCTCGATCTGCACCTCGGCGGCGAACGGGGGCTACTGCCCGCAGGACTGGTCCAGGAGATCCGGGCGCTGGCCCATCCGCCGGTGCCGTGGGACGCCCGGCTGGCCCGCTGGTTCGACGAGTTCGTGCCCCGCCCGGAGGCCGTGCGCAGCTACGCGCGGCCCGCCCGCCGCCAGACGTCCACGCCCGACATCCCGCGCGCCGGACGGTACTTCCCGCCCGAGGAGGTCGCCCGGTGCACTTTCGGCGTCGTCCTGGACACGTCCGGTTCCATGAACGCCCGGCTGCTCGGCAAGGCTCTCGGCGCCATCGCGTCGTACGCCGAGGCCCGCGACGTCCCTGCCGCCCGGGTGGTCTTCTGCGACGCCGCCCCGTACGACGCGGGATATCTGCCGCCGACGGAGATCGCCGGCCGGGTCCGGGTACGCGGGCGCGGCGGCACCGTCCTCCAGCCAGGGATCGACCTCCTCCGGCGAGCGGAGGACTTCCCTGACACGGCGCCCGTACTCATCATCACGGACGGCCACTGCGACGTACTCCGTGTACGACCCGAACACGCCTACCTCGTCCCGGAGGGCGCCCCGCTCCCCTTCACACCCCGCGGGCCGGTGTTCCGCTTGCGCTGAGGCGCGCCCCACGAGGATCTCGGGCGCCGGCGGAAGCGCCTACGATGAGAGGCCGGTCAGAGGCACGGCGTCTCGGGGCCGGGCTACGCGGACCGTGCGTCGGTGAACTTGTCCAGTTCACGCATCGCCTCGGCATGGGCGCTCATCCTGATGCTCAGACTCCCGCTCGTGAAGAGCGCCACGCCAGCGACCGAGACGGGCACGGACAGCCCGAGCACAGCCAGGGCTTCGGGCCAGTCGCGTTCGTCCTGACACCAGTCGTTCCTCTGCAGGCCCTCGTTGGCCGTACCGCGCTCGGTCAGCAGCCGCGACTCACACTCCGCGGGGTAACGGTCCTCCGGCTCCTCGTCGACCTCGTACGGCGTGAGCAACAACAGGGCGCACCAAGCCCATTGGAGCGTCGCGACAGCCAGCAGACCGATTCCCCAGGCGCGTATGCGCCCGGCCTTGTCGCGGAAGTCGAGGTCGTATTCACGTGATCGCATGGCGGACGAATCTAGCAGCGGGTGCTCGCAGCTCGGCGGGCGTTCTGCGACGAGCCGACCCGCCCGTCGACCGTGATGCGGGGCGCCGTTCAGCCGCCGCCGGGGCCTGTGCCTGAGCCCGAGCCCGAGCCCGGGCCATAGAGCGCAGCGATGTCCTCGGACGACGCCCACCCGCTGTACGTGGGCGACTGGGGCCAGCCCTCGGGCGAGTCCTGCCATTCCTCCTGCCGTCCGTACGGCAGTACGTCGATCAGCGGGAAGGTGTGGCTGAGCTGCTCGGTTCCCCGGCCGTTGGTGTGCCAGGTGCGATAGACGGTGTCGCCGTCGCGCAGGAAGACGTTGACCGCGAATCCCCCGCCGGCCGGTGCGCCGACGTCGGCGCCGAACGAACTGTTGGCGGTCGAGTACCACGTCATCCGGTTGCCGACCCGCTGCTTGTAGGCGAGCGCCTCCTTGATCGGGCCCTGGGTGACGATGACGAATCGCGCGTCGTAGTTGTCCAGGAAGCCCAGACGGGTGTACTGCGAGGTCAACCCGGTGCAGCCCGAACACTGCCATTCCTCGCCGGCGAACCACATGTGGTTGTAGACGATCAGTTGCCTCTTGCCCTCGAAGACGTCCACCAGCCGAACGGGCCCGTCCTCGCCCTCCAGGGTGTACTCGGGCATCTCGACCATCGGCAGCCGACGCCGCTCGGCGGCGACGGCGTCGAGCTCCCGCGTCGCGGCCTTCTCCCGAGCACGCAGCGCCTCAAGCCGGTGCTCCCACGTTGCGGCGTCGACGACGGGTGGAAGTGCATGGGTGGTCATGATTCCCTCACAGAGCTCGTGCCCAGCTTTCGCTTGTACAGAGGCAGACCCCACCGGGCCCCGAAACTCATCGATCGCCACGTCACCGCGAGGCCGACCGCACCCTCACCATACGTACACACCTGATCGCACTCCGCATACCTGTCGCGCCGGTGAGCCGCGAGGGCACCGCGACCGGCGCCGAGGGTCGCCGCCCACCCCACTGACCACGCGAAATGCGGTTCAGAGGCACCTCGAACCCCTGGTAGAGTTGTCCATGTCGCCGCGGGGAGCACCCCGGGGCGGCGATACACCTGGTCCGGGTGGCGGAATGGCAGACGCGCTAGCTTGAGGTGCTAGTGCCCTTTATCGGGCGTGGGGGTTCAAGTCCCCCCTCGGACACTCTTCAATGGATGCGGAATCAAGGGCCTCGACCTTACGGTCGCGGTCCTCTTTTCGTGTTCGCAGGTGGCGATGATGTCCGCATTCACTCATGTCGATCTTCAGTCCGGAGTAACCGGTCGCGAACTCACGGTAGCCGCCGGACCTCGGTTTCAGCTCCCCGTGGAGCTGTTTCGCTGTGACTAGGGCCCCGCGCCTCCGCGCTGTGATCGGTTCGGCATGACCTGCGCCGTGACAGGCGTCGGCTGCGGCCCGTGCACCGCTAGCCTCGGCCCCGTGATTGTTTGGCTCAACGGCACCCACGGCGCAGGCAAGACGACGACCAGTGCACTCGTGCAGCAGCTGATTCCGGATTCACGGGTGTTCGACGCCGAGAAGGTCGGCGAGACACTCATGGACATCACGCCAGGGTTGCCCAGGACGGACAACTTCCAGCACTGGCCGCCGTGGCGGCCGCTCGTCGTCGACACGGCCCGCCGCGTACTCGACTACACCGGCGGCACTCTGGTGATGCCGATGACCGTCCTGGTCGAGGAGTACTGGCGCGAGATCAGCGCGGGCCTCGCCCACCATGCGATCCCGGTACGGCACTTCGTCCTCCATGCTGACCAGGACACCCTCCGCGGCCGCATCGCGGGCGACACCGTTCTCGGCCCCGACTCCCCGTTCCGGCTCACGTACCTCGAGTCCTACGCCGAGGCAGCCCGCACGTGGCTGCACGCCGAGGCCGAGGTCGTCGACACCACACACCTCACGCCCGCCCAGGCTGCCCTGCAGATCGCGGAGGCCGTCAAGGCCGAGGCTCGATCCGCCAGAGGTTGACGAGTGTGATCTCACCGAGGCCGGCGGCTCAGTAGGTCGTGATCCTCTCGACTCGCCTCAGCGCCAGGACTACTTTCGCGAGCATGGTCGAACACGATGCCCTCAGCACCACCCGCGAGGCCTACGATGCCGCTGCCGCCACCTATGCACAGCTGTTCCGCGACACACTGCGTGACAGTCCCCTGGACCGTGCGATCCTGGGTGCCTTCGCGGAGGCCGTACGTGCGAGTGGGGACGGTCAGGTCGCGGACCTCGGGTGCGGCCCGGGCCATGTCACCGCTTATCTGGACGAGCTGCGGCTGACGGCGTTCGGTGTTGATGCCTCCCCTGCGATGATCAAGTTGGCTCGGCAGGCGTATCCGGGCCTGCGGTTCGACGTGGGCTCGATGGCCGCGCTGGACATCGCTGACGGCGTGCTGATTGGCCTGCTCTCACGTTGGTCCATCATCCACACTCCACCGCGGGAACTCCCCGTCATCCTGGCGGAGTTCCATCGTGTGCTGACACCTGGCGGCCACCTTCTGGTCGGCTTCTCGGCAAGCGATGATCCGTCTCACCCGACGCAGGCTTTCGATCACACCGTCGCGCCGGCCTATCGCTGGTGGCCCGATCACCTCGCCGCGACACTGCGAGCGTCCGGGTTGGTCGAGGTAGCCCGGATGGTTCGCCAGCCCCAGCCCACCGATCGACGGCAGTTCCAGGAGATTCAGCTGCTCGCCCGCAAAGCCTAGACGGAGGGCCGACCGGGGCAGCGCCGTACGCCTGCGGCGGGGCGAGTGAGCCCGTGCGGGATCGGCGGTGAGTTCCGTCAGGGGAGCGCGTTGAGTTCCCCGACGATCGAGGCAGGCGTGTGGCCGCTGCCGTCCGACAGCCGGTGGAAGTCGACGGAGACGAAGTTCGGACTGCGGCCCCCGGCTGCGGGCCGGCACCGCTCGGCGATGCGGTTCCTCAGCTTGGTGCCGTTGTCCAGCGCCGCCGTGAGGACGGTGGGTACGTTGCGGTGGTGGCTCATGGTGAACAGCCGCCGGAAACCGGGCTCCTGGCGGTCCAGGGGCACATCGGACCAGCGGCTGACGCACGCGAGGTCGTTGCCGAGATCCCCGAGGCTCCAGTAGTTGCTCACCGTCCAGGACTTGTCGTACATGACGCCCAAGTGCTCGCGGTCGGACCGGTCGGAGAAGACCAGCAGGCGTTTACCGGCGGTGACGAGATCGGCCACCTTCGGCCATCCCTGCCCGCGTACGCCCCACTCGTCGGCCCGGAACAGAAGCTCGGGCAGTCCCCTGACCCTGTCGAGGGACCGACTCAGCTGCTCTGCATCGACGTAGTCTTCCAGGAAGACGGTGACCACCTCCTGGGGGTGGGCGGCGAGGAAGTCCACCACGGTCTGCATCGTGCCGTGGAAGGACTGCCGCGGCAGGGCGTACGTGGCGCCGGCGAAGGTCTTGCAGTCGCCGTGGCACAGGTACACGTCGCTGGGATAGCAGTCGCTCCCGAAGCTGATGATGCACAGCCAGGTGCTCCGCTCGTACCAGTGCGTGTCAAGACTCAGGCCGCGGACGCCATTGTCCAGCTGAGCACGCACCGATTCGGCCTGATTCACCGAACTCCACCGTGCGTCCTCGTAGTTGGTGAATGCATTGTGGCTGGTCAGGAAGGCGACTTCGTCGAGCCGGCGCTCGCCCCAGCGGGCGACCGCGGGGTCGGAGGCACGCGTGCCCGCAGGGAGGGCGACGGTGGAGGGAGCTCCGCCGGGGACCCGGTCCGCGGCAGAGGCGGCCGCAGCGGGCCCGGTGCCGAGGAGTGCCAGCACAAGGAGGCACATCAAGGTATGCCGCAGGGTTCTTCTCGGGCGCGCGGTGGCTTGCATGCCGCGCACGCGCCGTCCACCCCGCCACCGACGTAACGTGCTCGCGTCAGTCATGGCGCGGAGAGTAGCGCGGGGCTCCTCAATTGGCCCCCCTCGCGCACACGTTCGGCCGGTATCCGACGCATGGCAAGGGAGAGTCGCCGGAGCCGCTCGCCCAGCACGGCCGCTGCCATGGCGGTCCTCTTGCGCGGCCGCTGGCGTCTCGCTGCGCGTCGCCTGGTACCGACGTACCGACGGCGCATCGTCCTCGCGGCGTGCGGCACAACCTCGTGTCCCTGGAGGGCTGTTGACATGGATCGGACATGTGGTTCACTAGTCTGAGAACGAACTAGTCGAGCTCGCGGAGTAGAAAGTAGAGTTGACTATCGATGGTCGCAGTGGAGACCGGCTGGTTGCGTGGGGTGCTGCCACTGGCGCTCGCCGCCGTGCTTGCCGAGGGCGACCGGCACGGGTATGCGCTGGTGCAGGAGTTGGCCTCCCGTGGATTCGGCACGATCCGTGGCGGCGCCCTGTATCCGGTGCTCGGACGACTCGAGACCGACGGGGTGGTGGAGGCGCGATGGGAGCCCGGTGAGGGCGGGCCGGGACGCAAGGTCTACCGGCTCACCGACACAGGGCGGGCCCGGCTACGTGAAGAGGCCACCAGCTGGAAGCAGTTCTCCGACGCGATGGATCAACTCCTCGCCCACGGTATGGAGGAGTTGCCATGACGGATGAGGTCACCCGGTGGAACGCACGGGTTCGACTGGCACTGGCCGCACAGCCGGTGGACAGCACCCTCGCGGACACGGTGCTGGACGAGGTCGCACAGCATTGCGCGGACAGCGGTGAGAGCCCCGAGGACGCCTTCGGCTCGCCGGAGGCGTACGCCGCCAGCGTGGTCAGCGAGCGCGTCCCGCCCGAGGAGCGTCTTCGCCACCGGGGCGGCCAGGCACCGGCGGCGACAGTCCGCGCCGCACTCGCCCCGATCGGTACGGCCGCTCTGGTGGCCGGCGCCTGTTTGTGGATCGCCAACGGATTCACGCTGGCTCTGACCCCTGGCGGGCTGGTCGGCTCATCGTTCGTCGCCATGGCCCTGATGGGCAGTCATGTCGCGGCCACCGCCTCGCGATCCCGACGGCGTATCGCGGGGTGGGTGCTCGTCGCCGTCGCAACGGTGCTCGGCGCGACGGCCTTCACCACCCTCTCTCAACAGGTCTTCGGCCACCTACCCGCCCCTGCCCTGTGCCTGCTGGGCCTCGCACTGCTCGGGTGTGCCACAGGGAACAGCAAACCAACCGCAGAACCTGAACCTGAACCTGAACCTGAAGGGGTCACCATGCAATCTCGGACGGACGCGCAGAACACGGTCGGGCGTGAGCACTGGCTCGGCCGGCTGACCCAGCTGCTCGAAGAGAGCCACGCCGTGCCCCGCGCACGCGCCGCAGAGCTCACCAGGGAAGCCGCCGACCACCTCGCCGCCACCGACCGCGCGCCGGAAGAAGAGTTCGGGCCTGTGGAGCTGTACGCGTTGCGGCTGTCCGAAGAGGAGTCTCCCCGCCCACGGTGGTGGCGGCGCAGCGACGTCCAGAACGCGATATTCGCCGTGATCCTCACCGGGTATCTGGTGGTCAATCTCGCCTCCGGCGGCCCGTTCTGGCAAACCGCGCTCGCCGCCGGCGCACTCGCCGTGAACCTGGTGCTCCTCGCGATCCCCCTGGTGCGCAAGCAACGCAGCACCTCGCCCCGGCGATAGCCGCGCTGCCGGCTCCGTAGGGTCGCTGCCGACGACGCCCCGGCCGGAATCCCCGAGCGGAGCCCTGACGGGCGGCCGCTGTGGGGCCCGCCGGCAGGGTTCCGGCACCGGTGCCCGGTGCTGAGCACGGGCGCGGGAGCCGTCATTCGCGTCAGGGGGAGAAGGGCCGATCAGCGCGCGAGCGCGAGTGCGGCAACGCAGGCGCCCGACTGCCGGGGACATGAACTCGCGTGCTCCCCCTGGGGCGGCAAGAGCCTTCAGCGTCGTCCGTCGCCGCTCGTGCTCGTCGGCCTCATCGAGGAGCGTCCCCGCAGCGTTCCACGCAGCGGGCGACTCGGCTCCCGGCATGGGCCTCGGCATTCGCCCGGCCCAGCCGTTCCTTCTGCCGGACCCTCGCGGTCCAGGCCGCCGACGCCCCCCCCCACCCTGCGAACTCGGCAAGCAGGTGCCGCCCCCCCTCCTTGCCCTTCCCTTGAGAGATTTCCTGCCATGACCATGGTCACCCCCCACTTCAGTGTCCTGTCCGAGGACTTCGCCGCCGACCCCTACCGGTACTTCGCCCCGTTGAGGGAGCAGGCACCGGTGCACTACGAGCCCGCGATCGACAGCTACTTCCTGTCCCGCTACCACGACGTCAAGCGGGTACTGACCGACCATCAGGCGTTCAGCACCGAGACACTGCAGGTCCGTGCCGAGCCGGTGATGCGCGGACCGGTCCTCGCCCAGATGACCGGGGCCGAGCACACCGCCAAGCGAAAGATCGTCGTCCGGAGCTTCACCGGGCAGGCCCTGCACGACCAGATGCGCGCCATCCACGCCAACGCCGCCGAGCTCATCGCCCCGTTCCTTCCCCGAGGCAGGGTGGACCTCGTCAACGACTTCGGCAGACCCCTCGCCGTCCACGTGACACTCGATGTCCTCGGCCTGGACAAGCAGGACTGGCGGCAGGTCGCCGCCTGGCACAGCGGAGTCGCCGAGTTCATCACCAGCATCACCCTCACCGCCGAACGCCGCCGCCACTGCCTGGACTGCGCCGAGCAGCTGGAGGCCTACCTCGTCCCGCTCATCGAGCAACGTCGCCACCGCCCCGGCGACGACCTCATATCGAAGCTCTGCACCGCCGAGTTCGACGGCATCACCATGGACAACCGCGAGGTCACCGCACTGGTCATCAACGTCCTGGCCGCCGCCACCGAGCCCGCCGACAAGACCCTCGCCCTACTCTTCAAGCACCTGATCGACCACCCCGAGCAGATGGCCCAGGTCCGCCAGGACCCGAACCTGCTGACCGCCGCGATCGCCGAAACACTGCGCTACACCCCACCCGTGCAGCTCATCCCCCGCCAGGTCGAGCAGGACGCCGTGTTCGCCGACATCACCATCCCCGCAGGCGCCACCGTCTTCTGCATGATCGGCGCGGCCAACCGCGACCCCGACGCCTTCACCACCCCGGACACCTTCGACATCCACCGCCCCGACCTGGGCACCACCCGCTCTTTCACCGCCGCCGCCCAACACCTCGCCTTCGGTACGGGCCTCCATCAATGCGTCGGCGCGTCCTTCGCCCGCGCCGAGATCGAGACCGTCGCCGCGATACTCCTCCCCCTCCTCGACCAGGTCCGCCACACCCCCGGCTGCCACTACCAGGAGACCGGCCTGTACACCCGCGGCCCCGCGTCCCTCTCGCTGGACTTCTCACCCACCCGCGAAACCGTCCCCGGCCACGAGTGACACCCTCCCCCGGCCCCCGGCCCCGCCCCCGGCCCACTTCACCGGCCACTTCACCGGCTCGCGCACCAGGGCTCTTCCCGTACCCCCACCTTCGTCAGGAGAAGACAGCGATGACGACACCGACCGACATCACCAGAGCCATCAACGACCTGCTGTTCACCCCGGGCCTCGACCTCACCGAAGCCCTCGACCGGCACTTCACGCCCGACTACCGCCAGCGCACCGACGGCGTATGGAGCGACCGCGCAGCCTTCACCCAGCACATGACACGCCTGCGGTCCCTGGTCCGCAGCGGACACATCGAGGTCCACGACGAGTTCCGCGACGGACTGCGCTACGCCGACCGCCACACCGTCACCCTCACCCAGCACAACGGCCGCACCTCCCGCACCGAGGTCTACCTCTTCGCCGAGTGCGCCCCCGACGGCCGCTTCCAACGCGTCGAGGAAACCACCCTCCTGCTCACCGGCCACCCCGACGACCAGAACCTGGGACTCATCGACTGACGCTAGGGAACCTGCGGATGGACCGGGGCGTTGACCGGTGATCCCCGAGCGCCCGTCATGCACGGTTCTGGTCGTGCACCCGCCGGCGTACGTCCGTGACCGTACCGCTCGTGGACAGGTGCGGACAGGACTGGACAGTCAACGCGGCTGCCGGGCATGGAAAGTGGACACCGCCCGACACGAGGCTGTGCGCCATGAACCTTGGACGCACGAAGGACCAGGCACCCCCACCTCACCGGCCGGGAGCCGTACTCGCGGCGCTCGCCGCCGCGCAGTTCGCCGTCATGCTCGCCACCTCGATCGTGAACGTGGCGCTGCCGCAGATCCGTGCCGGTGTGAACCTGTCGGACGGCGGCACCACATGGGTGATCAACGCCTACGGCCTGGCGTTCGGGGCGCTGCTCCTGGCCGGAGGGAGGGCGGCCGACCTCCTCGGCCGTCGCCGGGTGCTGATCGCCGGCCTCGCACTGTTCGCGGGAGCCTCGCTGGCAGCGGGACTGGCCACCTCCACGGGCGTCCTGATCGCCGCCCGCGCCGTGCAGGGACTTGGCGCCGCCGCCATCGCCCCGGCCGCACTCGCACTGGCGATGGACCTGTACCCGTCCGGCTCCGGACGTGGCAAAGCCCTGGGCGTGTGGGGCGCGGTATCCGGTGCGGGAGGGGCGGGAGGCGTCCTGCTGGGCGGCGTGCTCACCCAGGCGTGGGGCTGGCCCTGGATCTTCCACGCCGTCGCGCTCGGGGCGGTGCTGGTCCTCATCGCCGTGGCGGCCCTGGTGCCAGAGGCTGCTGTTCGGGAGTCCGCGCGATTCGACCTCCTGGGCACCGTCACCGTCACACTGGCCCTGACCTGCCTGGTCTGGGGCCTGACCACCGCACGCGGCACCGGCTGGACGGACGCCCGAGTGCTCGGCGCCCTCGCCGGTGCCGGCACACTGCTCGCGGCCTTCGTCGTGATCGAGATCCGCCGGCCGAACGCGCTGATACCCCCGCGACTGTTCACCACCGGCCGCGTCGCCGCCGGAAACCTGTTGATGGCCCTGCTGGGGTCCGTGTGGATCGCCCTGTTCTTCTTCCTGCCGCTCTACCAGCAGCAGGCCCTCGGAATGGACCCCTTGGCCACCGGAGTGGGCCAACTCCCCCTCGCCGTGGCCAATATGCTCGGCGCCGCTGTCGCACCCCGTATCTCCCGGCGCATCGGCGGCACCGCAACGGTGACCGCGGCCCTGCTCACCGAGGCCGCCGGACTGCTGTGGCTGTCACGGCTCAGCGCCGACGGCGGCTACCTCACCGACGTCCTCGGTCCGAGCATCCTTGTCGGACTCGGGCTGAGCATCGCCTTCGTCCAGCTCACCGCACTCGCCGTGGACGGTGTCCCGCCTCAGGACGCGGGTCTGGCCGGCGGGCTGGTGAACACCACCCGCCAGGTCGGCGGCGCGATCGGTCTCGCCGCCCTGGCCACCCTCGCCGGCTCCGTCACCGCCCACGCATCCACCCACCAGTCCCACGTGGAGGCGCTCAGCTCCGGTTACCGAGCCGCCTTCTTCGTCTCGGCCGCGGTTCTGGCCGCCGCCGCACTCCTCGCCCTGCCACTCACCCGACACAGCCGCACCAACCGCACCAACCGCGGCGCCCTCCCGCCCGCCGCGGCCGTCTCCACGACGCCGCGCCCGCGGGACCGGGCCGCCCCGTACGCACCCACCACCTGATCCCGTACCCGGCTTCCGAGCCAACCCGACCGACCACGACCACCACCACCGAAGAGGACATCGCATGCACACCGTCGACACCACCGCCCCCGTCGTCGTCAGCCTGACGACGACCATCGACGCCCCGCTCGCCACCGTCTGGGCGCTGCACACCGGCATCGACAACTGGCCGGTCTGGAACGTCGACATCGACCAGGCCAGGCTCAGCGGGCCGGCCGCGGTCGGCAACGACTTCACCTGGCGCACCCACGGGATGACCATCACGTCCACCATCCACGAACTCGTCGCCGAACAGCGGATCGTCTGGGGCGGGACCGTCGAGGGCATCGTCGGCATCCACGCATGGACCTTCGAGCAGACCGGGGACCACGTCATCGTCCACACCGAGGAGTCCTGGAGCGGAGATGCCGTGGACGCCGGGACGGACGAACTCGCCGCGGCCCTGAAGGCCTCCCTGGAGAGCTGGCTCGACTGCCTCAAGGCACGCGCCGAGCGGACGACCTGACACTCCACACCACAACACACGCCGACACACCGACACAGCACGCACGACCACGACCACGACCACGACCACGAAATCCGAGGACGCGAGCATGAGCAGCAAGCCCTATCTGACCGGCCACTACACCCCCGTCGCCGACGAGATCACCGCCACCGGCCTCACCGTCGAGGGCTCCCTGCCCCCCGAGCTGACCGGCCGTCTGATCCGCAACAGCCACAACCCCAAGCCCGGCGTCACCCCGACCCACTGGTTCAAGGGCAGTGGCATGGTCCACGGCATCCGCCTCCGCGAGGGCCGCGCCGAGTGGTACCGCAACCGCTGGGTGCACACCCCCGCCCTCGAGGGCGCTCCGTACATGACCGAGCGCGGCCCGGACCTGACGGTGAGCACCGCGGGGACCCACGTCATCGAGCACGCCGGGCGGCTGCTCGCGCTGTGCGAGGCGAACTTCCCCTTCGAACTCACCCCGGACCTGGAGACGGTCGGCGCCCATGACTTCAACGGCCGACTGCGCACCGCCATGACGGCGCACCCCAAGGAGGATCCGGTGACGGGGGAACTCCACTTCTTCGGCTCCTCGCCCTTCCCGCCGTTCCTGACGTACTACGTCTGCGACGCCAAGGGGGAGATCGTCCACAGCGCCGAGATCCTGGGCGCGACCGCCTCGCTCAAGCACGACTTCGCCATCACCCGCCGCCACGTCGTCTTCATCGAGGGCAACGTCACCTTCGACCCCGCCGAACACTCCGGCATCCCCTACGGCTGGAGCGACCAGCAGCCCTCCCGGATCGGTGTCATGCCCCGTACGGGCGACGGAGCCGGGCACGTCCGCTGGTTCTCCATCGAACCGGGCAACATGCTGCACGTCGCCAACGCCTACGAGGACGGCCAGGGCCGCATCGTCCTGGAAGGCCCCACCGTGGACCGCGAAGGGTTCCAGCTCTCCTGGAACTGGTGGGTGGGCGCGCCCGAGCGTGGCACGGAGCCCAACACCCGTTCGTACACGCGCCGGTGGGTCATCGACACCGCGACCGGCACCGTCGACGAGCAGATCATCGACGACCTCGCCGTGGAGTTTCCGACCCTCAACGAGGACTACCTGGGCGCCGAGAACCGCTACCAGTACGCGGTATCCTTCCCCGACCAGGAAGGTTTCGGCGGCTACGGCGTCGTCAAGTACGACCGCACCACCGGCGCCCGCCGCATTCACCAGGTCGGTGACGCCCGGCTGCCCAGCGAGGCGGTGTTCGTCCCCGCGGCCGGCGCCACCAACGAGGACGACGGGTATCTGCTCACCGTCGTCTCCGACCTCAAGCAGGACGCCTCGCAACTGCTGGTCCTGGACGCCTCCGGCCTCGACCGGATCGCCACCGTCCACCTGCCCCGCCGCGTGACCGCCGGGATCCACGGCTCCTGGATCCCGGACAGCGCCCTGGACATCAGCGAGGACTGACCCACACCGTCCCCGGCACGCTGCACAGCCGGGGAGGACCGTCGGTGGGGCGGGCTCCGGGCCGCGGTCCCGGAGCCCGCCCACCACGTTCGACGGGCGGTGACCCCGCCGAGTCGGGTCACCGCCCCCGCCGCGGCCCGGGTACCGCACACCGGCCAGAGCCGCCCGTGCCGTTCCCGAACCCCTCACTCACACCGTCAAGCCACCACGGAGGACTCCCCCATGTCCGTCGCAGCCCCCGACGCTCCGGTCACCACCGGCGTCATAACCACCCCGAGTCGTCTCGTGAACGAGGTCGACAACCGCGATGCCTACGTCAGCTTCGGTCTCGCCTACCTGCTGGGACACGGCGCCGCCGCGGTCTCCCAGGGCGACAACCCCATCCTCGGCCTGCCCGGCTGGCTGCCCATCACACTCCTCGGAATCGGCCTGGCAACCGGCATCACCCAGGCCACCGTCGCCGCCCTGCGCGCCCAGCGCGGGGCCACCGGGCCGGACATCCTCACCGGCAAACTGCTCGGCGCCGCCTGGGTCGCGGCCTTCACCGCCCTGTTCCTCGCCATCACCGGCCTGACGTCCGCCCTCGGCATGCCAGAACTGCAGTCCATCCTCTGGCCCGCCGGCTCCGGCCTCGTCGTCGGGCTGCTCTACCTCGCCGAAGGCGCCGCACGTCGCAACCTGCTCCACTACAGCCTCGGCGTCTGGCTGGCTCTGACCTCCACCGCGGCGCTCTTCCTCGGCACCCCCGGCCTCTACTGGGTCCTCGCCGTCGCAGGCGGCGGCGCCTACGCCCTCGCCGCGGTCCTCGAACGCCGCCGCCTCACCCGGTACGCAGGGCGTCCCCAGCGGTGAACGCCGTGGCGGGATCGGTGTGTGAGCTCGCGGCGGGCGACCACCGGCTTGATGCCCTGCGCCGGGACGAGTCGGCCCTCCGATCCCGCCACAGAGGGCAGGGATGACTTGCGAGTGGAGGTCACCCGCGAGAAGGGCGAGACCACCGTGTCGCCCGCCCGCACCGTACCCACTCCTACCGCCCCGCAGCCATGATCCACGTCGCGATGATCGACCTCATCGCCGCCGGCTGACTCGCGAATCCACCCGAGCTGACACGGCCCCTGATCGACCTCGGCGCCATCACGCGTCTCTGCCTACTGCCGCAAGCTACTGGCACGGAGCTCCAGCAGGTCGACGCACTCACGGAGATCAGGCTGTGGCAGGCACTCGCGCATCACTGCGATGGCCTGTATGTGGCGGCCATCGGCGATCAGAGCGTCCACCTCTGCTCGCGCCTCGACCGACAGCCTGCTCCACAACGAATCATCCACGCTCACATTGAACCTGCCGAGCAACCGTAGCCGCATGGCGGCACCCCCGATACCAAACACCCCCACCGGGACTAAACGTTAGCCACGAAGAACACGTCATCCCTTACGAGATCATGCACTTGATGCGGAAGACTGTGCACGTGACCCTTCCCAACCCGCTTGCCACTGCCGAAGAGATACACGCTCACCTTGTTGACCAGCTCAACCTCGCGCTCCGCCGACCCGGGATGTTTGGGGGCGAGCTGGCTCTTCGGATCCTGCTTGATCACCTGCTGTTCGTTGAACGTCAGCCCGGGGCGTTCACTCAGCAGCAGCAAGACTGGGAAGACGTCGGGCTCTGGTCTGCTGCCGGCGTGACCGGGGCCTTCCGAGACTTGATCCCCGGGCACAACTACGAGTACGGCATGGCGTCGGTGTACGCGGAGTTCGCGCAGCAACGCGGTTGGCTCAAGCCGGACGGGGTTCTCGCGGACGAGGCGTACGAAGCCCTCAAAGGTCGTGTCCGGCAGTGGGCGAGGGAGGACCGCACGTGGACGGACGTCACAGCGGAGTTCGGGGCTCCCTCCGTGCTTTTCGGAGGAAACAATCCTTTGTACGGAAAGACGCTCGGCTACCTCAGCAAGGATCCGAAACAGCCGATGGTGGTCTTCCACCTGTGGAACGGCAGCGAGCCCGGGACCGAGTCGTGGCCGCCAGAGCACGACCAACCGCTGCTTCTCGCGGTGCGCTTCGGCGAGGGTCCGTTCCGCCGATCCTTCACCTTCACCCCGGAGGGAGAGCGAAGGAAACCAACGACCGCTGAGCCGTGCCTGCCACAGTAGGCCTGTCCGGACTTGAACAATGGATCGCGTTCTCCTCACCCACAACGCGATTCAGGTGTATCGGACAGGGCCTAGGCTGCGGTGGCTTTGAGGAAGGTGTTCCAGCCTCCTGCCGGGGACTGTCCGACTTCCAGCGCCCGGAGCTTGGTGAGGATCTTCGGGTCCTGGACGTCCAGCCAGTCGCAGAACTGCCGGAACGACACCAGCCGTACGTCCTTCTTCCCGGCCATGGTCTTCAGGGCCTCCTCGACGGCGTCCATGTAGATACCGCCGTTCCACTGCTCGAAGTGGTTGCCGATGAACAGCGGCGCGCGATTCGACTCGTACGCCCGCGTGAATCCGCTGACGTAGGCCTCGGTGGCCTGCTTCCGCCAGCCCGGATAGCGCGACGGCACACCCTTGGTCGAATTCCCCGACTGGTTGGCGAGGATGTTGTAGTCCATCGAGAGCACCTCGAAGGAGTGCCCGGGGAAGGGGAGCGCCTGCAGCGGCAGGTCCCACACCCCGCCGCGCTTGTCGGGCCACATCTGGCGGCCGCCGGGCGAGCTGGCGTCGTAGCGCCAGCCGAGCTTCTTCGCGGTCGGCAGGAGCTTGTCCTGGCCGAGCAGGCAGGGGGTGCGGCCGCCGACGAGTTCCTTCTCGTAGTCGAAAGGCAGCGGGTCGAGGTCCGTCCAGCCGCTGTTGGTCTTCCACTGGGTGACGAAGGACACAGCCTGGTCGATCTCGTTCTCCCACTGCGCGGGCGTCCAGTTCCCGACCGAACCCGATCCGCCGCAGAAATGCCCGTTGAAGTGGGTGCCTATCTCATGTCCCTCGAGCCAGGCCTGCCGGACGTACTTGAGCGTGTCCTTGACGTGCCCGTCGGTGAGATAGCCGATGTCGGAAGCGCCCACGGGATTGTTCGGCGGCCGGTAGAGCGACTTCTTCGACTCCGGCAGCAGATAGAGGCCGGAGAGGAAGAACGTCATCGCCGCGTCATGGTTCTTGGCGAGTTCCAGGAACCGCGGGAAGAGGCCGTTGCCGACCTCGCCCGCACCGTCCCACGAAAAGATCACGAATTGCGGCGGAGCCTGACCGGGCGCGAGCGGTACCGGCGCGTCGGGCTGGTGCGGCTGCTTTCCGGTGTCGGCCGTCGAACCGTCGCCTATGAGCTGTATCGGCTCGGTGGTGGGCCCGGGCGACGTGCCACCGCCCACGCCCTCTCCCCCGCTGCCGTCCGGCCGTCCCACATCACCCCTACCGGAGTCGGAACCCGATCCCATGCCGCAGCCTGCGACACCCATCGCCGCCGCGGCGCCCAGGCCCACTCCCAGCACGCCCCGTCGGCTGATCCCACGCCCGCTCCGGGGCACGGCCGCATTCGGGGCCGACGCGGGGATCTGCACCGTTGGCGACGGCGGAGTCGTCCCGGGGTCTTCGACGTGCCGTGAATGTCCGACGCTCATGGTGGTGAACCCGTCGCTCAGTGGTTGTCCTGCTCCCCATGACCAGGCGCCGCGGACATCTGTGACACCTGATCAGCCGGATCAGCCCGCCCACCGCACGCCGTCGGGCACCGCGCCGAGGTACCCGCGCCACCCCAAGACAGTGTGACTGAACAGTGGCACATCAGTGGGGCCGATACTGCCCATCGCCACACTCGCGCAAACCAGGGCATATGCGGACAGCCTGCTGGGCACCGGTGGTGGAGACTGCTCCGGCCCCGTTGCTCCGACCTCCGCGCGGGCCGCGCGGGACCCGGTCGGGCCGATCTCATGACATCGCGAGTGCCACTGCCCGTAACACCGTGTCACACCATTACGATGCATCCAGCGTCGTCCCCGAGCCGGCGCCGCCTCATCGCCCGTGCCCGCGTGAACGCGGGGACGGCGGTGCACGACGGCTGCCCGGCCCTCTTCGCGGGAGAGGGGCATCGGCGGCTCCATCGGAGCGGGCGGCGCCCACCTGATCACGTACCAAAGGACTCTGATGCGCATCAAGAACGTGAGCATCGTGCTCGCAGGCTCCGCCGTGACGGCCACCCTGGTCGCCTCTCCGGCCGGCGCAGCCACCTCCCCCCTGCCCAACCCCTCCGTCACCGCCGTCCTCAACGTGCAGAAGCAGGCCATGGCCAACGGGGCGCCCGGCGCCCTCACCCGCATCGACTCGGGCACCTCGAGCTACCGCATCTCGAGGGGACAGGCCGACACCGCCACTCACGCCGCGATGGACGCCGACCGCCGGTTCCGGGTCGGCAGTGTCAGCAAGAGCTTCACCACGGTGGTGCTCATGCAGCTGGCGGCCGAGGGACGTCTCGACCTCGACGCCTCGGCGAACACCTACCTCCCGAAGCCGCTGCCGGACGACCGCATCACCGTGCGGCACCTGCTCAGCCACCGCAGCGGTCTGTGGGACTACACCAACGACATGTTCTACTACACCGTTCCGGGCTTCGAGTCGGTGCGGAACAAGGTGTTCACCTACCAGGAGCTGATCGACCTGTCGACGGCCCACAAGGTGAACAACGAACCGGGAGCCGCCCACAGCTACTCCAACACCAACTTCGTCGTGCTGGGCCGGCTCATCGAGCACCTCACCGGTGTGCCGATGGCCACCCACTACCAGCAGCGCGTCTTCGAGCCGCTGAAGCTCAGGAACACCTCCTACGTGCACCCGGGGACCGCCATCTCCGATTCCCACGCACGTGGCTACCTGCGCCAGGACGACACCACGCTGCCGCTGGTCGACTCCACCGAACAGACCGTCTCCTGGGGACAGTCGGCCGGAGCGGTCATCTCCAACGCGGCCGACCTCAACCGCTTCTTCTCCTCCCTCGTCTCCGGCAAGCTCGTCCCCCAGGCGCAGCTGCAGCAGATGATGAGCATGGTTCCGGTCAACTCGGACGGCACCCAGTCCTACGGACTCGGCCTGCGCGGCCGCAAGCTCTCGTGCGGCGTGACGGTGTACGGCCACACAGGCACCGTCCAGGGCTACTACACGTACGCCTTCACCACGGCCGACGGCAAGCGCAGCATGACGTCCATGGCGAACACCTCCAACAATGGAACCGTGAACACCGTTCTCGGGGGCACACTGGAGGCCGCTTTCTGCGGCACCACCGTCGCCAAGGCCGACAAGTTCGCGCCCTCCGACGCGGAGGGGTTCACCGAGGACATCGCTCCTCAGGTGGTCCGCCACTGAGCGGCCCTGTCCTGACGGGTCGTCCGTGACAGGAGGCCGGTCACGCCGAAGCGCCCCCGCCCACCGGCTCTGCGGCCGTGCGCGGGGGCGCCTTCGCGGTCCCACCGAAGCGTGTGCGGGACCCCTGGCCCTGGGAACCGCCCCGATCCGGTCGGCCGTCGGAGAAACGGCTACTGAGGTCCCTTCTCGGAACGCTTCGTGCTCACGGACGAGACCTGCCCCTCCCGCATGATGCGCACCTTGTGCTCGCCACAGTTCAGGCACGTCAGCTCGGACAAGGGCGACGTCACGCGTACCCCGTCCGTCTTGTGAATGATGAAGTCGTGTCCTGCGGCGTCCGTGTGGTGCTCGATCTCGTACGCCTGCTCCCAGCCGTATCCGCAGTGCATACAGGCAAAGGCATAGGCCGCGTGCTCGACGCGGATACCCGCGTTCTCGCTCATGTGAGCTCCTCTGGGGGTTGAGAGAGGTGTGCCGTGACCGGCTCGTCACACTCACTAGGACCCGACAACCACCGTGTTTGTGACAACAGCGGCCCACTCCCCCTGCGCGCCGCGGCCCGACCGCCAGGGGCGTCGGTGGGTCAGGCGTTGAGCTGGTAGTCGGGGAAGTTGCCGGGGAGCCTTTCGCCCGGGTCGCCTTCGGTGACCGCCTTCACGAGCAGCTCGCCTCCGACGAACGCGCCGCGCCAGGAGGCGCCGAAGCCGCCGAACAGTTCCTCGCGGTCGCCGCGTGAGCGGGGCTTTCCGCGGCCCACCTTGAAGGCGCGGATCTGCGGCGACAGCCGCTCGTAGGTGTCCGGGTCGTCGGTGGAGAGGGTGGCGACGAGGGCTCCGTTGGAGGCGTTCATCGCGGCGAGCAGTTCCGCCTCGGTGTCGACGAGGACGATGGTGTCGACGGGTCCGAAGGGTTCGGCGTGGTGGAGCGGGGAGGACGGCGGCGGGCCCAGGAGGGTGACGGGCGCGACGTAGGCGCTGGTGTCCTGGCCGGGCAGGAAGTGACCGTCCGTGAGGGAGCCGCGGTGGAGCGGGACGGCGCCGCGGTCGATGGCCTCGGCGACCTGGTCGGTCAGCTCCTTGGCCTTCGCGGCGTTGATGAGGGGGCCGAAGTCCAGCTCGGGGAGCGGGTCGTCGGGGTGCTCGACGGCCAGGGGGTGGCCCAGGCGGATCGAGCGGACCGCGGGAAGGTAGGCGGCGAGGAAGTCGGCGAACGCGGTGCGCTGCACGACGAAGCGCGGGTAGGCGGTGCAGCGCTGCTTGCCGTAGTCGAAGAGCTTGGGGATGACGGCGGTCAGGGCGTCCCAGTCGGAGTAGTTCCAGATGCCCCAGGTGTTGAGGCCCTCCTGTTCGAGGATGTGGCGCTTGCCGAGGTCGGCCACCGCGGTGGCGATGCGGGCGCCGGTGTCGCGGCCGCCGACGAAGGAGACACAGCCGATCTCGGGGGCGCGGACGAGGGCTTCGGACAGTTCGCCGCCGCTGCCGCTGACCAGGGTGACGGGGATTCCCTCGCGGGCGGCGAGCGCGCAGGCGAGGGTGAGGCAGGACAGTCCGCCGTCGGTGGGTGCCTTGGCGATGACCGCGTTTCCGGCCAGTGCCTGGACGAGCATCGCGTGGACGAGGACGGACATCGGGTAGTTCCAGCTCGCGATGTTGGAGACGGGGCCGGCGAGAGGGGTGCGGCCGGCGAGCATCGTCTCGATGCCGTCGACGTACCAGCGCGCCCCGTCGATGGCCCGGTCGACGTCGGCCTGCGCGAGCCGCCAGGGCTTGCCGATCTCGTGGACGAGCAGCAGGGAGAGCAGTTCGCGATGCTCGGTGAGGGCGTCGAGGGTGGCGGCGACGCGGGCGCGGCGTTCGGGCAGCGGGATGTGGCGCCAGGCGCGGTGCTGGTCGAGCGAGGCGCGGACGGCCTGGTGGGCGGTGGCCGCGTCGAGGCGGGGCGGGCCGGCGATCGGGCCGCCGTCGACGGGGCTGGTGGCGGTGAGGGGGCGGCCGTCGGCCTGCCAGCGGCTGTCCCAGAGGTTGAGGACGCGGTCGTCGGTGAACGCCTCGGGGGCGATGGTCAGACAGCGCTGCCAGGCCTCGGCCCAGGAGGTGCCGGGCTTGGGGACGAGGGTGCGGGGATGGTTGAGGGGTGCTGCCATGGGTCTTCTCCGCTCTCGGTGCACAGTCGGGGCGGGAGGTCGAACGGCTCGTTCGGGGAGGAACGTGGTGAGCCCGGTACTACGAGCGTCACACAGCAGGGGCCGGGTGCGGGTGGTGTCACGCGGCGTCACCGGACGTGATGCTTCACCGGGCGAGATGGTCGCGTACCAGCTGTGCGGTCTCGCTGGGGGTGGAGCCGACGGTGACTCCGGCGGCTTCGAGTGCCGCCTTCTTGGCGTGCGCCGTGCCGGTGGAACCGGAGACGATGGCGCCGGCATGGCCCATGGTCCTGCCTTCCGGTGCCGTGAAGCCGGCGATGTATGCGATGACAGACTTTGAAATCTGTTCTCTGATAACTGTCGCCGCACGTTCCTCCGCGTCACCCCCGATCTCGCCGATCAGCACGATGAGCTCGGTGTCCGGATCGGCCTCGAAGGCGGCGAGGCAGTCGATGTGGCTCGTCCCGATGACGGGGTCGCCGCCGATGCCGACGGCCGAGGAGAAGCCGATGTCCCGCAGCTCGTGCATCAGTTGGTACGTGAGCGTGCCGGACTTGGAGACGAGTCCGATCACGCCCGGCGCGGGCGCGATGTCGGCGGGGATGATCCCTGCGTTGGACTGTCCAGGGCTGATCAGGCCGGGGCAGTTGGGCCCGATGACCCGTGTCCCGCGCGCTTTCGCGTACGCGGTGAAGGCGACGGCGTCGTGGACGGGCACGCCTTCGGTGATGACGACGGCGAGCCCGATGCCGGCGTCCACGGCCTCGGTGACGGCCGCCCCGGTGAACGCCGGCGGGACGAAGACGACGGTGGCGTCCGCTCCGGTGGCGTGGACGGCTTCGCGTACGGAGCCGAAGACGGGGACGGTGCGGTCGTCGAAGTCGACGCTGCGGCCCGCCTTGCGCGGGTTGACGCCGCCGACGATGTCGGTGCCGGCGGCGAGCATCCGGCGGGTGTGCTTCATGCCCTCGCCTCCGGTCATGCCCTGCACGAGGACCTTGCTGTCCTTGGTGAGATAGATGGCCATGTCCGGTCTCCTCACACTGCTGTGACGTCGGTGGCGAGGACGGCGGCCCGGCGGGCGGCGGCGTCCATCGTGGTGGCCTGCTGGACGAGCGGGTGGGCGCGGGCGTCGAGGATGGCGCGGCCGCGTGCGGCGTTGTTGCCGTCGAGGCGTACGACGAGGGGTTTGGTCAGTCGTACGGTGTCGAGGGCGGTGACGATGCCGTCGGCGACGGAGTCGCAGGCCGTGATGCCGCCGAAGACGTTGACGAGGACGCTCCGGACTCCGGGGTCGTCGAGGACGGTGGCCAGGGCGTCGGCCATGACCTGGGCGGATGCCCCTCCGCCGATGTCGAGGAAGTTCGCGGGCCGGGCGCCGCAGCCCGCGACGACGTCGAGGGTGGACATGACCAGTCCGGCGCCGTTGCCGATGATGCCGACTTCGCCGTCGAGGCGTACGTAGTTGAGGCCTTTGGCGGCCGCTGCGGCTTCCAGCGGGTCGTCGTGGGCGCCGGCGCGGTCGCCCCAGCGGGCCTGCCGGAAGCGGGCGTTGTCGTCGAGGGTGATTTTGCCGTCGAGGGCGAGGATGTCTCCCCCGGTGGTGCGGACGAGGGGGTTGACCTCGACGAGGAGGGCGTCCTCGTCGGTCAGGGCGCGCCAGAGGCGGTGGAGTACGGGTGCGGTGGCGGGTGGGAGGCCGGCGGCCGCGGCGATCTCGGCGGCCGTGGTTTCGCTGACGCCTGCGCGGGGGTCGACGGGGATGCGGGCGACGGCTTGGGGCCGGGTGGCGGCGACTTCCTCGATGTCCATGCCGCCTTCGGCGGAGGCGATGGCGAGGAAGTGGCCGGCGGCGCGGTCGAGGACGTAGGAGATGTAGTACTCGGCGTCGATGGCGGCGGGCCGGGCGAGCATGACCTTGCGCACCTGGTGGCCCTTGATGTCCATGCCGAGGATCTGGCGGGCGGTGAGTTCGGCGGCGGGCGGGTCGGCGGCGAGTTTGACGCCGCCTGCCTTGCCGCGGCCGCCGGTCTTGACCTGGGCCTTGACGATGACGCGGCCGCCGAGGCGTTCTGCGGCCGCGCGGGCTTCGCGGGCCGTGTCGGCGGTTTCGGCGTCGGGTACGGCGATGCCGTACTGCTGGAAGATCTCGCGTGCCTGGTACTCGTACAGATCCATGCCGGCTCCTGTCTAGGAAAGTGCCGCACGCCCCCTGGACACCACCCACCGGATGCGGGATAACAAGGTTCATACAGTATTCGTCGACTGTATGCAATCTGCTGGGAGGGCAGCCCGGAGCAGGTCGCACCGGCTCGGAGCACCCGACTCTCTCCCCTACGAAGGGACAGGACTTCGCCATGCCCGACGACAGCCAGGACCGTCAGCAGGACCTCATCTCCGGTGGGCATCTGGTCGCCAAGGCGCTCAAGGCCGAAGGGGTCGACGTCATCTACACCCTGTGCGGCGGTCACATCATCGACATCTACGACGGATGCGTGGACGAAGGCATCGAAGTCGTCGACGTACGCCACGAGCAGGTCGCGGCGCATGCAGCCGACGGCTACGCCCGGATCACCGGGAAGCCGGGCTGCGCCGTGGTCACGGCGGGGCCGGGGACCACGGACGCCGTCACCGGGGTGGCCAACGCCTTCCGGGCCGAGTCCCCCATGCTGCTGATCGGCGGTCAGGGCGCGCACACCCAGCACAAGATGGGGTCGCTGCAGGACCTGCCGCACGTCGACATGATGACGCCGATCACCAAGTTCGCCGCGACCGTCCCGGACACCGCGCGGGCGGCGGACATGGTCTCGATGGCGTTCCGCGAGTGCTACCACGGCGCTCCCGGACCGTCGTTCCTGGAGATCCCCCGTGATGTCCTGGACGCGAAGGTGCCGGTGGAGAAGGCGCGGGTGCCCGAGGCGGGGCGGTACCGGGCCTCGACGCGCTCGGCCGGCGATCCGGAGGCGGTGGAGAAGCTGGCGGATCTGCTGGTGCATGCGGAGAAGCCGGCGATCCTGCTGGGCAGTCAGGTGTGGACGACGCGGGCGACGGACGCGGCGGTCGAGTTCGTGCGGGCGCTCAATGTGCCCGCGTACATGAACGGCGCGGGGCGGGGCACGCTGCCGCCCGGGGATCCGCACCACTTCCAGCTGTCGCGGCGGTACGCGTTCGCCAACGCCGATGTGATCGTGATCGTCGGGACGCCGTTCGACTTCCGGATGGGGTACGGGAAGCGGCTGTCGCCGGCGGCGACGGTGGTGCAGATCGACCTGGACTACCGGACGGTCGGCAAGAACCGTGACGTCGATCTGGGGATCGTGGGTGACGCCGGGCGGATCCTGAAGTCCGTGGTCGAGTCGGTGTCCGGCCGTCTCAACGGCGGGTCGGTCAAGCGGAAGGCGTGGCTGGAGGAGCTCAGGACGGCGGAGCAGACGGCGCTCGAGAAGCGGCTGCCGCAGCTGAGGTCCGAGGCCTCCCCCATCCATCCGTACCGTCTCGTGAGCGAGATCAACGACTTCCTGACCGAGGATTCGATCTACATCGGCGACGGCGGCGACATCGTCACGTTCTCCGGGCAGGTCGTGCAGCCCAAGTCGCCCGGGCACTGGATGGACCCGGGTCCGCTGGGCACGCTCGGTGTCGGTGTTCCGTTCGTGCTGGCGGCGAAGCAGGCCCGGCCGGACAAGGAGGTCGTGGCCCTCTTCGGTGACGGCGCGTTCAGTCTCACCGGGTGGGACTTCGAGACGCTGGTCCGCTACAACCTCCCCTTCGTCGGGATCGTCGGCAACAACTCGTCGATGAATCAGATCCGTTACGGCCAGGCGCAGAAGTACGGCCTGGAGCGTGAGCGGGTCGGCAACACACTCGGGGACGTCCACTACGACGAGTTCGCGCGGATGCTGGGCGGTTACGGCGAGGAGGTCCGCGACCCGGCCGACATCGGGCCGGCGTTGCGGCGTGCGCGTGAGTCGGGGCTGCCGTCGCTGATCAACGTCTGGGTGGACCCGGACGCGTACGCCCCCGGGACCATGAACCAGACCATGTACAAGTGAGGAGCGCCGGCCATGAGCAAGGCTCTTGAGGGCATCCGTGTCCTCGACATGACACATGTCCAGTCCGGCCCTTCGGCGACGCAGCTTCTGGCGTGGCTGGGTGCGGACGTGGTGAAGCTGGAGGCGCCGGGCGGTGACATCACGCGCAGGCAGTTGCGTGATCTCCCCGACGTCGACTCGCTCTACTTCACGATGCTCAACTGCAACAAGCGGAGCATCACGCTCAACACCAAGTCCGAGCGCGGCAAGGAGCTGCTGACCGAGCTGATCCGGCGTTCCGATGTGCTGGTGGAGAACTTCGGGCCGGGTGCGGTGGACCGGATGGGGTTCACCTGGGAGCGCATCAGGGAGATCAATCCACGGATCGTCTATGCCTCCATCAAGGGGTTCGGTGAGGGCCCGTACACCAAGTTCAAGGCGTACGAGGTGGTGGCTCAGGCCATGGGCGGGTCGATGTCGACGACCGGCTTCGAGGACGGTCCGCCGCTGGCGACGGGTGCCCAGATCGGTGATTCGGGCACGGGGGTGCACGCGGTGGCGGGGATTCTCGCCGCGTTGTTCCAGCGGGAGTGCACCGGGCGCGGGCAGCGGGTCAATGTGGCCATGCAGCATGCCGTGCTCAACCTGTGCCGGGTGAAGTTGCGCGATCAGCAGCGGCTGGCCCATGGAGCCCTTGCCGAGTATCCCAACGAGGACTTCGGTGATGAGGTTCCCCGTTCGGGAAACGCCTCGGGTGGCGGTCAGCCGGGGTGGGCGGTGCGGTGTGCTCCGGGTGGTCCGAACGACTACGTGTACGTGATCGTGCAGCCGGTGGGGTGGGAGCCGCTGTCGCGGCTGATCGGCCGGCCGGAGCTCGCGGACGATCCCGAGTGGGCGACGCCGGAGGCGCGGCTTCCGAAGCTGGGGAAGATGTTCCAGCTGATCGAGGAGTGGTCGTCGACGCTCGCGAAGTGGGAGGTGCTGGAGCGGCTCAACGCCCACAACATCCCGTGCGGGCCGATCCTGTCGACGAAGGAGATCATCGAGGACGCGTCGCTGGTGGCGAACGAGATGGTCGTGGAGGTGGCGCATCCGGAGCGTGGTTCGTTCACGACGGTCGGCTCGCCGCTGAAGCTGTCGGACTCTCCGGTGGATGTGGTCCGTTCGCCGCTGCTGGGTGAGCACAACGCCGAGGTGTACGTGGGTGAGCTGGGGCTCGGGGACGAGGAGTTGCGGCTGCTGAGGACGGGCGGGGTGATCTAGTGACGTACGACGTCGACAAGGATGCGGTGCGGGCGCTGCTCGCCGCGGTGCGTGCGGAGGGCCGGACGGCGCTGACGGCGCCGGAGGGCAAGACGCTGGCCGATGCCTATGGGATCGCTGTTCCGGGTGAGGCGCTGGCGCGGGACGTGGAAGAGGCGGTGGTGTTCGCCGACCGGCTGGGCGGGAAGGTCGTTCTGAAGATCGTCTCGCCGGATGTGCTGCACAAGACGGATGCGGGCGGTGTGGTCGTCGGGGTGGAGGGCGCCGCGGAGGTGCGTGCCGCGTTCCGCCGGATCGTCGAGAGCGTGCGGGCGTACGCGCCGGGCGCGCGGATCGACGGTGTGCAGGTGCAGCAGTTGCTGCCGCCGGGCCAGGAGGTCATCGTCGGCGCGGTCACGGATCCGACGTTCGGGAAGGTGGTGGCGTTCGGTCTCGGTGGTGTGCTGGTCGAGGTGCTGAAGGACGTCACGTTCCGGCTGGCGCCGGTGAGTGCGGACGAGGCGGCGTCGATGCTGGACTCGATCGGGGCGGCGGAGGTGCTGCGGGGGGTGCGGGGTGCGCCGCCGGTGGACCGGTGGGCGCTGGCGGAGCAGATCAGGCGGGTGTCGCGGCTGGTGGACGATTTCCCGGAGATCGCGGAGGTCGATCTCAATCCGGTGATCGCGACGCCGGACGGGGCGATGGCGGCGGACATCCGGGTGATCCTGTCGGAGGGGGCGCGCAAGGAGCGGCGCAGGTACGGCCGTGAGGAGATCCTGCGGTCGATGCGCCGGCTGATGGAGCCGCGGTCGGTGGCGGTGATCGGTGCGTCGAACGAGCAGGGCAAGATCGGGAATTCGGTGATGCGGAACCTGGTCGACGGTGGTTTCGCCGGGGAGATTCATCCGGTGAATCCCCGGGCCGATGACATTCTGGGCCGCAAGGCGTACAAGAGTGTCACCGACGTTCCCGGTGAGGTGGATGTGGCGGTCTTCGCGATTCCCGCCCGGTTCGTGGCCTCGGCGCTCGAGGAGGTGGGGCGCAAGGGGATTCCGAACGCGGTGCTGATCCCTTCGGGTTTCGCCGAGACGGGTGAGCAGGCGCTGCAGGACGAGATCGTGGCCATCGCGGAGCGGCACGGGGTGCGGCTGCTGGGGCCGAACATCTACGGTTACTACTCGACGTGGCAGGACCTGTGTGCCACGTTCTGCACGCCGTACGACGTGAAGGGCCCGGTGGCGTTGACGTCGCAGTCGGGCGGGATCGGTATGGCGATCCTGGGTTTCGCGCGGACGACGCGTACGGGTGTGTCGGCGATCGTCGGGCTCGGGAACAAGTCCGACATCGATGAGGACGATCTGCTGACGTGGTTCGCCGAGGATCCCCGTACGGAGTGCATCGCGATGCATCTGGAGGATCTGAAGGACGGTCGCGCCTTTGTGGAGGCGGCGCGTGCGACGGTGCCGAAGAAGCCGGTGGTGGTGCTGAAGGCGGGTCGTACGAGTGCGGGGGCGCGGGCGGCGGGTTCGCATACGGGCGCGCTGGCCGGTGATGACGCCGTGTACGACGACATTCTGCGGCAGGCCGGTGTGATCCGGGCGCCGGGTCTGGGCGAGATGCTGGAGTTCGCGCGGGCGCTTCCGGTGCTGCCGGCGCCCCGGGGCGACAATGTCGTGATCATCACGGGTGCGGGTGGTTCCGGTGTGCTGCTGTCGGACGCGATCGTCGACAACGGCCTTTCCCTGATGGAGATTCCGGAGGATCTGGACGCGGCGTTCCGGGCGTTCATCCCGCCTTTCGGGGCCGCGGGCAATCCGATCGACATCACGGGTGGTGAGCCGCCGTCGACGTACGAGGCGACGATCCGGCTGGGGATGGAGGATCCGCGGATTCACGCGCTGGTGCTGGGTTACTGGCACACGATCGTCACTCCCCCGATGGTGTTCGCGGAGCTGACGGCCCGGGTGGTGGAGGAGTTCCGGGCGCGGGGCGTCGAGAAGCCGGTGGTGGCGTCGCTGGCCGGCGATGTGGAGGTCGAGGAGGCGTGCGCGTATCTCTTCGAGCGGGGCGTGGTGGCGTATCCGTACACGACGGAGAAGCCGGTCGCGGTGCTGGGCGCGAAGTACGCGTGGGCGCGGGCGGCGGGTTTGCTGCCGGGTGGTGGTCGATGAGCTGAGTGACGGTACGGCCCACGGGGCCCGTGGCTTTCCGCTTGCCGCGGGCTCCGGCACGAAGAGTACGGACAGGGGGCGCTGGCCTGGCTTCTTCGACGCGAAGGGTTCGATCGACATGGCGACGACAGACATCTCCACGCCCGTCCCTTACAGGGAGGTGACGGACGCCAACGGCCGGGTGTACCGCATCGGTGAGTCCGATGTCGACATCATGGGCCGCAAACGCAAGTGGATGGTCATTCTGCCGTGGGTCGGCATGATGGGCATCAGTTCGGCGGAGTACGCGTTCGCGTCCGCCGAGGAGACTCTGCACACGGCGCATCAGTGGAGCAACCAGCACATTTTCTGGATGCTCGGGGTGTGGGTGTTCTTCCAGGCGGCGGTGGCTTTCCCGGCGGGCAAGCTGCGGGAGAGCGGGAAGCTGCCGGCGCGTTGGGCGATGATGCTGGGTGCTGTGGGCACCTTGCTGGGTTATCTGTCGCTCGCGTTCGCGCCGCACGTGGTGGTGGCGTACGTCGGTTTCGGCATGTTCAGCGGTATGGGCGCGGGCATGGTGTACGCGACGTGCGTGAACATGGTCGGCAAGTGGTATCCGGAGCGCAAGGGCGGCAAGACCGGTTTCGTCAACGGTGGTTTCGCCTATGGTTCGGTGCCGTTCGTGTTCATCTTCACCGGCTTTATGGATCTGACGAACTTCCGTTGGGTGCTGGTGTCGGTGGGTGTGTTCCTGGCGGGCGTGGTGGCCGTTTCCGGTCACTTCTTCCAGGACCCGCCGAAGAACTGGTGGCCGGCCGAGGTGGATCCGCTGCGGAAGCCGGACGATCCGCGGGCGCGGCGGGCGCTGGAGAAGAATCCGCCGGCGGTGAAGCAGTACACGCCGACGGAGGCCTGGCGTACGGGCCGGGTGGCGTTGATGTGGTTCTGTCTGCTGTGCACCTCGGGTGTGAACATCTTCGGTATCGCGTTCCAGGTGCCGTTCGGTGACGAGGCGGGGTTCGCGGGCGGGATCGTGGCGACGGCGATGTCGCTGAAGGCGATCGTGAACGGCACGGGACGGGGTGTGATCGGCTGGCTGTCGGACCGGTACGGCCGTAAGCAGTGCCTGATCTTCGTGTGTGTGGTGCTGGGGTTGTCCCAGTACGGCATTCTGTGGTCGGGCAGCATCAGCAATCTGCCGTTGTTCCTGTTGTTCTCCAGCATTTCCGGATTCGGCGGCGGCGCGATCTTCCCGATGTTCGCGGCGATGACGGCGGACTACTTCGGTGAGAACAACAACGCGTCGAACTACGGGCTGGTGTACAGCTCGAAGCTGGTGTCCGGGCTGCTGGGGTCGGGCATGGGGGCCGTGGTGGTGGGCGCGTGGGGTTATGAGGGCGCGTTCGTCCTGGCCGGGTCGATCTCGTTGTTCGCCGGTGTGGTGGCGTTGTTCCTTCATGCGCCGGGGCGGCCGCGGGCCCGCCGTATTCAGGCGAACCCGCAGCCGATCAGCCGTGATGTGGTCTAGCAGTCCTTTTCCCGGAGCGAGTGGAGGTGTGCGCTCGACTTCCGGGCGAAGGTGAACGACTCGACGGGGTTGTCGTGCTCGGCCTGCCAGTGGTGGTCGAGGCGGCCCCCGCGGGTGCGGGTCACGGCCGAGATGAACCGCTTGTAGTCGATGTCTCCGTCCCCGACGTCCACCATTCGGTAGCCGTCGCGGGCGGAGTCGTCGTGTTCGCCGTCCTTGACGTGGAAGAGCGGGTAGCGGTCGGGCTGCTTGAGGACGTAGCGCAGCGGGTCGAAGGGGGCCGGGGTGCCGTCGACGCGCTTGGAGAAGCGGAACTGGCCGGCGTAGGCCCAGTAGATGTCCATCTCCAGGTACACGAGGTCGGGATCGGTCTCGGCGAGGAGTACGTCGTAGAGCCGTACGTCGGGCCTGTCGGTGGCGAAGGAGAATTCCTCGGCGTGGTTGTGCTGGTAGAACTTCATGCCGCGGGCCCTGGCGGCGGCGCCGTACTGGTTGAACTCCTCGGCGCAGCGCTTCCAGCCGTCGACGGTGGCGCCGTAGCGCCAGGGTCCTGATGCGGTGCCGATGTGCTTGAGGCCGAGGGCCTGGGCGTCGTCGAGGACCTTGTCGAGGTTCTGGGCGAAGGTGTACGCGTTCGGGTCACCGTCGTTGTAGTAGCCGACGTGGCTGCCGATGGCGCGCAGTCCGTGGTCGCGGGTGAGGCGGCGCAGCTGCTCCAGGGTGATGGCTCCGGCGGAGCCCTGGGTGTAGCCGGCGTACTCGACCTCGTCGTAGCCGTACTTCTCGAGTTCGGCGAAGACGGCGGCGAAGCCGAGGGTGGAGACCTTGTCGCGCAGTGAGTAGAGCTGGATGCCGAGGCGGCCGGGGGGCAGGACGGGGCGGCCGTGGCCCTTGCCGTGGGCGGCGGCGGTGGGGGCGGTGGCGCCGAGGAGGGCTGCGGCGCTCGCTCCGGCGGCGACGCCGAGCATGCCGCGTCTGGTGAGCTTGCGGCTGAGCTCGGGATCGGTGTGCTTGCTCGTGCGGCTCATGGTGGATAACTCCTCGTTGTCAGTGGAGTGTGCTTCAGTGGAGTCCGGCGAGGTGAAGGAGCAGGGACTTCACATCGGTGGCCGCGACGCGGCCTGTTACGGCGCGGGGGGTGGAGCACAGAATGAGCGGACCTTCGTCATCGCTCGTGGGGAGGCGGCCATGGCTGCCGCGAATAGGTGAGGGGTCGAGCGGTACGACCGCCATGCGGTAGCGCATGCCGAGTTTCTTGCGGGCGAGGGCCGTTGCGGCCTTGACGCGGACGTAGGGGTCTTCGGGGTCCATGAACAGTTCGACGGGGTCGTAGCCGGGTTTGCGGTGGATCTCGACGAGCTGGGCGAAGTCGGGTGCCTTGGTGTCGTCGAGCCAGTAGTAGTACGTGAACCAGGCGTCGGGGTCGGCGACGGCGACGAGTTCGCCGGAGCGCGGATGGTCGAGGCCGTGGGTCTTCTTGCCTTCGTCGTCGAGGAGTTCGGCGATGCCGGCGAGTCCGCTGAGGGCTTCGCGGGTGGCGTCGAGGTCCTCGGGGCGGCGTACGTAGACATGCGCGAGCTGGTGGTCGGCGACGGCGAAGGCGCGCGATGCCATCGCGTCGAGGTATTCCATGCCGTCCTGGGTGTGGACTTCGAGGAGCCCTGCGCGCCGTAGTTCGCGGTTGATGTCGATGTGCCGGCTGACGCGGGTGATGCCGTATTCGGAGAGGGCGACGACGGTGCGGCCTTCGCCGGCGGCGTCGTCGAGGAGGGGGGCCATGGCCGTGTCGAGGTCGGCGGCCGCCCGGTGGGAGCGGGGGTCGTCGGGGCCGTACCGCTGGAGGTCGTAGTCGAGGTGCGGGAGGTAGCAGAGCGCGAGATCGGGGGTGCGGGTGCGCAGGATGTGGCGGGTGGCGTCGATGATCCAGCGGCTGGAGACGATGTCGGCTCCGGGTCCCCAGAAGTGGAAGAGGGGGAAGGTGCCGAATCTGTCGGTGAGTTCGTCGTGGAGGGCGGGCGGCCGGGTGTAGCAGTCGGGTTCCTTGCGGCCGTCGGCGTAGTAGACGGGGCGGGGGGTGACGGTGATGTCGGTGTCGGCGCCCATGGCGTACCACCAGCAGATGTTGGCGACGGTGTAGCCGGGGTGGGCGCGGCGGGCGGCGTCCCAGAGTTTGTCGCCGGCGACGAGTCCGTTGTGCTGCCGCCACAGCAGGACGTCGCCGAGTTCGCGGAAGTACCAGCCGTTGCCGACGATGCCGTGTTCGGAGGGGAGGGTGCCGGTGAGGAACGTCGACTGGGCCGCGCAGGTGACGGCGGGCAGCACGGTCCCGAGCGGGGCCTGTGAGCCGGCGGCGGCAAGGCGTTTCAGGTGAGGCATGTGGTTCAGCAGCTGGGGGGTGAGTCCGACGACGTCCAGGACGAGAAGGGGGGTGGGGCGTGCGGTGTCGGCGGGGGTGGTGTCGCTCATGGCAGTTCCTTGAGGCCGAGGTCGGTGAGCAGGTCACGGGCGAGGGTGAGTTCGGCGGCGATTCCGTCGGCGAGTTGGGCGCGGCTGCGGGGGCGCAGCTCCTCGGGGAGTGCCTGCCAGGTGTACGTCTCGACCTCGAGATGGCGGGTGAGCGGGGTGGGGCCGCCGACGAGGCGGGCCAGGGTGTCGCACAGCACGGGGAGGGTGGAGGTGAGCGGCGGGGCGGGCGGCGCGTGCAGGGGGACGTGGAAGTGGGCGCGCCAGGGGGTGGCGTCGGGGAGGGTGTCGGCGGCGAGGGCCTCGTGGAGGTCGTCGGTGCCGCGCAGTCCGGCGGCGGTGGGCGGCTGTCCCGGGCGGCGGGCCCGGGGCAGGGTGCGGGTCTGGTGGAGGAAGCGGGGTTCGGCGAAGGCGGCGAGGGCGTCGCGTACGTCGGGGAGATGGGGGTGTTCTGCGTGCAGGGCGGCGGAGAGCTGCGCTTTGGGGATGGTGATGCCCGCGGTGGTGAGGGCGTGGATCGCGGGTCCGGGTTCTTCGAAGGAGGTGGCGAGGTGGCAGGTGTCGATGCAGATGCCGATGCGGGGGCTCGCTATGGCGGCGAGGGGGCGGATGGCGTCGGCGGTGGTCTCGACGACGCAGCCCGGTTCGGGTTCGAGGGCGATCCGGATGGATTTGCCGGTGAGTTCCTCGAGTGCGTCGAGACGTTCGGCGAGGGTGGTCAGTGCGGTGTGGGCGGTGGTGGCGGCGTGTTCGTCGTAGCGGGTGCGCCAGGCCAGCGGGAGGGTGGAGACGGACCCTTCGGTGACATCGTCGGGCAGCAGTGCGGCGAGGAGACGGGCCAGGTCTCCGGTGTGGGCGAGGCGTTCCGGTTCGGCCCAGTCGGGCCGGTAGACGCGGTACTTGACCTCGTCGGCGCCGAAGCCTTCGTACGGGAAGCCGTTGAGGGTGACGACCTCCAGTCCGCGGCGGTCGAGTTCGGCGCGCAGGCCGCGCAGTGCCGCCGGGTCGGTGACCAGGGCCCGGGCAGCTGCCCTGGCGAGCCACAGGCCGATGCCGAGCCGGTCACGGCCGAGGCGTTTGCGGACGGGTTCGCAGTGGTCGCGGAGCTGGGCGAGGACACCGTCGAGGGTTTCGGCGGGATGGACGTTGGTGCAGTAGGACAGGTGCACCGTGGTGCCGTCGGGGTGGCGGAAGCGCATGGGTCTCGCCTCCTCATTCTCCGCCGCGGAGGATGGAGTTGCCCTCGTGCAGGGCCTCGGGGGCCGGGACGTCGAGCTGGAGGCGGCCGCTCTGCCCGTAGAAGGCGACGGGGTTGCGCCACAGCACCCGGTCGACGTCGTCGTCGGTGAATCCGGCGGCGAGCATGGCGTCGGCGGTCCTGCGGGTCTTCAGCGGGTCGCTCTTGCCCCAGTCTGCGGCCGAGTTGACCAGGACACGCTCCAGTCCGTGGTTCTTGAGGATGGCGACCATGCGGTCCTCGTCCATCTTGGTGTCGGGGTAGATGGAGAACCCGAGCCAGCAGCCGCTGTCGGCGGCGTCCTTCACCGTCGTCTCGTTGAGGTGGTCGAGGAGGACCCGTTCGGGGGCGAGTGCGGACTCGCGGACGGCGTCGATGGTGCGGTGCAGGCCGGCGAGTTTGTCGCGGTGCGGGGTGTGGACGAGTGCGGGCAGTCCGTGGTCGGCGGCGAGCTGGAGCTGGGCGGCGAGGGCGGTGTCCTCGGCCGGCGTCATGGAGTCGTAGCCGATCTCGCCGACGGCGACGACGTTGTCCTTGACGAGGTAGCGGGGCAGTGCGTCGAGGACGGGGGTGCAGCGGGGGTCGTTGGCCTCTTTCGGGTTGAGGGCGATGGTGCAGTGGTGGGCGATGCCGTACTGGGCGGCGCGGAAGGGTTCCCAGCCGAGGAGGGAGTCGAAGTAGTCGAAGAAGGAGGCGGGTGAGGTGCGGGGCTGGCCGAGCCAGAAGGAGGGTTCGACGAGGGCGCGGACACCCGCGGCGTACATCGCCTGGTAGTCGTCCGTGGTGCGGGAGGTCATGTGGATGTGGGGGTCGAAGATACGCATCAGGACTCCTCCGTGGGGGACGTCAGGGCGAGGACGCGGTGGAGGTCGGCGGGGACGGGGCGGCCGGCGGCGGTGCGTTCCGCGGCGTAGTCGGCGAGCATCCGGGCGAGTTCGGTGTCGCCGTGGGCGCGGCGTTCGAGGCCGTCGGCGGTGTCGAGGGGCACCCCGGTGAACAGGCACTTCAGGACGGCGTGACGCCAGGAGTGCGCGGGGAGGTGCTCGGCGGCGTAGGGGCCGACGGCGGCGGCGACGAGCCGGGTGTCGTTGGTGCGCAGGGCGTCCTCGACGAGGGGGAGGCCGGCGGCGGGGTCGGGTGCGAGATGGGGCAGGGCGAGGAGGACGGCGCGGCGTTCGGCGGCGGTGCCCTGCTGGTAGAGGCGGGTGAGGGTCGGGGCGTCCGCGTGGGCTTCGCGGAGGAGGTGGGTGCGTACGGAGTCGGCGTGGTCCTGGCCGCAGTGGCGGCCGGCGGTGGCGAAGCGCAGCTCCCAGACGGGGGCGCAGTGGGCGGCTTCGGCGAGGGCTTCGTGGAGCCAGGCCCGGGCGGCGCCGTCGAGCCGGGTGTCGAGTTCCTCGCGGGTCAGGATCGCCATGCGGGTGCTCCGTTCGTGGGCGTGTGGGAGCGGAGGAACTCGATGGAGGCACGGGCGAGTTCGGGGCCTGCGTGGGAGTGGCGGGGCAGTTCGACGACGGTCAGCCCCTGGTAGCCGGTGGCGGCGAGGGCGTCGAGGACGGGCGGGAAGTCGATCTCGCCGTCGCCGAAGGGGAGGTGTTCGTGGACGCCGCGACGCATGTCCTCGATCTGGACGTGCCGTAGCCAGGGCGCGGCCTGTTTGACGCACTCGGCGGGGGTTGCCGGTTCCAGGCACTGGCAGTGGCCGATGTCGAGGGTGAGCCCGAGGGGTTCGGGGTCGCCGAGGAGGGAGCGGAGGTGGTGGAAGTCGTCGAGGGTGGCGAGGAGATGGCCGGGTTCGGGTTCGACGGCGAGAGGGACACGGGCCGTGGCGGCGGCGTCGAGGACGGGCGTGAGGGCGGCTGCGAGGCGCTGCCAGGCGGTGTCGGGCGAGGTGGCGTCCGGGGTGATGCCGCTGAAGCAGTGCACGGCGTGGGCGCCGAGGTCCGCGGCGACCTGCACGGCGCGCAGGAGGAGCGCGGTGCGGGCGGCGCGGGCCTCCGGGTCCGGATCGAGGAGGGACGGGCCGTGCTTGCGGCGCGGGTCGAGGACATAGCGGGCGCCGGTCTCGACGGTGACCTCGAGCCCCAGGTCGGCGAGGCGGCCCGCGAGACGGCGGGTGCGGGGGCCGAGGTCGGGGGCGAGGGGGTCGAGGTGCATGTGGTCGAGGGTGAGGCCGACGCCGTCGTAGCCGAGGTCGGCGAGGAGGACGAGGGCGTCGTCGAGACGGAGGTCGGTGAGGCCGTTGGTTCCGTAGCCGAGGCGCAGGCTCATGTGGGGCTCACCTTCCGGGCGAGGCGGCGGGCGACGGGGATGAGGCCCAGGACCGCGAGTCCGGTGCCGGTCGCTCCGGCGCGGGCGGCGAGTGCGGCCTGCAGCGGGATCATGGCGCGGATCCCCGCGCCGACGGCGCGCTGGGTCAGGGGCGGGGAGGGGTTGAGGGCGGCGTGCAGGAGGGGGGTGAGGGCGGTGCGGACGTAGAGGGCGGTGGTGAGGGCGGCGACGACGGGCCCGGCGGGGTGCGCGGAGTGCGCGGGGTGCGCTCCCCCGGTTCCGCGCGGTGCGGGGTGCGTCGGGGGCAGGGACCGGGCCCTGACCGCGCCAAGGGCCGCGGGCCGGGTGTGCTGCCCGGGGCGTGCGGGTGTCGTTGCCGGGTCGGTCGCGCGCCACGGTGAGCGGTGGGCGGTGGCGTCGCGGGCGGTGATCGCGGCGATGGCGAGGGTCGTCGCCATCGCCGCGAGGGGGGCCTTGGTGGAGCCACCTTGGGTTTCGTTGCGCGACACCGATGTCACGGCGTAGGTGTGGGCGCCGAGCAGGGCCGCGTGGGGCAGCGCGCTGCGAAAGGCACGCGGCTGGCTGGCCGTTGCGCCGAGGAGGAGGTCCAGGGTGCGGGCCGAGGCCATCGCGGCGGGGCCGGCCGGGGTGTGCTTCAGGTGGACGTCGTACGCCCAGACGGCCGCCGCCAGAGCCGTGGCGACGGCCAGGGGGGCACGGCCCGCGCGGGCGGCCAGGGCCAGCCCGGCCGCGGTGAGCGCGCCCGCCGCGCTCAGGGCCGCGGCGGGGCTGATCCGCCCCGACGGGATGGGACGGTGCGGGCGGTCGACGGCGTCCTCGTCGCGGTCGGCCCAGTCGTTGAGGGCCATGCCGGCTTCGTAGAGGCACAGGGAGGAACCGATGGCGAGGACGGTTCGGCGATTGGGGCGCACTCCCGCGCAGGCCGCGCCCGCGAGAGCGTCGCCGGGAACGGTGAACAGGGCGGAGACGCGCAGGAGTTCCGCCCACGCCCTGAGCCGCCCTCCGCCTGAAGGAGCCGTGCGGGACATCGCACCCCCCGTCCGCGCGACCGCGGGCGGGGATACGGGGAGGCGCCCCGTGGCCGTGGACACGGGCTCGGACTCGGCGCCCGACGGCGCGTCCCCGGCGGAGCCACGAGCCGCCCCCGCCCCCGGTCCCGCCGGCGCCGTGGCGCCCGCCGGACCCGCCGGACTTGCCGTCCGCGCGGCCGCAGGCCGGGATGCGGAGGCAGGCCCCGTTGCCGTGGCCGTGGACACGGGCTCGGGCTCGGCCCCCGACGGCGCGTCCCCGGCGGAGCCACGAGCCGCCCCCGCCCCCGGTCCCGCCGGTGCCGTGGCACCCGCCGGTCCCACCGGAACCGCGCCGCTTGCCGTCCGCCCGGACGCGGCCGTGGGCGTGGGGTCCTCGGTGGGGGGCCCGGGCACGCCCCCCGGTGTCGTGCCCGGGCGGTCGTCGGCGGTCACGGTCGCCGGTGAGGGCTCCGTGGTCCGCGGTCGGGGGATCCCCCGGGGGGTCCAGGCCTCACCGCAGCCGTCGGCGCCGTCCCCGCCCGTGGGCGCGGGGTCCGGCCGGCCGGCGGGCGACAGGTGGGCCGCGGCGGAGCGCAGGAGGCCCAGGAGGGCCAGGGCGCACAGCACGCCGGGGGTGGCCCGGCGCAGGACGGCCGGGGTCATCGGGGGTCCCGGAGGCGGTCCGCGAAGGCGAGCAGGGTCGCGTACTGGTCGGCGAGGGCCGGCGGGGCTCCCGGATCGGGGTCCTTGAAGTAGAAGGCGAGTTCCGGAAGGGGACCGGCGAGTCCGGCTTCGTGGGCGCGGGCGGCGAGCCGGGCGAGGTCGAGGACGAGGGGGGCGGCGAGGGCGGAGTCGCAGCCCTGCCAGGTGGTCTGCAGGACCATGCGGGTGCCGAGGAAGCCGTCGAAGGCGATGTGGTCCCAGGCGGTCTTCCAGTCGCCGAGGGCCGGGACGTCGTCGATGTGGACCTCGCCCTCGGGTGCGGTGCCGAGGGTGTCGGCGAGGACACGTTCCTTGCCGGCGTTCTTCGCGGCGGCGGCCGCCGGGTCGGCCAGCGCCGCCCCGTCCCCGCCGCCCAGCAGGTTGGTGCCGGACCATGCCCGTACGGACAGGGCGCGTTGCACGAACATGGGGGCGAGTACGGAGCGGAGCAGCGTCTGGCCTGTCTTGCCGTCCCGGCCGGCGTGGGGAAGTCCGCGGGCGGAGGCGGCGTCGGTGAGGGCCGCGGTGCGCAGTCCGGTGGAGGGGGTGAAGTTGACATAGGGGCAGCCGGCTTCGATCGCGGCGGCCGCGTAGAGGGAGCTGGCGGGCAGCCGTGCGGAGTCCGGGCCGGGGGCGGGCTCGGTGGAGGCGACGTTGACGACGACGGCCCGGGCCAGGTCGTGGCGCTGGACGAAGGCGGTGATGTCGGCGGCGAAGGCCGCGATCAGTTCCTCGTCCGTGCGGGTGTCGCCGGGGAGGGGGCCGCCGGTGCGGATCTCCTCGTCCGCCGCGGCGAGTTCGGTGCGCACGGCCGTCGGCAGGCCGTGCGGGAGGACGCCGCCCGCCGCGAGGTGTTCGGCTCGTTTGGGCAGGGGGCAGGCGGCGGTGTCGTGGCCGCCGAAGACCAGGGATGACAACGATGGCAGACCGGCCGCGGCGAACGGCTCGGATTCCGTCACCATGCCCGTCGCCGGGTGCAGTCCGGCGGTGACCGCCGCGCATCCGGCGACCGCGGTGGTGGCGACGGAGCCGCGGGCTCCGATCAGCCAGACCCCGGTGCGGCGTTCCTCGGTGTTCGTCACGGGCGTCATGGGCGTCACGGGCGTCACGGGCGTCACGGGCTGCCTCCCTGGCTCGCTGTGGTGGGGCGGCGGGCGGGGGTACGGCGTCTCCCCGCCCGCCGCCGGCTTGTGGGTCCGGCAGGGGCCGCCCTATGAGGACGAGGGCAGTTCCCTGAGCTGGATGTTGCGGAAGGACACCTGGTCGTCGGCGCCGTGGTTCTGGATGCCGACGTAGCCGTCCTTGAGGCTGCGGACCGGGTCGGTGTTGGTGAAGTCGTTGATCTTCACGCCGTTGAGGAAGACCTGGAGCCGCTCACCCTGGACCTTGATCTCGTAGCTGTTCCACTGGCCCGGGGGCCGCAGCACCCGGTCGCGGGCCTTGAGGTCGGCCGACTTGAAGCCGTAGACGGCGCCGGTGGTGCGGTCGGCGGCGTCGGTGGCGTCGATCTGCACCTCGTAGCCGTTGTTCACGGCGGACCAAGGGTCGTCGGAGGCCGGGAAGCCGACGAAGATCCCGGAGTTGTCGTCGCCCGCCATCTTCCAGTCGAGCTTGAGCGAGTACGACTTCAGTTCCTTGGCCTGGTACCAGAGCATGCCCATGCCGCCCTCGGAGCGCAGTTCACCGTCGACGACGTTGAACTTTCCGGGCCCGGCCTGCTTCCAGCCTTCCAGGGTCTGTCCGTTGAACAGGTCCCGGTAGCCGGTGGCCGGCTTGCAGTCGGCGTTGACCTGCCCGGAGGTGTAGCGCAGTCCGCCGAGCAGATGCTGGCGGAAGGCCGGTTCGGCGTAGGACTCCTTGGTGTGTCCGCCGCCGGTGTAGAAGGCGCGGCCGCCCTGGTAGGTCTGGCACCAGGCGATCGGGTGGTCGCCCTTCATGGTGCCGCCCTGATAGGTGGTCTCGTCGAGGGTGGCGAGGACGCGGGCCTGGCCGCGGGGGTTGCTGCGGTAGTTGTACCACTCGTCGGTGCGCTCCCAGGCCGCGTCGAGGTGGGAGGTCGCCGGGTGGTCGTGGTCCTCGACCCGGACGGTGGCCTTCTGGATCTGCGGGTGGGAGTGGAAGTAGGCGCCGACGAGTCCGCCGTAGAAGGGCCAGTCGTACTCGGTGTCGGCGGCCGCGTGGACGCCCATGTAGCCGCCGCCGGTGGCGACGTAGTTCTCGAACGCCTTCTGCTGTTCGGCGTTCAGGACGTCACCGGTGGTCGACAGGAACACCACGGCGTCGTAGCGGGCGAGGTTGCTGGTGGTGAACTGGGCCGGTTCCTCGGTGGCGTCGACCGTGATGTTGCTGCCGGCGCCGAGTTCCTTCAGGGCCGCCACACCGGCCGGGATGGAGTCGTGGCGGAAGCCCGCCGTCCTGGAGAAGACGAGGACCCGCTTGGCGCTGCGGTCGACGGGTGTGTTGGTGAGCTCGAAGTCGTCGACGTCGTAGAGCGCTCCGGCCCCGCCCTTGAAGACCAGGAACAGCTCGGTGGTCTTCTTCGGTACGGCGCGCAGCGGGACGTCGACGTCCTGGAAGGTCTCCCAGCCGCCGGTCACGGGGACGGGCGCCGAGCCGAGCAGGGTTCCGTTGGCAGAGCCGGTGCGGACCTCGAGGAAGCCGCCGGCACCGCCGGAGGAGATACGGGCGGTCAGCTTGGTGGAGCCGCTGAGGTTGTAGGGCTTGAAGGAGATCCAGTCTCCGTCGTCGATGTCGCCCACGGTCTTTCCTCCGTTGGCGGGCGCCTTGTCGTAGACCTTGACGCCGGACGAGCCGGTGTAGTGCTCGGCCTGCCGGTGGCGCGGCTGGAGCTGTGCCTGGTCGTGGCCGGTGAGGGGGGCCTGGCCGCCGCCTCCGCCGTCGGTGTACTCGGCGTCGAAGACCCCGAAGATGTTCGCGTTCGGGTCGTGGCCGCCGTCGGCGGACGTCTTGATGGTGCCGGTGCAGCCGTTGGCGGAGGTCACGGGGTGGCCGTGGCTGTCGTGGCCGAGGATGTAGGTGACCTTGACCTTGGCGCAGTCGACGGTGCCGTCCTCGGGGTCGGTGGCGGTCACCTTGAACGGGATCTCGTCACCGAAGTCGAACAGGGTTCCCTCGGCGGGGAGTTCCAGGGTCACCTTGGGCGCGGTGTTGCCGACGACGACCTGGACGCTGGCGGAGCCGGTGCGTCCGGTGGGGTCCTTCGCGGTGACGGTCGCGGTGTAGGTGCCGTTCTTGCGGTAGGTGTACGCCGGGTTCGCGGCCGTGGAGGTGCCGCCGTCGCCGAAGTCCCAGCTGTAGGTGAGGGCGTCGCCGTCGGCGTCGGTCGTGCCGGCGGAGGAGAAGGCGACCTTCAGCGGTGCCTTGCCGGAGGTCTTGTTCGCACCGGCCTCGGCGACCGGTGAGCGGCCTCCGGTGGCGTTCTCGATGCGGTACAGCGCGGAGTGCTCGTCGCCGCCGAACCAGGCGGTGCCGTAGTCGAGGACGTAGAGCGCGCCGTCCGGGCCGAAGCTCATGTCCATGATCTGCGTCCCGGTCCAGGGGACGTCGTTGATGGACTGGACGGCGCCGTCGGAGCCGTGCTCGATGCGCTTGATCCAGCGGCGGCCGAACTCGCCGGCGAAGAAGTCGCCGTCGTAGGCCTCGGGGAACTTCACCGGGGAGTCGAGGGCCGGGTCGTAGTGGTAGACGGGCCCGCCCATCGGGGACTCGGAGCCGGTGCCGAACTCGGGTACGGAGCCGCCGTCGTAGGGGATCCAGGCCGGCTCGGCGGGCGGCAGCTCGGTGAGGCCGGTGTTGTGCGGCGAGTCGTTCTTCGGGGCCGCGCAGTCGAAGGTCTCCCCCGACACCTTCGTGGCGAAGTCGTAGTCGACGAAGGGGTCGTTGTCGCCGGTGCAGAACGGCCAGCCGAAGTTGCCGGGCTTGGTGACCCGGGCGAACTCGACCTGTCCGGCCGGTCCGCGCTTGGGGTCGGCCGCGCCGGCGTCGGGCCCGTAGTCGCCTACGTACAGCACTCCGGTCTTCTTGTCGACGCTGAACCGGAACGGGTTGCGGAAGCCCATCGCGTAGATCTCGGGCCGGGTCTTGTCGGTGCCCGGGGCGAAGAGGTTGCCGTCGGGGACGGTGTAGGAGCCGTCGTCGGCGACCTTGATACGGAGGATCTTTCCGCGGAGGTCGTTGGTGTTGCCGGAGGTGCGGCGGGCGTCGTAGGCCGGGTTGCGGCCGGCCCGCTCGTCGATGGGGGTGAAGCCGTCGGAGGCGAACGGGTTGGAATCGTCACCGGTCGACAGGTACAGGTTGCCCTGCGCGTCGAAGTCGATGTCTCCGCCGACGTGGCAGCAGATGCCGCGGGTGGCGGGGATGTCGATGACCTTCTTCTCGCTGGCGTTGTCGAGGGTGCCGTCGGCCTTGAGGACGAAGCGGGAGAGCCTGTTGACGCCGTCGTACTTGGCGAAGTCGGCGGCGGTGCCGTCGTTGGGGGCGTCGCCCGCGGGGGTGTCCAGCGGGGGCGCGTAGTAGAGGTAGATCGCCCGGTTCTCGCTGAAACCGGGGTCGATGCCGACGCCCTGGAGGCCTTCCTCGTCGTGCGCGTAGACGGGGATGGTGCCGACGACGCGGGTGTTGCCGGCCGCGTCGGTCGAGCGCAGTTCGCCGTCGCGCGAGGTGTGCAGCACACTGCGGTCGGGCAGGACGGCGAGCGACATGGGTTCGCCGACCTCGGGCTCTCCCTTGGCGAGGGTGACCTGCTGGAACTCCTCGGCCGCCGCGGCCGGTTCCGCGTCGTGCGCGGGGGTCAGGGCGCCGACGGGGGCGGCGAGGGCGAGCGACGTCGCGGCGAGGAGGCCGCCGGTGAGGAGCGCGAGTCCCTTTCTGATGCGTACTCGCTGTGCTCCGGGCCGTTTTCTGTGCACGTGTGTCCTCCGGAAATAGCGGTCGTACGGGCGGGTGCTGCTGCCGTGCGGAAGGTCCGGGGACCGGCGTGCGCCGTCACGCTGGTCGGGTCAGTGGTCGTGGTCGGGGAGTATGTTTCGGGGCTATGTCCTGTACACCTCAGGGACGGTAGCCGGGTTCATCCTGGACCGAAAGCCCTTGCACGGCAGGGAAGTTGAACTTTCTCCCGTGGCAGGACAAAGCTGTGTCCGGGCACGCCGGACCGCCCGGTGGCGGCTGCCGCCACCGGGCTCGGACCTGCGGGATCGGGCTAGTCGCCGCCTCCGAAGGCCGCGTCGAACGACGCCGACGGCGGATCGAAGTCGTACCTCTTGAGCGTGGCAAGCGCTTCCGGCGCACCGGTCAGCCGGTCCATGCCGGCGTCCTCCCACTCCACCGACACGGGACCGTCGTATCCGATCGAGCGGAGCATGCGGAACACGTCCTCCCACGGCACGTCACCGTGCCCGGCCGAGACGAAGTCCCAGCCCCGGCGCGGATCGCCCCACGGAAGGTGCGAGCCGAGCCGGCCGTTGCGGCCGTCGAGCCGCTTGCGCGCCTCCTTGCAGTCGACGTGGTAGATCCGGTCCCGGAAGTCGTAGAGGAAGCCGACCGGGTCGAGGTCCTGCCAGACGAAGTGGCTCGGGTCGAAGTTCAGCCCGAACGCCGGCCGGTGGCCGAGGGCCTCCAGCGCGCGGTGCGTGGTCCAGTAGTCGTAGGCGATCTCGCTGGGATGGACCTCGTGGGCGAAGCGCACACCCTCCGCGTCGAAGACGTCGAGGATCGGGTTCCACCGCTCGGCGAAGTCCTCGTAGCCCCGCTCGATCATCCGCTCCGGCACCGGGGGGAACATGGCGACGAGATGCCAGATCGAGGAGCCGGTGAAGCCGATGACGGTGCGCACCCCGAAGGCGGCCGCGGCCCGCGCGGTGTCCTGCAGCTCGCACGCGGCCCGCTGCCGTACGCCCTCGGGCTCGCCGTCGCCCCAGATCCTCGCGGGCACGATGGCCTGGTGCCGCTCGTCGATCGGGTTGTCGCAGACGGCCTGGCCGACGAGGTGGTTGGAGATCGCCCAGCACTTCAGCCCGTACTTGTCGAGCAGCGCCCGCCGCCCGTCCAGGTACGAGGGGTCGGCGAGGGCCTTGTCGACCTCGAAATGGTCACCCCAGCAGGCGAGTTCCAGCCCGTCGTAGCCGAAGTCACGGGCGAGCCGGCAGACCTCCTCCAGCGGCAGATCGGCCCACTGGCCGGTGAAGAGAGTGAAGGGACGTGGCACGTCGAGGACCTCCTCAGACGGGAACGGGTGTGTAGACGGCGTTCTTCTCGGCGCTCTCCTCCACCGCCGCGAGTACCCGCTGCACCTGCAGTCCGTCGGCGAACGACGGCGCGGGCGCGGTGGTGCCCGCGGCGATGGCCCGCACCAGGTCACGGGCCTGGTGCACGAAGGTGTGCTCGTAGCCGAGGGCGTGACCGGGCGGCCACCACGCCTCCAGATAGGGGTGGTCCGGCTCCGTGACGAGGATCCGCCGGAAGCCGGCCGACACCGCGGGCTCGGTGTGGTCGTGGAAGGACAGCTCGTTGAGCCGCTCCAGGTCGAAGGCGAGCGAGCCGCGCTCACCGTTGATCTCCAGCCGCAGGGCGTTCTTGCGGCCCGCCGCCATCCTGGTCGCCTCGAAGGAGGCCAGCGCCCCGGAGGCGAGCCGTCCGGTGAACAGGGCCGCGTCGTCCACGGTGACCTGACCGCGCCCGGTCGCCCCGCTCGCCGAGAGCCCCGTGGAGGCCCCGGCGAGCAGCGGCCGCTCCCGTACGAAGGTCTCGGTGAGCGCGGAGACCCCCACCAGCTGCTCCCCCGTCAGGTACTGCGCGAGGTCCACGGCGTGCGCCCCCAGGTCGCCGAGCGCCCCCGATCCCGCGTGCTCGCGCTCCAGCCGCCAGGTCAGCGGGAAGTCCGGGTCGACGAGCCAGTCCTGCAGATAGGTGATCCGTACGTGGCGCAGCGCACCGAGCCGGCCGTCGGCGATCAGCCGGCGGGCGTACGCGATCGCGGGCAGCCGCCGGTAGTTGAAGCCGACCATGGCGACCTGCCCGCGGGCGGCGGCCGCCTCGGCCGCGGCGACCATCGCCTCGGCCTCGGCGACCGAATTGGCCAGCGGCTTCTCGCACAGGACGTGCTTGCCCGCCTCCAGCGCCGCGACGGCGATCTCCGCATGGCTGTCGCCCGGGGTGCAGATGTCGACCACCTGCACATCGTCCCGGGCGATGAGGGCTCGCCAGTCGGTCTCCGCCGCCGCCCAGCCGTGCCGGTCGGCGGCGGCCCGGACGGCGGCCGCGTCACGGCCGCCGATCGCGGCGAGGACCGGGCGCAGCGGCAGGTCGAAGACCCGGCCCACGGTGCGCCAGCCCTGTGAGTGGGCGGCGCCCATGAACGCGTATCCGACCATGCCGACGCCGAGTGCCGGCTCCACGGGCGGGGGCGGCCCGGCCTCGATGTCCCTCTGTTCCTTACCGGCCATACGGATTCCTCCTCGTCGGTTGCGCGGTGGGGGCGGGCGGGCCGATCAGTTGAAGCCCGTGGGCAGGTACTGGTCGACGTTGTCCTTGGTGACGACGGCCGAGTAGAGGGTGATGGAGGCGGGGATCTCCAGCTCCGCCATGCCGCTGACGCCCTTGGCCTGGCCGAGGGCGCGGGCCAGGTCGATGGCGGAGGCGGCCATCGTCGGCGGGTAGAGGACCGTTGCCTTCAGCACGCTGTTGTCGGCCTTGATGGCGTCCATCGCGGACTTGGCGCCGGCGCCGCCGACCATGAGGAAGTCGTCCCGGCCGGCCTGCTGGATGGCGCGCAGGGCACCCACGCCCTGGTCGTCGTCGTGGTTCCACAGCGCGTCGAACTGCTTCTGCGCCTGGAGCAGCTGGGCCATCTTGGCCTGGCCGGACTCGACGGTGAACTCGGCCGCCTGGCGGGCGACCTTCTTGATGTTGGGGTAGTTCTTCAGGGCGTCGTCGAAGCCCTGGGTGCGCTGCTTGGTGAGCTCCAGGTTGTCCATTCCGGCGAGCTCGATGACCTTGGCGTTCGGCTTGTCCTTGAGCTGCTCGCCGATGAAGCGGCCCGCGTTGAGGCCCATGCCGTAGTTGTCGCCGCCGATCCAGCAGCGGTACGCCTGCGGGGAGGCGAAGATCCGGTCCAGGTTGATCACCGGGATGCCGGCCTTCATGGCCTGGAGGCCGACCTGGGTGAGGGCCTTGCCGTCGGCCGGCAGGATCACCAGGACGTCGACCTTCTTGTTGATCAGCGTCTGGATCTGGCCGATCTGGGCGGCGGTGTCGTTCGAGCCCTCGGTGATCTCCAGGGTCACCTCGGAGTACTTCTTGGCGCGCTCCTTGGCGTTCTCGTTGATCGCGTTGAGCCAGCCGTGGTCGGCCTGCGGTCCGGCGAAGCCGATGGTGACGGCCTTTCCGGGCTTGTCGTCGGCGGCCGGGACGTTGTTGGTGGCCGTGTCGCTCTTCTTCGGCTCGTTGCTGGTGCAGGCGGTGAGGAGGGCGCCGGCGGAGACGGCGGCGGTGCCGAACAGCAGTCCTCTGCGGCTGGTGGCCGGGATTTCTGGCATGGCGATGGACCCCTTTCGGGCCAGGCGTGATCGGGCGTGCGGGGCGGGGTGAGAGGAGGAAGAGTGCGAGGGCGAAAGGTGCGAGGTGTCACGTACGCGATGGCACGTACGCAACGGCACGAGCGCGGTGTCACGGGCGCAATGTCACACGCCCGGTGTCACATGTGCCGTGTCATGCCTCGCCGTTGCGCAAGGTGCTGCGCTGGACCAGGACGGCGGCCACGATGATCGCTCCCTTGGCGATCTGCTGGACGGCGCTCTCCAGATTGTTGAGAGCGAAGATGTTGGTGATGGTGGTGAAGACGAGGACACCGAGGACGGAGCCGACGATGGTGCCGCGGCCGCCGCTGAGCAGGGTGCCGCCGATGATCGCGGCGGCGATGGCGTCGAGCTCGTACAGATTGCCGTTGGTGTTCTGGCCGGAGCCCGACAGGATGATCAGCAGGAAGGCCGCGATGCCGCAGCACAGCCCGGAGAGCAGATACAGGTAGAGCCGCTGGCGGCGTACGTCGATCCCGGCGAGCCGGGCCGCCTCCGCGTTGCCGCCGACGGCGACGGTGCGGCGTCCGAACGTGGTCCGGTTCAGCACCAGCCAGCCGACGACGGTGACGGCGGCGAAGACCAGCACCAGCGGAGGGATGCCGAGCAGATAGGAGTCGGGGACGCCGAGGTCGAGCACCGGCTGCACGCTCACGATCTGCGTCTTGCCGTCGGTGATCTGCAGGGCGAGACCGCGCGCCGAGGCGAGCATGGCGAGGGTCGCGATGAACGGCACCATGCCGCCGTAGGCGATGAGCAGACCGTTCACCAGGCCGCAGCCGACGCCGACGATCAGCGCGGTGAAGAGGATGCCCGCGAAGCCGTACTCCTGGGTGGCGAGGGTCGTCGCCCACACCGACGCCAGGGCCACGATCGCGCCGACGGAGAGATCGATGCCGCCGCTGGTGATGACGAAGGTCATGCCGACGGTGACGACGCCGATGACGGACGCCTGGGTGAGCACCAGCTGGAGGTTGGAGGTGTCCAGGAAGGTGTCGGGCTTGGTGATGCCGCCGACCGCGACGAGCACGGCGAGGACGCCGAGCAGCGACAGGTTGCGGATGTCGGCGCGCAGTCCCAGGGCCGGCCGGCCGCCCTTGGCGGCCGGGGACGTGGCCGGGGCCTGCGGCGGTGCCTGCGGGGCCTCGGAGGCGGGCTGCGTCATGAGCTCGGGCTCCCTTCCATGACAAGGTCGAGTACACGGTGCTCGTCCAGCTCCCCGGCGGGCGCCGTGTGCACGACACGGCCTTCGCGGAGCACCAGCACCCGGTCGGCGAGGCCCAGTACTTCGGGCACCTCGCTGGAGACGAGGAGGACGGCGAGCCCTTCGTCGGCGAGCCGGCGGATCACCGCGTACAGCTCGGCGCGGGCGCCGACGTCGACGCCGCGGGTCGGCTCGTCCAGCAGCAGGACACGGCAGCCGCGCAGCAGCCAGCGGGCGAGGACCGCCTTCTGCTGGTTGCCGCCGGAGAGGGTGCGGATACGGGCGTCGGGGTTGTCGGGGCGCAGCGACAGCTCCCGGGTGGCCCGCTGTGCGGCCCGGCGCTCGGCGCCGCGGTCGAGCCAGCCGCCGCGGGAGAAGCGGGAGAGGGAGGACACCGACACGTTGCGGGTGACGGATTCCAGCATCAGCAGGCCCTGGGCCTTGCGTTCCTCGGGTGCGAGTCCGAGTCCGGCACGGACGGCGGAGCGTACGCTGCCGGGTTTGAGTGCGTGGCCGTCGACACTGACCCGGCCCGCGGTGGGCCGGCGGGCTCCGAAGATGGTCTCCAGGATCTCGGAGCGTCCCGAGCCGACGAGACCGGCGAGTCCGACGATCTCCCCCGGGCGCAGCTCCAGGTCGACGGGCGCGAACTCGCCGTCCCGGGCGAGCCCTTCGACCCGGAGGACGGGGGCGCCGCCGGCCGGGGCGGTGGGCCGGTCGGGGAAGACGTACTCGACGTTGCGGCCGGTCATCATGGCAACGATGTCCCGCGTGGGGGTCTCCTTGGCGGGCAGTCCGCCGGCCACGGCCCGGCCGTCCTTGAGGACGGTGACGCGGTCGCCGATGCGGCGGATCTCCTCCAGCCGGTGGGAGATGTAGACGACGGCGACGCCTGCGGCGGTGAGGCCGGCGACGATACGGAAGAGGTTGTCGGTCTCGTCGGGGTCGAGGGCGGCGGACGGCTCGTCCATGACGATGAGGCGTACGTCGTGGGAGAGCGCGCGGGCCATGGAGACGATCTGCTGCTGGGCGGCGGAGAGTCGGCCGACCGGGCGGGCGGGATCGATCTCGGGGTGGCCGAGGCGGCGCAGGAGCGCGGTGGTGGCCTGCCGGGCCTCCCGGCCGCGGACGACGAACCCGGCGGCGGTCGGCTCATGGCCGAGGAACACGTTCTCGGCGACCGACAGGCCCTCCACCAGGTCGAGTTCCTGGTAGATGGTGGCGATGCCGAGGCGCATGGCGGCGATGGGCGACTTCAGCGCGACGGGTTCGCCGCGCCAGGTGATCTGTCCGTCGTCGGGCTGGTGGGCTCCGGCGAGCACCTTGATGAGGGTGGACTTCCCGGCACCGTTCTGGCCGAGGAGGCAGTGGACCTCGCCGGCCTGGACGTCCAGGTCCACCCCGTCGAGGGCACGGACGCCGGGGAAGGACTTGGTGATGCCGGACATGGTGAGCAGGGGTGGTGCGGGGGGTGCGGGTGGTTCTGGTGCCATGGCGGATCCCCTCGGCGGGTGCGGCCGGTGAGCGAGCAGGGCTGATGACCAGTGCGCGGTGCGGGTGGTGCCGTCAGGTGACGGGACGGTGGTGCCGTCAGGTGCGGGATCCCGGGTGGCTCGTGCCCGTCCGTTCCTTCCCCGGGCCTTCGTCCGGAGCCCCGTGCGGAACGGACGGCCATGGGCCGCCGGTGTTGATCAGGCGGGGGAGAACAGGTGGTCGCTGATGAGGCGGGCCGCGCCGATGACGCCGGCGGTGGGGCCCAGTTCGCCCAGCACGATGGGGAGATTGCCGGTGGCCAGCGGCAGTGACTGCCGGTAGACCTGGGTGCGGACGCTGGCGAGCAGGGTGTGGCCGAGTCCGGTGACCCCGCCGCCGATCACCACGAGGCCCGGGTTGAAGAAGCTGACGAGTCCGGCGATGACCTGGCCGACCCGGTTGCCGCCCTCGCGGATCAGGTCGAGTGAGGTGGAGTCGCCGGCCGCGGCCGCCGTGGCGACGTCGGCGGCGGTGAGCCTGCCCGCCGTGTCCAGCCGTGCGGCGAGCTCCGGCGACCGTCCGGTGCGGGCCGCGTCCTCGGCGTCGCGGGCGAGCGCGGCACCGCTGAAGTGGGCTTCCAGGCAGCCCTTGTTGCCGCAGGCGCAGGGACGTCCGCCGGCCTCGACCTGGATGTGGCCGATGTCGCCGGCGCTGCCGGTCGTACCCCGGTAGACCTCGCCGCCGACGACGATGCCGCAGCCGATACCCGTACCGATCTTGATGCAGAGGAAGTCGCCGACGGAGCGTGCGACGCCCGCGTGCTGCTCCCCCATCGCCATCAGGTTCACGTCGTTGTCGACCATGACCGGGCAGCCGAGTTCCTGGCTGAGTGCCTCGCGGACCGGGAAGCCGTCCCAGCCGGGCATGATCGGTGGAGCGACGGGGACGCCTTCGGGGTAGCGGACGGGTCCCGGTACGCCGATGCCCGCGCCGTCGAAGCCCTCGGCGAGGCCGGAGGCCTTCAGCTTGGCGGCCATGGCGAGGACCTGCTCGAAGACGGCGACCGGGCCTTCGCGGACGTCCATCGGGTGGTTGAGGTGGCCGAGGACCTCCAGTTCGGCATTGGTGACGGCGACATCGACGGAGGTGGCTCCGATGTCGACGCCGAGGAAGCGCAGGTTCGGGGCGAGCCGGATGTTGTGCGAACGGCGGCCGCCACGGGAGGCGGCGAGACCGTCCGCGACGACCAGCCCGGTCTCGAGCAGCCGGTCGACCTCGACGGCGAGCTTGGAACGGGAGAGGTCGACCTGATCGCCCAGCTGGGCACGGGAGTTGGGACCGCCGTCACGCAACAGCCGCAGAAGTCGCGCCTGGTGCGCGTTGGCCGGTCGAGCCGTCATGCGTCTCACGCGCCCCTCCCTCCCCTGAACATCTGCATGGGGAACCCCAGTCAGCCGCTTCCGTCGGGCTTTCGAGGGGAACCTAGCAGCGCTTTCCCCGAGTGGGAAGAAGTTGAGCAGCAATCCACTACAACTTTCTCCACACCCAGGACAAAGCCGTGGGAGGGCAGGCGCTGACGGCCCGGCACCGGCTCAGGGGACGAGGTGGCTGAACCCCACTTCGTAGCGCTCGACGGAGACGATGCGCTGGCCTTCCCTGTGTGCGGTCTCCACCCGGATCCGGTCGGCCCGCTCCTCGCTCGCCTGCATGGTCTGCTCGTCCTCCCACAGGGTCAGCGACACGGCCTTGCCGGTCGCCCGCTCGACGAAGTAGTACACGCCGAGGAACCCGGGAAGTCCCCGTATCCGCTTGACGACCGCTTCCGCATGCGCCGACAGATCGCCCTCGGCGGGGACGGGCGACCCCTGGTACCTGCTCAGTCTCGCGAACATCGCAGCTCCCCTTCCTCCACGGCCCTGCGCCGGGCGGCCGGCAGCCCCAGGACCAGCGTGCCCCGCCCGGCCGCTCCCCGCACGCCGCGCCGGGCACGCCGGGGCGGCCGCTCCGATGGCACCGGGTGGCGGGCGCCACGGCCCGGCGTGAGACTGGGTGGGAGTGCCCGGCCGCAGGTGGAGGGAACCCGCATGATTCTGGTGACCGGCGCCACGGGCCATGTCGGCTCCGAGCTGGTGAGCGCGCTGGCCCGGGCGGGAGCACCGGTGCGGGCGTTCAGCCGGTCCGCGGCCTCGGCGGATCTGCCCACGGGCGCTGAGGGAGTGTCAGGGGATCTGAACAGCGCCGATTCGGTGGCGGCCGCGCTCGACGGCGTACGGGCCGTCTTCATGATGCCCGGCCACCAGCAGGCGCATGAGTCGCTCGCCGCCATGCGCGCGGCCGGGGTCGAGCGGGTCGTGCTGCTGTCCGGCGCCTCGGTGCCCGACGGTGACACGTCGAACGCCGTGACCCGCTACATGACCGAGGCGGAGTCGGCGGTCAGGGAGTCGGGACTGCCGTGGACGTTTCTGCGCCCGTTCTCGTTCATGTCGAACACCCTGGAGTGGGCGGAGGCGCTGCGCGCCGGGAGCGACACCGTGCGCGCCCCGTTCGCCGGTGCCCGCAGCGCCGTCGTCGACCCCCGCGACATCGCCGCCGTCGCTGCTCTCGCGCTGACGGGGTCCGGTCACGAGGGCCGGGCCTACACGCTGTCCGGTCCTGAGGCGCTGCTGCCCGCCGACCGGGCGCGGATCCTCGGCGAGGTGCTCGGCCGGACGCTGCGCTTCGAGGCGCTGTCGGACGAGGAGGCACGGGCCGTGATGGAGGCCCGGATGCCGGTCGAGTACGTCGACGCGTTCTTCGGCTTCTTCGCCGAGGGGACGCTGGACGAGTCGCCGGTGCTGCCGGCCGTCGGCGATCTGACGGGCCGCCCGCCGCGGACGTTCGCGCAGTGGGCGCAGGCGCACGCCGACGCCTTCCGGGGTGCGGCCGCGTTCCGTATGTGAGACCGCGCCCCTGAGGTGGCCGCGGTTCCGGAGGAGCGCCGTCGTTCCTGCGCCGGGCCGCCGCTCCTGCGCCGCGCCGTCGCTCCGGAGAAGCGCCGTCGTTCGTTCGCCGGGCCCTCGCTCCTGCGCCGGGCCGTCAGGATCCGCCCGGGTCTGCCAGGGTCCGGCCGGCCTCCCGCCCGGTCCAGCGGGCGGTGAGCAGCAGCGCGATGTCGTCGGGCCGGTCCTTGGCGTGCCGCGCCTCACGGATGAGGCGGTCGGCGGTGTCGGCGATGGTGATCCCGCTGACCCTGGAGAGGGTGGAGCGCAGCCGCTCGATCCCGGCGTCGATGTCGGTGCCCGCCTCCTCGATGAGCCCGTCGGTGTAGAGGGCCAGCACCGCCCCGGGCTCCAGGGTGAGTTCGGAGACGGGATACGCCTCCTCCGGGTCGACGCCGAGGACGATGCCGCCGGGGAGGTCCAGCACCTCGGTCCTGCCGCCCGGTCTGCGCAGCAGCGGCTGCGGGTGTCCGGCGCGCACGGCCTGGGCCGCGCCGGTCGCCGGGTCGAGCCGTACGTAGCAGCAGGTGGCGAACTGTGCCGGGTCGAGGTCGATGAGCAGCCGGTTGGTCCCGGACATGACCTCGTCGGGCTCCCGGCCGGCCAGGGCGAACGCCCGTACGGCGCTGCGCAGTTGCCCCATGATGGCGGCGGCGGACACCCCGTGGCCCTGGACGTCGCCGATGACGAGGGCGAGCCCGCGGTCGGTCTCGATGACGTCGTACCAGTCGCCGCCGACGTCCATGCCCTGGGTGCCGGGGAGGTAGCGGCCGGCGGTCTCCACGTTCCTGATGACGGGCAGCCGGTGCGGGAGGAGGGCGTCCTGGAGGCCGCGGGCCAGGGCGGATTCGCTGTCGTAGCGCTGTGCGCGTTCGAGGGCCTGGGCGATGAGTCCGGCGAGGGCGGTGAGGACGGTGCGTTCCTCGGGTGCGAAGCCGCGCGGGTGGTCGAAGCCGAGGATGCAGGAGCCGACGGGGCGGCCGGAGGCGATGAGCGGCAGGAAGGCCCGGGCACCGACGGAGGCGTCGATCGCGAGCCCGGGGTAGGCGGCGGCCAGTGTGTCCATGGACTCGAAGAAGATCGGGCGGCCGGTGGTGAGGGTTTCGACGCCGGGAATGCGCGCGTCCAGGCCCACGCCGTCGAAGGGTTCGAGGAAGCCGGCCGGGAAGCCGGTCTCCCAGGCCAGATAGAGATGGCGTTCGTGCAGGACGTAGATGGCCAGTTGCCGGCCGCCGAACGCGGGCAGCAGTTCCTCGGTGACGACCGCGGAGACCTGGCGGGCGGTGACGGCCTCCGTCAGGGCGATGGCCAGGGCGACCGGCCGGTACAGGGCGCTGGCCCGGTCGGCGGGCGAGGCGAAGGTGCCGATGCCCGCACCCGGGTGGCTGACGGAACCCGGGGTGTAGTCGGGGCGTTCGGCGGCGACGACCGTGCCGGTCACGCCCTGGTGGCCGGGGAAGAGGGTGAGCGTGAACCAGTCGTCCTGGCCCCGGCCGGCCTGGAACTCGACGGCGGAGTGGGAGAGCAGCGCCGCCCGGTAGTAGTCCGCGTAGGCGGGCGAGTCGAGCCAGGGCACGGCTTCCCACAGCACCCGGCCGACGAGATCGTGGCGGTTGGTGCCGATCAGCTTCTCGGCGACGCGATTGACATAGGTGATGCGGCAGGCCCGGTCGAGGGCGAAGAGGCCGTCGGGAAGACGGTCCCCGGCCTCTCCAGCGATCATTCCGGCGCCGAGGTCGATGAGTGATCCGGTGATCCGGCACGCCGCGGTGCCGGAGGGCTGGTGCGCGGGACGGCCCGCCAGTTCCACCAGGAGCGGCGGGCCTTCGAGGTGGTGCAGCCGTATCCGGCGCACGACCGGCCGTTCGTGCCGGGCCGCTTCGCGGGCCATGGCCCACAGCTGGTACGCGTCCTCGGGCACGACGCTCTCGGCGAGTGCGTCGATGGTGCCGGTGAATCCCGGGGAGTCGATGCCGAGGATGGCGCAGAGTTCCTCGTCGGCGGTGAGCGATCCGCTGCCGAGGTCCCAGTCGAACCTGCCGATCCGTACGGGGCGGACGGCGGTTCCGGGGGTCTGGGCGTCGGGAGCGTGGACGACGACCGGCTCCCACTCCCACAGCACGGGGGTGCCGGTGTCCTGGAGTTCGCCGAGGTCGGCGCCGAGCCGCAGGCCCGCGTCGGTGATGCGGCGGCGGTCGGCTTCGCCGACCGGCTGCCCCGGGGTGGCGGGGCGCAGCGCCACGAGTACCCCGAATCGATCGTCGCCGCAGGTGACCGGGGCGTAGAGCGAGCCGAACGGGAAGGGCAGGCCGGCCATGAGTTGCGGGAAGCGCTGCATGGCCTCCTCGCCGTCGGCGAGGTGGATGGGCTGGGACCTGCGATGGCACTCGGCCACCGGGAAGGGCCGGTTCACATGCATGCGCCACCACGGTCGCATCAGTTCGCCGGGCAGTCCGACGAGCACGGCGAGCCGCAGCAGGTTCGAGGCCTTCGAGCGCAGGTACACCCCACCGGCGTAGCCGCCCACGGCGCCGATCGCCTTGACCGCGGCCTCGGCGAGCACCAGGCCGAGCTCGTCCAGGTTGTGGACCGCGCCGCCGCTCGTCCCGCTCTGCGGCCCGCGCTCCGTGCGCGTGCCGGGCCTGGCCGCGCCGTACCAGGTCACACAGTAAGGATGCGCCCCGGCCGCCCGGGAGCGCACCTTCAGCCGGCCCGCTCCGGCGCCGCCGCGGGCCGTGGGGCGGGCGGGCCTCAGGCCTCGCGCTGGTGGTAGGTCCTGCGGGTGTGTTCGGTGTGGGCCCGCATGACCTCGGTGGCGCGCTGCTCGTCGCGTGCCGAGATGGCGGCGATCAGCTCCCGGTGCTCGATCCAGGACTGCTTGCCGCGCTGCCGGGCGACGGGGGTGTAGTACCAGCGGACGCGCCGGTCGACCTGGCCGGCCAGTTCGGCGAGCACGACATTGCCGGCGAGTTCCATCACCTTGGCGTGGAAGGCGGCGTTGGTCGACACCGCCAGGTCCACGTCGTCGTCGGCGACGGCCCGCTCTCCCTTGGCGCAGAGCTCTTCGAGTGCCGCGATGCCGGCCGAGCCGGAGTTGGCGGCGGCGAGCCGGGCGGCCTCGGCCTCCAGGAGGGTACGGACCGACAGCAGCTGGTCGGCCTCCTCCTCGGTGGGCTCATGGACGAACGCGCCCTGGGCGGGGCGCAGATCGACCCATCCCTCGGTGTTGAGCCGCTGCAGCGCCTCCCGTACGGGCTGCCGGGACACACCGAGGTGACCTGCGAGTTCGCTCTCGACGAGATGCTGGCCGGGCTGCAGTGCGCGGGTGGTGATGAGCTCGAGCAGCGCCTCGTAGACGCGCTCGCGCAGCGGGCCGGGCCGCTCCAGCCTGGGCACGGCGCCCTGCGGCAGTCCTGCGGACAACATCGGGTCCCCCTCTGTCCTCGGAGCTACGACACCAATTGGTTATCGTCTACAGTCTACCGAGCGCATTCCCTCAGGGGCAGCGGATCACCTGTCCCGCGTAGGACAGATTCCCGCCGAAGCCGAAGAGCAGCGCGGGCGCGCCGGGAGCGACATCGCCGCGTTCGACGAGCTTGGACAGGGCCATGGGGATCGAGGCGGCCGAGGTGTTGCCGGATTCCACGACGTCGCGGGCGACGACCGCGTTCACCGCGCCGATCCGGCGGGCGACGGGCTCGATGATCCGCAGATTGGCCTGGTGCAGGACGACGGCGGCGAGGTCCTCGGGGGTGATTCCGGCCCGCTCGCAGACCTGGCGGGCGATCGGCGGGAGCTGGGTGGTGGCCCAGCGGTAGACGGCCTGGCCCTCCTGGGCGAAGCGGGGCGGGGTGCCCTCGATCCGTACGGCGTTCCCCATCTCCGGGACGGAGCCCCACAGCACGGGCCCGATGCCCGCCTCGTGGTCGTCGCACGCCTCCACGACCGCGGCACCGGCCCCGTCGCCGACGAGGACGCAGGTGGTGCGGTCGCTCCAGTCGGTGACGTCGGTCATCTTGTCGGCGCCGATGACGAGCGCGCGGGTGGCGGAGCCGGCGCGTACGGCGTGGTCGGCGGTGGCGAGGGCGTGGGTGAACCCCGCGCAGACGACGTTGAGGTCCATGACCGCGGGGGATCCCATGCCGAGCCGGGCGGCGACCCGGGCCGCGGTGTTCGGGGAGCGGTCGATGGCGGTGGAGGTGGCGACGAGCACGAGGTCGATGTCGGCGGGCGTCAGCCCGGCGGCGGCGAGGGCCTTCGCGGCGGCATGGGCGGCCAGTTCGTCCACCGGTTCGGTGGGGCCCGCGACATGGCGGGTCCTGATGCCGACCCGGCTGGTGATCCATTCGTCGCTGGTGTCGACCCTCGCCGCCAGCTCGTCGTTCGTGAGCACCTTGGCGGGCTGGTAGTGCCCGAGCGCGGCGATACGAGTGCCGGTCATGCCCGGGCACCCCCCTTGCTGTCGAGATCAGGAGCTGTCCAGTCTCGTCAGCGACCGGTGGGTAGCAGGGCGGCCGAACCGACAGGATTCACCCTCTCGTCTTGGAGCTTCCGGTCAGCGCCTCGGTCTGGAGGCGGCGATCATCGCGCCGGCGCCTCCTGCCCGGAAGGGTCCGCTCAGCTCGCCGGGGGCTGGTGCACCCCGAACGGCGAGCCCTGGTCGTCACGGCAGAAGCGGAAGCGGCCGAAGCGCGCGACGCTCTCCTCGCCCTCGGTGTCGGGGCCCTCGACCGTACCGCCCAGTTCGACGATCCGTTCCAGGGCTTCCTCAAGATCGTCGACCTTGAAGAAGAGGTACGGAGTGGCCTCGGCGTCGGCGCCGTGGACTCCGCCGGGGACGGAGGGTGTGGTGATCGCGAAGCCGGTTCCGGTGGGCACCTCCTCGAAGGTCCAGCCGAAGAGGTTCCCGTAGAAGGTACGGGCCTTCACGGGATCGTCCACCCCGAGTTCGAAGAACGAGATCTCCCCGGCCATCACTGGCTCCTGTCGTCCGACGGGCTGTCCTCTCCACGCTGCCACACGCCTTGTCGGCGGCAAATCCATACTGTAGACAATATATCGTCGACACAGTTCGACACCGTTCAGCCTGTCTCTGTCGCCCCGTTTCTCGGTTCCCTCGACCGAACGGAGAGCCTCACGTGAAAGTCGCAGTCGTCGGCGCCGGTGCGATCGGCGCCTACGTCGGAGCCGCGCTGACGCGCGCCGGAGCCGACGTCCATCTCATCGCCCGCGGCCCGCATCTGGCGGCCATGAAGCAGCACGGCGTCCGCGTGCTCAGCCCGCGCGGCGACCACACCGCGCGCGTCCACGCCACGGACCGGCCGGCCGACATCGGCCCGGTCGACCATGTGTTCCTGGGCCTGAAGGCCAACTCGTACGCGGCGTGCGGGCCGCTGATCGAGCCGCTGCTGAAGGACGGCACCACGATCGTCGCCGCCCAGAACGGCATCCCCTGGTGGTACTTCCACCGGCACGGCGGCCCCTACGACGGACAGCGCATCGAAAGCGTCGACCCGGGCGGGACGGTCAGCGCCGTCCTCGCCCCCGAACGGGCCGTCGGCTGCGTCGTGTACGCGGCGACCGAGCTGGCGGGCCCGGGGGTTGTCCGCCATCTCGAAGGCACCCGCTTCTCGGTCGGCGAGCCGGACCGCTCCCTGTCCGGGCGCTGCCGGGAGTTCAGCGAGGCGATGCGGGCCGGCGGCCTGAAGTGCCCGGTGGAACCGGACCTGCGCAACGACATCTGGATCAAACTGCTCGGCAACATCTCCTTCAACCCGATCAGCGCCCTCACCCGGGCGACGATGCGGGAGATGTGCCGGCACCGCACCACCCGCGAGGTCATCGAACAGATGATGACCGAGACGCTGCAGGTCGCCGCGGCCCTCGGCTGCCGGCCCGCCATCTCCGTCGAGCGGCGCCTCGCGGGCGCCGAGCGGGTGGGCGACCACCGCACCTCCACGCTCCAGGACCTGGAGAAGGGCAAACCCCTGGAGCTCGACGTACTGCTCGCCGCCGTCGTGGAACTCGCCGGGATCACCGCGGTGCCGGTGCCCACCCTGCGCACGGTGGCCGCCATCTCGGACCTGCTGGCGACGAGGAGCGCAGCGTGAAGAAGCGAGAGCGAACGAAACAGAACTACACCCGGCTCACCCATCCGCTCGTCCGTGACACGAAGAACGGCCCGCTGCGCAGGGCGAGTTGGGAGGAGGCACTGGACCGGGCGGCGGACGGCTTCCGCCGGACCCGCCAGGAGCACGGTCCCGACTCCTTCGCCATGCTCTCCTGCGCACGCGCCACCAACGAGATGAACTACGTGGCGCAGAAGTTCACCCGCGTGGTGATGGGCACCAACAACGTCGACTCCTGCAACCGGACCTGCCACGCCCCGAGCGTCGCCGGACTCTCCGCCGCCTTCGGCTCCGGCGGCGGCACCTCCTCCTACGCGGAGGTGGAACACACCGACGTCATCGTGATGTGGGGCTCCAACGCCCGCTTCGCGCACCCGATCTTCTTCCAGCACGTGCTGCGCGGGATACACAACGGGGCGCGGATGTACGCGGTCGATCCGCGCCGCACCTCCACCGCCGCCTGGGCCGAGAGCTGGCTGGGCCTCGACGTCGGCACGGACATCCCGCTCGCGCACGCCGTCGGCCGCGAGATCATCCACGCGGAGCTGGTCAACCGGGCCTTCGTGGAGCGCGCCACGACCGGGTTCGAGGAGTACGCGGCACTGGTCCAGCCCTGGACCCTGACCGCGGCCCAGAAAGTCACCGGGGTCCCCGCCGCGGCGATCCGGGAACTGGCCCACGCCTACGCCCGGGCCGAACGGGCCCAGCTGTGCTGGACCCTGGGCATCACCGAGCACCACAACGGCACCGACAACGTCCGCGCGCTCATCAACCTGGCCCTGCTCACCGGGCACGTGGGCCGCTACGGCTCCGGGGTGCAGCCGCTGCGCGGGCAGAACAACGTGCAGGGCGGCGGTGACATGGGTGCGATCCCCAACCGGCTGCCCGGCTTCCAGGACATCCTCGACCCGGCCCACCGGGCGAAGTTCGAGACCGCCTGGGACACGGCCATCCAGCCACGGTACGGATTGACACTCACCGACATGTTCGAGGCGATGGAGGAGGGCGGGCTGCGGGCGGTCTACTGCATCGGCGAGAACCCGGCCCAGTCCGAGGCCGACAGCGAACAGGCGATCCGCCGCCTCGCCGCCCTCGACCATCTCGTCGTCCAGGACATCTTCCTGACCAGGACGGCGGAGATGGCGGACGTGGTGCTGCCGGCGACCGCCGCCTGGGCGGAGACCGACGGGACCACCACCAACAGCGAACGGCGTGTCCAGCGGGTGCGGGCGGCGGTGACTGCTCCGGGCGAGGCACGCGAGGACATCGACATCCTGTGTGACATGGCACATCGGCTCGGTCACGACTGGAAGTTCGCCGGCGCCGAGGCCGTGTGGAACGAACTGCGGGCCCTGTCCCCCGACCACTTCGGGATGACCTACGAACGGCTGGAGGAACACCAGGGCCTGCAGTGGCCCTGCCCCGACCTCGAACGGCTGCCGTCGAGCTTCCTGCACGGACGGCTGTGGGAGGCGGACCCGGCCGCTCGGGGCCGGCGCGCGCCGTTCGGGCTCGTCGAGCACGATCCGCCGGTGGATCTGACCGATGAGCGCTATCCGATCCGGCTGACGACGGGACGCCGGCTCGACTCGTACAACACCGGGGTGCAGAGCGGGAGTTTCGCCTCACCGCTGCGGCGCGGCGAGTACGTGGAGCTGTGCCCGGAGGACGCGGAGCGCTACGGCGTCGTCGTCGGCGAGCGGGTCAAGGTGACCTCGCGGCGCGGTTCGGTGGTGGCACCGGTGTGGGTGGACACCGCGCTGCGGCCCGGGCTCGCCTTCATGACGATGCACTTTCCCGACGAGGTCGACACCAACCAGCTGACGATCGAGGCGAACTGCCCGATCGCGGGCACGGCCGAGTTCAAGGCCTCGGCGATACGGATCGAGAAGCTGCGGGTGGGGAGCTGAGGCACCGTGGATCTGCACTTCGGCGACAGCAGGCCGACCGACGAGGAACGGGCCGCGGTGGACACGCTGCTCGGGCCGCCCGTCTCGGCGTGGGACGCGGGCCCCGGCAGCGACGGCTCCGGCCGCAGCGAGAAGGACCTGCGATGGGCGCGCGGCGGCCACGCGGCGCGGGAGCGGCGCGATCTGCTGCTGCCGGGGCTGCACGCGGTGAACGACCGGGTGGGCTGGATCAGCGAGGGGGCGCTGGCGTATCTGTGCCGCCGGCTCATGGTGCCCCCGGCGGAGGCCTACGGGGTGGCGACGTTCTACTCGATGTTCTCCCTGCGGCCCCGCCCCACGACGGTCGTCCACGCGTGTACGGACCTGGCGTGCGCGGCCCGCGGCGCGGACCGGGTGTGCGCGGGACTGGAGGCGGCCGGGGTGTCCTTCGAGCGGAGCCCCTGCCTGGGGTTGTGCGAACGGGCTCCGGCGGCACTGGTGGTGCGCGCGGGCGAGTCCCCGGTGACCGCCGTCGTCGCCCCCGCGGCCGCCGGGGCCGTCGCGGAGGCGGCGCGCGCTCCCGCGGACGCGGGCCCGGAGCCGGTTGCCGCGGACGCCGTTCCGCAGGCCGGGCAGGACGGGCTGGTGCTGCTGCGCCGGGTCGGGGCCGTGGACCCGTACAGCCTGGACGACTACCGGGCGCACGGCGGGTACACGGCGCTGCGCCGGGCGTTCGCGCTCGGGCCGGCCGCGGTGATCCGTGAGGTGACCGAGTCGGGCCTGGTCGGACGGGGCGGGGCGGCGTTTCCCACCGGGCGCAAGTGGCAGGCGACCGCCTCCCAGCCCGACGGCCCGCACTATCTCGTGTGCAACGCCGACGAGTCCGAACCCGGCACGTTCAAGGACCGCGTGGTCATGGAGGGCGACCCGTACGCCGTCGTCGAGGCGATGACCGTCGCGGGCTACGCGGTGGGCGCGCACCGGGGCTATCTGTATCTGCGCGGCGAGTATCCGCGGGCTCTCGGCCTGCTGGAGAACGCCCTCACCCAGGCTCGCGCCCGGGGCCTGCTCGGCGACGACGTCCTCGGACAGGGCTACGCCTTCGACATCGAGATCCGGCGCGGCGCGGGCGCGTACATCTGCGGTGAGGAGACCGCGCTGTTCAACTCGATCGAGGGGTACCGGGGCGAGCCGCGCTCCAAGCCCCCGTTCCCGGTGGAGAAGGGCCTGTTCGGCAAGCCCACCGCGGCGAACAACGTCGAGACGCTCGTCAACGTCCTGCCGGTCCTCACCCGGGGGGCGGAGGCCTTCGCCGCCGCCGAGACGAAACTGTTCTGTGTCTCGGGCAGCGTGTCGCGGCCCGGCGTGTACGAGCTGCCGTTCGGCGCCACCCTCGGCGACCTCCTCGAACTCGCCGGGAAGCCGGAGCGGATGCGGGCCGTGCTGCTCGGCGGCGCGGCCGGCGGTTTCGTACGGCCCGACGAGATGGACATCCCCCTCACCTTCGAGGGGACCCGGGCGGCCGGCACGACCCTCGGCTCGGGTGTCGTCCTCGTCCTGGACGACCGGGTCGAGCTTCCCCGGATCCTGCTGCGCATCGCGGAGTTCTTCCGCGACGAGTCGTGCGGGCAGTGCGTGCCCTGCCGGGTGGGCACCGTCCGGCAGGAGGAGGCGCTGCGCCGGATCGCCGACCGCACGGGCGCGGCGGCCGTCGACGACATCGCCCTGCTCCGGGAGGTGGGCCGTGCCATGCGGGACGCCTCGATCTGCGGTCTCGGGCAGACCGCGTGGAACGCCGTGGAGTCCGCCATCGACCGTCTGGGGGCGTACGCATGACCGCCGTACCGCTGGGACTGCCGCGCCGTCTCGTCGAGTTCACCCTGGACGGCGAGACCGTCAGGGCCCCGGAGGGGTCCACCATCCTCGACGCCTGCCGGGCCGAGGGCAAGGACGTGCCGACGCTGTGCCAGGGCGACACGCTCACGCCGAAGAACGCCTGCCGGGTGTGTGTCGTCGAGGTCGAGGGCGCGCGGACGCTCGCCCCTGCCTGCTCCCGCCGTGCCGAGCCCGGCATGAGCGTGCGCACGGACAGCGAGCGCACCCGGCACAGCCGCAAGGTCGTCCTGGAACTGCTCGCCTCCTCGGTCGACATGTCGACGACGCCCGGCGTCGCCGGATGGATCGAGGAGTACGGGGCCGAGCCCGGCCGGTTCGGCCCGGACGCGGCCCGGGTCGAGGAGGACCCGAAGGTCGACAACGAGCTGTACGTGCGCGACTACGGCAAGTGCATCCTCTGCTACAAGTGCGTCGACGCCTGTGGCGAGCAGTGGCAGAACACCTTCGCGATCGCCGTCGCGGGCCGCGGCTTCGACGCCCGGATCTCCACCGAGCACGCGGCCCCGCTCACCGACTCCGCGTGTGTGTACTGCGGCAACTGCATCGAGGTGTGCCCGACCGGCGCGCTGTCGTTCAAGTCCGAGTTCGACATGCGTGCGGCGGGTACCTGGGACGAGTCGGCGCAGACGGAGACGACGACGGTGTGCGCCTACTGCGGTGTGGGGTGCAATGTGACCCTGCACGTGCAGGACAATGACATCGTCAAGGTCACCTCGCCGCACGACAACCCGGTGACCCACGGCAACCTCTGCATCAAGGGCCGCTTCGGCTTCGCCCACGTACAGAATCGGGACTGATCATCATGGGACGGGTCACCGAGCGCCGCCGCACCATCCGGATCAGGAACGGTGCGGTGACGGCCCGGCCGGACACACTCGTCGCCGAGGAGCCGCTGGAGATCCGGCTGAACGGCCGGCCGCTGGCGATCACCATGCGCACGCCCGGCGACGACTTCGCACTCGCGGCCGGGTTCCTCGTCAGCGAGGGCGTGATCGGCTCTGCGGCCGAGGTGCGGTCGATCGTGTACTGCGCGGGCGCCAAGGACGACGGTACGAACACGTACAACGTGGTCGACGTGCAGCTCGCGCCGGGTGTTCCGGTACCGGACATCACCCTGGAACGCCATGTGTACACGACGTCGTCGTGCGGCCTGTGCGGCAAGGCCAGCCTCGACGCGGTACGCACCACGACCCGCTTCCCCATCGCCGACACTCCGCCGGTCCGGGTCGAGCCCGCGCTGCTGTCCGGCCTCCCCGACCGGCTCCGGGCCGCGCAGCGGGTCTTCGACCGGACCGGCGGGCTGCACGCGGCGGCGCTGTTCTCGGAGGACGGCGAACTGCTCGACGTCCGTGAGGACGTCGGCCGGCACAACGCCGTCGACAAGCTCGTCGGCAGGGCACTGCGCGAGGATCTGCTGCCGCTGTCCCGGGCGATCCTGCTGGTGTCGGGCCGTGCGTCGTTCGAACTGGCGCAGAAGGCGGTGATGGCGGGGATCCCGGTGCTCGCGGCCGTCTCCGCGCCCTCGTCCCTGGCCGTCGACCTGGCGGCCGAGACCGGGCTGACGCTGGTCGGCTTTCTGCGCGGCCCGGACATGAACGTGTACGCGGGTGAGGAACGTCTCGCCCTTCGCTCGGGGGTGTGACGGACCCGGCCGGCGGGGAGCGCCCCCTGCGCCGGCCGGGTCCTTACCCGCGTCGACGACGCTGCGGACCGGTGCGTCTAGGCGTTCATGAACGCGCCGGTGGGCAGGGCGCGCCCGGTGATGCGGACGTCGCCGATCCAGCCGCGGAAGAGCTGGTCGAGCCTGCCGCCGTACTCGTAGCCGCCGAGCAGCCAGGACAGTCCGAGGGTGGTCAGGCCCTGGGTGGAGGTGGCGGGGTTGCGGGCGACCGGGCAGCCGTCGACGTACATCGTGGTGCGGCGGCCGTCGTTGACGACGGCGGCGTGCCACCAGGTGCCGAGCGGGAGTTCATGGCTCCAGTTCGTGACGAGTCCCTTCTGGTCGAGGGGCGCGGCGGCCCACTGGAGGGCGTGCCCGTCGGAGAGGGAGAGGGTGACCACGGGCTCCTCGGGGTCGCCGGTCTTCCCGGCCGCGCCGAGGGTGCCCTGGCGGCTGAGCAGCGCCGACCAGGCGTTGCGGGAGCTCGTCCAGTCGTCGGGCAGCATGAAGAACGCCTCGATGGTGCAACCGGACCGGAATGTCTGGGTGTCGAGGGGCGCGCCCGGCACGGTGCGCAGACAGGCGCCGCGCAGCGGGGGCTTCGAGCCGTCGAGGAAGAGGCTGCCGTGGCCGGGCTGGTCGGGGTGGTGCCGGCCGGACCAGCGCAGGGCGTCGGCGGGGCTGCCGGGGACGGCGGTGCGGATCAGGTCGTTGCCGTGGCCGGAGAGGTCGCGGACGCGGAGGTCCTCGTCCGCGGCGGAGCCGTCGGGCCGGCCGCTGTCGAAGCGCCAGTACGCGACGGTGCCGGGGAGCAGCATGCGCTCGGCGGGGCGGGGGCGGCGCGGGGTGAGGGGTGCGAAGCCGGCGAAGCGCTTCTCGAAGTCGACGGGTACGGAGAAGGAGTTGTCGGCGTCGGTGAGTTCGAGCTCGCGCCGCTCCAGGGCGTTGAGCCGGCCGGACTTCTCCTTGGCGAGGAGCCAGGGGGAGAACGTGGAGACGTCGATGGTTTTCCGGGACAGGTCGAAGCGGTAGAGGCGGATCATCGCGCTGCCGCCGAAGTAGCGGTCCTGGTAGTTGGTGACGTGCAGATGGACGTCGTTGCCGGCGGCGTTCGTCCGGACGGTGCGGGCGGCCGGCCAGAAGTGTCCGCCCAGGGCGAGGAAGATCTGGTCGTGGCTCTCGATGAGCTCGTCCCACAGGTGCTGCCCGAAGCCGGAGAGCCGTGCCTCCTCGCCGGCGGTGTCGGCGTACACGAGCTCATGGGTCGTGAGGACGACGGGTGTCCTCGGGTGCTGGGCGATGACGTTCTTCGCCCAGGCGATCCCGGCGGCTGACGGCCGCCAGTCCAGCGCCAGCACGAGCCAGGTGCGGCCCGCGGCACGGAAGCGGTGGTACGTGTTGTAGCCGTCCGGCGAGGCGCCGCCGAAGGTGCGCAGCCCGCGCAGCCGCTGCGGTCCGAAGGCGTCGAGGTAGGGGGTGCGGCCGCGCTGGTCGTCGGTCCGGGAGTCGATGTCGTGGTTCCCGGCGAGGACGCTGTAGCCGGCGCCGCGCCGGTCCAGGATCCGGAACGCCTCGCCGAGCGGGGCGAGTTCCTCCGCCCGGCCGTTCTCGGTGAGGTCGCCCAGATGGGACAGGAACACGATGTTCTCGTCGCGGGCGTGGTCCAGTACGTGGCGCAGCGCCGCCTCGACGGGCTCCTTGTGGATGCTCGCACCGTCGAAGAGGTACTGGGTGTCGGGCATGACGGCGAGCGTGAACCGGGGGCTGTCGGGGTCGGTCCGCCATCCGGCAACGTTGTCGGACGTCGCCGCGGGAGCAGACGCGGGCCCCGCGGCGGGCGCCGCGGCCGCGGCCGTGCCGGTGAGCCCGGCGGCGGCGGTCGCCGCTCCCGCGACACCGGCCGCCCGGAGCACGGTCCTCCGGCTGGTCCCGCGTGTGCCGTCCGTCGCCGGAACGTCCCGGTCCGGCCCCTGGAGCTGACTGGACATGCTTCCCCACCCCTTGTTCCCGTCCTGGTCCCTCGTGACGACCGGGACGCTATGCGCGCGTCACATGTCACACCCCGCCACATCGGCAACGCCGGGAAGAAGACTGTGTGAACGGACCCGGGGAAGGCCGCGCGAGCGGATCGGGGAAGGGGAACTCAGCGGGCGGAGGCGCGCGCCGGTGTCCGTTCCGGCGCGGGCGCCATCGGCTGCGGGTCGTTCGCCCGCCGTTTGGCGATGACGGCGCACACCATCAACTGCATCTGGTGGAAGAGCATCAACGGCAGCACGGCGAGGCTCGCCTGCGCGCCGAAGAGGACGCTCGCCATCGGCAGCCCGGCCGCCAGGCTCTTCTTGGAGCCGGCGAACTGGATCGCGATCCGGTCGGCGCGTACGAAGCCGAGCCGCTTGGACGCGTACCAGGTCAGGCTGAGCATCACGGCCAGGAGCACCGCCTCCACGAGGAGCAGCGCGCCCAGCCGCACGGGGGTGACCTGGTGCCAGATGCCGGCGATCATGCCTTCGCTGAAGGCGGTGTAGACGACGAGCAGGATCGAGCCGCGGTCGACGTATCCGAGGAGCCTCCTGTGCCGGCCGAGGAAGCCGCCGATCCAGCGGCGCAGCAGCTGTCCCGACAGGAACGGCACCAGCAGCTGGAGCACGATCTTCAGCAGGGAGTCCGCCGAGAAGCCGCCGGCACCCTGCCCGAGGAGCAGCGCGGCCAGCAGGGGGGTGAGGAGGATCCCGGCGAGGCTGGAGAAGGAGCCGGCGCAGATCGCCGCGGGCACGTTGCCGCGGGCCATCGAGGTGAACGCGATCGACGACTGGATGGTGGACGGCACGAGGCACAGGAAGAGGAGTCCGCCGTACAGCGGCGGGGTGAGGACGGCGGGGACCAGTCCCCCGGCCGCCAGTCCGAGCAGCGGGAAGAGGACGAACGTGGCGGCCAGCACGGTCAGATGCAGTCGCCAGTGCCGCAGTCCGTCCATCGCCTCGCGGGTCGACAGCCGCGCGCCGTAGAGGAAGAAGAGCAGCGCGACCGCCCCGGTGGCGGCTCCGTCGGTGACCGTGGCCGCCGCTCCGGACGCGGGGAGCAGCGCCGCGAGGAGCACGGTGGCGAGCAGCGCGAGGATGTAGGCGTCGACCGGCAGCCAGGACGGCGGTCGAAGGGGGGTGCGGCGGCTCATGTGCTCCACTTGCTCTCGGTTCAGGTCGTGCCCCCTCCATCGTCCACGCCCACCGGGCGATCGGGAATCCCGTACACCGTTCTGACTGCCATCACGTTTCGTGATGGGCGTGGCTATCATGGGTTCCGTGTACGACCCGGCCCAGCTGCGCACCTTCCTCGCCGTGGCCCAGACGCTGAGCTTCACGCAGGCGGCCCGGCGGCTCGGCGTGCGCCAGTCGACGGTGAGCCAGCATGTGCGGCGGCTCGAGGAGGCGGCGGGCCGCCAGCTCTTCACCCGGGACACGCACAGCGTGCAGCTCACCGAGGACGGCGAGGCGATGCTCGGCTTCGCGCGGACGATCCTGGAGGCGCACGAGCGGGCGGCGGCGTTCTTCACCGGGACGCGACTGCGCGGCCGGCTGCGCTTCGGCGCGTCCGAGGACTTCGTGCTCACCCGGCTGCCGGAGATCCTCGAGTCGTTCCGCCGCGACCATCCCGAGGTCGATCTGGAGCTGACCGTCGAGCTCTCGGGCACGCTGCACGAGCAGCTGGAGGCGGGCCGGCTCGACCTCGTCCTCGCCAAGCGCCGCACGCGCGGCGCTCAGGGCGCGCCCGGCGAACTGGTCTGGCAGGACGCGCTGATCTGGATCGGCGCCCCGCAGCTGAGGCTGGACCCGGACCGCCCGGTCCCGCTGATCGTCTTCCCTCCGCCCGGGATCACCCGGGCCCGCGCGCTGGAGGTCCTCGAGGCACACGGGCGGGCCTGGCGCATCGCCTGCACGAGCACGAGCCTGAGCGCACTGGTCGCGGCGGCGCGGGCGGGCCTGGGGGTGATGGCCCATACGCGCGGGCTGATCCCGCCGGGTCTGGTGCCGGTTCCGGCCCGCGTCGGCCTGCCGGAGCTGGGCGACGTGGACTTCGTTCTGCTCCACGGCCATCGTGCTGGCGCCCCGCACGGCACCCAGGAGGCCGCGGACGCGCTGGCCGCCGCGATCCTGGCGGGCGGCGACCGGCTGCACCGGCCGGCGGGCGGCCCGCACTGACGTCCGCCGGCTCCCGCTGACCGCGCCCGGCCCGCACCGTCCCCCGTCCCCCGGCTCCCGGCTCCCGGCTCCCGGCTCCCGCTGACGCCGCCGCCCGGCCCGCACCGCCCGCCGGACGGCCCGTGGTCCCCCGTGCCGGTCTGCCGCCCCGCGCTCCGGGCGCGGGGCACGACCAGGGCGTGTTGGCCGCGTACAGATTCCGTGCAGATTCCATCTGTCGCGACTTACTCTTCGGTCAGAACATGACCTGCCATCACCGTCGTTGGCTGGATCTGAGCGGCTGACCAGCGCCGATGCGAAATGTGCCGAGTTGTTGAAGGGGCTCCCGCATGACCGCCCGGTGGGGTACCGTCACCGGCGCTGTGCGGAGCGCCACAAGGAGCAGGTCATTGCGTGAGTTCACGGTTCCCCCCTTGGCGTCGGCCCCCCTTGTCGGCGGACTGGCGGATGCCGTGTTCGACCACGCCCAGACCGACCCCGAACGGGTCGCGCTCGGCCGCAAGGACGACGACGGCCAGTGGCACGACATGACGTCCGCCGACTTCCGCGACGAGGTGCTCGCCCTCGCGAAGGGACTGCTCGCCCAGGGCGTGCGGTTCGGCGACCGGGTCGCGATCATGTGCCGCACCCGCTACGAGTGGACGCTCTTCGACTTCGCCCTGTGGGCGGTGGGCGCGCAGTCCGTTCCCATCTACCCCACGTCCTCGGCCGAGCAGGTCCTGTGGATGCTGCACGACGCCGAGGTGTCCGCCTGCATGGTCGAGCACGAGGACCACGCGATGACCATCGGCTCGGTCATCGACCGGCTGCCGCAGCTCAAGCGGCTGTGGCAGCTCGACAAGGGCGCGGTCGACGAACTCTTCGAGGCGGGCGCGCACATCGAGGACGACGTGGTGCACCGGCACCGGCGGGCGGTGACCCCGGAGTCCATCGCCACGGTGATCTACACCTCGGGGACGACCGGCCGGCCCAAGGGCTGTGTGATCACCCACGCCAACTTCATGTACGAGACCGACACGCTCATCGGACGCTGGGAGCCGGTCTTCCACTCCAAGCCGGGCGACGAGGCCGCGACGCTGCTGTTCCTGCCGCTCGCGCACGTCTTCGGGCGGATGGTGGAGGTCGCGGCGATCCTGGGCCGGGTCAAGATGGGGCATCAGCCCGTGCTGCAGGCCAGTGCGCTGATCTCCGATCTCGCGTCCTTCCGGCCGACGTTCATCCTGGCCGTGCCGTACATCTTCGAGAAGGTCTTCAACGCAGCCCGGCGCAAGGCGGAGGCCGCGGGCAAGACGGGGCCGTTCGACAAGGCCGTCGAGGTGGCGGTGCGGTACGCGGAGGCCATGGAGCACCGGGCCTTCGGGCTCGGGCCCGGTCCGTCCGCGAGCCTGCGGCTGCAGCACCAGTTCTTCGAGAAGGTCGTCTACCAGAAGGTTCGCGAGGCCATGGGCGGCCGGGTGCGGCACGCGATGTCCGGCGGTTCGGCCATGGACCGGCGCCTCGGCCTCTTCTTCGAGGGCGCGGGCGTCACCGTCTTCGAGGGGTACGGGCTGACGGAGTCGACCGCGGCGGCGACCGCGAACCCGCCGGAGCGCACCAAGTACGGCACGGTCGGCCAGCCCATCCCGGGGACGACGGTCCACATCGCCGAGGACGGCGAGGTGTGGCTGCACGGCCCACAGCTCTTCTCCGGCTATCTGAACGACCCGAAGTCGACGGACGCCGTGCTCAACGACGGCTGGTTGTCCACCGGCGATCTGGGGGCCCTGGACGAGGACGGCTATCTGACGATCACCGGGCGGAAGAAGGAGATCCTGGTGACGTCCGGCGGCAAGAGCGTGTCGCCGATCGGTCTCGAGGAGCGGGTGCGGGCCCATCCGCTGGTGGCGCAGTGCATCGTCGTCGGCAACGACCGTCCCTACATCGCGGCGCTGGTCACCGTGGACCACGAGGCCGTCGAGCACTGGCTGGCGATGCGCAACAGGGCGCCGATGAAACCGGCCGAGCTCGTGCGTGACCCGGATCTGGAGATGGAGGTCCGCCGGGCCGTGGTGGCCGCCAACACCCTGGTGTCCAAGGCCGAGTCCATCCGTACGTTCCGGATCCTGGCGCATCCGTTCAGCGAGGAGCACGGGCTGCTGACGCCATCGCTGAAGCTGAAGCGGAAGGCGATCGAGACGGCGTACGCCAACGAGGTGGACGCGCTCTATCACTGAGGCGCCGCCTCTCGCCCCGCCTCACCGCACGGCTCCTCACCGTACCCGGCCGCGCGCCACGACGTGCCGACGGCCCCTGAATTGACGATGCGTCAGTTATTGACGGTCCATCAGCTCCATCGCACAATTCGGGTCACTCGCCAGGGAGGACCCACCGTGTTGCGACCGATCCGCACCGTCGCCGCAGCCGCCGCGGCACTGCTGCTCGCCACCGCCTGCAACTCCGCCTCCACCTCCGGCGCACCGGGCGGCGCCGCCGGCGCCACGACGCGCGGAGTGAGCGCGGACTCCGTCAGGGTCGGCGGGATCGTCTCCATGACCACCGCGAGCGGCTACTCCAAGAAGGACACGGACCTCGGAGCCAGGGCCCGCTACGACCGCGCCAACGCCGAGGGCGGCGTCCACGGCCGCCGGATCGACTACCTGGGCGCCGAGGACGACGGCCAGGATCCGGCCAGGAACCTCGCCGCCGCCCGCACCCTGGTCCAGCAGGAGAAGGTCTTCGCCGTCGCGCCGATGAGCTCGGTGACGTTCTCCGGCGCCGACTTCCTGGAACAGCAGAAGGTGCCGACGTTCGGCTGGGGAACGCTGCCGTCGTTCTGCGGACCGAAGCACATCTACGGCTTCAACGGCTGCCTCGTCCCCATGCCGGGCGGCACCCTCAACCAGACCTGGCCGGAGGGCCTCGGAGCGGTGCTCGGCGGGACGAAGGGCAGGTCGGTCGCGCTGATCGCCGCCGACAGCGACGCGGGCAAGTTCGGCATCCGCACCTTCACCCAGGGTTTCACGGCGGCGGGCTTCCGGGTCTCCTACGCGAAGGCCGTCGTGCCTGCGGCGTCGGCGCCGAGCGACTGGTCCGCGTACACCAAGGAGATCCTCCGGTCCGACGGCGGCAAAGCGCCCGACGCGGTCGTCTCCGTGATGCAGACGCCGTACAACATCGGGCTGTTCACGGCGCTGAAGCGGGCCGGCTTCAAGGGGGTCATCTCGGATCCGACCGACTACGACCCGGGGCTGCTCACCAAGGAGGCGACCCGGCAGGCCCTGGACGGGGTGCACGTCCTGCTCCAGTTCGAGCCGTTCGAGTCGAACAGCCCCGCGATGCGGCAGTTCAAGGAGGACATCGCCAATGCGGCGGGCGGCAAGGACATCCCGCTCAACATGCACATGGTGACCGGCTACATGTCCGCGGACCTCTTCCTCGCCATCGCGGAGAAGGCCGGCCGGGAGCTGACCGTCGAGTCCTTCCAGAAGGCCGCGGCCGCCTTCTCCGACACCGGAACGCTCGTCGGGGACCGGGCCGAACCCAAGGGGCAGCGCGAGAGCTTCGGCTGCGGGGCGCTCGTACAGCTGAGGAACGGGCGGTACGAGGTGTCGTCGCCGTTCAGGTGCTACCCGCCCGTCCCGTTCCGGTAGGGGGCGCGGATCGTGGGTGATCTGCTGGGGTTCGTCCTGAGCGGACTGGTCTCGGGGGCGCTGTACGCGCTGCTGGCGACGGGTCTCGTGCTGTCGTACTCCGCCTCCGGGCTGTTCAACTTCGCCCACGGCGCGACGGCCTATCTGTGCGCGCTCGCCTTCTACGAGCTGCACTCCGGCTTCGGATGGCCCGCCGTGCCGACCGCGCTGCTGCTGGTGTTCGTCGTGGCGCCCGGCATCGGCTGGGGCCTCGACGTGCTGATGTTCCGGGGGCTCGCGCGGGCCGGGGAGACGGCGCAGATCGTCGCCACAATCGGGCTGCTGGTCGCGCTGCCCGCGGCGGGGCTGTGGGTGGTGGAACTGCTGGCGGACGCCGGCGCCCCGGTGCTGCCCGCGGAGAACCAGTACGGGCTGCCGGGCGTCGGGCCGAGCCCGGCGGTGTCCTGGCAGCCGGTGGACGGGGTCGGCGTCGACTCCGACCAGCTGATCACCTGGACCATCACGGCGGTGACGGCGGCCGGGCTGTGGGTGCTGATGCGGCACACCCGGCTCGGGCTGCGGCTGCGGGCCGCCGTCGACCACCGTGAACTGGTGGAGCTGCGCGGCATCAGCGCGGACCGGCTGTCGTCGGTCGCCTGGATGCTGTCGTCGGCTCTCGCGGGGCTCGCCGGGGTGCTGGCCACCCCGCTGCTGGGCCTGTCCGCGCACGACTACACCCTCTTCCTCTTCGTCTCGGCGACGGCGGCGGTACTGGGGCGCTTCGCGTCGGTGCCACTGGCGTTCGCGGGCGGGCTGGCGCTCGGGGTGCTGCAGAACCTCGTCGCCGGATACGCGTCGTTCGCGGAGCGGATCACGGGATTCCGCACGGCCGTACCGTTCCTGATCCTCTTCGCGGGGCTGCTGGTGATGGCGCGGCGCCGCCGGGCCGCGGGGACGGCGGCCTCGGACGCGGCACCGGCCGACTATCTCGCCGGGCGATCGTGGGGGCGGCGGTGGGGGGTGTGGCTGGGCGCGGCGGTGCTGCTGGCGGCCGCCTTCTACACGGTGACGACCCCGTTCTGGAGCGGCGTCCTGGCGCAGGGGCTGGCGATCTCGCTGGTGTTCGTGTCGTTCACGGTGGTGACGGGACTCGGCGCGATGGTGTCGCTCGCGCAGGCCACGTTCGTCACGGGGGCGGCGCTGGTGGCGGGACTGCTGATGAGCCACGGCTGGCCGTTCGCGGCGGCGGCCTTGGTGGGGACGTGCGGGGCGGCGGTGCTGGGCGCGGTCGTCGCCCTGCCCGCGCTCCGGCTGGGCGGGCGGTCCCTGGCGCTCGCCACGCTGGCGCTGGCCTTCCTGGCGGACCAGGTGCTGTTCCAGTTCGGCCCGCTGCGCAACGGCGACACCGGCTGGGAGATCCCCCGTCCCGTCCTCGGTCCCGTGGACCTGACCGACGACCGTGCGCTGGGCGTGGCACTGGTGGTGCTGGTGACGGTCGCGGTGGCCGGGCTCAGCGCCCTGCGCGACTCCCCCACGGGGCGGGCGATGCTGGCGGTACGGTCCGCCCCGGCGGCTGCGCTGGCGTCGGGCGTGTCCGTCGTCCGTACGAAACTGCTGCTGTTCACGCTGTCGGCGGGGCTCGCGGGCTTCGGCGGCGTGATGTACGCGTCGTACAACACCCGTGTCACGGCGACCGACTTCACCGCGATGACGGGGCTGGTGTGGCTGGCGGTGGTGGTCGCCGCAGGGGTGCGCAGGCCCCAGTTCGCGGTGGTGGCGGGACTGGTGTTCGCGCTGATGCCGCATCTGCTGGCGCAGTACGTGACGGAGTCCTCGCACCTTCCGGTGATCCTGTTCGGGCTGGCGGGACTGGCGCTGGCGAACGACCCCGACGGCTACTGCGCGGCGATCCCGACACGCCTGCACGCCCGCAGGGCCGCGCGCCGCTCATCCCCCGGGGTGGGCAAAGCAGCCGAGCGGGAGCAACGCCCAGCAGTTCGGGGCGACTCCGGCACGGACACGGGCGTGGGCGCCCGCACCGGCAGCGAGTACCTCACCGGCGCCGGCACCGGGTACCTCACGGGCGAAACCGTCGGCACCGACGGCACCGACGGACCGCGGGAACGGGCGGAGACCGCACTGGAGTTGCGCGGTGTGTACGCCGGTTACGGGGAGGCTTCCGTCCTGCGCGGTGTGGATCTGGCCGTCCGCGGCGGGGAGATACTCGCCGTGCTCGGGCCCAACGGGGCCGGGAAGTCCACCGCGTGCCGCGTCGCCGCCGGTGTGCTCGCCGTGGAGCGTGGAGAGGTCCGCGTCGGCGGGCGGGAGGCGACCTCGGACCGGGCCGTGCGGCGGGCGCGGCGGGGTGTGCTCCTCGCCCCGGAGGGGCGCGGGATCTTCCCGGGGCTCACCATCGAGGAGAATCTCGCGCTGCGGCCGGCGGACAGGGCCGCCCGGGAAGCCGTGTACGAGCGCTTCCCCCACCTCGCCGCCCGCCGCGGCGTCCACGCCGGCTCACTGTCCGGGGGTGAGCAGCAGTTGCTCGCCCTCGCCCCGCTCCTGCAGCGCCCGCCCGCCGTCCTGATCGCCGACGAGCCGTCGCTCGGACTCGCTCCGCGCGTCGCCGAGGAGGTCTTCCTGCTGCTGACCGAGCTCCGCGCGGCGGGCACCGCGCTGCTGCTGGTGGAGGAGAAGGCCGCCGAGGTGCTGGGGATCGCCGACACCGTGGCGTATCTCGCGCAGGGCCGGGTCGGCTGGTGCGGCCCGCGCGCCGATGTCGACGCGGAGCGGCTCACCGAGGCGTACCTGGGCCTCGGGGAAGGGGTCCGGTGATGACGGCGTACGTACTGGAGACGGACGCGGTGGGGGTGCGGTTCGGCGGGGTACGGGCGCTGCACGGCGTCGGCATCGGTCTGCGGCCCGGCGAGATCTGCGGGCTGATCGGGCCCAACGGGGCGGGAAAGACGACCCTGTTCGACGTGCTGTCCGGGATCCGCCGCGCCGACGAGGGCCGGATCCTGCTGGAGGGGGCGGACATCACGCGCCGCTCCCCCGTCTGGCGGGCCCGTCACGGAGTGCGCCGTACGTTCCAGCGGCAGCAGCTCTTCGGGCAGTTGACGGTCAGGGACCATCTCCTCGTCGCCCAGGAATGGCGGCGGGGCTCCGGCCCCGCCCGCCGCGAACGCGCCGCCACCGTGCTGCGCGAGTGCGGTCTGGACGCGCTCGCGCAGACGTACGCGGGCGGGCTCCCGGTCGGCCAGGGCCGCATGGTGGAGCTGGCCAGGGCGCTCGCCGACCCGCCTCGTGTGCTGCTGCTCGACGAGCCCGCCTCCGGTATGCCGGCCGGGGAACGCGACCGGCTCGCCGCGGTCGTCCGGCGCCTCGCCGCCGAGCAGAACTGCGCGGTGCTGCTCGTCGAGCACAATGTCACCTTCGTGATGGAGCTGTGCACGCGCGTCGTCGTCCTGGATCTGGGCGAGGTCCTCGCGGAGGGCACCCCGGCCGAGGTCCGCGCCGACCCGCGGGTCCGGGACGCCTATCTGGGCACGCCGTCCCCCGGCCGGACACCCACCGCGGCGCCCCCGGCCGCCGGTACCTGAGCCGGGTCGAGTGCCACCGACGTGGCCTCGTCCGCAGAAGAGAACGGGGAGGCGTCGACCGAACACGTTCCGTGACCACGCCGGTTGCCTCCCGGCCGCTTCGCACCCTTCTCCCCGACAGCCACCCCACCGCTGCGGGGCCGTCCGACAAGCGTCTCCGGGCGGGGCGCCGCCTACGTGCAGGGGTCGACAGGACCGGGGGCGCCGATACCCATAGGGTCGTAGTCGTACCGGTCGGTCTCCCCTGACGGGAATCACCCGGCCGTTGTGATCGTTGACCATGGGAGCACTTCCCGACGACGTAAGGATCGACCGCTCGTGAGCAAGGTCCCCTCCATCACCCTCAACAACGGTGTCTCCATGCCGCAGCTCGGCTACGGCGTGTGGCAGGTGCCGGACGACGAGGCGGCGAAGGCCGTCGGTACGGCCCTGGAGGCCGGTTACCGCAGCATCGACACCGCAGCCATCTACGACAACGAGAAGGGAACCGGCCAGGCCGTCGCCGCCTCCGGTATCCCCCGTGAGGAGCTCTTCCTCACCACCAAGCTCTGGAACACCGAGCAGGGCTACGACTCGACGCTCCGCGCCTTCGACGCCTCGCTCGCCAGGCTGGGCCTCGATTACGTCGACCTGTACCTGATCCACTGGCCGCTTCCGGCCAAGGACGCGTTCGTGGACACGTACAAGGCGTTCGAGACCATCCTCGCCGACGGCCGCGCCAAGGCGATCGGCGTGTCCAACTTCCTTCCCGCGCACCTGGAGCGGCTGTTCGGCGAGACCTCGGTCGTGCCGGCCGCGAACCAGATCGAGCTCCACCCGCAGCTCCAGCAGGCCGAGTCGCGGGCGTTCCACGCCAAGCACGGCATCGCCACCGAGGCGTGGTCCCCGCTCGGCCAGGGCCGCGGGCTGCTGGAGGTCCCGACGATCGTCGCGATCGCGCAGAAGCACGGGAAGACCCCGGCGCAGGCCGTGCTCCGCTGGCATCTGCAGCTGGGCAACGTCGTGATCCCCAAGTCCGTGACCCCGTCCCGGATCCAGGAGAACATCGACGTCTTCGACTTCGAGCTGGACGCCGACGATCTGGCGGCGTTCGGCGCCCTGGAAGAGGGCCGGCGCCTCGGACCGGACCCGGCGACGTTCTCGCTGGGCGTCTGACGCTCGCCGCGGCGGCCGAGGCCCTGAGCGGCCGCCTGCCATGGGGCCTCACGTAGGGTGAGGCCCCATGAGCAGGTCCCGCACCCCCGCAGCGCCCTTCCGGGAAGGCCGCTACCTCGTACGCAACGCCGGCAGCGGACTGCTCCTGGAGGTGTACAACGGCGCCAAGGGCAGCGGTGCCAATGTGCAGCAGGGCCGGGAGACCGGGACACCGGCACAGCAGTGGGACGTCACGCACGCAGGCGGCGGCCTCTATCACCTCATCAACGTGAACAGCGGCAAGCGGCTCGACGTCGCCAACGCCTCCACCGAGAACGGCGCCAACGTCCAGCAGTGGAAGGCGAACAACTACGGCGCTCAGGAGTGGCTGATCGAGCAGCACCTCGACGCCCCCGGGACCGTGACGCTCATCAGCCATATCAGCGGGCTGCTGCTGGAGACCGAGGGCGGCTCCGGAGACGACGGTGCGAACGTGCGGCAGTGGGAGGACACCGACTCGCCGTTCCAGTGGTGGCGGCCGGAACCGGTCACCGGGTGACCCACGCCGGATCAATCGGCCTGTTCTGTCAGGGACTTACCTTCTTTCGACGTCCCAATTTCTGCTTATGCTTCTGCTGTGTTCGACTCCCGGTACATCAGGACTTTCCATGAGGTGGTCAGGACCGGCTCGTACTCGGCGGCCGCCCGGACGCTGGGCTACACCCAGCCGGCGGTCAGCCAGCAGATGAAGGCGCTGGAGCGGGACCTCGGCACACCGCTGTTCACCAGGGTCGGCCGGGGCATCCGGCTCACCGAGGCCGGGGAGGCGCTGACCCGGCACACCGAGGTGATCCTCGACAGCCTGACCGCGGCGCAGCAGCAGATCGACGCGATAGCCAGGCTCCGCGCGGGGCGGGTGCGGGTGTGCGCGTTCCCCAGCGCCGGGGCGACCCTCATCCCGGAGGCGATGGCCATGCTCGCCGCCGAACACCCGGGGATACGTGTCGAGTTGACCGAGAGCGAGCCGCCGGAGTCGCTGCGGCTGGTGGCCGAGGGCGCGTGCGACATCTCCCTGGCCTTCAGTTATCCGGGCCAGTCGGCGGAGATTCCCGGTGAGCTGTCGGAGGTCAGGCTGCTGGAGGACCCGCTGACGGTCCTGCTCCCCACCGGGCATCCGCTGGCCCGCCGCCGCTCGGTGCGCCTGGCCGATCTGGCCCACGAGCGGTGGATCGCGGGCTGTCTGCGCTGTCGTGCCAACTTCCTGCACGCCTGCGCCGAGGAGGGGTTCACCCCCGACATCGCGTGCACCACGGACGACAACCTGGTGATGCAGAGTCTGGTGGCGGCGGGGGTGGGGATCGCGATGGTGCCGCAGCTGGTGCTGTCGTTCCTCTGCCACCAGAAGGTCACGGGCCGGATCGTGGAGCCGCACACCCGCCGCCGGGTCCACGCGTACGCTCTGCGCGACCATCTCCGTATCCCCGCCACGGCCCTGGTGCTGGACCGGCTCGTGGCGGTGGCCGAGCGCAAGATCGGCTGCTGAGGAGCCGCCGCGCGCCGCCGCATCCATAAGCGGTGGTTGAGGACCCGCCAAGCAATCCCACGTGGACGCGCCGGAGTACGCGGGCGGACGCTGCGTTTCATGACGCCTTCGAGCACAGCCACGAACTCCCCTCCGCGGACGACCGCACGTCTGCGCTCGCTGGTGACGGAGATACGCGAGACCGTGAACCGCGGGCTGCCGCCGGAGCCCACGGCACACCTCGTGGCGGAACAGCTCCTGCCGCACCTCGGCAGGCCCGACCTGCTCACCGCCGAGCAGTGCGAGGGGGACCCGCGGCACTACCGGCAGCACGTCCTGCACGCCGAGCAGGACGGCAGCTTCTCCGTCGTGGCCCTGGTCTGGCTGCCCGGGCAGCACACCCCCATCCACGATCATGTCTCCTGGTGCGTCACGGGTGTTCATGAGGGCGAGGAGCACGAACGCCGTTATCGCCTGGTCCCGCAGGGCTCGACGGCCCGGCTGGTGGCCACCGAGGACGTGGTGAACCCGCGCGGCGCGGTCGCCGCGTTCGCTCCGCCCGGCGACATCCACCTCGTGCGCAACGCCGGGACCGGTGTGGCGCAGTCCCTCCATGTGTACGGCGCCGACATCGCCCGCCTCGGCACCAGCGTCCGGCGCGTCTACAGCCTGCCCGCCGACCGGTGATGGCCCTCGCCGGCTCCTGGGCGCACGGCATCACCGCGCGTGCAATGTCACGCGTCACTTCGCGGACTTCACACGGCACTTCACGTAGCCCTTCCGGTGGGACCTCACGTGGGGCTTCACGCGGCGCCTCGCGTCGGACGCCCGAGAAGCCGAACGGCCCCGGCCCCGGCTCCCGTCCCGGCCCCGGTCCCGGCCTGGTGCTCGCCGCCGGTGCAGTGGGTGCGGCGTGGCTGGTGCACCTCCTCGTGCCCGCCGTGCCGATGCTCACCGCCGCCGTCGTCCTCGGTATCGCCGCCGCGCACACCCCCTGGCTGCGCGCCCATGTCCGCGGCCGCTGCCGTACGGGACTGACGCTGGCGTCGAAACGCTTGATGCGGGCCGGGATCGTGCTGCTCGGGCTCAAGCTGAGCATGGCGGACGTGCTGGGGCTGGGCTGGGCGACGGTCGCGATGGTGCTCGCCGTGGTGGCCGCCACGTTCTGCGGCACCTGGTGGCTGGGGCGCCGCCTCGGACTGCCGGGCGACCAGCCGCTGCTCATCGCCACCGGCTACTCCATCTGCGGCGCGTCCGCGATCGGCGCGGTCGCCACGGTCCACGACAGCGACGACGAGGACGTCGTCACCTCGGTGGCGCTGGTGACGCTGTGCGGCACGCTCGCCATCGCCGTACTGCCGCTGCTGCACAGCCCCCTGGGGCTGAGCGACGCCGAGTTCGGACGGTGGGTGGGGGCGGGTGTCCATGACGTGGGCCAGGTGGTGGCCACCGCCGGGACGGCGGGGGCGGACGCCCTGGGCGAGGCCGTCCTGGTCAAGCTGATGCGGGTGGCGCTGCTGGCCCCGCTGGTCGCGGCCGTCGTGGTCAGCGTGCGCCGCCGCGGCCGCGGCGCCCCCTCGGCCGGCCGGCCTCCCCTGGTCCCGCTGTTCGTCGTGGGATTCCTCGCCCTGGTGGCCCTGCGCACCACGGGTCTGCTCCCCGCCCCCGCCCTCGCGGCGGCCGGCACGGCTCAGGAACTCCTGCTCGCCGCGGCGCTGTTCGGCCTGGGCAGCGCGGTCCATCTGCCGTCCCTGACCCGCACCGGCACTCGGGTCGCCGTGGCCGGGCTCACGGCCTGGGTGCTCATCGCCACGGTGTCGTACGCGGGCGTCCTGCTGACCGCGAGGCTCTAAGCCTCCAGGTCAACCCCTGCGGGCCGTGTCCGAGACGGCCTAGCCCCGCCGGGCCGTGTGCACGGTGCGGGCCGCCAGCAGAAAGCAGTCCGGGCGGTGCATCAGACCGTCCTTGTCGTCCGGGTCCAGCAGCCGTTCCAGTACGGCGGCGTCGTCGGCGTCCAGCCGGTCCCCCAGGGCCTTTCGCTGCCATGAGAAGGCGGAGACCAGGTGTTCGCGCACGGGGGCGGTGACCGGGGCCGGGACGTCGAGGAGGAAGGAGCGGGTGACGGTGGGGGTCAGGCCGACCGCGGAGAGCAGGGCGCGCCAGTCCTCGACCTCCGTCCTGGCGCCGGGCAGGGCGGCGCGCATCTCCTCGAACCATGCGGTGTTGGCGGCTTCGAGCCGGCCCTCCAGGCCGGGCCGGCCGATGCCGATGTCACGCGGCAGATGACGCGGCGGCAGCCCGCCCTCGACGAGCGCGAGCAGCCCGCCGGGCCGCAGCAGCCGGGCGAAGCCGGCGAGGGCCGCGCGCTGATCGCCCAGGTGGTGCAGCGAGTTGCCCGCCCAGATCAGGTCCGCCTCGCCCAGATCCTCGATGCCGCCGGGGAGTTCGGCGACATGGGTACGGACACGGTCGCCGAGGCCGGTGCGCTCGGCGCGGGCGCGGGCCTGGTCGAGGAGGGCGGGCGTGCCGTCGACGGCGACGACCTCCGCGTACGGGAACGCCTCCGCGAGCAGACAGCTGATCACTCCCGGTCCGCTGCCGATGTCGAGGACGCGGCGTACGGCCGCGGCGGGAAGCTGCTCCCCGATCCAGGCCGCGGCCTGCGCGTACATCGGGCCCTGCAGTGCGGCTTGGCGTTCGAGGAGCGGGGCGAGTTCGTCCCAGTCCACGTCGGTCGTGACGTGGGCGGGGTCGTGGCTGTCGCCGGCCCCGTGGTGGTGATGGCTCATGGCGCCAGGGTGCGCGCAGTGGGCCGGGATGGCGAGTTCTGTTGCCGTTCCGGCAAAGCGGCGGGCGCTCGGAGCCGTCGTCCGCCTGCACCGGCGTGAGCAGGGGAATCGGGTGAAGGCGACGGTGACGGTGACGGTGAACGCATCAGTGGGGTGGTGGCGAGGACGCGGAGGAGCGACGCAGTGCCAGGACCCGGTAGCGGGGCTCGGCGCGCGGTTCGTCCGGTTCGGGCAGGGCGGACAGTTCCGCCGCGAGCTTCTCGGCGACCGCGCCGCGGGCCGTCAGCCGTGACGCGTACTCGCCGCGGAGCAGCGCCTGCGCGGTGCGGCGCGGTGAGCGGCCCAGCCCATGGCCGGTGAAGTGGGTCTCTCCCGCGGGGCCGAGGCCGTGGGCCGCGGCGAACGCCTCGATACGGGCCGCGCGGTCGTACGCCCGCGCCGTCCGGTACGGGGCGAGGACGGCGTCGATGTCGCTGCCGACGTCGTGCCCGGCGTCCTTGTCCACGGTGGTGACGAACACCCCGCCGGGGCGCAGCACACGCGCCGCCTCGGCCACCGCGGTCCGGGCGTCCGGCACCAGGTGCAGCAGCCACACCGCGCTGACCGCGTCCACGGACGCGTCGGGCAGCGGCAGCCGGCGCGCATCGGCGAGGACGACGCCCTCGACCCGGCCGGCGGCCATCCTGGCCATGCCGGGCGAGAAGTCGGCGCCGAGCACCCGAAGCCCCGGCCGGCCCAGCCGCTCGGTCACCAGCCCGGTGCCGCAGCCGATGTCGAGCAGCGCGCGGGCCGCGTCCGGGACGAGGGAGAGCACCGCCGCCGCGGCCGCGGCGGCACGGGGCGCGCCGCCGCGCGTGGCGTCGTAGACGGCGGCCTCGACGTCGTGGTCGAGGAAGGTGTCCCGGCCGGCGCTGACGCTGCCGGCCGTGTCGCAGGTCTCGTCGTCGTGCAGCACGGTCAGCTCGCGCCGTGGTTCGGGGCGACCGCTTCGACGCGGCGGGCGAGTTCGAAATCGCGTTCGGTGATCGTGCCGCCCGCGTCGTGCGAGTTCACGGTGAGGTTGACCGTGTTGTAGCCGAGGAGCAGGTCCGAGTGATGGTTCAGGTCCTCCTGGATCTGCGCGACATGGACGACCAGTGCGGTGGCGGCGAAGTGGGTGCCGAGCCGGTAGGTGCGGGCGATGCGGTCGCCCTCCTGTGACCAGCCGGGCAGTTCCCGCAGCCTGTCCTCGATCTCCTTCTGCGACAGCGGCTCTGTGGGCATGAGCGAGGCTCCCTCCGGATGTGTCTGTCGGCGACGTTACGGTGACCGTATGACAACTGTCGCGCCCGACACGGGAGTAGGGCCACTCCTGCGCGGCTGGCGGGAGCGGCGCGGACTGAGTCAGCTGGCGCTGGCCCTGCGCGCGGGCTCCTCGGCCCGGCACATCAGTTTCGTCGAAACGGGCAGGTCCCGGCCGAGCGAGGAGATGATCCTGCGGCTCGCGGAGCAGCTCGACGTGCCGGTGCGCGAGCGGAACGTGCTGCTGCTGGCGGCCGGTTACGCGCCGCGGTACGCGCAGACGCCGCTGGACGATCCCGCGATGGGTTCCCTGCGCGCGGGTATCGAGCAGCTGCTCCGGGGCTACGAGCCCTATCCGGCGCTGGTGGTCGACGGGACGTACACGGTGGTGTCGGCCAATCGGGGGATCGCGCTGCTCCTGGAGGGCCTGCCAGGGCATCTGCTCGCTCCCCCGCTGAACGCGATGCGGATCACCCTCCACCCGGAGGGCCTCGCCCCGCGGATCCGGAATCTGCGGGAGTGGCGGGCCCATCTGCTGGCCCGGATGGAGCACCAGATGGCACTGGTCCGCTCTCCGGAGCTGCGCGAGCTGTACGAGGAGGTCGCCGCGTATCCGCTTGCGGGGTCCGGGGGCGGCGCGCCGGAGCACGGCGAGGACCGAGGTGACGGAGCAGGCGTGGAGGGCGGGGAGGGCGAGCGGGACGGGGAGGACGCGGCGCCGTACCCGCATGTCGCGCTGCCGCTGGTGATCGAGCACGAGGGCAGGGTGCTGTCCTTCGTCTCGTCGGTCTCGACGTTCAACACGCCGATGGACGTCACCGTGGCCGAGCTCGCCATCGAGACCTTGCTGCCGGCCGACCCGGCGACGGTGACGTACCTGAGGTCCCTCACCCCGTGACCGTGGCACGCAGGGCCGACCACTGCGGCCCGGCGAGGCACGCGACGACGAGGGCCTGCGCCGGGATGCAGCCCTGCGCCCGCCGGAAGCCGGTCTGAGCCGCCGCCCTTGACCTCGGCGGCTCAGACCGGCGGCTGGGACCGGCGGTCACACCGGCAGCTCGCACCGGCGGATCGCACCGGCGGATCGCACCGGCGGATCGCGCCGGAGGGTCGCACCGGCGGGTTCAGACGGGCTGTGCTTCCGCTTTCGCGGCGTTGATGGCCCGGACCACCTGCACGGGATGCCGGGTGGACACGTACAGATAGCGGAACGGGACGGCCGGGTCGGCGACCTCGACCCGGACCGCCGTCGGGATGTACGCCCGCAGGGCGAAGCGCGCGTGCGGACCGGCCCGGAACGTGCGCCATTCCAGTGCCTCGTCCTCGTCCAGGATCTCGATCCAGCCGAGGCGTTCCACCCGCATCGCGAGCCCTTCGGTGATCAGTACACCGTCCTGGACGCGCAGGCGTGCCGCGCCGTAGCCGACGAGTGCGGCCGCCAGGAGCACGGCGCTGACCGCCGCGGCGGTCAGCGCCGGTCCGATGCCGAGCGGAGCGACCGCGAGGGCGACTCCGCAGCTGGCCGCAGCGGCCAGCAACCACCAGCGCACCGGTACGACAAGGCGCTCCTGATAGGCAGTCATGAGGCCGATGGTTTCACGCCTGGGGCCGCCCGGCGCGCTGGGGGCGTCCGGCGGCGTGGATCAGAGGCCGTCGCCGGACCGGGAGCCGGAGCGGGAGCCGGAGCGGGAGCCGGGGGCGTTTCCTTCGGAGGGCTCGGGGGGTTCGGGTTCTCGTTCGGCGGCACCGGGGACACCGTGCTCGTCCGGACCGGTGCGGACGACCTCGGCACGGATGATGGCGTTCACTGCGGCGTAGGGGTCGATGGGCATGGCTGTCTCCTTGCGCATGGTGAGGGTGTGAGGGGTGGTGACCGTCCGTCGGGACACGGCATGTCGTGGTGCCGGTCCCGTACGGGTCCTCAGCAGCGCAGGACCAGGAGCCTCGTGGCGGGGGGCGGGGGCGGCGCGGCCGCGGGCCGGGCCGCTCCACGGGGATACGGGCCGAGGGCGCCGGCGCCTTCGGTCGTGTCCCCGGGCGGCTCGCAGGCCCGCGCGGGGCGCCGCTCCGCCCGGACGGGCGGGGGCTGTTCCGTTTCGGACGTGTCCTGCGGTGCCTCACCTGCCGGATCGGCGGGTGCGGAGGCCGGCGGGCGATCCGCACCGGGCGAGGTGACGGCCGTGGCGCCCGCCCGGGTCCCGAGTACGGCGACGAGCGCCATCAGGACGGCGAGCACGACACGGTCGGCACAGCGCACGGGACGGTTCACGGGCACAACCTCCTGGACATGCCACCTGTGCCCGGGAACCACCCGCGACGCGCCACCCGTGCCGGGAATTCGCCCTTTCGGACTACGTCCGGCTACGCCTCTCGGGCTGCCGTGTCCCCGGCGACCGCCGGCGTCGCCGTCCTCGTGGTCCGGTGGTTGCGCGCCGACATCCACGCGTACACGAGGACACCGGCGAAGAGGAACAGCACGCCCTGGTAGACGGCCGCGTAACCGGATCCGGCGACCAGCCACACCGAGAAGCCGGCGGCGACCGCCGCGAGGACACCGTCGCGCAGCAGCCGTGCCCGGCTGACGCGGTGCGCCTGGCCCGAGGCCAGGTAGTAGATCTGCGCGGCCGTCGCCAGCAGATACGGCACGGTCGCCGTGAACGTGGTGACGAGGACGAGGATCTCGAACACGCCGCCGGAACCGGCCGTGTAGTTGTAGACCGTCAGCAGCGAGGCCAGGACGACGGTCACGAGCACTCCCACCGTCGGCACACCGCGCCGCTTGCGGGCGAAGGCGGCCGGGAAGAGGCCGTCGCGGGCGGCCGCGTACGGGGTCTGGGCGCTGAGCAGGGTCCACCCGTTCAGCGCGCCGACCATGGAGACGAGCGCCATGCACGCCACGGCCGAACCGCCCCAGGAGCCGCCGAACATGGCGTTGACGGCGTCCGAGAACGGGGCGGTGGAACCGGTCAGTTCGTCATGGGCGACGGTGCCGAACACCGCGAGCGTGCCGAGCAGATAGACCACCGCGGCACCGAGGGTGCCGAGGATGGTGGCGCGTCCGACATTGCGCCGCGGGTCACGGACCTCGCCCGCGCTGACCGCCGCCGACTCCACGCCGAGGTAGCTGAAGAGCAGGATCGCGGCGGAGGCGGAGATCGCTCCGACCGTGCCGGAGCCGCTCGCCTCGAACGGCCCGAGGTTGTCCGCGTCGAAGAAGAACAGACCGCCGACGGCGACGAGCAGCAGCGGCACGAACTTCATGACGGTCGCGACGAGCTGGACGGCGCCGACGTACCGCGTGCCCGCCAGGTTGGCCACGGCCGGCAGCCACTGGAGCACCAGGGCCGCCGCCATGGTCGCCGGCTTGGAGTCGTGGAGCGGCAGGAGGACGTCGAGATAGCCGACGGCGGCCACGGCCAGCGCGGCGTTCGACACCCAGGCCGTGATCCAGTACGACCAGGCGGCGAGGAATCCGGCGAAGTCACCGAAGGCCTCACGGGCGTAGACGTAGGGGCCGCCGGTGCGCGGATGGCGCTCGGCGAGCCGTCCGAAGACCAGGGCGAGCGCGATCGCCCCGACGGTCAGGACGGCGAAGGCGACCAGGCTGATCGTCCCGAAGGGGGCCACGGAGGCGGGCAGCAGGAAGATCCCGCCGCCGATGATGTTGCCCATGACCAGTGCGGTGGCGACGGGCAGCCCGAAGCGCCTGGCGTGTTTGCTCCGGTCTTCGCCCGGCTCCCCGGCGGTGGCGATGGCGGTGGTCGGTTCGTTCCGGGGAACTGTGGTGGTCATGGGGGGGTGGTGCGCCTTTCTCCGTACAACCCGACCATGGTCAGGGACGGTGAACACCGCACCAAATCACTCGGATTTGTCCTGTACGACCCGACCGATGACCGGAAATGCTTCTTCCTGGCGGCCCGGTGACCGGGGATCCTCCACGGGACCGAGGGGCACCTGCGGCGCGAACGGTTCGCCCCGGGATTCGTCCAGCCATCGCTGCAGCACCGTGTGCACCTGTTCGGCACCGACCAGCTCCGTGCCGTCGGCGACGGGCTCGGACAGTTCGTACGGCGACAGGAGGAAGGGGTAGGACTGCTCGCCGCCGAGCCCGCCGTGCGAGCCGATCTGTGCCTCGAAGGCGTGCACCCGGCCGGTGACGGGGTCGTGCATCGAGTTGACCATGATGTCGGCGACGTGAGGGAACGAATCGGTGCGGCGGATCGCGTCGGCCGCTCCAGGCCCGAACACGGCCAGCGGCCCGGAGTCGTCGAGCGGGTCCACCGGCAGCTCCACCGTGCCCGACGCGTCCCGGCCGAGCACCACCGAGCCGTGCCGTTCGCTGCGCACCAGCAGGAAGCCGATGCCGGGATGTGAGGCGAGGGTGTGCAGCAGCGCGGGGTGGCGGCGGTCGATCTGTTCCCGGCTGGGGCGGCCCGGCAACCCGGGGAAGGAGATCAGGCCCAGGTTCCCGGAGGCGAGGACGACCGGCTCGGACGGGCCGTCCGCCGGCTGCTCGGGGGCGCCGTCCTCCCCCATGGGCCGGTGCAGCGCGCCGAGCAGCGCGTGCCGGGCGGCGTCACGGGCCTCGGCGCCGCTCTTCGTACGGCCGGCGCGGCGGGACACGGGCAGCCCGCAGCCGGCCCGGACGAGATCCTTCAGGGTGAGGCCGTAGGCGCCGTCGAAGGTCTCGCCGGGGCTCTGGCCGTGGTCGGACAGGAGCACGATCCGGTAGGTGCGGGGCGCGTGCTCGGCGACCTTGGCGATCAGGGCGAGGGAGCGGTCGATCCGTTCCAGGACCTTCGCCGCGTCCCGGCTGTGCGGTCCCGAGTGGTGGGCCACCTCGTCGTAGGCGACGAGGTCGGCGTAGACGGTGGTGCGTCCGGCGAGCATGTCCCCCATCACCGCGGCGACCACCACGTCCCGTTCGACGACGGTGGCGAAGGCCCGGATGAGGGGGTAGAGGCCGCCGCGCCCGGTGCGCGGCTCGTCGCCGCGCAGCCGGGAGCGGACCGACTGGCCGATCTCGCGGGCGACCTCCGCGACGAACGACACGGCGGTGCGTACGGCGTTGGCGGGGTCGGAGAAGTAGGCGAAGTAGCCGGCGCGGGAGCGGTTGGCGCGGCCGCGGCGGGCCGCGACGGAGAGCACCAGCGCGAGCTGGTCGGCGCCGCCGGTGAACAGGTTGCCGCGGCTGGCGCCGTCGAGGCTGAGCAGTCCGGCGTCCCGGGTCCGCCGCACGGCACGGCGCTGGAGCTCGACGGCGCTCGCGGGACGGTTGCTGACCATGATCCGGCGGGTGTCCTTCTCGTACCAGCGGAAACCGGGGACGTCGTGGTTCGAGCCGTGCAGGATGCCGAGCTGGCTGGCGCCGGTCTGGCTGGACCAGTCGGTACGCCAGCGGGTGAGCCGGTGCGAGGAACCGAGCCAGCGCGCGACGGTGGGCATGAGCCCGTCCTCGACGGCCCGTACGAGCACGGCGTGTCCGACTCCGTCGAGCTGCAGGAACACGGTGCCGGGCGGGGCTGCGGCGCCGTCCGCCGCGCCGGGTCCGCCCCGCCCGCCCCGTCTGCGGCGGCGGGTGGCGAGGCGGGAAAGGCGCCGCCGGTAGGCGTTGTCGTCACGGACGGCGAGGGCGGTGGAGGTGGCGGAGGCGACGGCGGACATGACGGCGGCGACGACGACGGCGGTCTCCGGGGCGGCCGCGCCGCCTCCGTCGGGGATCAGCCGGAGGGCGAGCAGCAGCAGCGAGCCGTTGAGGAAGAACACCAGCAGCCCCAGCACCAGCGCCGGCACCAGCAGGAAGGCGCGTACGACCAGGGGCCAGACCAGTGCGCTGAGCAGCCCGAACGCACCGGCGCCCCAGGCCGCGGTGATCGCGGTCCTGGTGATGCTCTCGCCGTCCTCCGACTGCAGCCGGAAGTCGGGCAGCGCCCCGGCGAGCACGAGCAGCGTGAGGGTCGACACCGCCCACACCACGATGATCCGCCACAGCGCGCTGCCCGCGGTCCTCCATCGCCGTTCACCCACGCGCCGTCACAGCCTCTCGCCTCGCCTCCGTTCCAGCGTGTCACGCACGGAGAGCGGCCGGGTGCCCGTGCTCCGGGTCAGCAGCCGTCGTAGCCCGCCGTCGGCATCGACATGCGCCGGTGCACGCTCGCCTTCATCGCGGCGTCGTACGCGGGCTCGTCGAGGCCCGCCGTGGCCAGGGGGACCCCGCGGCGTTCGCATTCGGCGGAGAACTCGGGCACGGAGGTCAGGGCGCGGGCGAGGACGCGCTCGTTGGGGGCGACGAAGAGGTCGACGAGGCCGGCGTCGACGTCGGCCCACAGACCGCGGTGGTCGGGACGGAGCCGGTAGAACAGCAGTTCGCGGGCGACGACATATCCGTTGCCGGCGGCCCACCGGGCGCACATGGCGTGCTGGCTGCGCGTGTCGACGAGGAACGGGTCGGCGTCGAGCTCCTCCAGCGGGGTCAGGCTGGCGATCGCCGCGACCCGCACGTCGTCGCGCACGCCGTCGCCCCCTACGTCTGGCATGGACCGTTCCCCCTGCGTCGGCTGTCGTGGGCCGACCCTACTCCGGGTACGCCCACCCGGGGGAGGCGCGCATCGGGGCGCGTGGGGGTCCGGCGGGCGTGCGAGCGCCTACGCTCGTACGCAGGCGACGACGTGGAGGCGGTGCGTGGCGGTGGAGGTCACCTGGTGGGGTCACGCCACCTGTACGGTCGAGGACTCCGGGGTGCGGGTGCTGACCGACCCGCTGTTCGCGGGCAGGCTGGCGCATCTGCGCCGGCGGCGCGGTGAACTGCCGCCGCCCGAGGCCGCGGACGCCCAGGTCGTGGTCGTCTCGCACCTGCACTGCGACCATCTGCATCTGCCGTCGCTGGCCCGGCTCGCCCCCGGCACCCGGCTGATCGTGCCGCGCGGCGCCCGGCGGGCGGTCCCGGGGCTGCGCAGGCTGGGCGGGCTGCGGGTCATCGAGGTGGGCCCGGGCGACGAGGTCGCGGTGGAGGACCTGCGCGTACGGGCCGTGCCCGCGGCGCACGACGGACGGCGGCTGCCGGTGGGGCCGCACCGCTCTCCGGCGCTCGGCTATGTCATCCGGGGCACCGCGCGCACCTACTTCGCCGGAGACACCGGCCTGTTCGACGGTATGGCGGACGCGGTCGGCCCGGTGGACGTGGCGCTGCTGCCGGTCGGCGGCTGGGGCCCGTTCCTGGGGCACGGCCATCTGAACCCGGACCGCGCGGCGCGGGCCCTCGCGGCGCTGGCGCCCCGGTCGGCGGTGCCCGTGCACTACGGCACGTACTGGCCGATCGGGATGGACGCGATCCGGCCGCACGAGTTCCATTCGCCGGGGGACGAGTTCGTACGGAAGGCGGCGCTCCTCGCGCCGCGGGTGGCGGTGCACCGGCTGGGGCACGGCGAGAGCGTCCGGCCGGAGGTCGCGAGGTGACCCTCCAGGACGTGGTGGGGCAGTTGCCGCCGGAGTCCACACAGCAGGCCGTCGGCTATCCGTCGCTGTTCCTGCTGGTGGCGCTGGGTGCGCTGGTGCCCGTGGTGCCGACGGGGGCGGTGGTCAGCTCGGCTGCGGTGGTGGCGCTCCATCAGACCGCGCCGTTCTCCATGGTCTTCGTGTTCCTGGTCGCCGCGTCCGCGGCGTTCCTCGGGGACATCACGCTGTACTGGCTGGGCAGGCGCGGCGTCGGGTCGAAGAACGGTTCGACGTGGCTGGAGGCGCTGAGGCAGCGTGCGGCGCCGGACCGGCTGGCGCAGGCTCAGCAGCGGCTCGACGAGCACGGCGTGGCCGTGCTCGTCCTGTCCCGGCTGGTGCCGGCGGGGCGGATTCCGGTGATGCTCGCCTGTCTGCTGGCGCGGATGCCGATGGCCCGGTTCGCGCGGGGCGATGCGCCCGCGTGCCTGACGTGGGCGGCCACGTACGGGCTGATCGGGATCCTCGGCGGCTCCCTGTTCGCCGAGCCGTGGCAGGGCGTGCTGGCGGCGGTGGGGCTGACGCTGCTGCTCAGCGTGGTGCCCGCGCTGTGGCACAGGCTCCGCGGACATCGCGGGCGTCGCGGGAACCGCGGGAACAGCTCATCCGGCGGTCAGCACGCGTGATCCGCCGACCGGAAGGTCCCACAGCTCCTGGCGCGGCCTGCCGGTCTGCGCCCACGCGGTCAGCAGCCGCCGGATCGGCTCCATCACCGGCTCCGCGGAGAGCACGAACGTCGCCCAGTGCATCGGGGCCATGTTCCGCGCGCCGAGGTCCTCGAAGGCCTGCAGGGCCTCCTCCGGATCGGTGTGCACGGAGCTGAGCCACCAGCGCGGCGCGTAGGCGCCGATCGGCAGCAGCGCCAGGTCGATCTCCGGGTGACGGCGGCCGATCTCCTTGAACCAGTGGCCGTATCCGGTGTCGCCCGCGAAGTAGACCTGCCGGCCGCGCTGGTCGGTGAGGATCCAGCCGCCCCAGAGCGAGCGGCAGGTGTCGGTCAGCGTGCGTTTGGACCAGTGGTGCGCGGGGACGAACTCGAACCGGACCGAGCCCACCCCGCTCCCCGCGGGCAGCTCCGCCGTCTCCCACCAGTCGAGTTCGGTCACCCGGGTGAAGCGCCGGCGCCGGAACCAGCCGCCGAGGCCCGCGGGCACGAACAGCGGGGTGCGCCTGGGCAGCCGCGCGATGGTGGGGGCGTCGAGGTGGTCGTAGTGGTTGTGGCTGATGACGACGGCGTCGACGGGCGGCAGGTCCTCCCAGCGGACGCCGACCGGGGTGAGCCGTGCGGGCGTACCGAGGATCCGGCGGGACCAGACGGGGTCGGTCAGCACCGTCAGCTCCCCGATCCCGATCACCCAGCTGGCGTGCCCGGCCCAGGTGACGGCGACCGTGCCCGGTTCGGCGTCGGGAAGCGGCCCGGGCGAGAAGGGCAGCCGGGGAATGTCCTTGAGCCCGGCGGCCGGGGGCCGCAGCGCCCCTTCCCTGGCCAGCCTGGCCATGGCCCGTACCCCGGGCAGCGGCGCGGTGAGCCGGTCGGCGAACGACCGCGGCCAGCGCCGGCTGAGCCCGAGCGGCCGCAACCCGGTCGGCGCCGCGGGCCTCCGTGCGGTCCCCGAAGACGCGGTCTGCGCCTCGCGTGCCTCGCGTAGCTCGCGTGCCGGGGGCGCCGGAGGCGTGTGGGCGGTGGAGGGTGGCGTGTCGGTCGTGTCGGTCGTGTCGGTCGTGTGCGGGACGTGGTCCGGGGTGGTGCGGCCGAGGGCCCGCGCGGTGCCCGTGGTGCACGTGGTCGGCGCCGTCGGGGAAGGGCGCGGGGGCTGCTCCGTCTGTTCCGTCATCTGCGGCTCCGTTCAGCGCGGTGGGGGGCTCGCGGGGCGCGGTTTCCGGGTCGGGATGGGGATGGGGATGGGGACGTGGAGGGGGACCGAGGTCATCGGAGGTCGTCGGACGTCATCGGAGTTCCTGGAACGCCGAGCGGAAGAAGGCCAACGCCCCGGCGACATGGGGCAGTTCCAGGGGCGCCTCGGCCGCGAGGGCTTCGAGGCGTTCCTCGGGGCTCGCGCCGAGGAACGGGCCGGTGTCGAGGCGTACGCGCAGGGCACCCAGTTCGTCGCCGAAGCGGTGGCCGCCGGGGACCGGGGTGCGCAGGCGGCCGCTGAGGTAGTCCTCCAGCTCCATCGAGTCGGTAACTCCGCGCCCGGCGAGCCGGGCACGCAGCGGACCGAGGTCGGCGTACAGATGGCGGCCGGCCTGAGGGAGGCGGGCCAGCGCGCCGGCGGTGAGGACCTCGTGGTGGACCGCGGTCGCGACCCGGGCATGGAGCGCGTTGGCGTGCGCGGACCTGGCGGTGACCGGGCCGGGTTCGCCGAGGGCGTGCGCGGCGGCGGCCGCGACCGGTCCGGCGACGAATCCGCCGAGCGCGGTGAGGATGTCGAGGACCCGGGCCCGCCGGTCGATGGCGTGCCCGGTCGCCGGGAACCGGGCCACGGCGACCGGCCATGCGGCCGGTACGAGCGCTCCGGACAGGTCGCTGAGGACGGTCACGTCGTCGGGGCACATCTCGGCGGGGCTGAGCAGCACGTGTGCGTGCGGCTCGTGCACCGTGTCCCGCCAGGTCTCGTCGCTGATGATGTGCAGTCCTTCGTCGACCGCGGCCTCGCAGGCCTCGCGGACCAGTTCGGGCGGGGCGACGGTGGCGGTGGGGTCGTCGGCGACGGACATCAGGACGACGTGCGGGGCGCCGCCCTCCGCCCGGATTCTGCGCACGGTCTCCAGCAGCGCGTACGGATCGGGTACGCCGCCGCTCTCGGCGGCGGTGGGCACGTGGTAGGTGGGCCGGCCGAGGACCCTGGCCTGCGGTGTCCACCAGGCCGGGCAGGGCCGCGGCATGAGGACGTCGCCACCGTGTGCGGCGAGCAGGGCGAGCAGCAGCGGCTGGGCACCGGGGGCTGCCGCGATGTCGTCGGGGCGGCTGCGCAGTCCGCGCCGCCACCAGTAGCCGGCGGCGGCCTCGCGCAGCACCGGCCCGCCACCGGGCGGCTCGGGCGAGGTACGTCCGGCGGCGGCCGCGAGCACCTCGGCGAGTTCGGGCAGCACGGGCAGGCCGGGGTCCGGCGCGGGCGGGCCGTAACGGACCGGGCCGCGGCCTTCCGGATCCGTCCGCCGCATGCGCCCACCTCCCGTACTCACGGCCCGGGAATCCCTGCCCGGCCCACGTGCCCTTTATACGGAGGTTCGGGCCGTACCGCCGCTCCGGACGGGCCGTTCGGCCGTTGCCGCAGCCGCGGGTCCCCACGGCGGTCGCAGCCACGGGTCCCCGGCCCCAACGCTCACTCCACGGGCAGCGGATGACGCACCACCGGGGCGAAGGTGGCCGCGTCGAGGACTGCGTCAGGGACGGCGGCCCAGCAGACAGAGCAGCTTCGTCTGCGCGTCCGCCCCGGCCGGCGGCTGCACGGCGGGACCGAACAGTCCGCTGCCGACGAGCTCCGTCGCGTACGGGGAGACCTCTCGTACGGTGAAGCCGACGAGTTCGTCGGGGAGCGTCTCGTCCGCGCCGATGCCCCTGGACAGATCCCAGGCGTGCACGGCCAGGTCCGCCACCATCTGGGAGCAGTAGGCGGCGACCGTGCTCTCGCCGTACGACAGCGTCACCGTGCGGTCGAGCGCGCCCGGTTCGCGGAAGGCGGCCTTGGCGGCGGAGGCGGCCCGGTCCCAGGTGACGGCGGGATGCTCGCCGAGGACGTCGCCGTCGAAGGCGTCGCCGACGTCGGCGATGGTCCGGCCCTCGCCGACCAGGGGCGGCACCCAGAACTGCTCGGAGGCCACGTGGTTGACGAGGTCCCGTACGGACCACTCGGCACAGGGTGTCGGCGCGTCCCACTGCTCCGGCCGGACGGCGTGCACCCGGTCGGTGAAGAGGGCGAGCGCCTCGGCGTGCCGGTCCAGCAGGCGATTGTCCATACGCTCCACTGTGCTCCGGCGCCGCGGCCCTCGCGAGCGCGCGCACCGGCGGGCGGGCGGGCGGCGCGGGCACGAGCGTGCGCAGGGCCCGCCGCCTGAGGGTGGGAACTTCACGAGGAGCCGCTTGGGGTGCGGGCGCCCGGGGTACCCGCGTTCCATGCCGGACCTCCCTCGTGAACACGCACCGCACCACCCCGCCTCCTATCCCGCCGCGCATCCCGCCGCGCGTCTCGTGCCGCATCCGGGACCGCGGCCCGTCGCGCGCTCGGCGCTCGCCCGCCGTGTCGCCTCGGTGCTCGCCGGATGGGACCGCCATGCCTTCGATGTGGTGGCGACCCGCCACTGGCCGGGCGCCGATCCTGTGCTGCCGAGGCTCAGCCGGGGCGCCGACCACGGGCTTCTCTGGTTCGGCACAGCGGCCGGGATGGCGTTCCTCGGGCGTGGCGCCCGGGCGCGCAGGGCCGCGGTACGGGGCGTGGCGTCGCTGGCGCTGGCCTCGGCGACCATCAACACGGTGGCCAAGCGGTCGGTGCGCAGGGCGCGGCCCGTCCTCGATGCCGTACCGCTGGTCAGGCAGCTGAAACAGCAGCCGTTCACCACGTCCTTCCCCTCCGGGCACTCCGCCTCGGCGGCGGCGTTCGCCACGGGTGTGGCGATGGAGTCGAAGGCGTGGGGCGCGGTGGTCGCGCCCGTCGCGGCCGCGGTCGCGCTGTCCCGTGTGTACACCGGAGTGCACTATCCGAGCGATGTCCTGGTGGGCGCGGCACTCGGTGTGGGCGCGGCGTTCGCCGTGCGTGGTCTGGTGCCGACACGCGACCAGCTCCCGCCGCCCGGCCGGCCGCACGCCCCGGCGCCGCAGCTGCCCGGCGGCAAGGACCTCGTGGTCGTCGCGAACCGCTCGTCCGGCGCGAACGGTTCCGGTGCGCTCGGCGGCCTTGCGGGCACGGCTCTCACCGGCGGGGACGACCCGACGGAGCTGGTGCGGGACGCTCTGCCGCTGGCCCGGGTGGTCGAGTGTGCGCCGGAGGATCTCGACGACGCGCTGGAGGAAGCGGCGGCGAGCGGCTGCCGGGCGCTCGGCATCCTCGGCGGCGACGGCACGGTCAACCGGGCCGCGACCTTCGCCGCCCGGCACGGGCTGCCGCTCGCCGTGTTCCCCGGCGGCACGCTCAACCACTTCGCGCACGATCTGGGCATCGAGACCGTCCACGACACCTGCCGGGCCCTGGCCTCGGGTGACGCGGTACGGGTCGACCTGGGCCGGTTCACACCCGGACCGGACGGCGCGCCCGAAGGCCACTTCATCAACACCTTCTCGCTGGGCGTGTATCCGGAGATGGTGCAGGTGCGTGAGCGGTGGTCGCCCCGGATCGGCAGCTGGCCGGCCGGGGTGCTGGCCGCGCTGCGGACCCTGCGCGGACGGCATCCCCTGGAGGCCGAGTTCGACGGGCGCAGGCGGCCCCTCTGGCTGCTGTTCGCCGGGAACGGCGCGTATCAGCGGGTCGGCCCGACGCCCGGCCGCCGCTACGACCTCGCGGACGGTCTGCTCGACGTACGGGTGGTGCACGGCGGGCGGGGCCCCGGGCTGCGGCTGCTGGCGGCGGCGCTCGCCGGTCCGCTGAGCCGCTCCCCCGTCCATGCGGCGGTGCGGCTGCGGCGGCTGCGGATCGCGGGTCTGCCGTCGGGCACACCGCTCGCGTTCGACGGCGAAGTGGCCGAGGCTCCGCAGGAACTGACGGTGGAGAAGGTGCCCGAGGCGCTCATCGTGTACCGCCCGTCGGCCCCAGCGACGTCGTTCTGACGCTGCCCGCATGCCGAGACGCAGGTCTCAGTATCCGGGAGTCCGGCGTACCGTGGCCGTACCGCGTCGGGAGAGAGCAGGAGAGAGGGGCCACGGCCATGCCGAAGGAGACCGCTGTCTACACCCACGGGCACCACGAGTCGGTGCTGCGCTCGCACCGCTGGCGCACGGCCGCCAACTCGGCCGCGTATCTCGTTCCCGAACTGCGGCCCGGGGACGAGGTGCTGGACGTCGGCTGCGGTCCCGGCACGATCACGGCCGATCTGGCGGCCCTGGTCGCGCCCGGCACGGTGACCGCGGTCGACGCCGCCGCGGATGTGCTGGACCGGGCACGCGAGGTGGTGGCCGCACGGGCGCTCCTCAACGTCCGCTTCGCGGTCGCCGATGTCCACGCACTGGACTTTCCCGACGACTCCTTCGACGTCGTGCACGCCCACCAGGTCCTGCAGCACGTCGGCGACCCGGTGCTCGCGCTGCGCGAGATGCGCCGGGTGTGCCGGCCCGGCGGGATCGTCGCCGTCCGCGACAGCGACTACGGCGCCTTCGCCTGGTACCCCGAAGTCCCGGTCCTGGACGACTGGCTGGCGCTGTACCGTCGGGTGGCACGGGCGAACGGCGGTGAACCGGACGCCGGCCGCAGGCTGTACTCCTGGGCCCGGCGCGCGGGGTTCACGGAGGTGACGGCGACCGCCTCCGCCTGGTGCTTCGTCACGCCGCGCGAACGCGAGTGGTGGAGCGGGCTGTGGGCGGACCGTACGACGGCGTCGGCCTATGCGGCGCTGGCCGTCGAGGGCGGGCACGCACAGCCGGGGCACCTGGCGGACATCGCCGCGGGCTGGCACGAGTGGGGCCGCCAGGACGACGGCTGGTTCATGGTGCCGCACGGCGAACTGCTGTGCCGGGTGCGGTAGACAGGCGGCTCCGCCGGGTCCGGCACGCGGGCAGCTCCGCGGGGCACGCGGGCAGCTCCGCCGGTTCCGGTGAGCCCGCGGCGGGAATCGATCTCGTGGTCTTTCGACGCCAACTACCCTCGCCCGTATGGAGATCCTCGGAACCACGCTGCGTATCTGCGTCGACGACCTGGAGGCCGCGGCCGGCTTCTACGAACGCCTCACGGGCACGCCCCCGCTCCGCTTCGAGCGCGGCGGGGTGTCGGTCGCGGCGGTGGGATGCTTCCTCCTGATGAGCGGCCCCGAGTCGGAGCTGGAGATCCTGCGCAAGGTGACGGCGACCATCGCGGTCGAGGACGTGGACGCGGCACACTCGACGCTCACCGCGGTGGGCGCCACTGTGCTGGCGGGCCCGGTGCCGACCCCGGTGGGCCGCAATCTCATCGCGGTCCACCCGGACGGGTCGGTGTTCGAGTACGTCGACCGGAAGGCCGGGCCCGAGCAGTGAGGCGGTCCGCGCCGACCGCCCGCCGTGCCCCACCCCCGCGCTCCGGGCCCCACCGCCGCTCGCCCTGCCCGCCCCCGCGCTCCGGGCTCCCCGGGCGGCCGCTCACTCGGGCGAGCGGAGCGGCCGCATCCTGAAGTCGTAGCGGGCGGGCAGCGGTTCGTCGGTCAGCTCTGCCCAGATGTCGCCGAGGATCTCGGCCCCCTCCCCGAGGTCCGCCACCTCGAAGCCGTCGTCGAAGACGGCCCGTGCGGCGGCGCGGTCGCCCTCCGCGAGGAGCAGCCTGGCCTCCAGCAGCCGGAACCGGCCACGGTCGCGGAGTGCGGGCCACAGCCGGTCCTGGACCGCGCGGGCGGCCGCGGCACGGCCCGTGCCGAGGAGGCTCTCGAGCGTCTCGCGGGCCAGCGCCGCCGTCGCCGCGGTCCAGGCCTCGCCGTCGTCGCGACGCTCCGCGCACAGATCGTCGAAGGCCTCGGCGTACAACTCGGCCGCACGCTCCGGATGGCCGCCCTCACGGTCGGCGAGGGCGAGGCAGCGCAGCAGCGGCCAGCGTGAGGGCGCGAGCCGGAGCCCGCGCTCCCAGCTCCGTACGGCCTGGGCGTGGTCGCCTGCGTGCCATTGGGCGACGCCGAGGTGGTACTCGGTGTGGGGTTCCGCGGGTGCGGTCTCCAGCATGTCGCGCCAGTGCGGGGCGACGAGGGTGGGGCCGGGCGGGGCGACTCGGCGCGGCGCGGGCAGGACGCCGGTCTGCAGCAGCTCCAGCCACGGCGCCTGCTCCTCGCCGAGGGTGGACGCGTCGAAGGGGGTTCCCGGCAGCTTGTGGCCGGCGCGGAGCACTTCGAGCGCGCCCCAGCCGGAGCCGGTGGCCAGCGTCTCGCCGGGTTCGGTGTCGGCGTACCGCTGCCACGCCGCGTGGGCGGCGTCGACGTCCGCGCGGGGCAGGGCCTCCTCGAGACGCGCGGCCGTCTCGGCGCGGGCCGCGGCCCAGTCGTCGCCGTGCACGGCCGCCGGGTCGGCGGCGAGCGGACCGTACGCCTCCAGCCAGCTGAACTCCTGCCCGGCGTCGAGCCGTACGTGCTCCAGCTGGGTGCGGGCGAGCCCGGACTGGATCTCGGCGTAGCCGGGTGTGCCCGGCTCGGTCAGCCATCGCTGCCAGTTCCGTCCGCCGGACCCCGCGCCCCAGAGGAAGAGCTTGCGGCCGCGCAACCGGTCGGTCGAGGTCTGGACGAGCCCGCGGCCGTCCGCGTCGAGCGAGGCGATCCACTTACGGGCGTCGCCGGGAACGTCGTAGAAGTAGTCGGCGGGGTACTCGCTGCGCAGCGGGTACGTACGGTCCGCCCCGTCGTGCTCCGGCAGCGCCGTCTGCCTCAGCGTGCGTTCGTAGCCGAAGTGCCAGGCCCCCTCGGCCGGCGCGAGGACCCGGGTCCCCTGTCCCTCCGGTATGGCGGTGTTGGACCACCAGTAGACCGGCGCGGACCGCTCATGGGGATTGCGGATCCGCACGCCCACGTAGAGGAAGTCGGAGCCGTCGGGCAGCCAGAGGTCCACCTGGAACGGCAGGTCGCGCAGCCGCTCCCACTCCCAGAGCCTGACCATGTCGCCGCCGTCGGGAGCCGGGACCACGGCGGCGTGCAGCGGCGCGCAGGAGAGGGTGGTGTGGCCGGTGGCTCCGGTGTTCCACTCGATGCCGCCGGAGAACCAGGCGCCGTTGAGGGCGAAGTCGGCGGGCTGGAGGACGGGGTTGCGGTAGACGAGTTCCCGGCCCGTGGGCTTGTGGTGCAGCGAGTGGACACGGCCGCCGAGCCCGGGCAGGACGGTGACCCGGAGCCGGTCGTTCTCGATCACGATCGTGTCGAGGTCCGCCGGTCCGCGCTCCCGCCCGTATCCGTCCCGCAGGCGGGTCGGCAGGACGGTGCGCAGCGGCTCGTACCCGATCTGCCGCACCATGTCGCGCGGCAGTCCCGCCCTGGCGCGGTCGTCGAGCGTGTGGACTTCGTCGAGGGGACGCAGGGCGGGCAGCGGATTCTCCGGGCCCAACGGGGCCGCGGGCAGGGTCAGTACGGCACGTCGCACGGTCGTGGCCAAGGCAACCTCGCTTCGTTCGCGTCGCTCACACGGGGCCGCACGCCGGCCCGGCAACTCCTGTGGCCGGCGGCCCCGTTGACCATGGAACACGGTGAGCGCCGCGCTGACCAGGGGTTCTCCGGGTCAGTCTTCGGCAAAGACCGCGACGGAAGGCCGCGACGACCGGATCGGCGAGCGGCGCTCCCGCGCTGCCGTCCGGGTCGAGGCCGGGGTCGAGGTCGGGAAACGGCGGTGGGCCGGCGGTGGACGACCGGGGTGGACCGGGTGGATGAGGGTGGACGGGGGCGGAAGGCCGGCCGAGACCCGGATTCGGGATGCATCACCCAAATGGGTGGTTTAGGGTGAAGTGGTCTGTGCTCGTCGGCGCTCGTGATCTTCCAGAGCAGCGCATCGCGGGTCCGGACGCCCCAGCCACCCACGACGGAGGTACCGCATGTCATGGCCGAAACGCGCCCGCAAGGGCAAGCCCACCGACCGTAGCCGCATCCGTACGCATGCCGGACGCGTCCTGGCCGCAGCGGCTGTCACCGCCCCGGTGGTCATGGCCACGCCCGCGGCAGCGGCGCCGCCCCCGCCGTGTCTGACCTCGGATCTGGCGCTGTCGTGGGCCCCCGGCGGCACGGCCGTGTCCGGCGGCAGAGATCCCGGTACCCAGCAGACCGCCGTCGTCACGCTGCGGAATCTCGAACGCTTCTCGTGCATGCTGGACGGCTTCCCGAAGGTGACACTCGCTCAGGGAGCGACGACGGAGACCCTCACCGACCAGAGGTCGGCCACGCACACGGCCGTGACGCTCGAACCAGGGAAGGCCGCCCGGTTCACCCTCACGTTCCTGGCGGCACAGTCGGGCGACGACGGTGTCATCGAGCCGGTCACCGCGATCGTCACCCCGCCCAACAACACGGCGTCGAAGAACCTGCGTTGGCGCTGGGGACCGGTCACCGAACAGGAATCGGCCACGCGTCCCGGCAACTTCGTGGGCCCCGTCCACAACTGAGCCCGGCCGGTCCGGCCGGTCCGGCCGGTCCGGCCGTACCGGTCCCCGACGACCCCCGACGGTCGGCGACCGGTCACGGACGGCAACCGGTCAGTGAGGGCGGTGGGTGGACACCCGGAAGGTGCTGAGCACGGCCTTGTGATCGGTGGGCCAGGTCCAGCTCGGCTCCCAGAACTTCTCCCGGCCGGTCTCCTCCACCCGCTCGTTGCGGACGATCGTGGTGGACGGGCCGACGACGACGCTGTCGAGAAGACGGATCCGCCGGTCCGGGTGGTAGAAGATGAAGTCGATCCGGTCCCGCTCGTCCGCCTTCGGAGCCCAGGTGAGCTGCCCGGGCTCGACACCCGGGTTGTCGCTCGGCCAGGTGAAGCCCGGCGAGCGAACGGGGTCGGGGTACACCTCGCGGTAGCTGTCGCGGAAACCGGCGTCCTCGATCGCCTTGGTCGTCGACCACTCGACAACCGTGCCGTTGTGGTCGAACAGGTTCCGGGTCCGGCGCGTCCAGTCCCGGTGCGACGGCTCGTTGAAGTCCCCGGCCAGCACGGTGAGCCGTCCCCGGCGGCGCTCCATCGCGGCGTCCGCCAGCACCGTCTTCGTCACCGCGGTACGCCCGGACGCCTCGTTGAGCCGCTCGATCAGGTCGACGTCGGTGATCGGGCCGGTCGGGATCTCGTCCCAGCCGTACTCGGACGTCTCCAGGGGTGCCGGCGTGCCGCCGCCGTAGCCGCGCGGGAGGTAGTTGGCGTAGTAGCGGTACTCGAGATGCCCGGAGTAGGCCGCGACCTCGGTGCCGTCGACCGCGATGACCGCCTTCGACCAGTACGGGAAGGACTTGTGCTCGATGATCGGGTAGCGCGATATCACGCCGGGATCGCTCGGGTTCGCGTTGTCGTAGAAGGTCAGGCCGCGCTCGGCGAGATCGGCCAGCGTGTTGGCGACCCGCTCCGGAGTCGACTCGCTGAGCATGACCACGTCCGGCTGGACCGCGGCGATGGTGTCGGCGATACCGGCCCGACCACCGGGGACCTGGCTGCCGCCGAGCCAGATGTTGAACTGCATGACCTTGAGCGTCCGGTGCGAGGGGCGGTGCCTGCCCTCCGCGACCTGAGGCCCGGCCTCGGCCGTGCCCACCCCCAGCACTGAGGCTCCGACCGTCGCGCCCACCATCCCGAGCAGCTCACGCCGCTTGACCATCAATGACCTCCGTCAATCGCTGAACAGTTGTTGCCCGGGCACTTCTCGGCACCGGCCCGGACGAAGCATCGAGGCGCCCCGCGTACGACGGGTGAACCCGGGTGGAACGTGGCGAGTTGGCTGCGTATCGGCACGGAGAGGACGCAGAGCGGCCACTCCTCATTCAGCCGGGCAACGTCCGAGGGGCATGCCCCACGGGAACGCTCTTCAAGCGCGGATCCCCATCTCCGCCGTGATCGCCCACCGCTCGTGGTCGCGCCAGGCGCCGTCGATGAAGAGGAAGTCGGGCGAGAATCCCTCCAGCCGGAAGCCCAGGCGGCGCACGAGCGCGATGGACGACGCGTTGCGGGGCTGGATGTTGGCTTCGAGACGGTGCAGCCCGAGCGGGCCGAAGGCCTGGCGGACGACGAGGCCGAGGCCCTCGCTCATCAGTCCGCGGCCCGCGGCGTGCGCGAAGGCGCCGTAGCCGAGGGCCCCGCTGAGGAAGGCGCCCTCGACGATGTTGTTGATGTTGATGAAACCGGCGATGCGGCCGTCCGCACGCTCGCACACCAGGAAGCCGGCCTTCGTCGGGTCCTCGATGAGCCTGCGGGCGTAGACGGTGTACGCGGCAGCCGTCTGGGGCGGGAACAGCCACGGCCGGTGCAGCCGGCCGCTCTCGCGGGCCAGCGCGGTGAACTCGGCCGCGTCGTCGAGGCGGAACGGGCGTATGACGGTCCGCGGGCCTTCGGCCACGAGTCCGCCGGAGGCGCCGTCGGGGCGGGGATGCGGACCGGGTCTGTCGGTCATGGCGTCAGGCTAGTCCCCGTCATCCGGTACGGCGGCGGAAGAGGTATCCGCCGCAGAGACCGCCGAGGACCCAGGTGGCCGGCAGGGCCAGATACAGCGGCATCGTGACCTCGGGGATCAGCAGCCTGATCCTCACCTGCCGGGTGTTCTCGAAGATGAAGACCAGGGTCAGGACCACGATCACCAGGCCGGCGATCCTGGCCGGTGTGAGTCGGCCGCGCAAGCCCTCCGGGCTCCGGACGGCGCGCTTCCCTGCGCCCTTAGTCCTGTTCCTCGCACCGGTCGACGTGTCCTTGCGGCTCATGGGACCAGGATGGACGGCTCCTGGTCCCATGAGGCCTGCGGAGGGGTCCGTACGGGTGACTCGTACGGCGCCCCGTGCGGGGACGGGGCCGTGCGGCGGCGCCACCGCCTCCGAGCGCGGCACCACCGGCTGGCTGCGGCGGCGGCTCGCGCGGCGGCGTGTCAGGCCCGGTCTCAGTGGTGGCTGAGCACCAGCCGCGGCTCGTCCTCGCCCTTTCCGGACCCGGCTCGCTCCGCCGGGTCCGGGCGCTGGATCAGCAGCGCGGTGACCACGCCGACCGCCAGCAGCGCGAGCGCGACGAACATGGCGTTCCGGTAGCCGGCCCCGGTGACGCCGTGCGCGTCGCTGCCCGCCGTGATCATCGCGGAGGCGAGGGCGATGCCGAGCGAGGCCCCGATGCCGAAGCAGGCACCGTTGAGCCCGGAGAGGGAGCCGGGCTTGTCCTTGGGCGCGGTGGTGACGGCCAGTCCGTTGAGGCCGGTGAGCATGAAGCCGCCGTACGTCACGCCGAGCGCGGCCAGCGTGGCGACCAGGATCCACTCGTTGTGCAGGAAGAGCGTGGCGAAGACGAAGATCACGAAGTTGGCGACGGCGCCGGTGACGACGATCGTGCGCCAGCCGAACTTCGGGCCGAGACGTCCGGTCAGCGGGGCGGAGATCACGCCGATGAGCTGGATGGGGGTCAGGAAGAGCACGGCGGCGGTGACGGCCGAGAGCCCGAGGCCGACCTCGGTGTCCTGGGCGAACAGCGGGATGGTCAGGGCGATCGCGCCGAAGGCTCCGCCGAGGGTGCAGATCGTGGTGATCAGCAGCGGCCAGGCGCGGCGCGAGGCGAGGACCTCGATGTCGATGACCGGGTCGGTGGCGGACTTCTGCGAGACGACGAAGAAGGCGAGGGCGGCGACGCCGCCGAGCAGGAAGCCGAGGGTCAGCGGCGAGGCCCAGCCCCAGGCGGCGCCCTGGGCGAGACCGACGAGGACGCCGGTGAGGCCGAGGGAGAGCGCGGCGATGCCGCGCGAGTCGAACCGGCCCTCGGTGGTGGTGGGCGGTACGTCGGGGACGTACCTGCGGACGCCGATCAGGCCGGCGACGGCGATCAGCGCCGAGCAGACGAAGATGCCCCGGAAGCCGATCGTGTCCGCGATCTGGCCGCCGGCGATGGCGTCGACGCCCGCGAGGCCGCCGTTGACGGCGGTGATGATGCCCGCGGCCTTGCCGAAGCCGGCGGGGCTGAGCAGCTGGTTCAGGGAGAGGAAGGCCAGCGTGAACATGGCGGCGGAGACGCCCTGGAGGATCCGGCCCGCGATGAAGACCTCGATGTTCGGGGCGAGGACGCACAGCAGGTCTCCGACGATCAGCACGATCGCGCAGAGGATCATCATCGGCTTGCGGCCGCGTCGGTCGCTGAGGCGGGCCAGGGTGACCTGGCCGATCGCCGCCATCAGGAAGAACAGCGTCTGGGAGAGACCCGCGGCGGCCGTCGTGGTGCCGAGGCGCTCGATGACGTCGGGCAGCGCGGGGCTCAGCATCGTGGCGTTGATCTGGTAGCCGAGTACGGCCAGCACCATGGCCGTCAGCATGCCGCCGCGGCCCGCCAGGTCGGAGTCGGCCCCGGAACGCGTCCGGCCGGGCGTGGATGACATGTCGGCCCCTTTGCCTTGTTGCCTTGTTGCCTTGGATGTCGGTCTCGAATCCACCGATGTGGTCGTCGACAGCGCGGCAGCCCGCCAGGGGCCGGGCCTCGCCCACCTTGTCTGACAAGTGCTGCTCGAACAGCCTGAGATCTACGTGCGTAGAACGTTAAGGCCTTCCGGATGTGAATTACGGTGAGCGGGAAAATGAACCGTCAGGCGCGCCAGGCGGCCCGTCCACACGGCCGGTGACCGCGGAACGGCCAGCCTGACAAGTGAGCCGAGGAGGGTTCGTGGCAGTCGGCGGACAGCAGCGCAGGCCGGTCGTCGTCCTGTACGAGCGGATCGCGGACGCCATCCACGACGGCACCTATCCGCCCGGCTCCACCCTGCCGTCCGAGCCGCGCCTCGCCTCCGAGCTGGGCGTCAGCCGGCCGGCCCTGCGGGAGGCCCTGCTGCTGCTCCAGGAGGACGGGCTGCTGACGGTCCGCCGCGGGGTCGGCAGGACCGTCAACGACCGCCCGCCGCGCCGCGGCTTCGAGCACATCCTGCCGCTGGAGGAACAGCTCTCCGCGGGGGCGCCGCTGCGGGTGCGGGCGCTGCTGCGGGCCGTCGAGGAGCCGACCGACTTCACCACCCAGCATCTGCTCGCCCCGGCCCGGGCGGAGCTTCGGTTCTGGGAGTCCCTGCTGTCGGGCGAGGGCGCCGCGGCGGCGCTCAGCCAGGAGTGGGCGGCGCCCGACGACGTGCTGGACCGGGTCCATCCGGCCTTCGCGCAGGCCCTGCGCGGTACGGTCACCGACGACCGGACGTCGATGCTGGCGGTGCTGGCCGGCGCGTCCCGGGGCGTGCCGCTGACCGCCCATTCGGGCGTGACGGCGACCGTGCTCGGCCAGCGGCGCGGGGCCCAGCTGAACCGCCCGGCCGACACCCCCGCCGTGCTGGTCACCCAGGTCGTACGGGCCGAGGACGTTCCCGTCCTGGCCGCCAAGCACATGCTGCCGACGGGCGCTCCCGCCCTGCCGGTGCTCCAGTCGAACTAGGGCGTGCCCGGCCAGCGGCGCCGCCGCCCGCAGGGGCCGCCGCGCACACCCCGCGCCGCGGGGTGCCGGGCGCGGAGGCCCGGGCTCTGACGCGTCGGGCAGCACGGTGGCGTACACTCCCGCTGCATGCACTTGTCTGACAACTCTGCCGCCGTCGCCGACTGGATCCGCCGCGCCCCCAAGGCCGTGCTCCACGACCATCTGGACGGCGGTCTGCGCCCCGCCACGATCGTCGAGCTGGCCCGGGAGTGCGGCTACGACGCCCTGCCCACCGAGGATCCCGCCGCGCTCGCCGCCTGGTTCCGCGACGCCGCGGACTCCGGATCGCTGGAGCGCTATCTGGAGACCTTCGCCCACACCTGCGCGGTGATGCAGACCCGCGAGTCCCTCTTCCGGATCGCCGCGGAGTGCGCCGAGGACCTGGCGGCCGACGGGGTCGTGTACGCCGAGGTGCGCTATGCGCCGGAGCAGCACCAGGAGCGCGGACTCGGCCTCGACGAGGTCGTGGACGCCGTCAACGAGGGCTTCCGCGAGGGCGAGCGCCGGGCGGGTGGCCGTATCACCGTGCGCGCGCTGCTCACGGGCATGCGGCACACACGGCGCTCGCTGGAGATAGCCGAGCTGACCGTGGCCCACCGGGACCGCGGGGTCGCCGGCTTCGACATCGCCGGCGGCGAGATCGGCAATCCGCCGGCCAACCACCTCCCCGCCTTCCAGCACCTCAAGCGGCACAACTGCCACTTCACGATCCACGCGGGCGAGGCCGTCGGCGCCGAGTCCATCCATGAGGCCGTCCAGATCTGCGGGGCCGAGCGGATCGGGCACGGTGTCCGTATCACCGACGACATCCGGGTCCACGACGACGGCACGGCCACGCTGGGCCACCTCGCCGCGTACGTCCGCGACAACCGGATCGCGCTGGAGGTCTGCCCGACCTCCAACCTCCAGACCGGTGCGGCGAAGGACTACGCGACGCACCCGATCGACCTGCTGCACCGCCTCGGCTTCCGGGTCACGCTCAACACCGACAACCGTCTGGTCTCCGGCACGACCATGAGCCGCGAGTTCCAGCACATGGCGGACGCGTTCGGCTACGGGCCCGAGGTCTTCGAGAAGTTCACGGTCGCGGCCGTCGAGTCGGCGTTCCTGCCGCTGCCGGAGCGTCGGCGCCTCATCGACGAGGTGATCCGCCCGGGGTATGCGGCGATCGGCTGATCCGCCGGCACCGGACGGAGGTGAGGAACGCAGGCACCGGACGCAGGCGCGGACTGAGGCATCGGACGCAGGCACGGGCTGTTCCGCCGGGACCGGGGCGGGATCCGGGCGGAACCCCGGGCGGGATCCGGGCGGAACCCCGGCAGGCGCTCCGGTCCCGGCGGAACAGCACCCGGCAGGACGCGCCCCGGCCGTGACCGGGCGTCAGGTCAGCGCCGGAGCGTCCAGCGTCAGCGTTCCCGTCCCGGCGTCCAGCACCGCCGGAACCCCGAGGGGCATGGTCAGCGTCGTGGGGCCGTGCCCGAAGCCGACCTCCTCGACGACCGGCACCCCGAGCCCTGCGAGCCGGTCCTGGAACAGCGTCCGGACGTTCTCGTACGGGCCGCAGTCCGCCCAGGAGCCGAGGGCCAGGCCGGCCACCCCGTCCAGCCATCCCGAGCGCAGCAGCTGGGTGAGGATCCGGTCCAGTCGGTACGGCTCCTCCCCCACGTCCTCGATCAGCAGCAGCCCGCCGCGTGCCGAGGGCCGGGCGTGCGGGGTGCCGAGCTCGGCGGCGAGCAGGCTGACACAGCCGCCCAGCGTGATGCCCCTGGCCCGCCCCGGCACCAGCCCGCGGGCGGTCTCCAGGCCGAGGGTCATGACCGACTCGGGCTCGAACAGCGTGGCGCGCAGCGACTCCTGCGTGGGGGCGTCCTTGAGGAACGTCATCGCCGCGGTCATGGCGCCGTGCAGCGTCGACATCCCGGCGCGGACCGCGAACGCCTCATGGAGCGCGGTCACATCGCTGTATCCGATGAACGCCTTCGGGCCCGCCGCCCGTATCGCCGCCCAGTCGACGAGGTCCACCATGCGCTGGGCGCCGTAGCCGCCGCGGGCGCACATCACGGCGGAGACGGACGGATCGACGTACGCCTGCTCCAGGTCCCGGGCGCGGGCCTCGTCCGCTCCCGCGAGGTAGCCGAGCCGGGGATGCTCGTCCAGGACATGGGGCATGACGACCGGCTCCAGGTCCCAGCCGCGCAGAATGTCCAGCCCCGCTTCGAGCCGCTCGGCCGGAACGGGACCGCTCGGCGAGACGACGGCGATCCTGTCGCCCGGGACGAGACGCGGGGGCCGGGTCAGGGGCGTGAGGGTCACTGCGCGGGCTCCTGGTTCACTGCGTCCTTCATTTCTTCAGTTCGAGCTGGGGGACGTCGGTGCGTGCGATGCCGAACGTCTGGCCGTACAGGGACAGTTCGGCCTCCAGGGCGCGGATCATGGTGTCCGCGCGGCGGAACCCATGGCTCTCCCCCTCGAACGCGATGTAGGCGTGAGCGATGCCGCGTCCCGCCATCTGGGCGAGGAAACGCTCGCTCTGCACCGGTGGACAGATCGGGTCGTCCAGTCCCTGGAGCAGCAGGAAGGGCGCGGAGATCCGGTCGACGTGCTCGATGGGAGACCGCTCCCGGTAGCGGCCGGGGACCTCGGCGAGCGACCCGATCAGCGATTCGAGGTACCGGGACTCGAAGTCATGGGTCTCGTCGGTGGCCCAGCCCATCAGATCCAGGATGGGATAGATGATCGTGCCGCACGCGTACACGTCCGTGCCGGTGAGCGAGGCGGCGGTGGTCCAGCCTCCGGCGCTGCCGCCGCGGATCGCGAGCCGGTCGGGATCGGCGGTGCCTTCGGAGGCGAGGGCCTCCGCGACCGCGGCGCAGTCCTCGACGTCGACGACGCCCCACTGTTCGCGCAGCCGGTTGCGGTACTCCCGTCCGTAGCCCGTCGAACCGCCGTAGTTGACCTCGGCGACGCCGATGCCGCGCGAGGTGAAGTAGGCGATCTCCAGGTCCAGGACGAGCGGCGCGTGTCCGGTGGGTCCGCCGTGCGCCCACACCACATAGGGCGGCAGTTCGTCGCCGGGGGCGATGCGGTCCGGGTTGTGCGGCGGATAGATGTGGGCGTGGATCTCCCGGTTGTCCGGCCCGGTGAAGGTGCGGATCTGGGGCTCTGGGTAGTAGGCGGGGTCGACCGAGTCGGCGTGGGCCGAGCCGATGACGCGGGTCCTGCCGGTGCGGGTGTCGAGTTCCACCACCTCGTACCCGCTGCGCGGGCTCGCGGCGACGCCGACGACCCGGCTGCCGTGCGCGGCGAGCGTCGAGGCCCACTCGGTCCAGGGGCCGGCCGCGTCGACGAGCTCACCGGTCTCGGGGTCGAGTATCCCGAGGGCGGTGGAGCCCTTTCCGTGAATGACCGCGATCAGTCCGCTGTCGAGCGGCTGGAACCAGGTCAGGCCGATCTTCCACAGCGGGCCGCCGAACTCCTCGCCGCGGCCCTCGCAGAGACCGACGGCCGTCGGCTCGCCGCCGTCCAGGGCGTCCGGCCGGATACGGCGCAGCTCCCACCAGTTGCCGGGGTCCGAGACGAAGAGCAGGGATCCGTCCCGGGCCCAGCCGACCTGGGCCACCGACTCGTCGGGGCCGCCCGCGACGGGGCGCGCGCCCGCGAACGGCCCGCCGTCCGTCACCTCGCCGATCATGGCTTCCGTGCCGTCCCAGGGCATGCGCGGATGGTCCCAGGCGATCCACGCGACACGGCGCCCGTCCGGGGACAGCCGGGGGCCGGTGACGAACCGGTGCCGGTCGTCGGTCAGCTCCCGCACGGCCGCGCGGTCCCCGGCCGCGGAACCGTCCAGCGGCACGGCCGCGATCACCCGCCGCAGATCGGTGGGACTCTCGCCGGTGAACTCCTCCAGCACACACCAGACCTCGCCACGGTCCAGGTGGACGACCGGGTCGACCCAGCGCAGCCCGTCGCCCACCGTCGACACCGGGGTCAGCGGCCGCGGCTCACCGCCGCCGTCCGGTTCGTACGCGTACAGCCGCTGGTCGGGGTGGTGGACGAAGACGATGAGCGGGCCGCCCTCGGAGCGGGCGGCTCCGGCCCACGGCTGTCCGCCGTACTCGATGACCCGGCTGCGCACGTTCCACGGGGCGGGCAGGACCGACTCCTCGGCTCCGCCGGCCCGGCGGCGGACCAGGGCCCGGCGCCCTCCCTCGGCGGGGCGCGGCGCGGTCCACCACACCTCGTCGCCGACGGTGCCGACGAACTCGGGACGGCCGTCGTGCGACGCTGCGAGCGCGGCGTCGATCGGCGACGGCCATGTGCCGTAGGCCCCCGTGGGTACCATTGCCAACTCCCCCTATGCGGACTTCAGATAGTGGTCGAGAACGCGGACGCCGAAATGGAGTGCGTCGACGGGGACGCGCTCGTCGACGCCGTGGAACATGGCCGCGTAGTCGTACTCCTCGGGCAGCTTCAGCGGTGAGAAGCCGTACCCGGTGATGCCGAGCCGGGAGAACTGCTTGGCGTCGGTGCCGCCCGACATGCAGAACGGGACGACATGCCCGGCCGGGTCGAAGCGCTCGATCGCCGCGCGCAGTTTGGCGAACGTCGGGGAGTCGACGGGCGCCTCCAGGGCGACCTCCCGGTGGTGGAACTCCCAGTCGACGTCGGGTCCGGTGAGCCGGTCGAGGGTCTCACGGAACTCCTCCTCGCCACCGGGCAGCATCCGCCCGTCGACGAAGGCGGTGGCGTGCCCGGGGATCACGTTGACCTTGTATCCGGCGTCGAGCATGGTCGGGTTGGCGCTGTTGCGCACGACGGGTTCGACGAGTGCGGCGGCCCGGCCGAGCTTGGCCATGAGGGCGTCCACGTCAAAGTCCGGTGCGTCGACGTCGACGTCGATGCCGTAGAGCGCGGCAAGCTCGGACAGGGCGGCCCGCACGGTCCGGGTGAGGCGGACCGGCCACTCGTGGGCGCCGATCCGGCCGATGGCCGCGGCGAGCCTGGTGACCGCGTTGGCCCGGTTGACCTTGGAGCCGTGGCCCGCGCGGCCGTGGGCGGTGAGCTTGAGCCAGGCCGTACCGCGCTCGCCCGCCGCGATCGGGTAGAGCGACATCCCGGGTCCGGCGTGGAAGGTGAAGGCCCCGGATTCGCTGATGCCTTCCGTGCAGCCCTCGAAGAGCTCCGGGTGCTGATCGGCGAGGAAGCCCGAGCCGTCCTCCGCGCTCGCCTCCTCGTCCGCCGTGTAGGCGATGACGATGTCCCGCCGGGGCCGGATGCCGGCGCGCTTCCACGCCCGGACGACCGCGAGGACCATCGCGTCCATGTTCTTCATGTCGACCGCGCCGCGGCCCCAGACGACGCCGTCGCGCACCTCACCGGAGAAGGGGTGCACGGTCCAGTCGGCGGGCTCGGCGGGGACCACGTCGAGATGACCGTGGACGAGCAGGGCGTCGGCGGACGGGTCGGTGCCCTCGATCCTGGCCACCACGTTCGTACGGCCCGGTGTGCGCTCCAGCAGCACGGGCTCCAGTCCGGCTCCGGCGAGCCGCTCCGCGACGTACTCGGCCGCGGGCCTCTCGCGGCAGTCGCCGCCGCCGCGGTTGGTGGTGTCGATACGGATGAGTTCGGAGGTGAAGGCCACGACCTCGTCGAGGGCGATGTCGTCGACCGGTGATCCGGTCTGCGTTTCGGGGCGGGTCACGTCAGCCATACTGCTCCTCCACGGCGGCAGAGACGATCGTCGTGACCGCCTTGAACGTACGAATGGCCTCATACATCGTCTCGCTGGTGTAGACGGTGCGGCGCTCGCCGCTGCGGGCCGTGCCGGGCACCACCGTCGCGGCCGCGGCGAGATGCTCGGCGTCGAACTCCAGCTCCACCGTGAACGGGCCGCCCTGCACCGGCTCGTGGCGGACGGCGAGCGCGGTGGCCTCCTTGGCTGCCGAGCGGATGTCGGCAGCGGTACGGGCGGGGGTACGGCACACCGCCGCGTACCGCGAGACATGGTCCTTGACCGCGACCTTGCGGGCCTCGGGCGCATACCCCAGGGCGTCGTCGCAGGTGAGGTCGTCGCCGGTCACCAGGATCACCGGAACGCCGCACTCCGCGACCACCTGGGCGTTGAGCAGGCCCTCGCTCGCCCGGGTGCCGTTCAGCCAGACGCCCGTGATCGAGTTCGCGAGGTAGGTGTGGGCCAGGACGCCCTCGGCGCCCGCGCCCGTGTGATAGCCGATAAAGGCGATGCCGTCCACATCGCCGTGCTGCACGCCTTCCACCATGGAGAGCGTCTTGTGGCGTCCTGTCAGCATTTCCGCACGCTCGTCCAGGCGCTCCAGCAGCAGATTGCGCATGGTCCAGTGCGCCTCGTTGATGAGCACTTCGTCGGCACCGCCGTCGAAGAAGCCGAGCACCGCCGCGTTCACGTCCGAGGTGAACAGGGACCGGCACCGCTCCCATTGGGGGGTGCCGGGCAGCACATCAGCCGGCCAGGTGACGCCGGTGGCGCCTTCCATGTCGGCGCTGATCAGGATCTTCATGCCAGGAACCGTACGCGCCGCCCGCCGAGCCGACCAGCCCTGTGGATAACTCTTGGTGGTTCAGACCAATGACGTCCGTCACTCGGGCCCGCGACCAGCCATTTCACGGGCCCGGAGCACGGGCCGGAGCAGGGTCACCCGCGCGTCCTCGACGGGCCGTCCACCGCCGGCGCGCACCGCGCCACCCGCGAGTTCGATGTCCTGCCGCGTCTCGCGGGCGGGGATGGTCCCAGGTGATCAGGACGAGGAGCAGGCAGACGGCCCGCTCCTCGCGACCACAGAACCGCAGGGGCCGGCTTGATCAACCCTGGAGTTACGATGGCCACGGTGTGATCATCGGCGAGGAGCGCAGGTGTCAACGAACAATCCGATCATTGAGCATTTCGGCACCGAGGGTCTGCGCCGTTTCCCCGCCGTGGCGCTCCAGGGCTCCCATGTCCCCGAGGGGGCTACCCGGACACTACGCGAGCAAGGCATACCGGTCGCTGTCGGGCCGTACTTCCGTGCAGCATCCAGCGGCGATGCAGCTCAGCTGGGCGCTTTTGCTTCGCGTCAGCAGCTTCAGGCACCGCCCGGTCCGCTCAGCCGCTGGTTGCGTCTGGGGACCGACGGTGGGGCCGACCTTTGCGTAAGGCCGGATGGTGCGGTCCAGGCAGTGTTCTTGTCCGAGGTGCTGCCGGACATGTACGTGAGCGCGAGCGTCGATCTGTTCAGTGAGGCTCTCGTCCTGCTGGACCGTGCTGTGTCGCGCATCGCTGTGGCGGACGGCTTGCAAGGTGCCGTGCCCGTTCTGCACAGCCTGATGACTGGACTCCAGGAGCTTGACCCTCTGGCCTTCGCCGAGCGTGAAAGCTGGTGGCCGCGTGTCCTGGATGACGTACGGCACACGCTGAACTTCCCGTTCTCGGCATCCTTCGAGTTCGAGCTGGCAGGGGGGCGCAAGGAGGTCGTCACGGACAGCACGGGGATTGGCAGGTTGCACCCCGAAGAGCGGATCTGGCAGCGGCTCTCGTCCTCGGGAGTGCGCCCGGAACAGGTCACCCGGGTCTACTGCGAGCTTGAGCCTTGCTTCATGCCGGGTCACTACTGTGCTGTGTGGATGCAACATACCTTCCCCCGTGCGCAGTTCACTCACAGCTTCGGGTACGGGGCATCTGCGGAATCACGCGAAGAAGGACTCAAAGAGGCCATCATCTTCGCCGCTCGCCAGGCTCGTCGTCGGCAGGGTTAGCCCAAGAACCAGGGGGATGAGGTGCCAGAGGGGACGGCCGTCCGAAAACCGCGGCCGGGGGCCGGCCGGGAGCCTGCGGCATCCGCGCTGCTGGGGTGGCTCGCCGACGCCCGAGCTCCGCGGTTGTGCGTGCTGACGGGGCCGGCAGGTTCAGGTAAGTCCAACCTGCTTGCGTGGCTCGTGAAGCACGGCGAGATTCCATCCGTCGATGGAAACACGTGGCGAACTCACGCGGTGGCGCCGCTGGCAGGTTCGGGTCTGCGGGGAGCTGCGTGGCTTCTCGCAGATCACTTGGGAGTGGTGGCGAGGGCACCCGGTGAACTCATTGCGAGCATCGCCGAGGACATGCGACGTACCGTTTTGGTCCTTTGTGACCTCCACCTTTCGCAGGCAGCCGGGTCCGTGGTTGACCAACTCATCCTGCCTCTCCTGAAGATCCCTCACGTGAAGCTGGTTGTCGAGTCCCGCAGTGACGCTCTGTGCACGGAGCAACTCCTCGATCAGAACCCCGGACCGGCGCTTATGGATCTCAGCCAGCCCCGTTGGACGGACTTCGGCGGCTTCCTCCAGTGGGGGCAGACAGTCGCCCCTGCAGTCGACGTGGGGCCGCTGTACCCCTATCCCGGCCCGGTGGTGAGCCCGGGCCTGCAGGTGGCAGTGCCCCGTGAAGTCGATGACATCGCCTTTACTGCGGGTTCCATGGTGCGAGCCGATCCGCATGCGGTGACCGCGTGGTTGGAACACGAGGACCGGGCAGCGGAAATGGCGAGCGACCTCGGCCGCGCGTGGCTGAGGGCCGGCCAGGCTCTTTGTGGCGCCACGAAGGTTTCCACCCGCGCACTGACCTTACTGGCGGCGTTGGACAGTGGCCGACCTTCCGAGGCCCGTTCCGCTCTGGAAGAAATGACTCAACCCGAGTCATGGCGCTTGGTGCGCACGTACACACTGGAGGGCGGACACTCGGGCTGGCCCGGGCCTGTCTCCGCACTTGCGACAGGAAGGGCGCGGCACGCCGAGCACGTCCTGTGCGCTGATTTCCTCGGTGCCATACGGCTGCTGGACAGCGTAGGGGGCACTGCACGCGGACGCCTGTCAACCCGTCGAAGCCGCCCGGCCAAGGCACTGATGTGCCTGCCCGACGGCACAGCCACCGTCCTCGACGAGTTCGGAGGGGTCAGCCTTGTTGGCGAGGTTCCGCAGAAGCAGGGCCTGCAGGCCTTGCTCGAACCAGAGTCAGACCCGTGGAGCCGGCTACGTGAAGCCGTGCTGGCCTTCCCGGACCGTCCAGACGGCACCAAGCTCACGGCTGCCGCATCGCTGCCGGACGGTGTCGTCTTCGGAGACGCCACGGGACACGTACACGTTCTCTCCGTAGGGAAAGGTGGCGAGGTAGAAGCCACGTCACAGCTGTTGCACAATGGGCCCGTTGAAGCCGTTACGGGGCTTGAGCTCAACGGGACGGACATAACGCTGGTCTACTCGGGCGGTGTTGACGGTCGCATCCGGGCCTGGAGCCCGGCGGCAGAGCCGATGCCCGAACCCCTGCGGAGCAGGTCCACCTCCTTGGCGGCGATCAGTGCGAGTACCTCCTCCGCTCACTCCCTGGAACTGATCGTGGCCTGGGCCGATGGCCTGGTCGAATACATGGACCTCGACAGCGGAACTGTCCTTCCCTTCCGGCCGGGACCACCAGTGCGGGCCGTCTGCTCCCAGCGTGCTGCGACGGGTGAGACTCTCGTCGTGATCGGCATGGACGAGGCCATCACTGCACTCGTCCCGAATCCTTCCGCACCAGTCAACGGCTCATAGTCACAGTCCAGTTGGAGGAGCATCCGTCTAGAGTGGATCACCGTTGTGGACCGGACTTGCTACGACGGGGGTGCCACGGATGGGCATACAGCTGCCTGAAGACCTGCGGGACATCATGGAGATGGTGGGCGTCGACTGGCCCGACATCGATGAGGACGACCTCAAGGACACCGCACGGGAGTATCGCGAGTTCGCCGAGGAGCTACGCGACACCATCCGCGACGCCAACAAGGCCTGCAGTAACGTTTTGGCCGGCCGCAGCAAGGGCGTCGCGGTGGACGCTTTCAGGCAGCGATGGGGCAAGGTCTCCGGCCAGGACATGAAGCACCTGGCCGACGCCATGGACCTGCTTGCCGGCGCGATGGACACCGGCGCAGGCTACGTCACCACCTGCAAGGTAGCGGTCATTGCCGACCTCGGCACGGCGGCTGCCGCCGTAACCGGCGGACTGATCGGCGCCATCTTTACCGGCGGCCTCTCCGCGCTGATCGGTGCCGGCGCCGCCTTGGCGCTCAAAATGGCTATCAGGGAAGCCATCGACCTGCTCGTATCACAACTCGTCGATCTTGCCGTCGAGAAGATCGAAGGCGAGATCCTGACCAAACTCGAGGGCCTGTTCGACGACACCACCGCCTCCGGCGGGCGCGACAAGAACGGCTCCCTCTTGCCCGAGGGCTCCAGCGCTGTCGGACAGGACCTCTGGATCGAATTCGCAGAGTTCGCTGACGCCATTGACCAGCTCGGCAAGGAGCATGGCCGACTGCACGACAAGAAGAAGACCTTCGGCGATAAGCGAGCAAAGCGCAGTCTCGTCACCAAGAAGGACGACCGTTTCGCCAAGTTCGGTGCCGCCATCGACAAGGCCGAAGACAAGGTCGAGTCGACCGCAGTCAAGATGCACAAGGAAATTGAGAAGAACGTCGACGGCCTCGACAAGACCAAACGAACCAATGACGGCACCGACAAGGACGTCAAGGAGAAGGTCGACGGCTGCAGTCCTCGACGTAAGGACGGAGACGGCAAGGACGTACCCATGTACCTCCTCGCCAAGGACGGCACGGTGCAGCAGCTTCTACCCGACGGAACACTCAAGCCCGTCGACAAGGACGACAAGTCGGGGATCCACGACCTTCTCGAGTCCAACGGCACGGTGTGGCGGCCCGAGAGCAGGGCCGAGAAGGCAAGGGTGGGAGTTCAGGACGACGAGACCGCAGTTGTAAAGTCGAGCCGAGTCGACCCGTACGACGATCCGCTGGGACAGGCTACACAGATCGCCCGCTACGCCAATAACGACTACGAGAGCAAGCACAACTATGCGGCCGGTAGGTACATTGACCCTTCGGATTCGCAAAAGGAGATCATCCTCGTCGGCCGCAGCGATCGCGGCATGCACTCCGAGCGGGTCATAGGATACCCGTTGATTCACAAGGGAAAGCAAGCCGGACTGGACGAGGTTTTCACCGAACGTGCACCATGCCAGAAACGCAACAGCCGATGTGACGCATGGCTCGCAAAGCACTTCGCCACACACAACCCCGGTCTCACCGTGACTGATGTGGTCGACTACGATCAGCTGAACGGGAAGAGAGAAGAGGGCAACGCCCAGCATCAAAAGTATGTCGATGGATTGAAAAAGGCCCACGGCCGCTAGCTCGACCACACCCAGCGAGGTTCCAGCCATGAATTACTCCGTCAGCACGGCAGACATTGTCCGCTTGTTCGGGCTGCCGGGCGTCGTCATGTTCCCCCGCGACGCGCATGACCACCAAACCGTCGAGTCACCCTCGATGCGCATGCTCCACGAAGTAGGCCTTCCCCACGACGACTTGTTCCTGTCACGAATGGATGTCAAGGACCCGGTTCACGACCCGGCACTCCTCGGTGAGTTCCTGGCATCCATCGGGCGTCCATGCCCTCCAGGAGCCGAAGAATGGGCGGTCTTGGGCTACTTTCAGGACTCGCTCCTGGCCCTCGACTCAACCACCGAGAAGGTCTACGCCTTCCCGGAAGGCACCAGCCGTCACCTTCTCATGCACCGCAATGTCGAGTCCCTCGTCTACAGCCTCTGCGCGCTGCAGGAGTTCCACCTCGAACGCGACGCTTCCGAGGACGAGGAAGCACTCGCTCTGCAGACACGGTCCCGGATCGAAGCCTTCGACAGCACTCCCTTCGAAGACCCCATCTCAGAGTGGAACATCATCTTCGATGAAATCATGGAAGGCAGCTGGTAGAGCCACCCTCGATCCAACCGCGGGCCGCGCCGTCGGCTCAGCCCAGCAGAGCGGTGACCCGACCGTGTCCCCCTCCCAGAGCCACCATTTCCGGCCGGGACCTGATCACCTCAGCGGCGTGCGATGAGTCGGATGATCCTCGGCTGAAGAACAGCCTCTGCGCTCCAGTCGGTCATGTAGGGAACGCGCATGCCGTTCCTGTAGTGCTGTTGCGTCATGCTGCTCTACCTCCGCCCGCAGCTGGCTCGGGGGACTTCACGTATCCCGTGACTTCCGGGCAGCTCCTCGGGCGCAGGGCACGGGCTCGCTCAATGTGCCGAGCTGCGGTGGCGTCCCACTTCTCCGCACCGGCGGCAACCGCGATGGGGACGAGCCGCAGCAGGTGGCCGCTGAAGCGATCCGCAGTCTCCTCGAGGTGTTCTTCGGTGGGCACGATGTCGTCCAACACATCAGCCACGTCGTCAAGGAGCGCCCCGCAACGAAAGCTTCCCGGCTCCGCAACTTGCGCAGGACCATGCGTAGGCCGTCGGGACTCGATGGCAGCACCGCCCTCTGGACGATGGCGTTCTCCCCTGGATCGCCAAGTACCGTCTGTTCGGGGCCGCTTGAAGCAGTCAGCGTTCTACCGTCGCGGCAGTGATGTGCTGGGCGGGGTGGAGAAGGCACCGTGTTGTTCTTCCGCCACACACTCGAAGCGCTTGGCATCCGCAACCCTGAGGATGTCCTTCCGCTCTACCAGGAACTGCCTCGCGGCTCGGTTTGGAGAACGCGGAGCCAGCCGCGAAGCCGTCGAAGGCTGGTTCTACGACGGCCGAGAGGCACAGCGGGCACGAGCGTATCCTCCGCATCACAAGCTCCTGGGAGGACCAGGAGCTCATCCAACGAGCGGACGAGCTCCGACATGCGATGTCCCAGGACCGGGGCCATCCAGGCTCGGCCCGACCACACAGATGCCATCGTCGGCCTCGGCTGTCATGGCTACGTATGTAGCCGCGCGGTCCCACCGAAACGGGTGCGGAACGGGGTCTACCCCCGGGCCCAGATGGTGGCGCGGTCCCGTGGGTCAGGAGTACCGGTCCTCGTGCCCCAGCTGGAGTTCGCGCTCCGTACGCCCTCCGGCCGCGACCTGCAGCACCGTCGCCACCGGCGGATAGCCCGCCGCGATGACGGTGTACTCGCCGGAGGACAGGTCGACGAAGCGGAAGGTTCCGTCGGGGCCCGTGGTGAGGGTGTCGACGACGTTGCCGGCCGCGTCCAGCAGCGTCACCCGCGCGTCCTCGACGGGCCGTCCGCCGCCGGCGCGCACCGTGCCGCGCAGCACCGCGCCACCCGCGAGTTCGATGTCCTGCCGCGTCTCGCGGGCGGCCTGGACGCTGACGGGCAGCGCGGCCGGGCGGAAGGCCGGGGCGCTCGCCGCCAGCGTGTACTCGCCCGCCACCAGTTCACCGATCACATAGCCGCCCTCGCGCCCGCTCCGCGCGGACGCGACGACGTCGCCGCGTACGTCGGTCAGGGTCACGGCGGCATCGCGCACCGGGCTCCCGTCAGCGGTGACGACGCTCCCCGCGAGGCGCCCCGCTCCGCCGAGCACGACGTCCAGTTCGACCGGCCGTTCGCCGACGGTGACCGACACGGCCTGCGGCTGGTGCCCGCCGGCCGCCGCGATGAGGACGTAACTGCCGGAGCCGGGCACGCTGAGCGCGTACCGTCCGTCCTCGCCGCTCGCGCCGCGTCCGATCTGCTGCCCCCGGATGTCGATGAGGGTGAGCGCGGCGCGCGGGACGGTGCTGCCGTCGTGGTGCTGGACGGTCCCGCAGACGGGCACCCCGGCGCTGTGGGCTGCGGGCGAGGGAGCGGCCGGCGCCGTGCGGGCGTGCGGTACGGAGGTGGGGTCCGCGGAGGCGGGGGCGTGATGGGACACCAGCGGTTTCTCCTTGAGGAAGAAGGCGAGGAACAGGCCGAGGACGAGCACCGGTACGAGGTAGAGGAAGATCCGCGGCATCGCGTCGGCGTACGCCTGGATGTAGTGGTCGCGCAGCTCCGGCGGCATCGCGTGGACGAGCTGCGGGGTGAGGGACTCGGCGGCGGGAAGGCCGTCGGCTGCGTGGACGCGCCCGTCGAGCGCATGGGTGAGCCGGTCGGCGAAGAGGGTGCCGAAGACCGCCGCGCCGACGCTGCCGCCGATCTGCCGGAAGTAGTTGTTGGCGCTGGTGGCGGTGCCGAGATCGGCGGGCGGTACGGAGTTCTGCACGGCCAGGATCAGTACCGGCATCACCATGCCCACGCCGATGCCGAGGACGGCCTGCCAGAGCGAGTACTCGAGCCGGGTGGTGTCGGCCTCCAGCCGCGACAGCAGCCACATGCCGACGGCCGAGACGGCGGTGCCGGCCACCGGGTAGACCTTGTAGCGGCCGGTGCGGCTGATGAGCTGTCCGGAGACGATGGAGGCGACGACGATGCCGCCCATCATGGGCAGCATCAGCAGTCCGGACTCGGTGGCGCTCGCACCGTCGACCATCTGCAGGAAGGTGGGCAGATAGCTGGCCGCGCCGAAGAGGGCGACGCCGATCACGGCTCCCACGAGGCCGGTGATGTTGAACACCGAGTCGCGGAACAGCCGCAGGGGGATGACCGGTTCGGGCGCGTAGTGCTCGACGACGAGGAAGAGCAGGGTCGTTCCGGCGGCTCCCGCCGCGAGGCCCAGGATGACGCGTGAGTCCCAGGCGTACTCCGTGCCGCCCCAGCTCGTCAGCAGCACCAGGCAGGTGGAGGCGGCCGCGAGGAAGAAGGCGCCGAGGACGTCGAAACGGGCCCGCGCGGGCGGCTTGGGCAGCTTCAGGACGACGGCCACGACCGCGAGCGTGACCAGGCCGAAGGGCACGTTGATGTAGAAGCACCAGCGCCAGGAGAGATGGTCGGTGAAGAAGCCGCCCAGCAGTGGCCCCGCGACCGAGGCGAGCCCGAAGGCCGCGCCGATGAGGCCCATGAAGCGGCCGCGTTCCCTGGCCGGGACGATATCGGCGATGATCGCCTGGACGCCGATCATCAGTCCGCCGGCGCCGATGCCCTGGATCGCCCGGAAGGCGATGAGTTCGTCCATCGTGCGGGACCAGCCGGCCAGGGCCGAGCCGATGACGAACACGACGATGGCGAACTGGAAGACGCCCTTGCGACCGTAGAGGTCCCCGAGCTTTCCGTAGACCGGCAGTCCGATCGTCGCCGTGAGGAGATACGCGGTGATGGCCCAGGACATGCGGTCCAGGCCCTGGAGTTCACCGACGATCTTCGGCAGGGCGGTGGCGACGATCATCTGCTCCAGCGCGGCGAGCAGCAGCGCGAGCATCAGGCTGAAGAAGACGAGGCGTACGCGGCGTGGGCTCCGGTCCTCCACGGCGTCGGCCGCTGCCGGGGCGGGGGGCGCGGGAGGCCCGGGACGACCGGCCGTCTCGGCGGTCTGCCCGTCCTTCACCAGAGTGGTCCCGCCCACGTACTGCTCCCCTCGTCGCGGCTGCGCGGCGTCATTCTTCGCATTACACGCCAAGGAGGAGCAAGCGGGACGTTACCGGGAAACAGGCGCCGGAGAGGAGGGCGGGCGGGGCGACGGGGGCGCACAACAGGCGCTCATCAGGAGCTTTCCCGCGGCTCCCGGCACGCCGGGCGCACGAGGGAGCCGCAGGGAAAACCACTCGAAACGGTGACCCGTGCCGCGCCCGTGAAGGGAGGCGTCACCCCGGGAAGACCGGGGTCACACCCGCCGAACGGACCGCCGGACGCAAGGACCACTGAACGGACGGGCCACCGAACGGACGGGCCACCGAACGAAAGAGCTACGAAAGACCTACTTCTCCACCTCGGCGGCGAGCTTGGCGAGGACCTCGTCGTAGATCCGGGCGAGCCCCTTGGGAGCGAACGTCCGCTCGAAGAATCCGCCGATGCCGCCCGCGCCGTTCCAGACGGTGGTGACCACGGCCCGGGAGCGGCCCTCGCCGGCGGGCGTCACGGTCCAGGTGGTGACCATGGAGGAGTTGCGGTCCTTCTCGACCAGCTGTCCGTCGGTCGGCTCGGAGACCTCCAGCAGGCAGTCGCGGACGCGCTTGCTCGTGGCCTGGAGCTTCCAGTGGACGAGGGTGCCCTCGCCGTCGCCTCCCTCACGCACCTCGTACTCGCTGAAGTGCTCGGGCAGGAGCTTCGCGCGGGTGTCCTTGTAGTCGGCCAGCGTGTCGAACACGGTCTCCGCGTCCGCCGCGATGACCCGCTCCGTCGTGGCCTCGACCTGCGCCATTGCTTCTCCTCCAGCACTCGGTTCCTGCGATGGACCAAGCCAACCACCTCACGGGGGGCCGCCCAAAATCGGGGTTGCAGCGATCAAGGGAACAAGTGTTCTATTCTGTGGTCAGTGCTACCGAGGAGGCGCCCATGCGCTGGGACAATCTCGCCGAGAACGGCCGGAACGCCACGGACCCCGAGAGCGCGACCCTGCCCGGGGACATCGCGCTCTTCGGCACGGACGCCGTGACCACACGCACCTTCGACACCCCCGAGTTCCGCGGGATCACCTTCCACGAGGTCCGCGCCCGTTCGATCCTGAACCGGGTACCGGGCGCCTCACGGATGCCGTTCGAATGGACGGTGAATCCGTACCGGGGCTGCACGCACGCCTGTGTGTACTGCTTCGCCCGCAAGACCCACAGCTATCTGGACCTGGACACCGGGCTCGGCTTCGACAGCCAGATCGTCGTCAAGGTCAACGCGCCGGAGCTGCTACGGCGCCAGCTGGCCTCGCGCCGCTGGCAGGGCGCGCACATCGCGATGGGCACGAACGTCGACTGCTACCAGCGGGCGGAGGGGCGCTACCACCTGATGCCCGGCATCATCGGCGCCCTGCGCGACCACGCCAATCCGTTCTCGATCCTCACCAAGGGCACGCTGATCCTGCGTGATCTGGAGCTGCTGCGGCAGGCCGCGGAGGTGACCGACGTCGGGATCTCCGTCTCGGTCGGCTTCACGGACCCCGGGCTGTGGCGCTCGGTCGAGCCGGGTACGCCGTCGCCCGAGCGGCGCCTCGACGTGGTCCGGACACTCACCGAGCACGGCATCGGCTGCGGAGTGCTGATGGCCCCGGTCATCCCCTTCCTCGGCGACCACCCGGACCAGCTGCGCGCGACCGTACGGGCGATCGCGTCGGCCGGGGCGACGTCCGTGACGCCTCTCGTGCTGCATCTGCGGCCCGGAGCGCGCGAATGGTTCATGGCGTGGCTGGCCCGGGAGCATCCGCACCTGGTGCGGCGGTACGAGCGGCTGTACGCGGAGGGCGCCTACGCGCCCAAGTGGTACCAGCGGCGGATCACCCGCCATGTGCACGAGCTGGCAACCGAGTTCGGGATAGGCCCGGCGCAACGCGGCACGCCTCGCCGGATCCCGCCGGCCCCCCAACCCGTTCTCGCCGAGCCCGCCGCGACCCAGCTCAGCCTCCTCTGACCGCCGCCCCGCCGTCCTCCTGCGAACGTCGTCCGCAGCCCTCCCCCGTCCGCCGCCCCACCCCTCCTCCCTCACCAAACGGGTCACTTACGGCACGAACATGTCCCTGACGGTGGATATCGGGGAACGCTGCCCCGGGGCTCCGCGCCGCCCGGCCGCGCCCCCGTCGTCCCGGGAGGACATGTGAACAGACGCGCAGGAGTGCTGGTCGCCGTCGGCGCGACGGTGACCGCACTGGTCACCGGCATGCAGTCCGCCGCCACCGCGGGGCCGACGGCGCCCCGCGCCGGGGCGCTGAAGTGGACCGCCTGCGCGACCGAGGAGCATCCGAAGCTCGAATGCTCGTCGGTGAAGGTGCCGCTGGACCACGCCGATCCGAGCGGCAGACAGATCACGCTGGCGCTCTCGCGGGTACGGCACACCGCCAAGACCTTCCAGGGACCGCTGCTGGTCAACCCGGGCGGGCCGGGCGCCTCCGGGCTGAAGACGGCCGGTTTCGTCGCGGCGTCGCTCCCCGCCAAGGTCTCGGCCCAGTACGACGTGATCGGGTTCGACCCGCGCGGAGTGGGCTCCTCACAGCCGGCGCTCAACTGCCGCCCCGGCCACTTCGCGCCCGTACGCCCCGACTCGCTCCCGCTCGACGTCCGCACCGAGCGGGCGAATCTGGCCAGGGCGCGGTCCTTCACCGTGGGCTGTACGACCAGGCACGCCGATCTGCTGCCCCATATGAACACGGCCGCCATGGCGAAGGACCTCGACGTCGTACGGCAGGCCCTCGGCACCGGGAAGATGAGCTACCTCGGGTACTCGTACGGCACCTATCTCGGCGCCGTGTACGCCAAGTACTTCCCGCAGCACGTCCGGCGCATGGTGCTCGACTCCGCGGTGAACCCCGACGGCGTCTGGTACCGCGCCAACCTCGGCCAGGACCTCGGCTTCGACGCCCGTCACAAGGCGTTCGCCGCCTGGGTGGCCAGGCACCACGCGACCTACCGGCTGGGCAGCGACCCGGCGAAGGTCGAGGCCGCCTGGTACGCGATGCGCACATCGCTGGGCAAGGCACCCGCGGCGAAGAGGATCGGCCCGGCCGAACTCGAGGACACCTTCCTGCCCGGCGGCTACTACAACGGCTTCTGGCCGTATCTCGCCGACGCGTTCGCCGCCTACGTACGCACCGGGGCCACCAAGTCGCTCGTCGAGGCGTACGAGTCCTTCGGCGCCGTCGACAAGCAGGGCGAGAACAGCTACTCCGTCTACACGGCGGTCCAGTGCCGGGACGCGGCGTGGCCCCGGAGCTGGGACACCTGGCGCGACGACAACTGGGCGGTCCACGCGAAGGCCCCCTTCTCCACCTGGAACAACGCCTGGTACAACGCGCCGTGCGTGTTCTGGCCGCTGGCGCCCCTCGGCCCGACGGACGTCACCAACCACGCGGCGCCGCCGGTGCTGATCCTCCAGGCCACGGACGACGCGGCCACACCGTACGAGGGCGGTGTCACCCTCCACCGCAAACTGCGGAGCTCCCGGCTGGTCGTCGAGGACGGCGGCGGCAACCACGCGATCTCGCTGAGCGGGAACAAGTGCCTGGACCGCTATGTGACGGACTATCTGGCCACCGGGAAGCTGCCGCCGTCCGCCGCGGCCGGGCCCGCGGACGCGGTCTGCGCCGCGAAGCCCGAGCCGAAGCCGCTGAAGCCGGGGGTACGGACGGGTGCCACGGACGGGGACCGGGCCGGGGCCGCGCTGCACCGGCTGCTCGGCCACCGGAACTGACGGGCGGGAACCGACGGGCGGGACCGGACGGGCGAGGCTGGACCGGAAGGACCGGACGGAGCGTTGTCAGTGGCGTGCGCCAGGATGAGGGGCATGAGCCCGCACCCCCTCCATGTGCCCGCCCCTGCCAGCGCCGTCCCCGGGGAACCGGCCGCGCGGCAGGTGCGCCTGCGGCGCATGACCGACGCCGACTGCGAGGCGGTCGCGGCCGTCCGGGTCGGGGGCTGGCGGCACGCCTACGCCGGGCTGATGCCTCAGGAGTACCTCGACGCGATGGACGAGACGGCGGACGCCGGGCGCCGCCGGGCCCAGCTGGCCGCCGCGGACCGCGCCGGAGTGGTCCACCTGGTGGCCGAGACGGCCGGCGAGGTCGTCGGCTGGGGATGCTACGGGCCGTACCGCGAGGAGGACACGACGACCGGCGACGGCGAGGTGTACGCGCTGTACGTACGGCCGGAGCGGATCGGGACCGGTGTGGGGCGGGCGCTGCTCACCGGGTTGCTGTCCCGGGCGGAGGCGGACGGCCGGCCCGCGCTGCTGCTGTGGGTGCTCAAGGACAACGCGCGGGCGCGCCGCTTCTACGAGAAGGCCGGCTTCACGGCGGACGGTGCACAGGAGCCGTTCGAGGTGGGTGGCGCCGTGGTGCAGGAGGTGCGTTACGGCAGGCGGCTCAGCGCGGCGGAGGCCGCGGCGGACAGCCGGGGGTGAGTGAGGGCCGTCCGCAGGACCGGGCGGGCACGCTCGTCGGCGAGGGCGCCCAGGCCCTCGACACAGGCGAGTGCCACGCGCCAGTGCGGATCGCCGGGCGTCAGCCGCCGGTTGAGGGCGGTGATGAGCGCCGGGGCGGATTCGGGGGCGCGCAGAGCGGTGAGCAGGCGTACGGGGGTGAGGGCGTAGGCGACGCGCCGCTCGTTGGTGGCGAGCGCGGCGGCGGCCTGTGCGGTACGCGGGTCGCCGAGCCTGGTCAGGGCGTAGGAGGCGGAGACACAGCGGTCCGGGTCGCGGTGGTTGAGCAGCAGGACGAGGGGTTCGAAGGCGCGGCGGTCTCCGGCGCAGCCGAGGCGGAAGGCGGCGATCTCCCGCGCCCATAAGGGCCGTTGGGTCTCGGTCAGCACCGCGGCAAGGTCGTCCGGGTCGGCGACGGCGGTCAGCCGCCGGTGCAGTTCCTCCTCGTGCTGGCCGGACACTTCCCGCCGGGTGCGCCGTGCCAGGTCGTCCAGGTCCGCGTCCATACGGAGCAGCCTAGGCGCTGCGCCCCGGACCGGGTCCGGCACGATCCGGACGTCACCCTCCGGTGGGCGCGGCGGGGGCCACGGAGCGCGGCGCAGATCACATCCGCCCAGGGCTGGCGCGCTCGTTACTCGCCGGTTAACCTCAAGTGAGCGGGCAACACCCGCACTGCTCTCGGCGGCCTGGTGACGCAGCCGCCCGGGGGTGACTCCCAGGCCGCAGGGCCGGGGAGAGCTGGTCGGTTCGGCAGTTCGGCGTGACTCCGGGACAGGGTCCGTCGCCATCTTCATCGCGACATGCGCTCTGCGCGTGCCACGCGCCTCGCCCGGTCCGCGGCTGCGGACCGCGGGCGGCGCCCCGCGGCACGTACGCCCTCCCTCAGTCGTCACTCATTCCTGGAGTCCCGTGATGGACATCCCTCTCTCCACCATCGCCGTCGTCGGTCTCGGCACCATGGGCACCGGTATCGCCGAGGTCCTCGCCCGGGCCGGCCGTGAGGTCATCGGCATCGACAGCAGCGACGCCGCCGCCCGCCACGCCGTCACCGCCCTCGAAGCCTCCACCGCGCGCGCCGTCGAGCGTGAGCGCATCACCGAGGAGGAGCGCCGGAACATCCTCGCGCGCTTCCGCACCTTCTCCGACCTCCAGGCGGCCGCGGAAGCGGACCTCGTCATCGAGGTCGTGCCCGAGTCGTACGAGGCGAAGCAACAGGTCATCCAGGCGCTCGACACCGTCGTGCGCCCGGAGACGATCATCGCCACCGGCACCAACGCGCTGTCGGTGACCCGGCTCGCCGCCGACTCGGCGCGCCCCGAGCGCGTCCTCGGCCTGCACTTCTTCAACCCGGCGCCGGCGATGAAGCTCGTCGAGGTGGTCTCCTCGGTGCTGACCGCCCCGCACGCGGTGGAGGCCGTCACCGTGCTCGCCCGTGACCTCGGCAAGGAGCCCGTCGCGGTCGGCGACCGGCCCGGTTTCGTCGCGGACGGGCTGCTCTTCGGCTACCTCAACCAGGCCGCCGCGATGTACGAGGCGAAGTACGCCTCCCGCGAGGACATCGACGCCGCGATGAAGCTCGGCTGCGGACTGCCGATGGGCCCGCTCGCGCTGCTGGACCTGATCGGCATCGACACGGCCCGCACCGTCCTGGACGCGATGTACGCCGAGTCCCACGACCGGCTGCACGCCCCCGCGCCGATCCTGAAGCAGCTCAGCGAGGCGGGACTGACCGGCCGCAAGTCGGGCCGCGGTTTCTACACCTACGAGGCGCCGGACAGCGCCGCCGTCGTGCGCGACGCGCTGACGCCGCTGGAGGCCGCGCAGGCCGCCGGCGGGCGCCCGGTGGCCTCGGTCGGCGTGGCCGGTTCGGGCACGATGGCGAGCGGTATCGCGGAGGTCTTCGCGAAGGCCGGCTACGACGTCGTCCTCGCCGCCCGCGGCCAGGAGAAGGCCGAGACGGCCAAGTCCCGTATCGCCAAGTCGCTTTCGCGCTCTGTCGACAAGGGGCGGATGACCTCCGAGGCCCGCGAGGAGACGCTGGCACGGATCACGCCGGCCGGCTCGCTCGACGCGTTCGCCGAGGTCGATCTGGCACTGGAGGCCGTCGCCGAGGACCTGGAGATCAAGCAGCAGCTGTTCGCCACCCTCGACAAGATCTGCAAGCCCGGCGCGGTGCTCGCCACCACGACCTCCTCGCTGCCCGTCGTCGCCTGCGCCCGCGCCACCTCGCGGCCCCAGGACGTCATCGGCATGCACTTCTTCAACCCGGCGCCGGCGATGAAGCTCGTCGAGATCGTCCGTACGGTGCTGACCTCCGACGAAGTCCACGCCACGGTCCGCGAGGTGACGACGAGGATCAGGAAGCACCCGGTGGACTGCGGCGACCGCGCGGGCTTCATCGTGAACGCGCTGCTGTTCCCGTACCTCAACAACGCGATCAAGATGGTGGAGGAGCACTACGCCTCGCTCGACGACATCGACGCGGCGATGAAGCTCGGCGGCGGCTATCCGATGGGGCCCTTCGAACTCCTCGACGTCGTCGGCCTCGATGTCTCGCTCGCGATCGAGAAGGTGCTCCACCGGGAGTTCCGGGACCCGGGCCTGGCCCCCGCGCCGCTGCTCGAGCACCTGGTGGCCGCGGGCTGCCTCGGCCGCAAGACCGGTCGCGGCTTCCGCGAATATGCCCGGCGCTGATTCCGGCGGCGCGAACGGATCGGGCTGGGGCGGGCTGCTGGACGGTGCGGGCGGCCCGCCCCTGCAGGCGCAGCCCGCCGCGCAGATGCAGTACGTTCAGGGCATGTCCCAGCCCGCTGACGCCCCCCGACGGCCCTCCCGGACCTCCGCGCCCGCCTCGACCGACGCCCCGGAAAGCGCCGCGGGCAGCCGCGCCGCCGCTCAGCGGCTCAAGATGCGCCGGGAACTGGCCGCGGCGGCCATGGAACTGTTCGCCACCAAGGGATACGAGGCGACGACCGTCGACGAGATCGCCGCGACGGCAGGGGTCGCCCGCCGGACGTTCTTCCGGCACTTCCGCTCCAAGGAAGAGGCGATCTTCCCGGACCACGACGACACGCTCGTGCGGGCCGAGGCGGTGCTGAACGCCGCGCCGCCCCATGAGCACCCGCTCGACACCGTGTGCCGGGGCATCAAGGAAGTCATGAAGATGTACGCGGCCTCCCCCGCGGTCTCCGTCGAGCGCTACCGGCTGACCCGCGAGGTGCCGACGCTGCGGGAGCGGGAGATCGCCTCGGTGGCCCGCTACGAGCGGCTGTTCACCCGTTATCTGCTGGGCCACTTCGACGAGCGCGACCACCACGACGGCAACGACGACCCCCTGCTCGCCGAGGTGGCCGCGTCCGCCGTGGTCACCGCGCACAACCATGTGCTGCGGCGCTGGCTGCGGGCGGGCGGCCAGGGCGACGTGGAGGCGCAGCTCGACCACGCGTTCGCGATCGTCCGCGACACGTTCGGATCCGGGATCGGCGCGGGACGCTCGGGCCCGGGCGCGGGCGCGGAGCGGAGTCCCGCGGCTCAGGTCCAGTCGGGCGGGGAGGTCCTGGTCGCGGTGGCACGGACGGACGCCCCGCTGCCGGAGGTCATGCGCACGATCGAACAGGCGCTGCGCGGCCGCTAGGAACGTTCCCTCCGGGACGCGCCCCGGGTACGCGCCGAGGCCCGAGTCATGGGCCACATCACCCACCACTGTGTGGTCACAGACGGATACTCCAGGCAACGGCCGCCCCTTCCGGGCGGCCGTTGTCGCAGGTCAGGCCCCTTATCCGATCGATCATCGCTCATCTGTGACCGGGAGATTGCATGTGAGTGAAATTGTTGGCACGCAGTGTCTTGCGGCCTGGCACGGGGTGCCATACGTTGATGTTGTCCGGGCGGCCGGCGTGCAGACAACTGTCGTACGTCGGCTGTCCCCGCAAGCCACCGGCTCGCGCGCCCGGACGCCTGCGTCACAGGCAACCTCCCGCGCCCACAAGCGCTGCCGGCACCACCCCGCCGAACCGACGGCACACCTCCACAGCAGACACTCCCCGACGCTCCCCTCAGCGTTCTCGTCTCGAACGCCATTCGCCGGAGGCAACACCGTGAAGGAAATCCTGGACGCGATCCAGTCGCCGGACAGCACGTCCGCCGACTTCGCCGCACTGCCGCTCCCCGAGTCGTACCGTGCGGTGACCGTGCACAAGGACGAGACCGAGATGTTCTCCGGTCTCACCACGCGCGAGAAGGACCCGCGCAAGTCGCTGCACCTCGACGACGTGCCGGTCCCGGAGCTCGGCCCCGGCGAGGCGCTCGTCGCGGTCATGGCCTCCTCGGTCAACTACAACTCCGTCTGGACCTCGATCTTCGAGCCGCTGTCGACCTTCGGCTTCCTGGAGCGTTACGGACGGCTCTCCGAGCTCACCAAGCGCCACGACCTGCCGTACCACGTCATCGGCTCCGACCTGGCGGGCGTCGTCCTGCGCACCGGCCCGGGCGTGAACGCCTGGACCCCCGGTGACGAGGTCGTCGCGCACTGCCTCTCGGTCGAGCTGGAGTCCTCCGACGGCCACAACGACACGATGCTCGACCCCGAGCAGCGCATCTGGGGCTTCGAGACCAACTTCGGCGGCCTGGCGGAGATCGCCCTCGTCAAGTCGAACCAGCTGATGCCCAAGCCCAAGCACCTCAGCTGGGAGGAGGCCGCGGCACCGGGCCTGGTGAACTCCACCGCCTACCGCCAGCTGGTCTCGCGCAACGGCGCGGCGATGAAGCAGGGCGACAACGTGCTGATCTGGGGAGCGAGCGGCGGACTCGGCTCGTACGCCACCCAGTTCGCGCTCGCCGGCGGCGCCAACCCGATCTGCGTCGTCTCCAGCGACCAGAAGGCCGACATCTGCCGCTCCATGGGCGCCGAGGCGATCATCGACCGCAACGCCGAGGGCTACAAGTTCTGGAAGGACGAGCAGACCCAGGACCCGAAGGAGTGGAAGCGCTTCGGCAAGCGCATCCGTGAGTTCACCGGCGGCGAGGACATCGACATCGTCTTCGAGCACCCGGGACGCGAGACCTTCGGCGCGAGCGTCTTCGTCACCCGCAAGGGCGGCACCATCACCACCTGCGCCTCGACCTCGGGCTACATGCACGAGTACGACAACCGCTACCTGTGGATGTCGCTGAAGCGCATCATCGGCTCGCACTTCGCGAACTACCGCGAGGCGTGGGAGGCCAACCGCCTGATCGCCAAGGGCAAGATCCACCCCACCCTGTCGAAGGTGTACTCCCTGGAGGACACCGGCCAGGCCGCCTACGACGTCCACCGCAACCTCCACCAGGGCAAGGTCGGCGTCCTCGCGCTGGCGCCCGAGGAGGGCCTGGGCGTGCGCGACGAGGAGCTGCGCGCCAAGCACCTCGACGCCATCAACCGCTTCCGGAACATCTGAGGCAGAGGTCCGTTCGATGACAGAGCGTCAGAAGGACCGGCCGTGGCTCATGCGCACGTACGCCGGTCACTCCACGGCCGAGGCCTCCAACGAGCTGTACCGGCGCAACCTCGCCAAGGGCCAGACCGGCCTGTCGGTCGCCTTCGACCTGCCCACGCAGACCGGCTACGACCCCGACCACATCCTCGCCCGCGGCGAGGTCGGCCGGGTCGGGGTCCCGGTCTCGCACCTCGGTGACATGCGGCGGCTGTTCCAGGACATCCCCCTGGAGCAGATGAACACCTCGATGACCATCAACGCCACGGCCATGTGGCTTCTGGCGCTCTATCAGGTGGTCGCGGAGGAGCAGGGCGCCGACATCACCAAGCTCCAGGGGACGACGCAGAACGACATCGTCAAGGAGTACCTGTCGCGCGGGACGCACGTCTTCCCGCCCGGCCCGTCGCTGCGCCTGACGACCGACATGATCACCTACACGGTGGCGAACATCCCCAAGTGGAACCCGATCAACATCTGCAGCTACCACCTGCAGGAGGCCGGGGCCACGCCCGTCCAGGAGATCGCCTACGCGATGTCCACGGCGATCGCCGTCCTGGACGCCGTACGGGACTCCGGGCAGGTCCCCCGGGAGAAGTTCGGCGATGTCGTCGCCCGGATCTCCTTCTTCGTGAACGCGGGCGTCCGCTTCATCGAGGAGATGTGCAAGATGCGCGCCTTCGGGCGCATCTGGGACAAGGTCACGCGTGAGCGGTACGGCATCGAGAACGCCAAGCAGCGCCGTTTCCGCTACGGCGTCCAGGTCAACTCGCTCGGTCTGACCGAGGCCCAGCCGGAGAACAACGTCCAGCGCATCGTCCTCGAAATGCTGGCGGTGACCCTCTCCAAGGACGCCCGCGCCCGCGCCGTCCAGCTCCCGGCGTGGAACGAGGCCCTGGGCCTGCCCAGGCCCTGGGATCAGCAGTGGTCGCTGCGCATCCAGCAGGTGCTCGCCCACGAGAGCGATCTGCTGGAGTACGAGGACATCTTCGCGGGCTCGCACGTCATCGAGGCCAAGGTCGACGCCCTCGTCACGGAGTCGCTCGCCGAGATCGACCGGATCCAGGAGATGGGCGGCGCGATGGCGGCCGTCGAGTCCGGGTACCTCAAGTCGCAGCTGGTGTCCTCGCACGCCGAGCGGCGCGCCCGGATCGAGGGCGGCCAGGAGAAGATCGTCGGCGTCAACATCTTCGAGACCACCGAGGAGAACCCGCTCACCGCGGACCTCGACACCGCGATCATGACGGTCGACCCGGCGAACGAGGCCCGGGTCGTCGCGAAGCTCCACGAGTGGCGCGACAACCGCGAGGAGGGCCGCGCCCAGGAGGCGCTGGCCGCTCTGAAGGCCACGGCCGCCGGTGACGGCAATCTGATGGCCGCCACCGTCGAGTGCGCCCGCGCGGGTGTCACCACCGGCGAGTGGGCGTGGGCGCTGCGGGACGTCTTCGGCGAGTTCCGCGCCCCGACGGGTGTGTCGTCCGCGCCGGTCGCGGTCACCGCCGAGGAGGGCACGCCGATGGCACTCGTACGGGACAAGGTCTCCCGTACCGCCGGCGAGCTGGGCTCGGGCCGGCTGCGGCTGCTGGTGGGCAAGCCCGGCCTGGACGGGCACTCCAACGGTGCCGAGCAGATCGCCGTACGCGCCCGCGACGCGGGCTTCGAGGTGGTCTACCAGGGCATCCGGCTCACGCCCGAGCAGATCGTCAACGCCGCCCTCGCGGAGGACGTGCACTGCGTGGGCCTGTCGATCCTGTCCGGCTCGCACGCCGAGCTGGTGCCGGACGTACTGACGCGTCTGCGTGAGGCGGGCGCATCCGACATCCCGGTGATCGTGGGCGGGATCATCCCGAACAGCGACGCCGAGGACCTGAAGCGTGCGGGTGTCGCCGCCGTCTTCACCCCGAAGGACTTCGGTATCACGGAGATCATCGGCCGTATCGTCGACGAGATCCGGAAAGCGAACAAGCTCGACCCCCTGGAGGTCCCCGCATGACCAGCCCCGTGAACCGCCTGCGTCCGCGACGCTCCTGCCTCGCGGTGCCCGGTTCGAACCCGCGCTTCCTGGAGAAGGCCCAGGGACTGCCGGCCGACCAGGTCTTCCTGGACCTGGAGGACGCGTGCGCGCCGCTCGCCAAGCCCGAGGCGCGGCACACCATCGTCAAGTTCCTCAACGAGGGCGACTGGACGGGCAAGACGCGGGTCGTGCGGGTCAACGACTGGACGACGCACTGGACGTACCGGGACGTCGTCACGGTCGTCGAGGGCGCGGGCCAGAACCTCGACTGCATCATGCTGCCGAAGGTCCAGGACGCCGAGCAGATCGTGGCGCTCGATCTGCTGCTGACGCAGATCGAGAAGACCATGGGCTTCGAGGTCGGCAAGATCGGCATCGAGGCGCAGATCGAGAACGCCCAGGGCCTCAACAACGTCAACGCGATCGCCCAGGCCTCCCCGCGCGTGGAGACGATCATCTTCGGCCCGGCCGACTTCATGGCGTCCATCAACATGAAGTCGCTGGTCGTCGGCGAGCAGCCGCCCGGCTACCCGGCGGACGCCTACCACTACATCCTGATGAAGATCCTCATGGCCGCCCGTGCCAACAACCTCCAGGCGATCGACGGCCCCTACCTGCAGATCCGCAACCAGGAGGGCTACCGCGCCGTGGCCCAGCGGGCCGCCGCCCTCGGCTTCGACGGCAAGTGGGTGCTCCACCCGGACCAGGTCGCCGCGGCCAACGAGATCTTCTCGCCCTCCCAGGAGGACTTCGACCACGCCGAGCTGATCCTGGACGCGTACGACTACTACACGTCCGAGGCGGGGGGCAAGAAGGGCTCCGCGATGCTCGGCGACGAGATGATCGACGAGGCCAGCCGCAAGATGGCGCTCGTCATCTCCGGCAAGGGCCGCGCCGCCGGGATGACCCGTACCTCGAAGTTCGAAGCCCCGGAGGCCTGAGCATCATGCAGTTCGGACGCACATACGAGGAGTTCGAGGTCGGCGCCGTCTACAAGCACTGGCCCGGGAAGACGGTCACGGAGTACGACGACCACCTCTTCTGCCTGCTGACCATGAACCACCACCCGCTCCACATGGACACGAACTATGCGGAGAAGACGACCGACTTCGGGAAGAACGTCGTCGTGGGCAACTACATCTACTCGCTGCTGCTCGGCATGTCCGTGCCGGACGTCTCGGGCAAGGCGATCGCCAACCTGGAGATCGAGTCGCTGCGGCACGTCGCCCCGACGTTCCACGGAGACACGATCTACGGCGAGACGACCGTCCTCGACAAGACCCCGTCGAAGTCGAAGAGCGACCGCGGCATCGTCTACGTCGAGACGAAGGGCTACAAGCAGGACGGCACCCTGGTGTGCGTGTTCCGCCGCAAGGTGATGGTGCCCACCGAGACGTACATCAAGGAGCGCGGCGGCGAGCAGCCCGGCCGCCCGGCCGTCTCCCACCACCACCCTCAAACGGCGCCCCTGCGGGGCGGCACCTCTGGTGCCGAGCCGATCGAGCCCTCGAAGAAGGCGGAGAAGTAGTCATGGCCCGACTCGCCCAGACCGCTGGTCTGACCGACGTCCAGCAGGAGATCCTCTCGACCGTCCGGGACTTCGTCGACAAGGAGATCATCCCGGTCGCCACCGGGCTGGAGCACCGCGACGAGTACCCGCAGCAGATCGTCGACGGACTGAAGGAACTCGGGCTCTTCGGCCTGATGATTCCGGAGGAGTACGGGGGCCTGGGCGAGTCCCTCCTCACGTACGCGCTGTGCGTCGAGGAGATCGCCCGGGGCTGGATGTCCGTCTCGGGCATCATCAACACGCACTTCATCGTGGCGTACATGCTCAAGCAGCACGGCACCCAGGAGCAGAAGGACCACTTCCTGCCCCGGATGGCGGCCGGCGAGGTGCGCGGCGCGTTCTCGATGTCCGAGCCGGCGCTCGGCTCGGACGTGTCGGCGATCACGTCGAAGGCGGTGAAGGACGGTGACGAGTACGTCCTCAACGGCCAGAAGATGTGGCTGACGAACGGCGGCACGTCGACGCTCGTGGCGGTTCTCGTCCGAAGTGACGAAGGACACCCCGAGGGCACCGCCCCGCACAAGTCGATGACGACGTTCCTGGTCGAGAAGGAGCCCGGATTCGGAGAGGTCCGCCCGGGCCTCACCATTCCCGGGAAGATCGACAAGATGGGCTACAAGGGCGTCGACACGACCGAGCTCATCATGGACGGACTGCGCATTCCGGCCAATCGGGTCCTCGGCGGCACCACGGGCCGAGGGTTTTACCAAATGATGGACGGAGTGGAAGTCGGCCGGGTGAACGTGGCGGCACGTGGCTGCGGTGTCGCTCAGCGTGCCTTCGAGCTGGGTGTCTCCTATGCCCAGCAGCGTCACACTTTCGGAAAGCCGATCGCGCAGCACCAGGCCATTCAGTTCAAGCTCGCGGAGATGGCTACCAAGGTCGAGGCCGCCCATGCGATGATGGTCAACGCGGCACGCAAAAAGGACTCCGGGGAGCGAAACGACCTGGAGGCAGGGATGGCGAAGTACCTCGCCTCCGAATACTGCAAGGAAGTCGTCGAGGACGCCTTCCGGATCCACGGCGGTTACGGCTTCTCCAAGGAGTACGAGATCGAGCGTCTCTACCGCGAGGCCCCTATGCTGCTGATCGGCGAAGGTACCGCCGAGATCCAGAAAATGATCATTGGTCGCCGGCTCCTCGAGGAGTATCGGCTCCAGGGCTGAATGAGGCTTTTGAGTCGGTTCGGCCGGTTCGGCCGCGAACTACGTCACACTCCGGCAGCCTTTGGCGAAGGCTTCCGGCCGACCGACTCGGCTTCTGGCTTGCCCAGTTGCGGCCCGCAACCGATAGCATCGCCAAAAAGCCGCCGTCCCCTTTGTTGCCAGCGCGGCATCATCCGCTACGAAGGTCATCCATGCCCCACAGCCAAACCTCTGCACCTCGCGGCCGCGTCCGCCTCGCGCGCGGAGCATCGCCGTGGCTTCTGCCGACCGTCGCGACCGCGGCGCTCAGCCTGGCGCGTGCGCGCCGGTCGAAGCGTGCCGCGGCCATCGCCGTGCCCACCACCGCTCTCGCGGCGGGCATGCTGTGGTTCTTCCGCGACCCCGAGCGCGAGATCACCCAGGGCCGGGTCATCTCCCCGGCCGACGGTGTGGTGCAGAGCATCATGCCGTGGAAGGACGGGCGCACCCGCGTCGCGATCTTCATGAGCCCGCTGAACGTCCACGTCAACCGCGCCCCGCTCGCGGGCACGGTGACGTCCGTCGAGCACGTGCCCGGCGGGTTCGTCCCGGCGTTCAACAAGGAGAGCGAGAACAACGAGCGCGTCGTCTGGCACTTCGACACCGAACTCGGTGACATCGAGATGGTCCAGATCGCCGGCGCCGTGGCCCGCCGCATCGTTCCGTACATCCCGCAGGGCACCAAGGTGGAGCAGGGTGAGCGCATCGGCCTGATCCGCTTCGGCTCGCGTGTCGACATCTACCTCCCGGCGGGTGTCGAGGTCGCAGTCGAGGTCGGCCAGGCCACGACCGCGGGGGTGACTCGCATTGACCGTGATTGATCCCGAGACACAGGCGGGCTGGGTCGAAGGGACCGAGCCCGGGTCCGGGGCCGCGGACGAAGCGGAGGAGATGCCCCTCTCACTGCGGTTGTCGATAGCGGACACCCTCACTCTCGGTAACGCGACGTGCGGATTCATGGCGGTGTACTTCACCACCACCGGAATCCTGATCCCGCACCTCACGGGCAGCACCGAGACCGGCATGGCGCGCAACAGCGCCGCCACCGCCGTGATCCTGATGCTGGCCGCGGCGATCTTCGACCTCTTCGACGGCATCGTGGCCCGCAAGCTGCGCTCGTCCCCGATGGGCGCCGAGCTCGACAATCTCTCGGACCTGATCAGCTTCGGTCTGGCCCCGGCCTACTTCGTACTCGTGTACGGCATGGTCACTCCCGGCGTAGACCTGCAGCAGAAGGTCTCGGCGGTGGCCGCGATCGTGGTGCTGCTGGCGGTGGTGCTCAGGCTTGCGCGCTTCTCGTGCGTGACGATGAAGGACGGCATGTTCCAGGGCATGCCGAGCCCCTTCGGCGCGCTGACGGTCGTCTCGATCGTGCTGCTCGGGCTGCCGTTCATCCCGACGCTGCTCGCGATCATCGGTACGGCCTGGCTGATGGTGAGCCGGGTCGAGTACCCGAAGCCGCGGGGTGTCCTCGCGGTGGCGATGCTGAGCTGGATCGTGGGGGCGATGGGCCTGCTGGCGGCCTGGGCCTTCGACGCCCCGGGCGGCCAGATGCTGCTCCAGGCCGGCTGCGCCCTGCAGATCGTGCTGGCGGCGACGATCCCGCTCTTCGCGACGGCACGGCGGGTGAACACCTTCCGCGACAACCGTCGCGAGGCACGGGCCTCGGCGCAGCTTCCGTAGCGGCTTCACAGCGGTCTCAGAACCACCTCGAAGGGCCCGGGTGCATGGCACCCGGGCCCTTCGTCGTGCCATGCGTGCACGGGCGGGCGTTCGCGGGTCCGGGGTCGGTCGTCCGGGGACGGCGGCGGGTGCGTGGAGTGTGCGAGAGCGTCGTGCGCGGCAGCGCGGCAGGCGTGGAATGTCGTGCAGGGCCGGCGCGGCGGTGCGTACGCGACGGGGCGGCTCCTGCCGGTGCCGGCGGTTGCGCGGAACGCGGCCGGGCTCAGTCCTGGCCCGGGACCGCCAGGCTCGCCCACACCGTCTTGCCGCGCGGCTCCGTCGGCGACCAGGACCAGCTCTCGCTCAGCGCGTCGATCAGGTCGAGGCCGCGGCCGTCCAGCGCGGAGGCCTCGGCGGTGCGGGGACGCGGCGGCTCGGGGCTCGGGTCGGCGACCGAGCAGACGAGGTGTCCGGGTTCGCGGACGAGGCCCAGCCAGAGGGGGTACTCCGTGGCGGCCCCCTGCGGACGGGGGGCGAGCGCGTGCCGGACGGCGTTGGTGACGAGTTCGCTGACGATCAGCGACATGTCCGGGATGAGCGGCTCCAGCTCCCAGCCGTTCAGCGTGAGGGCGACGAAGCGCCGCGCCTGGCGGGCGTTGAGAAGGGTGCCGTCCAGTCCGCACGCGGCGAACCCGCCGAGGGCGGGCAGCCCGTCCAGGGCGTTGTCCTGCCATGTCGCACCAGAACCACCGGGCGACGGTTTCGGGCCGAACTGCGCTGACGCGCGCCGACTACCGTGCCCGGCCTTCGTGGTCGAAATGGTTGACATGTGAGTTGTCACTGTTCATGTCCCCCTGCAGGCCTGGGTGTTCGACGCTGCGGCAGCCGGTGGTGAACGAGTATTGTCGAGTCGGCCTCGGAAATGCAATTGCATCTGAGATTGCATTGACCAGATCCGGAGCGAACGAACGTGCGAACACAGAGGGGTTGGTGGGCATGGAGTTCTCCAACGGCATGCGGGCGGACGCGTTGAACGCGGCGACATGGATCAAGAGCAGTCACAGCAACGCCACGGGTAACTGCGTGGAGCTGGCGGCACTCCCGGACGGACAGGTGGCCCTGCGCAACTCCCGCGATCCGCAAGGGCCTGCCCTCGTGTACACACGCGACGAGGTGGAGGCCTTTGTCGCGGGCGCCCGCGATGGCGATTTCGACGGCGTGATTGGCTGAAAACCGCCCCCGCGTCGACCATTTCCCCATGGCTCACCTATAGATGTACGGGATAGTGTCGTCGTCTTCTCAATAGTCCGCAGGAGCGCGCGATGGCTGCAGTAGAACCGGGCCCGTCGTTGTTCGCCGGGCCCTTGGGGGCGGTCGAGAGCAACCCGACCGCCCTGAAGGTGATCCTGGGCGGCAAGCTGCGCGAACTCCGCGCCGCCGCCGGGCTCGACCCCTCGGCCGTCGACGTCCGGCTCGGCTTCTCGCGGTCCAAGACCAGCCGGATCGAGCTGGGCCGGCACGGCTGCAAGCCCGCCGACGCCCTCGCCCTGCTGGGTCTCTACGGCGTGGACGGGGAGGAACGCGTCGCGGAGTTCCTGCGGCTGGTGGAGCAGTCCCGCCGCAGCGACTGGTGGCGCACCTTCAGCGACGTCCTGTCCGACTTCTTCGCGCCGCTGGTCGCGCTGGAGGGGGCGGCGGCGACCATCCGTACGTACGAACCGTTCTATGTGCCCGGCCTGTTGCAGACCTCCGCCTACGCCCGCGCGGTGATCCAGTCCGGGCCCGCGCGCCTGTACACCCACGACGTGCAGCGCCGCGTCGATCTCCGTCAGGAGCGGCAGCGTCAGCTGGACCAGCCCGACGGTCCGCGCCTGTGGGCCGTGATCGACGAGTCCGTGCTCATGCGCACGGTCGGCGGTCCGCAGGTGATGCGCGGTCAGCTGGAGCATCTCGCCGCGATGATGCAACAGCCCAGGATCACCCTGCAGATCGCGCCGCTGGACCTGACGGCATCGGTCGGCGTCGGTACAGGGGTGACGTATCTGCGCTTCGCGCTGAGCGACTTGAAGGACGCCGTCTACATCGAGCATCTGACCGACAGCACGTTCAGCCAGAAGCCGCAGGTCGTCGAGCAGTACCGCGACATGATGGACCGGCTCGGTGCCTGCGCCCTCACGCCGAGGCAGTCACTGGACCTCGTACAGGAGCGCCTGTCCCGCTTCTGAGTCTCTCGGAGACTCGTGTCCCGCCCTATCTGAGCCTCTCGGGGACTCGTGTCCCGGCTCCGAGCCTCTCCGAGGCCCCCTGGGACCCTCTGGCCGATCCGTCCCCTGAGATGGTTCTGGAGCAACGCCGCGGCCCCCGGGCGGGAGAGACGCCCGGGGGCCGCGGTGCGTACGGGGGTGAGCGGAGGGCTCAGACGACGCGGCCCACGCCGCCCCACTCGATCCATTCGTCGGTCTGCTGGACGGGGGCGAGGTCGGTGTCGGGCCGCCAGGTGGACACCTCCACCAGACCCGGCTCCAGCACCTCCAGGCCCGCGCTCCGGATGAACTCCGTCACTTCGTGCTCCTCGCGGACCCGGCCCCAGTGGCCGCCGGTGGCCTCCGCCATGAAGTCCGTGACGAACTTGCGGATCTCGGGCCGGTCGCTGACCAGCTGACAGACCACCATGAAGCTGCCGGGGGCGAGGCGTTCGGCGACCTGGCGGACGAGCCCTGCCGGATCGTCCTCGTCCGGAATGCAGTGCAGCACCGACACGAAGAGCGCGGCGACCGGCCGGCTGAAGTCGATCAGCCGTGTCGTCTCCTCATGGCTGAAGATGCCTTCGGTGTCCCGCATGTCGGCCTGGATGACCGCGGTGCGGTCGTTCTCCTCCAGAAGCGCGCGGCCGTGTGCGAGCACGATGGGGTCGCTGTCCACGTAGACGACCCGTGACTCCGGGTCGACGGCCTGGGCGACCTGGTGGACGTTGTCCTGGGTCGGCAGCCCTGAGCCGTGGTCGACGAACTGGCGGATTCCGTAGTCGGCGGCCAGCGTTCGCACGACGCGCTGCAGGAAGCGACGGTTGTTGACCGCGAGCACCTTGGTGCTGGGAACCTGCTGCAACAACTGGGCGCAGGCGTCGCGGTCGGACTGGTAGTTGTCGTCGCCCCCCAGGAAGTAGTCGTACATTCGCGCCACGCTGGGCACCTTGGTGTCGATGGCGTCCGGGCTCCACGACTCGCGCTGCATCCAGTCCTCATTCACGTCAACGGGGAAATCTGGTCGGGTAGGACGCACATGCTAAAGAGCACCAGGGAGGCGGTACAGGTCGTTGGAACAGCCCGGTTGCGGCAGGGCCTTCTTTCGGCCATTCGGGGGAAGCCACTTCGCCGCGTGCGCGGACCGGGCCAGGGCCCGCCCATCGGCCGGCTCAGGTCAATCCGCAGAGCATGCAAGGGACTTGCCCCGGGCCGACCCGTGGCCCGGGGCCCGGATTCGAGCGGACCCGGGCCGGGCCGCCGGATGTGGTCAGGAGAGGAAGTCCCGGGCGATCGACTCCGCCGCGCGTTCCAGCAGAGGGCCCGCCTGGGCCATGCAGGTGGCCGGGTCGGGCTCCAGGTCGAGGAGGGCGTAGGCGCGGCGGATACCGGCGCCGGCGAGTGCGGCCGGCGGGAGCGCGAGGCGGCCGCACACCGCGACGACCTCGATGCCCTGCGCGCGGGCCGCCGCGGCGACGCCCGCCGGGGCCTTGCCGTGGAGGGTCTGCTCGTCGAGCGAGCCCTCGCCGGTGATGACGAGGGTGGCCCGGGACAGCGCCGGGGCGAAGCCGAGGATGTCGAGCATGACCTCGATGCCGGGCCGGAAGCTCGCGCCGAGCGCGACCAGCGCTCCGTAACCGATACCGCCCGCGGCGCCGGCGCCGGGCTGCCCGGCCTGCTCGGGGCCGAGGACCGACGCGTAGTGGGCGAGCGCCGCGTCCAGCGTGGCGACGTCCTCGGGCGAGGCACCCTTCTGCGGGCCGAAGACGGCGGGCGCGCCCTTCGGGCCGGTCAGCGGATTGTCGACGTCGCTGGCGAGGACCAGTTCGACGTCCTTGAAACGGGCGTCCAGGCCGGACAGGTCGGCGGTCGCCACGTCTGCCAGCGCACCGCCGCCGGGGCCGACGGGCCGCCCGTCCGCGTCCAGGAAGCGCGCGCCCAGCGCGGCCAGCATCCCGGCCCCGCCGTCCGTCGTGGCGCTTCCGCCGACGCCGAAGACGATCGTCCGCGCTCCCGCGTCGAGTGCGGCGCGCAGCAGCTCACCGGAACCGTACGTCGTCGCCGTGAGTGGCGCGAACACGCCCTCGGGAAGGTGCTGCAGTCCGGACGCCTCGGCCATCTCCACCACGGCGGTGGTGCCGCGCAGCGCGTACGCCGCCGTCACGGACTCACCGAGCGGCCCGGTCACCGGCACCTCACGGCGCTCGAACCCGGCCGCCACGGCCGCCGCGACCGTGCCGTCGCCGCCGTCGGCGACCGGCAGGGTCTCCACGGCGAGCTCCGGGACGACCCGCCGCAGCCCGGCCGTCACCCGCTCCGCGACCTGTACAGCCGTGAGCGAGCCCTTGAACTTGTCCGCCGCCACGAGCACGTGCGCGGCGGTAACTGCTCCGTCCGTCACCTTCTGTTTCCCTTGCTTTCGAACAGGCAGTCGCGCCGCCACGACCCTATCCGCACCAGCACCGATTGGAAAGCGGACGGGATCTGTCCTATATCAGCCCCTGTCGCCATGCGCCCCTGCCGCCGCGGGGCGATCGATGAGCGGGGACGGGGTACACCCGAGTCATGACGCCTCCAGGCACCCCCCAGGGCCCCCGGACCGCCGAGCGGATCCTCGGCGGCTGGCTGGGCAGGATCGCCGGCAACATGCTCGGCAAGCCCGTCGAGCGCGGTGACTACTGGACCCGTGACCGCATCGACCGCTATCTGCGGCTCACCGGTGCGCTCCCGCTCACCGACTATCTCCCCGAGCCGCCCCCGGGGTCGGCGGCGGACTTCGAGCTGCGCCCGGAGTGGCGGAGTTGCGTCCGCGGCCGGATCCACGGCAGCTGCCGCGACGACGACGTCGACTACGCGATCCTCGGCCTCCATCTGCTGGAGACCCACGGCTTCGACTTCACCACCGAGCAGGTCGGCGAGCTGTGGCTGCTGAGGCTGCCGTACCTGCAGACCTTCACGGCCGAGCGGGCGGCGTACCGCAACCTCACCGCCGGGCTGAAGCCGCCGCTCACCGCCACGTACGACAATCCCCACCAGGAGTGGATCGGCGCGCTGATCCGTGCGGACATCTTCGGCTGGACCTGCCCGGGCGATCCGGCCCGCGCGGCCTCCCTCGCCCGCCGGGACGCAGTGCTGTCCCACACCGGCAACGGGGTGTACGGGGCGATGTGGGCGGCGGCGATGATCGCCGCGGCCTTCACGGCGACGACGGCCCGCGAGGCCGTCGAGACCGCCCTCACCCGTGTCCCGGCGAGCTGCAGGCTCGCCCGTACCGTCCGGCGTGCGACGGCCCTGTACGACGCGGGCCTCCCCTGGTCCGACGCGCTCACCGAGCTGGACCGGGAGACCGGCCGCCTCGGCTGGATCCACACCGTTCCGAACGCCGGTGTCATCACGGCCGGACTGCTGTACGGGGCGGGGGACTTCACGTCCACCATCGCGCTGACCGTGCGCGGCGGCCTGGACACCGACTCCAACGGGGCGACGGCCGGTTCGGTCGCCGGGGTGCTGTGCGGCGCGTCCGGCATTCCGCCGCAGTGGACCCGGCCGCTGGAGGACCGGGTGCGCAGCGCGGTGTTCGGCTTCGACGGCGCACGGATCGGTGAACTGGCCAACCGGACCGCCCGTTTGGCTGCCGCGACGCCGGCCGGCGCGGGGGCGTGACGGAAGACCCCTCCCGCCACCGCTCCCGCCACCGCTCCTGACCGGGACGACGGCCGGGCGCCCGATCTGCCCGGCCCACTACGCTTCCGGCGTGACCACCAACGAATACGCCGCGTACATCGCGTCCCTCCCCCGGGTACTCGCCGGGGCCGCCACCCTCTTCCGGGACGGCGAGGGCCGGGTGCTGCTCGTCGAGCCCAACTACCGTGCGGGATGGGCGCTTCCGGGCGGCACGGTCGAGTCCGACGCCGGAGAGACGCCCCGCGAGGCCGCCCGGCGCGAGACGCTGGAGGAGATCGGGCTGGACGTCGAACCGGGGCGGCTGCTCGCGATCGACTGGGTACGGGGACATGACCGGCCGCCGATCGTCGCGTACGTCTACGACGGCGGCGTGCTGAGCGGGGAGCGGTTCTCGGCGATCCGGCTCCAGGAGGAGGAGCTGATCTCCTGGAAGCTGGTGTCGCCCGAGGAGATCACGACCTATCTGCTCGGCGAACTGGGCCATCGCGTCCTCGCCGCGCTGGACGCGCTCGACTCCGGCACGGGCCCGGTCGAGCTGGTCGACGGACGCCCGGGGCGGTGAAGGGCGGTCGGGCCGGATCCCGACCTTCCCTGGGGGCGAGGGTTGTCGCGGGGGCGCGATGGGCGACGGGCGACAGGCGGCTGCGGCCCGTGGCCTGGCCGTCATGCGCGCAGGTGCAGGATTATCCGTTCGCCGCACCGTGGCGTCGCTGCGTACGCTCGCGGCATGACTCTCGTCGCGATCCTCAGCGGCGCCGGTATCTCCACCGACTCCGGCATTCCCGACTACCGCGGGCCCAACGGCCTGTGGCGGCGTGACCCGGAGGCCGAGAAGCTGGTCACCTACGACTACTACATGGCCGACCCCGACATCCGCCGCCGCGCCTGGCGGATGCGGCGGGACGCGCCGACGCTGCGCGCGGAGCCCAACGCGGCGCACCGGGCGGTCGCCGAACTGGAGCGCGGGCGGAACGGCGTGGCGGTGCGGGTGATCACGCAGAACGTCGACGGGCTGCACCAGCTCGCCGGGATGCCCGACCGCAAGGTCCTCGAACTCCACGGCACCGCACGCCAGGTGGAGTGCACGCGCTGCCACGCCCGCTCCCCCATGGAGAAAGCGCTCGTGCGCGTCGCCGACGGCGAGGAGGACCCGCCGTGCCGGGTCTGCGGCGGGATCCTGAAGTCGGCGACGGTGATGTTCGGACAGCGGCTCGACCCGGTGGTGCTGAGTGAGGCGATGGGCATCGCCAAGGCCTGCGAGGTCTTCATCGCGGTCGGTTCCAGCCTGCAGGTGCAGCCCGCCGCCTCCCTCGCCGGGATCGCCTCGGACAACGGCGCCCGGCTGATCGTCGTGAACGCCGAACCGACGCCGTACGACGAACTCGCGGCCGAGATCATCCGCGAGCCGATCGGCACGGCACTGCCGGCGCTGCTCGAACGGATCGCGGACGGCACCCAGGACACGTAGGACGTATGGGCGCCGTGGACCTACAGGCGCTCTGGACGTACGGGTCTAGAACGCCGGGAACAGCGCGTCGTCCGGGGTGCCCTTCTCGAAGGCCAGCAGGCGCTGCTTGCGGTCGAGGCCGCCGCCGTAGCCGGTCAGGCTGCCGCTGGAGCCGATGACCCGGTGGCAGGGGACGACGATGCCGATCGGGTTCTTGCCGTTGGCGAGGCCGACCGCGCGGGAGGCGCCGGGGTTGCCGAGGGCGTCGGCGAGTTCGCCGTACGTACGGGTCTCGCCGTACGGGATCAGGCACAGCTGTTCCCAGACGCTGCGCTGGAACGGGGTGCCCGCGAGGTGCAGCGGCAGGTCGAAGTCCTTCAGGTCGCCCGCGAAGTAGGCGTCGAGCTGGTGGATCGTCGCGCCGAAGGGACGCGGGTCGGGGTCGCCGAAGTGCTCCTCGGCGGGGCGGTGGCGCTGCCCGGTCATGTAGAGGCCGCTCAGGACGGAGTCCGTGGCGACGAGGGTGAGCGGGCCGTACGGGCTGTCGACGACGGTGTGGGTGCGGCTCATGGTGCTTCCTCAGACGGGGAGTCGGTTGATGGGGTGGTCGCCGGTGGCCCAGAGGTACTGGACCGCGTAGGCGCGCCAGGGCCGCCAGGCCGCGGCGCGGGCGGTGAGCGCCGCGGGGGTCGACGGCAGGCCGAGGTCGGCCGCGGCGTGCCGGATGCCGAGGTCGGTGGGCAGGAAGGCGTCGGGGTCCCCCAGGCCGCGCATCGCGATGGCCTCGACGGTCCAGGGACCGAATCCGGGCAGTGCGGCGAGCTGCGCGCGGGCCTCGTTCCAGTCGCTGTCGGGGCCGAGCCGCAGGGTGCCGTCGGCGAGGGCCCCGAACAGGGTGGTGAGGGTGGTGCGCCGGCTGCGCGGGAAGGCGAGCGTCTCCGGGTCGACGCCTGAGAGCGCCTCGGGGGCCGGGAAGAGATGGGTGAGGCCGCCCTCGGCGTCGTGGACGGGGGTGCCGTGGGCCGTGACCAGCCGGGCGGCGTGGGTGCGGGCCGCCGCGGTCGACACCTGCTGGCCGAGGACGGCCCGTACGGCGAACTCCGCGGCGTCGACGGTACGCGGCACCCGTCTGCCCGGCCCCTTGTCGACGAGCGGCGCGAGCAGCGGATCGGTGCGGAGCTGGTCGTCGACGGCGACGGGGTCGGCGTCGAGGTCGAGCATGCGGCGGCAGACGCTGATGGCGAAGGTCAGATCGCGGTGGTCGGTGAGGGACAGCCGGCAGGCGATGTGGTCCGGGCACGGGGCCAGGGAGACGATGCCGTGGCCGTGCGGGAGCGTCAGGGTGCGGCGGTAGGCGCCGTCGCGCCACTCCTCCACGCCGGGGACCGCGGTCGCCACCAGATGCCCGAAGAGGTTGTCGGGGTTGAGGGGCGCGCGGAACGGCAGGCGCAGAGCGAGGACGCCGGGCGTCCCGGGGACCGGTTCCGTAGCGCGCCCGTGCCTTTGCCCGTGTTCATGGCCTCGTTCGTGTCCATGGCCTCGTCCGTGTCCGCGGCCCGGGCGGGCGGCGGCACGGGTGCGCAGCTCGCTCGGGGCGAGCGCGAACACCTCGCGGACGGTGTCGTTGAAGGTCCGGATCGAGGAGAAGCCGGCGGCGAAGGCGACGTCGGCCATCGGCAGGGTGGTGGTCTCGATGAGCAGCCGCGCGGTCTGGGCGCGCTGCGCGCGGGCCAGGGCGAGCGGGCCCGCACCGACCTCGGCGAGCAGCTGGCGCTCGATCTGCCGGGTGGAGTAGCCGAGCCGGGCGGCGAGCCCGGGCACGCCCTCGCGGTCGACGACCCCGTCCTGGATCAGCCGCATGGCACGGGCGACGGCGTCGGCGCGGACGTTCCACTCCGGCGAGCCGGGGCTGGTGTCGGGGCGGCACCGCTTGCATGCCCGGAAACCGGCCTGCTGGCACGCCGCCGCGCTGGGGTGGAACGTCATGTTCTCGACCTTGGGCGGCACGGCGGGACAACTGGGCCGGCAGTAGATCCGGGTCGTCAGCACCGCGGTGAAGAACCAGCCGTCGAACCGGGCGTCCTTGGACTGGACGGCTCTCACGCAACGCTCGGTGTCGGTGTGCATGGCTCAAGCATCGGCCACCGGAGGGGGCTGCGCTGGCGAGAAAACGACATCGACCCGGCGTGGCCGGGGCGGCCGCGGGCCCCCGGGTGCGCGATCAGCTCAGGTGCGCGGCGAACGCCTCGTAGGCCGTGTCGTCGAAGAGCACGAAGCGGACCTCCTCCACCGATGTCTGCGTGGTCCGTACGGTCTCGATCGCGATGCGGGCGCCGTCGTCCATCGGCCAGCCGTAGATGCCGGTGGAGACGGCGGGGAAGGCGACCGTGGCGGCACCCAGTTCGTCGGCGACGCCCAGCGAGGCGCGGTAGCAGGAGGCGAGGAGGCCGGAGCGGTCCTCGGACGCCGAGTGGACCGGGCCGACGGTGTGGATGACCCATCGGGCCGGGAGTCTCCCCGCGGTCGTGGCGACCGCCTGGCCGGTCGGGAGGCCCTTGCCGTAGTGCGAGGCGCGCAGCTTGCGGCATGCGGCGAGGATCTCCGGGCCGCCGCGTCGGTGGATCGCCCCGTCGACGCCTCCGCCACCGAGCAGCGAGGAGTTCGCTGCGTTGACGACGGCGTCGACGTGCTGCTCGGTGATGTCTCCGCGGACGAGGGTGATGGCGGGGCGCCTGCTCATACGGCCATCATGCCGCGCCGGCGCGTGGGGCAGGCGTCACTGAGCGCGCACATGCGTCACGAGCGCCTCGATGCCACTGGGCCCGGATTCACCGGGGTGCCTCGACGTCACTGGGCGCACATGCCTCACTGGGCGCGCAGGTGCCGCCACACCGCCTTCGCCGCGTTGTGCCCGGACATGCCGTGCACGCCCGGGCCCGGCGGGGTCGCGGAGGAGCACAGGAAGACCGCCGGGTGGGGGGTCGCGTACGGGAACAGGGACAGCTTGGGGCGCAGCAGCAGCTGGAGGCCTCTGGCCGCGCCGCAGGCGATGTCGCCGCCCACGTAGTTGGCGTTGCGCGCGGCCAGTTCGGGCGGGCCCGCGGTGGCGCGGGCCAGGACACGGTCACGGAAGTCCGGGGCGAAGCGCTCGATCTGCCGCTCGATCGCCTCGGTGAGGTCGCCCTCCCAGGCGTGCGGAACATGGCCGTACACCCAGAAGACATGCTTGCCCTCGGGTGCCCGGGACGGGTCGACGAGGCTGGGCTGGGCGGAGATCAGGAAGGGGGTGCCGGGGACGCGGCCCCCGGAGGCCTGCCGGAGCGCGGTGGCGATCTCACGGCTGCTGGGGCCGATCTGGACCGTGCCGGCGCGACGGGCCTCCTCGGCGGTCCACGGCACGGGCCCGTCCAGAGCGTAGTCGATCTTGAAGACGGCGGCTCCGTAGCGATAGCCGTCGTAGGCCCGGCCGAGGCCCGCGATCCGGGCGAGGGCGGTGGGCGAGGTGTCGAAGACATAGGCCCGGGCGGGCGGCAGGTCGTCGAGACGCTTGATCTCGGTGCCGGTGTGGATCGTGCCGCCGCAGTCCCGTACGTACGCGGCGAGGGCGTCGGAGATCGACTGCGAGCCGCCGCGCGGCAGCGGCCAGCCGCCCGCGTGTGCGGCGAGCGCGAAGACGAGAGCGACGGCGCCGGTGCCGAGACCGCTCAGCGGGGCGATGACATGGGCGACGAGACCGGCGAACAGCGCGCGGGCGCGGTCGTCGCTGAACCGGCGCAACAGCCAGGTGGACGGCGGCAGTCCGGTGAGGCCGAAGCGGGCGAGGGTGACGGGGTCGCGCGGCAGGGCGGTGCTCGGCAGGGACATGAAGTCCCGGGCGAGGGTGTCCCATCTGCCGAGGTACGGGGCGACGAGGCGGCGGTACGCCCCCGCGTCGCGGGGCCCGAAGGAGGCGGCGGTCTCCGCGACGGAGCGGGAGAGAACGGCGGCGGTGCCGTCGTCGAAGGGGTGGGCCATGGGGAGCGGCGGGTGCAGCCACTCCAGCCCGTACCGCCCGAGCGGCATGGCCTTGAACGCGGGCGAGCCCACGCCTAGCGGGTGGACCGCGGAGCAGGGGTCGTGCCGGAAGCCGGGGAGGGTGAGCTCCTCGGTCCTGGCGCCACCGCCCACGGTGTCCAGGGCCTCGAACACGGCGACCGAGAATCCGCGGCGCGCCAACTCCGCGGCAGCGGTCAGTCCGTTGGGCCCCGCCCCCACGACGACGGCATCGAGCATCGACGGCACCTTGGGACTCCTTCGTCTGCCGATGGCCAAGGAACCCAGGATATTCGGCGGCGCGGACAACGCCGTCGGCGGTAGCCTCCGCGGCGATGAACGACCAGGTGAACGGCCAGGTGAGCGGCCCGGCGGACGACGGGATGATCGGCCCGGCGGACGACCGGGCTGACGAGCGGGCGACGGGCCCCGTGGACGACGGGACTCACCAGCTCGTCGAAGCGATGGCGACCGCGCTGGTGGACGTACCGGGGGTACGCGCGGTGGCGCTCGGCGGCAGCAGGGCGCGTGGGGCGCACCGGCCGGACTCCGACTGGGATCTGGGCGTCTACTACCGGGGCGACCTGGACGTGGCGGCCCTGGCCGCGCTGGCCGCGCAGGTGACGGGAGCCGCGGTGGAGGTGGCGGGGCCGGGCGGCTGGGGCCCCTGGGTGAACGGCGGCGCGTGGCTCTCGGTGGACGGGGTCGCGGTCGACTGGATCCTCCGCGATCTGGACCGGGTGGAGTCCGTCTGGGCGGACTGCCGGGCGGGGCGGTACGAGGTGGGTGTCCAGCCCGGGCACCCGCTGGGCTTCTGGTCCCCCGCGTATCCCGGCGAGGTGGCGCTGTGCCGTGTCCTGGCCGACCCCGGGGGCGAGCTGGCGGCTCTTCGGTCGGCGACGGCGACGTATCCCGAGCCGCTGCGGCAGGCGCTGACCCGTGCGGTGTGGGAGGCGGAGTTCTCGGTGTCGGCCGCGGCCAAGTCGGCGCCCGGCGGTGACGCCCTCCATGTCTCGCTGTGTCTTTCACGGGCGTTCGGCATCCTCGTGCAGTCTCTGCACGCGCACCACCGTGTCTGGTGTCTCAACGAGAAGGGCGCGCTGGCGGCGGCCTCCGCCCTGCCCGCCGCGCCACCCGGCCTCGCGTCGCGCGTCACGGAGGCGCTGCGCGCCCTGGACGCCGGGGCCGTCGCGTCGGCTCGCTCCCTGACGGCCGAGGTGCGTGCCGCCCTCGGATGACGCGTGCGGCTCCGGGCCCCGCGGGGCGACCGGGGGGGTGCGCCGGTCCTGCCTCCGGCTGCTCATACCTGGTGGGGCAGTGCCGGCGTGTCGGCGTCGCCAGTGCCGGCAGGTCACCGCGTCACTTCTGGGGCCGAGTCGTCTCGTCCGCCGCCACGATGCGCTCCACCGCGGCCGTCACCAGTTGTTCACGCTCTGCCTCCGTGAAGACGTCCGGCAGGGTGAGCTGTTCGACGATCAGCCAGTTCAGCGTCAGTATGAGCAGCTTGACGGCCATGGAATCGCCGGGGAGGCCGGAAGCCTCGTGGTAGGCGACGTTGGCGTCGACGTCGGCTCGGACTCGCTCGGTGAGGACCTTGCGCAGTTCGGGGCGGCGGGTGGCCTCGAGGCGGAGCTCCAGCAGAGCGAGGTAACCGGTGCGGAAGGATGCGACGCGGCCGACGAGCTCGCGCATCAGTTCAGCGTAGGTATCGCGGTCGCGTCCGGCCGCCTGCTGGCGGGCGATCGTGGCCTCGTCGGGCTGGAGTCGCTCGTAGACGCGGGCGCCGGCCTGAGTCAACAGGTCGTCGCGGCTGGCGAAGTAGTTGGACGCCGTGCCGGCGGGAACGGTGGCCTCGGCATCCACGGCCCGGAACGTCAGGCCTCTTGCGCCTTCCCGGGCCAGCACCTCGATCGCCGCGTCGACGAGGGCAGCGCGCCGCTGGTCGTTACGTCTCACCATCGACACCACTCCAGATGCAGCACCGAGTTCACACCACTTCAAGCAGAGTACTACGCGTGGTTCGACTTCTTGCGGGGCGGTGAAGGCTCAGGACCTCGGCGCGGGCAGTCCGCGGGGCTCGATGCGCTCCTCGACGGCCCTGTCGCCGTCGCGTACGACGACGTAGGCGCCCTTGCCCGGTACTTCCGTGACGGCCTCGACGAGTTCGGTGCCGCGGTAGACGAGGCCGACGCCGTCGTCGGTGCAGTGTGTGGTGGGCAGGGTGCCGTCCGCGATCAGCCGGTGCACCAGGGGGCGGCGGCCGGGGTCGGAGTCGTAGTGGACCCCGTTGCCGTAGGGCAGGAAGCCGAGGGCGTTGGTGAGCGGGCGCAGTTCGGGTCCGAAGGAGTCGGTGGTGCCGCCCCGGAACCAGCAGATCGATCCCGCGCTGACCCCGCTGAGCACGACTCCCGCCCGCCAGGCGCGGCGCAGGACGGCGTCGAGTCCGTGGACGCGCCATACCGCCAGCAGGTTGGCGACGGAGCCACCCATGACCCAGACGACGTCCTGGTCGAGGACGGCGCCCTCGATGTCCTCGAGGTTCGGCATGGGGAAGAGGTGGAGGGGGGTGAGGTCGAAGCCCGCCACGCGGGCGGCCTCGGTCATCCGCGAGCTGAAGTGCTCGGCGTCCCCGATGGCCGTGCCCACGTACATGACGCGGGGCCTACGGCCGTGGACCCCGGACAGCTCGACGGCGTGGTGCACCAGCGAATCGAAGGTCACCCTTGTGCGGTCTCCGGCGCGGTGGCCCCCGGACGTGGCGAGGATGGTGGGTTCCGGAGCGGTCATGGCACACGACCCTATCGAGGCGTCACGGCTCGCTTTCCGACGGCCCCACGCCCCACCGGACCATCCCACCGGCGCCGTCGCGCTGGATCCGTCCCACCCGGGCCGCCCCACCGCTCGGCGCTGCTGTCCGCTACCGCGCGCCCGAGCTACCGCGCGCCCGAGGCGAGGAGTTCGTGGATCCGCCGCGTCGTGGCCGCGTCCCTGCCCGCCGTGAACGGCAGGGCGTTGCCGCCCGTGATGCGGAAGCGGTCGCCGGTCAGGGTCAGGTCCGTGCCGCCTGCTTCGGCGACGAGGAGGAGGCCTGCCGCGTGATCCCAGGCATTCTCCCAAGAGAAGGCAACCGCATCGAGTTCACCGCGGGCCACCGCGAGGTACTCCAGGCCGGCGGAGCCGCACGGGCGGGCGTGGACGCCGTCGGTGCGCAGCGCGAGGAGAGCCTGCTTCTCCTCGGGGGTCGTGAAGTCCGGGTGGGACATGGCCACTTCGAGGACCGCGCCCGGCTCCGGCGAACCCGACCGTATCTCCCTGCCGTCCACCCGGGCGCCGTGGCCGCGCAGCGCCGTCGCCATCTCGTCCAGCGCGGGGGCGTACGTCCACGACGCGAGCACCTCGCCGCGCCGGGCCAGCGCGACGAGCGTGCAGAAGCCGGGGTCACCGTGCACGAACTGACGCGTGCCGTCCACGGGGTCGACGATCCACACGGGCGCGTCTTCCTGCAGCGCCCCGTACACCGCCGGGTCCGCGTGGACCGCTTCCTCACCCACCACGACCGAGCCGGGCAGCAGCGCCGTGAGGGACGCCGTCAGATGCTCCTCGGCGTTGCGGTCGGCCACCGTCACCAGGTCGTACGGACCGCTCTTCTCGACGATCTCGTGCGCGGCGAGCCGGCGGAATCGCGGCATGATCTCGGAGGCGGCCGCCTTGCGGACCGCCTCCTCGACCAGCGCGAGGATTCGGGACTCCCAGGGGTTTCCGGTCGTCCCGGACAAAAGCTCTTCGGTCATGCGTCCAGCAAAGCACGCCCCACTGACATCCCAGCTGCCGCCCGGTGACCACCGGATGGACACCCGGCCGACCACGGGTCAAGGCAGGGTGAACGCGAGGTGTCCGGTCAGCGGCCCACCGCATAACCCTGCATGCCACGCGGGTTCGCCGCCGCCGACAGCACACCGGTTTCCGGGTCCCGCGCGACCGCGCACAGCCGGCCCTCCGACCAGGGCTCCCCGACCGTGACGTCATGGCCGCGCCGCCGCAGCTCCGCCACGACCTCGGGGTCCGTCCGGGACTCCACGGTGAGGGATCCGGGACGCATCCCGCGCGGGTAGAAGGAGCCGGGGAAGCTGTCGTTGTGCCAGTTCGGGGCGTCGATCGCGCCCTGCAGGTCCAGCCCGCCACGGACCTCGCCGCGCAGCGCCACGGCCAGGAAGAAGTGCAGCTGCCACTGGTCCTGCTGGTCGCCGCCCGGTGTGCCGAAGGCCATCACGGGCTTCCCGTCGCGCAGCGCCAGCGACGGGGTGAGGGTGGTGCGGGGGCGGCGCCCCGGCGTGAGCGAGTTCGGCAGCCCCGGGTCCAGCCAGGCCATCTGCAGTCGCGTGCCGAGCGGAAAGCCCAGCTCCAGCACGACCGGGTTGGACTGGAGCCAGCCGCCGCTGGGCGTGGCCGCGACCATGTTGCCCCACCGGTCGACGACGTCGAGGTGGCAGGTGTCGCCGCGCGTCGCACCGTCCTTGGCGACGGTCGGCTCGCCGACCCCTGCCGCCGGTCCGCCGGTGATGCCCATCGCGTCGAAGCCCGTCCCGCCCGCCGCGACGCCGAGAGCGTGCGCGCTGAGCACGGGGGCGCGTCCGCCGGGGCTTCCCGGCCGCAGCTCGTACGAGGCCTTCGCGCCGATCAGGCCCCGCCGCTCGGCGTTGTACGGCTCCGACAGCAGCGCTTCCAGCGGGACGTCCGCGGCGTCGCCGTACCAGGCCTCGCGGTCCGCCATGGCGAGCTTGCAGCCCTCGACGAGGAGGTGGACGTACTCGGCGGAACCGTACTCGGGCAGCTCGGGCGGCAGCAGCGCCAACTGCTGCAGGAACGCGGGGCCCTGGCTCCAGCCGCCCGCCTTGCACAGCGTCCAGCCGCGCCAGTCGTACGTCGCCGGCGCCTCGTACGCGGCGGACCAGCCGGCGAGATCGGCCGCGGTGAGCGTGCCGGTGTGCCGGGTGCCGCTCGTGTCCATGGTGGGCACGGCGGATCGGCCGACCAGTGCCTCGGCGATGAAGCCCTCGCGCCAGACGGCCCGCGCCCGCTCGATCTGCTCGGTCCTGCTGCCGTCGCCCGCCTCCGCGATCAGCCGCCGCCAGGTCGCGGCCAGGGCCGGGTTGCGGAACAGTTCGCCGGGCCGCGGGGCCCGGCCGCCCGGCAGATACACCTCGGCGGAGGTCGTCCACTCGGTCTCGAACAGCTCGCGTACGGTCTCCACGGTCTCGCCGACCCGCTCGACCGGCGCGTGCCCGTCCTCCGCGTACCCGATGGCGTACTTCAGCACCTCGGCGGGCGTCCTGGTGCCGTGGTCGCGCAGCAGCACCATCCAGGCGTCGAACGCGCCGGGGACGGCGGCGGCGAGCGGCCCGGTGCCGGGGACGAGACCGAGTCCGAGCCCCCGGTAGTGGTCGATGGTGGCGCCGGCGGGCGCGGGGCCCTGGCCGCACAGCACCCGCACCTCGCCGCCCGCGGGCGCGAGGATGATCGGGACCTCTCCTGCGGGGCCGTTGAGGTGCGGCTCGACGACGTGCAGGACGAAGCCCGCGGCGACGGCGGCGTCGAAGGCGTTCCCGCCGTCCTCCAGTACGGCCATCGCGGACTGCGAGGCGAGCCAGTGGGTGGAGGACACCATGCCGAAGGTGCCCTGAAGGGTCGGCCGGGTGGTGAACATGCGGGATGGCTCCATCGGTGTACGGGGTTCGGGGTTCGGGGTTCAGGGGTTCGGGGTTCGGGGTTCAGGGGTTCGGGGTTCGGGGTTCGGGGTTCGGGGATCATGGTTCCCGGTCCGGGGTTCCCGGTCCGGGGGTTCCGGGTCCGGGATCAGGAGGCGAGGTCGGACGCCGGGGACGCGTTGGTCGCGACGGGCGCCGTGCCGTCCTCGGCCACCAGATGACAGGCGACCTGCCGGGCCGTCCCCGGCAGCGTACGCAGCTCCGGGACGTCGGTGCGGCAGCGGTCGACGGCCACCGGACAGCGGGTGTGGAAGTGGCAGCCCGGCGGTGGGGACAGCGGGCTCGGCAGCTCGCCGCTGAGCACGATCCGCTCGCGGGAGCGTTGCGCCGCCGGGTCCGGTACGGGCGCCGCCGACAGCAGTGCCCGGGTGTACGGATGCTTGGGCGCCGCGAACAGTTCGGCGGTCGGGGCCTGTTCGACGATCCGGCCGAGGTACATCACGGCGATCCGGTCCGCGAGGAACTCGACGGCCGCGAGGTCATGGGTGATGAACAGGCAGCCGAAGCCCCGGTCCCGCTGCAGATCGGCCAGCAGATTGAGCACGGACGCCTGGACGGAGACGTCGAGCGCCGACGTGGGCTCGTCGGCGATGAGCAGATCCGGGTCGACGGCGAGTGCCCGGGCCAGCGAGATGCGCTGGCGCTGGCCGCCGGAGAGTTCGTGCGGGTGCCGGTCGGCGTGCTCCGGGCGCAGCCCGACCTGCGCGAGCAGCTCCGCGACGCGGGTGCGTACGGCCTCGCCGCGCGCGGCCAGCCGGTGCAGCCGGATCGGTTCGGCGATGATGGCGCCGGCCGTCATCCGCGGGTCGAGTGACGACGACGGGTCCTGGAAGACGAGGTGGAAGTCCTTGCGCAGGGGCCGCAGGGCGCGCCGGGAGAGCCGGGTGACATCGGTTCCGCCGATGCGGACGGTGCCGGCGGTGGGTTCGTCGAGACGTACGGCGCAGCGGCCGACGGTCGACTTCCCGCTGCCGGACTCGCCGACGAGGCCGAGCACTTCGCCTCGGCCGACGGTGAGGCTGACACCGTCGACGGCGCGGACGGTGCTGCCGCCGGAGGCGAAGTGGCGGGTGAGGCCGTCCAGTTCGAGAGCGGGCGATGGGCTGGTCACTGCATGACCTCCGGGCTCGTGGGAGTGAGCGGAAGCGGGTGCCGACAGGCCACCGCGTGGACACCGCCGTGGCCGGCACGGGTGCCGCCGAGCGTCTCGAAGTCCGGTCGTGCGGCGGTGCAGTCGTCGTCGGCGTACGCACAGCGCGGGGCGAACGTGCAGGCGTCGGGCTGGGTGTCGAGGCTCGGCACGAGGCCGGGGATCTCCGGGAGCCGCCGTTTGCCCTCGCCGCCCGGGCGCAGTACGGCACCGAGCAGCCCGCTCGTGTACGGATGCCGGGGCGCGGCGAACAGTTCGTGCACCGGGGCCTCTTCGACGGAGCGGCCCGCGTACATCACCAGCACCCGGTCGGCGAGTTCGGCGACGACGCCGAGGTCATGGGTGATGAGGACGATCGCGGTGCCGAGGCGCTCGCGCAGCGACCGCAGCACCTCCAGGATGCCGGCCTGGACGGTGACGTCGAGCGCGGTGGTCGGCTCGTCGGCGATGAGGACCGACGGGTCGCAGGCGACCGCCACGGCGATCATCACGCGCTGGCGCATTCCGCCGCTCAGCTGGTGCGGGTACTCGTCGATACGGCTGCGGGGCGCGGGGATGCCGACCAGGGTGAGGAGTTCGACGGCCCGCTCGACGGCTTCCCTGCGGCGAAGTCCTTGGTGGCGCCGGAGCACCTCGGTGATCTGGCGGCCGACGGTGAGGACGGGGTTGAGGGAGGTCATCGGCTCCTGGAAGATCATCGCGATGTCCTTGCCGCGGATCTTGCCGAGTGTCCGCTCGTCGGCTCCGGCCAGTTCGCGGCCGGCCAGCCGGACGGAGCCCTCGACCCGGGCGGTGGGCGGCAGCAGCCCCATCACCGCCATCGAGGTGACGGACTTGCCGCAGCCCGACTCGCCGACGACCGCGAGGACTTCGCCCGCCGCGAGGTCGTAGCTGACGGAGTCGACGGCGTGGACGGTTCGGGCGTCGCCGCGGAACGACACGGACAGGTCCCGGACGCTGAGCACAGGTGTGGTCATCGGGTCGCTCCACGGGGGTCGAGGATGTCGCGCAGCCCGTCGCCGAGCAGGTTGAACGCGAGTGTCGCGGCGACGATCGCGAGTCCGGGGAAGACGGCCAGCCAGGGGGCGGGCGCGAGGAATGCCTGGGCGCCGGAGAGCATGACGCCGAGCGAGGGGTCGGGCGGCTGCACTCCCAGGCCGAGGAAGCTCAGCAGCGCCTCGCCGATGATCGCGGCGGGGATGCCGACGGTGGCCTGGACGATCAGCGCGGAGGTGGCGTTGGGGAGGATGTGCCGGCCGAGGACGGTGGCGTCGCCGCCGCCGTTGGCGATGGCCGCGGCGACGTAGTCGGTGTGCTTGAGGCGCAGTGTCTCGGCGCGGGTGATGCGGATGACGGCGGGGATCTGGGAGATGCCGATGGCGATGGTGGCGTTGGTCAGCGAGGGTCCGAGCACCGCGGCGAGCCCGACGGCGAGCACCAGGAAGGGGAACGCCAGCATGGTGTCGGTGAGGCGGGAGACGGTGCTGTCGGCGAGGCGGCCGTAGTAGCCGGCGACCAGTCCGAGCGGTACCCCGACGAGGAAGGCGAGGACCACGGCGAGCAGTCCGACCTGCATCGAGGCGCGGGCGCCGTGGACGATGCGGGAGAGCTGGTCGCGGCCGAGGTCGTCGGTGCCGAGCCAGTGCGACCGGCCGGGCGCGGCCAGCGCGTTGCCGAAGTCGGGCTGGGCGGGGTCGTACGGGGCGATCAGCGGGGCGAAGAGGGCCGCGAGGACGAACACGGCGGCGATGACGGCGCCGGTGAGCGCGAGCCGGTTGCGGCCGAGCGCGCGCAGTCCGGCGGCGCCCGGGGCCGCGGCGCCGGACCTCGGCCGCAGGGCGCTGAGTACGGTCGTGGTCACCGGGCACCTCCGAGCCGGATGCGCGGGTCGATCACCGAATAGAGCACGTCGACCAGCAGGTTGATGAGGATGTACGCGGCGGAGGTGCACAGCACCACGCCTTGCAGCGTCGCGTAGTCGCGGGTGAAGACGGCGTCGATGGTGAGCTTGCCGAAGCCGGGGAGGACGAAGATCTGCTCGGTGACGACGGCTCCGGAGATCAGGTGGCCGAGTTGCAGGCCGAGCACCGTGACGACGGTGACGAGGGAGTTGCGCAGGGCGTGCCGGCCGATGACGGCCCGCCGGGAGAGGCCCTTGGCCCTGGCGGTGCGGATGTAGTCGGCGGAGAGCGAGTCGAGCATCGCGGCCCGGGTCTGGCGCATGACGACGGCCGCGAGTCCGGAGCCGAGGACGACCGCGGGCAGCACCATGCGGCGCAGGTTGTCGAACGGGTCCGTGCCGAAGGGGACGTATCCGGAGGCGGCGAAGACGGGTACGGCGATGGCGAAGGTGAGCACGAGCACGATGCCGAGCCAGAACGTCGGCACCGAAAGGCCCAGCAGGGCGATCGCGTTGGCCAGCCACTCCTCCGGCCTGCCGCGCCGCACGGCCGCGACGACTCCGGCGCCGATGCCGACGACGACGGCCAGCAGGAGGGACAGCGCGGCCAGTTCGAGGGTCACGGGCAGGGCTTCGGTGATGGCGTCGGCGACGGGGAGTCCGGTACGGGAGGAGGTGCCGAGGTCGCCGGTGAGGGCATGGCCGATGAACCGGCCGTACTGGATGAGAACGTTGTCGTCGAGTCCGTAGCTCGCGCGGATCGCGGCGAGCGCCTCGGGGCTGCGTTCCTCACCGGCGAGGGCGAGCGCCGGGTCACCGGGCAGGGCCCGGATGCCGGCGAAGACGACGATGCTGACGAGGAAGAGGGTGAGGAGGGACTGGCGGAGCCGCCGCAGCAGGTAGGTGGTCATCGTGTGTACCCCGCGGTCCTGACCCGGACGAGGCCGTCGCCGTAGACGCGGACACCCGCGACGGAGGTGGAGGCGACGACGTAGTTCTTCTGCCGGTAGAGGTAGATGAGGGTGTGTTCGGCCCGCACCCGGCGGGTCAGTTCGGCGTAGATACGGGTGCGCTCCGCGGGGTCGGCCTCGGTGCGGCCGCGTTCGACGAGGCGGTCGATGTCCGGGTCGGAGAGTCCGTAGGCGTTCATGGCGCCCTGGGTCCGCAGGAAGCTCGCGATGTTGCCGTCCGGGTCGAGCCGGCCCGACCAGCCGCTGGTGAAGGCGTCGTACCGGCCGGCGTCGGTCTCGTCGAGGAGCGTGGCGTACTCGGTGGGCCGCAGGGTGACCGCGAATCCGGCCTCCTTGGCCATGGCCTGGACGACCTGGCCGAGCCGGCTCTGCTCGGGTGTGGTGGAGACCTTCAGCTCCATCGCCACGGGGACGCTCACGCCGGCCTCACGCAGCAGGCGCTTGGCCTTGTCGATGTCGCGCTGCGGGCAGCGGGAGGCCGGTTCGCCGGGGGCGATGGCGGACTGGGGCGAGAGCGGGCCGCAGGCCGGTTCGTACATGCCCTGGTAGACGACCTTGTTGATGAGGGCGCGGTCCAGGGAGAGCTCGAAGGCCTCGCGGACGCGGACGTCGCGGGCGATGGGGGTGTCGATCCGGCCGGGCTTCTCGCCGAGGCCCTTCACGTTGCCGACGTTGAGGCCGATGCCCTGGTAGCCGAGGGAGGGCGAGTTGAAGAGCTGGAGCTTCGGTTCGGTGAGCGCGCTGCGGACGTCGACGGGGCTCATCTGGTCGCCGATCTGGATGTCGCCGGAGCGCAGGTTGGCGAGGCGGACGTTGCCGTCGGGGATGGGCTTGAAGACGACCCGGTCCAGGTGGACCCGGTCGGCGTCGTAGTAGTGCGGGTCCTTGACGAGGACGATGCGGTCGCCGCCGACGCGTTCGGCGAAGCGGAAGGGGCCGACGCAGGAGGGGTGGTTGGTGAAGTCCTTGCCGTACTTCTTGAGCGCGGTCGGGGACATCACCATGCCGGAGCGGTCGGCGAGCACACCGGTGAGCGGGACGTACGGCTGCTGGAGGGTGAGCTTCACCGTGTACGGGCCGGTGGCCGCGACGGCGCGGAGCGGGGCGAGTTCGGTGCCGCGCGCCGATCCGGGCAGGTCGCGGTGGCGCAGCAGCGAGGTGACGACGGCGCGTGCGTCGAGGGCGGTCCCGTCGCTGAAGGTGAGGCCCTTGCGTACGGGGACGGTGACGGTGCGGCCGTCGGCGGACGTCGTGGGCAGCGCGGCGGCGAGCTGGGGGACGACGGTGCCGTGCTGGTCGATGTCGTAGAGCTTCTCGCACATCGACGAGAAGACGGTCCGGCCGACGAGCGTCTGGGCGAGGGTCGGATCGAGCTTGTCCGGGTCGGCGTTGAGGGCGACGGTGAGGGTTCCGCCGTCGCGTACGGGGCGCTCATCGGTCATCCGGACGCCGCCGACCTCGGTCGCCGAGGTCTGCAGGGACGAGCAGCCGGTGAGGGCCATCAGGGCAACTGCCGCGGGGGCAACAGCTGTTCGGCGCACGAGGGAACTTCCTCCCGCCAGAGGTGATCAAGGAATACCGCAGACCGCATTTCGCATACAGTCCGCACGACAAGGGGCGGGAGGCGGAAGCGGGCAGGCTTTTGATGAAGATCGGGTAACCCCGCCCGGCAAAAGGTGCACAGCACACGTAACTACGCCCACGCGGCCGGCCGGCGAACCCCACCCGTCCCTCACGGCAGGGCGGAGGCCTCAACCGCCGCAACCGGGGACGAGAGCACCCACGACTACGAGGCGGCTTCCGCAACGACGATGTACAGCGTCACCGCGGCGAAGAAGGGGCCCGTGGCGAGGTGGTCGAGCCACTCCTGCGACGCCGGGGCGGACAGGCGGCCCGCGGCCACGGCGCGCTCGGTGTTGCGCTGAAGGCCGAGCACCTGGTCCGCGGCCTGGACATCACGAAAGACCGATGTGACCGGGACGACGGCCGGCACGGCGAACCCCGCGTCCTGCGCCAGCCTGGCCAGTTGACGGCCGATGACCCCGTTGCGCACGACCTTGTCCGTGATGTGGTGGGTGTAGGCACGCGCCACGTCGATGTCGGGACAGTCGATGGTCAGCGAATCCCAGTCGGGTTCACCCATGACGAGCCTGCCGCCCGGACGCAGTACCCGCCGGGCCTCCGCGAGCGCCTGGGCCGGATCCGCCACATGCTGGAGCACGCGGTCGGTCCGGGCACGGTCGATGCTGCCGTCGTCGAACGGAAGCCCGTGGACATCGGCCAGTTGCACCTCGACGGCGGCGATACCCTCCGTGCGCCCGCGTGCCCGCTCGACCATCTCCTGGCTGGAATCGACGCCGATCACCCTCCCGGACGGCGTGACCGCCCCGGCGAGGGCGACGAGATCCGTTCCCGGTCCGCAGCCCAGATCGAGTGCGGTCTCGCCGGGCCGGACATCCAGCGCGTCCAGCATGGCGCCCTTGTAGGAACGCCCCAGATCGGTCGCCGCCACTCGGTCGAGGTAGCCGACCTCGTCGGGAACGGCACTCTCGAACACCCGCCCGGACAGGCGGGCCATGGAGTGCGCCTCCCGCTCGAGAAGCTCCCGCCCGGCGCGCGTCAGACGCACCGTGCGCCGGCGATCCTCTCCCTCCAGGGGCTCCACCAGCTGCTTCGCCTCCAGACGGGCCAACGCTCCGTAGAGACTCCCGGGACCGAGGCGCCGGCCGGAGACCCGCTCGATGGCCGCATTGATGGCGTATCCGTGCAGCGGCCCGTCGGTCAGGGCACAGAGGACGAGCATCTGGGCGTCGTTGGTGCGCATGACTGCTCCAGCTGTGGACGGGCTTCCGGGATGCTTCCCCCGATGCTACGCGGCGCGTAGTACACGAAGCGTACTACGCGCCGGACGGTGAAACCGGCGGCCTGGTCGCCGAGTTGCCGGCCCTCCCGCAGGAGCGGTGCGGCAGCCGCCCGCCGGGAAACCCGTCCGCCCCGCGGCCGGGGCGGTCGCGGGGCGGACGGGCTTTCCCGGCGGGACGGCTGTCAGGGGGCGTAGAGCTGGGACCTGGGGACGACGGACTGTTCCATGCTGGGGCTGGACCAGAGCAGCTTCATGTGGGCTTCGCCGCCCTGCTCCGTGTGTTCGACCTTGATCGCGTACTTCTGTCCCGCCTGGAGGCCGGTGACCGTGGCCTTGTTCACCTGCGGCACATGGGGCGTGGTGTTGTCGATGACGAGTTGCCCGTTGACCCAGAGGCGGACGGTGTCGTCGGAGACGGTGGTGAAGGTGAGCGGTTCGCCGTAGCGCGGCTGGATGGAGCCCGTCCAGCGGGTGGCGAAGTTGTCGGCCGGGATGGCCGCGGCCGGGGAGCCGTCGAAGCGGTACGCCTTGTTGATCGTGGGATCGGTGACGGTGGCGGCCGGGGTACCCGCGAAGGTGGTGTTGGCGAACGACTCGGCCTTCAGGCCGGTGCCGGTGCCCGGCGCCGTGGGCGAGGGCGGGGTGATGGACAGTTCGATGACGGAGGCCGCGCCGTCGGTGGCTCCGCCGGAGGGCCTGATGTCGAAGCCGTCGCCCGCCCTGGTGACGGTGACGGTCTGCGAACTGTTCAGCACGCGCGCGCTGTTGACGGTGAACGACGCCTTGGCGGTGAGGTGCACCGCCTGCCCGGCGGCCGGCCAGGAGGGCGTGAACACGGATGCGTACAGCTTGTCGTGGCCCTTGCGGGCGACCGCTCCCCATGCCGGGTCGGCGACGAGTCCGGTGGCGCCGCCCGTGCCGTACACGGCGGAGCCCTGGCCCGCGGTGTTCAGCCAGCGGCCGACGTCACCGAGGCGGTTGAGGGACGGCGCGGGGATACGGCCGAGCTTGTCGGGGCCGACGTTGAGCAGGTAGTTGCCGCTGCGGCTGGAGATGTCGAGCAGGTTCTGCACCACGGTGGTGGCGGTCTTCCAGTTGTTGTCGTGCTTCGCGTACCCCCAGCTGTTGTTGAGGGTCATGCAGCTCTCCCACAGCTGGCCGTCGACCGGCGCGCCGGGGATCTCCTGCTCGGGGGTGCCGTAGTCGCCGTCGACGACGCGCCGCTTGCCGACCCGGTTGTTGATGATCAGCTGGGGGTCGAGCCCGCGCAGGTACGTCTCCAGCGCGGCGCCGTCCTGGGGCGACCAGCGGTTGACGGGGTTGTCGGTGTCCCATTCGCCGTCGAACCAGAGCAGCGCCGGGTCGTAGCCGTCGATCAGCTCCTTGAGCTGCGCGTACATCCGGGTACGGTACTTCGGGAAGGTGGCGGCGTCGGGGAAGTCCGGGTCGTGCCAGTCCCAGATCGAGTAGTAGAAGCCGAGCTTGATGCCCTGGGCGTCCGCGGCCGTCTTCAGCTCGGCGAGGAGGTCGCGGCCCGGGTCGAAGGACGAGTGGTCGCGCAGGTTCCACGCGTTCTGCTTCGTCGGCCACATCGCGTATCCGTCGTGGTGCTTGGACGTGATCACGATGTACTTCTGGCCCGCGTTCTTCGCCGCCGTGACGATCGCGTTCGCGTCGAAGGCGGACGGGTTGAACTGCCGTGCGGCGGCCTCGTACTCGGCCATGGGGATGCCGCAGGAACGCTTGATCCACTCGGCGTTCCGGCAGACGGTCCCGTCGGCGCGGGTGTACTCGCCCTCGTACTGCGAGTAGGCGCCGAAGTGGATGAACATCCCGAACTTGTCGCTGCGGAACCAGCTGGTGCGGGAGGACGTGAACGGATCGTCCGCCGCGTGGTTCGTCCCCGGCCCCGCGGCCGCGGCCGGCCCGGCACTCACGCCGGCTCCGGTGACGGCCAGCAGGAAGGCGCCCAGCAGGAGGGACAGCCCTCTGAGGGATCGGCGGACCGAGCGGAGAACGGCACTGACGGCACTGACGGCACGCATGGCAGGCATGGCGGCTCCAGAGACGGTGGTGGGGGGAGCGTGCGCGACAGGGCGTCCTACCTGTCGCACGCTGAAGAATGAGACCCCGATACATCGGATGTCAATGGGTTCAACTCCCGCGAACCATCGGGAAGTTCGGCAATCATGGAGCACATTCATCCGATGATGAGCGGACACGGTTGGACTATCTGTCCAGATCGGACGTACAGTCCAGGCATGAGTGATGTGGAGGACGGCGCGGACCCTCGTGTGCGGCAGTGGGCGCCGGTGTGCCAGGCCGTGGCGCTGCTGCTCGGCCCGTACGCCGAGGTGGTGCTGCACGATCCCGGCACCGACCGGATCCTGGGGATCTGGAATCCGCTGACCTCCCGGGGCCCCGGCGACCCGTCGCTCCTCGGCGAGCTGGACGCGCTCGATCCGTCCGCCCGCGACGTGTTCGGGCCGTACGAGAAGCTGCTCGCGGACGGGCGGCGGCTGTCGTCGGTCAGCGCGGTCCTGCGCGACCCCGCCGGGCAGCCGTCCGCGGTGCTGTGCGTCAACCTCGATCGCACGCCGCTGGAACAGGCCGCGGCGGTGCTGTCCGCGTTCGGCGCACCGAGCGTGGCCCGCCCGGAGCCGCTGTTCGAGCAGGACTGGACCGAGCGCGTCCAGCACGTCGTCGGCGCGTACGTACGCGAATGCGGCCGCCCCGTGGAGCGGCTCACCCGCCAGGACCGTCTCGCGCTCCTCGGCCGGCTGGACGAGGACGGCGTCTTCGCGGTGCGCCGTGCGACGCCGGTCGTCGCGGGCGCCCTGCGGATCTCCCGGTCCACCCTCTACGGCCTGCTGGCCGAGCTCAGAGCACCCCGTACGAAGGACTAGCACCATGACCCGGCTGCCCGACTTCCGCCTGGAAACCTACTTCTCCCGTTGGGAGTTCACCGCGCGCCACCACCTGACCGCCTCCGACGTCCAGACCATGACGCTGGGCGAACTGCTCGCGCTGGGCGACGACGAGGACCGGGCCGCGTTCGAGCAGCTGTCGCTCGGCTACACCGAGACCTTCGGCGATCCCGCCCTGCGCGAGGTGATCGCCGGAACGTACGAGCGGGCGGACGCCGCCGACGTGCTCTGCTTCGCCGGCGCCGAAGAGGCCCTGTACCTGGCGATGAACGTGCTGCTCGGTCCCGGCGACCACGCGGTCGTGGTGACCCCGAACTACCAGGCGGCCGAGACCGTGCCGCTCGCCCTGTGCGACGTCACCGGCGTCGCTCTCGACGCCGATCGCGACTGGGCCCTGGATCTCGACCGGGTGAAGGCGGCGCTGCGGCCCAGCACCCGGGTCGTGTCGGTCAACTTCCCCAACAACCCCACCGGCAAGGTCATCGGCTCCGCCGACTTCGCCGCACTCGCCGGGCTGTGCGACGAGCGCGGCATCCACCTGTTCAGCGACGAGGTCTACCGCGGGCTGGAACGCGACCCCGCCCGTACGCTGCCGCAGGCCGCGGACCTGTCCGAACGCGCCCTGTCGCTGAACGTGACCTCGAAGTCCCTGGGTCTGCCGGGCCTGCGGATCGGCTGGATCACCTGCCGCGACCGGGCCCTCCTCGGCCGGCTGGAGCGGGCCAAGCACTACACCACCATCTGCAACGCGGCCCCCAGCGAGGTCCTGGCCCGGATCGCGCTCAAGTCCCGCGCCACGATCCTGGACCGCAACCGGGCGTTGATCGCCCGGAACCTGCCCGCCTTCGACGCCTTCTTCGCCCGGTTCCCGGACGACTTCGCCTGGCGGGCACCGGACGGCGGCTGCGTGGCGTACCCCCGCTACCTCGGGCCGGAGGGTGTGGAGGAGTTCTGCACCAGGCTGGTGGAGGAGGCCGGCGTCCTGCTCCTGCCCGCGAGCATCTACCGCTCGGACCTCACCCCCACCCCCACCGACCGGTTCCGCATCGGCATCGGCCGGCGCGACCCGGAAGAGGGCCTTTCCGCCGTCGCCCGCTGGCTGCGGACGCGCCGATGAGCCTCCCCGTCGTCGACGCCGCGCCCCCCTGCGCCGTCGTGCACCGGCTCATCGCCTGAACCACCGCCCCGCGCACCGCGGTTCCACGAGCATCGGGCCGTGCATGGCGGTTCCACGAGTCTCGGCCCGTGCATCGCGGCCAGGTTGAGATGTGCTCGGCCGGTCTTCGGCCACACCCCTTGCGTTCACTCGCGGCTGATTCGTTGTGTCGGCACAGCCCGCACATCGACTGGAGGGTGTACATGTCGCTGAATCGCCGTGACCTGCTCAGATCGGCCGCCGTGGCCGGGACACTGGCGGCGGTCTGGCCCCTGAGCGCGAAGCTCTCACCGGCTCAGGCTCTCGAAGCCGCCCAGGAGCTGGGGGCCTCGTACGATCCGGCGCCGTTCACACTGGGCGTGGCCTCGGGCGATCCCGTGCAGCACGGGGTCTCTCTCTGGACCCGGCTGGCTCCCGAGCCGCTCGCCGACGAGCAGCCCCTCCCGGATGCCGTGGAGGTCCGCTGGGTCGTGGCCACCGACCGTGCGCTGCGCCGGAAGGTGGCGGGCGGCACCGTCGCGGCCACCGCGGCGCAGGGCCACAGCGTCCATGTCGACGTGCACGGGCTGCAGCCCGGCCGCCGTTACTACTACGCGTTCAGCGCGCTCGGCAGGACGAGCCGCCTCGGCCGGACGCGGACGGCGCCCGCCGGGCGGGTCGACCGGGTCCGCTTCGCCACCGCCAACTGCCAGAACTTCGCCAGCGGTTACTACTCCGCGCTCCGGGGAATCGCCCGCGAGGACGTCGACTTCGTCGTGCATCTCGGCGACTACATCTACGAGAACGGCGTGTACGGCGGCACCGTACGCAGCCACGAGGGGCCCGAGGTCTTCGACCTCGTCTCGTACCGCAGGCGGCACGCGCTCTACAAGGGCGACCCGGATCTGCGCGCCGCCCACGCCGCCCACCCGTGGTACCTCACCTGGGACAACCACGAGGTGCAGGGCTACTACGACGGCCGTGACGACGCCGCGTTCCTCGCCCGCCGCGATGCGGCCTACCAGGCCTGGTACGAAAACATGCCGCACCGCATGGTGGGCGCGAACCCCGTGCCGCACCAGCAGATCTACCGCCGCCGCAACTGGGGCAGCCTGCTGGACCTGACCATCCTCGACCTGCGGCAGTACCGCAGCCGGGCCGACCGGCCCGACAGCACCATTCTCGGCGCGAAGCAGCGCGACTGGCTCCTGGACCAGGCGCGCGATGCTCACGGCTGGCACTGCTGGGCCAACTCGATCATGATCTCCAAGCTGGACGCCCCCGGCGGCGACCACTACTACGACATGCAGTGGGACGGCTACCGGGCCGAACGCGCCGACGTCCTCACGCAGTTGAACGGGCTCGGCCTGGAGGACTTCGTCGTCGTCACGGGCGACTGGCACTCGGCCTTCGTGGACGACATCCGGCCCGACTTCACCAACCCCGACTCCCCCGTGATCGGTACGGAGTTCACCGCGCACTCGGTGACCTCGGACTCCTACGGGCCCGAGTGGAACGCCGCGCGCGGGCCGGAGATCGGCCGCCTCAACCCGCACCTGCAGTACTTCGAAGGCGACCGCTACGGATACGACGTCCACGACGTCACCGCACGCCGCTGGACCACGGAGATGCGGGTGATCGCCGATCGCCGCGACCCCTGCTCGCCCGTGACCACCCTCACCAGGTTCCACGTCGACCGGGGCAGGACCGGCGCGTACGAGGACCCGAGGACGTCGGGGTCTCCCGCCCAGTACCGACGGGATCCGTCAGCCGCGCGGCCCTGATCCGCCGCAGGACGCCCGGCCGGGCGGGTGGACACGGGCCCGGCCGGGCGGTGGACGGCGACGCGACGTCGTCACGCCGCCACCTCGCCGCGGCCGCTGCCTTCGTGACCGCCGGCGGCGCCCGGTGGTCAGAGCGACTGCGGGTGCCTGAAGAGGCGCCCGGGATCGTACGCCGCCCGCACCCGTGCGAGGCGGTCGGCGTTCACGCCGTAGTACGCCCGGCGCCAGTCGCGGAGTTTGGGGTCCGTGTAGTTCTGGTACGCCTCGCCGCTCGCCCAGGGCCGCATCGCCCCGTGCGTGCCGTCGAGCCAGGCCTGGTGCCGGGCCACGGTGGTCGCGGAGGCGGAGTCGGGCCAGGAGACGATGTACTGCGCCAGGAACAGCGCGTTGCGGTGGACGAAGGCCGTGTCCGTCGGCCGGACGCGGCCCACCGCGCCGCCGAGGGCGTCCAGGGCCACGCTGCCCGCGCCGCCTCCGGTGAGGGCCGCGAGCTTCTCCACCCGGGCGAGCAGGGCCCGCACGCCGTCGGCCGGGATGCGCCGGGTGTAGAAGTCCGAGCGTGCCGCGTACGATTCGCGCGCCACCCGGCCCTGCGGGGTGCGGCCGGGCAGGCTGCCCTTCTGGTGGGACTGGGCGATCGTGTAGCCCGATACGCCGCCCATCACCTTCATCGCGTCCATGTAGGGCCGCGTGCGCACGGACACCGAACGGGCGGGCGCGCCGACGGCGTCGGCGAGGCGGTCGAGCCGGTTCTCGATGTCCCCGCGGGTCCCGAGCGTCAGACCGCCGACCCGGACCGAGCCCGGCCGTCCTCCGACGGGTGCGGACAGATGCAGGTTGGCCCAGATCTCGTCGGGGGCGGTGGGGGCCCAGCGCTGCCATTCGCGGACGACGGCCGCGGCACTGGACCAGGGCCAGCTCAGGAAGAAGGTGGTGCACTGCGGTGCCGCGTGGGTGCGCAGCCGCAGTTCGGTGACGACGCCGAACTGGGCGTTCCCGCCGCCGCGCAGCGCCCAGAACAGGTCGGGTTCCCGGCGGGCGTCCACGTCACGGATCCGGCCGTCGGCCGTGACGATGCGGGCGCCGGTGATGCTGTCGCTCGTCAGTCCGTAGGCGCGGCTGACGACGCCGACACCGCCGCCGAGTGCCAGTCCGGAGATCCCCACCGTGGGACAGGACCCGGCGGGCACGGTCCGCCCCCGCGCCGTCAGCCGGTCGTAGACGTCGATGAGTTTGGCTCCGGCGCCGATCGTCGCGCCGGTCCCGGAGAGCGAGACGGACGCCATCTTCTGCACGTCGACGATCAGTCCCGGCCCGGACGACCAGCCCGCGTACGAGTGCCCGCCGCTGCGTACCGCGACGGGGACCTGGTGCCGGCGGGCGAACTCCAGGCAGCTGCGGACGTCCTCGGGCCGTGCGCAGTACGCGATCCCGGCGGGCCGTACGCCGTCGAAGCGGGGGTTGAAGAGGGTGCGCGCGGTGTCGTAGTCGCGGCTGCCGGGCCGTACGAGCGTGCCGTCGAGGCCGCGTGCCAGGGCCGTCCAGTCACCGGCGCGGGGTGCGGCGGGCGCCCGGCCCGCGGTGGCGGCGGGTGCCCTGGAGGCGAAGACTCCGGCGGCGGTCGCGGCCGCACCGGCGGCTATCCCGGCGCCGAGCAGTCCCCGCCGGGTGAGTCCGCCGCCGGCTCCCGTCTCCCCCTCCGTGGCCGCCGCGTTCGCCCGCCGTGCCGTCCCGCCCATCGTCCCGCCCCTCGCCCTTGGTCGACATCCGACCTGGAGGATGCGGTCGAGCGCCGGCGGGTTCCGTGCCCGCTCCATGTCATGGGCCCGATGACGGGCGAACGGCCGACGAGAGGTGGCCGGTCGGCGAGAGGTGACCGGTCGGTGACGGGCGATCAGCCGGCGCCGCGCACCAGCAGCAGCAGTGCGTCCGTGAGGTCCTGCGCCGGGGAGCCGGTGGCCAGGCGGCGCAGCTGGAGCCCGGTGACCAGCGCGACGGTGGAGGCGGCGAGACGGTCGGCGTCGGGAACGCCGAGGGCGGTGAGGATCTGCGCGGCGAGCCGGTCGTAGGCGCTGAAGCACTCGGCGGCGGCCTCGCGGAGCCGCTCGTCGCGTCCCGCCTGGATGTACAGCTCGAAGGGTGCGATGTGTTCGCTGTCGAAGACGGTGCCGTCCGCGACCTGTCCGGCCAGCACGGCCGCACCGTCGATGTCGACGCCCTCGGCCTGGCCGGCGTCCGCGAGATCGGTGAAGCGCCTGGTCTCCTCGCGGACGAAGTGCAACAGCGCCTCACGCAGCAGGTCGTGCTGGCTGGCGAAGTGGTAGGTGACCGAACCGAGCGAGACCCCGGCCTCCTTGGCTATCCGCCGGTTGGTGACGGCGGCGATGCCGTCCTGGCCGATGATGCGCAGGACGGCGCCGATGATGCGCTGCCGGGTCGGAGGTATGGAGGGTGCGGCGGACGCCGCGGACGCGCTGGTCTGGCTGGACATGCGCGTCATTGTTCCACCGAGGCACCCCAGGTGATCAGGGGGTCGGGGTAGTGCTCGTGCCAGCGGAGGTCGTCCTCCAGCTGGGCGGCCAGCGAGATGAGCCGCTCCTCCCCGCCCTCGGGGCCGAGCAGCTGCGCGCCGACGGGCAGCCCGTCCGCGGTGAAGCCCGCGGGGACGTTCACTCCGGGCCAGCCGAGGACGTTCCAGGGCCAGGCGTACGGGCACACCGCCGCCATGGCCTTGTTGGTCCGCCAGGCGCTGAGCCCGTCGAAGGTGCCGATGCGCGGCGGGGGCGCGGCGGTGGTCGGGGTGAGCAGCACGTCGTACGAGTCGAACAGCGCGCCGATACGGCTGTGCTGGCGGGCCTCGCGGGCACGGGCGGCCCGTACGACCCGGCCGCCGAGCAGCCTGCCGTTGCGCAGGGCGGTGCGGGTGCGCGGGTCGAGCAGGTCCGGTTCGGGGTGCAGGGCGGCGATCTCGGCGATGCCCGTGGTGCCGCGCGGGACGAAGCCGAGGCCGATCAGCCCGTAGCGGGGCCGGGCCTCCTCGACATCGTGGCCGAGGCGGGCGAGGGCCTCGGCGAGCCGGGTCACGGCGCGGCGGACGTCGGGGTGGGGCCTGGCGCCGGTGAGCGTGAGCGGTGGCCGCCAGGCGAGGGCGATGCGCAGCCGGCCCGGTTCGCGGCGGGCCGCGGCCGAGGCGTCGATGGCGTCCGGCCGGTGCAGGTCCTCCGGGTGGGAGCCCTGGACGACGTCGAGCAGCAGGGCGGCGTCGGCGACGGTGCGGGCGAGCGGGCCGTTGACGGTGAGGCCCTGGAAGGCGTCGGTGTGCGGGTGGACCGAGACGCGGCCGCGCTGCGGTTTGATGCCGACGAGATGGGTCCAGGCGGCGGGGATGCGGATGGAGCCGGCGCCGTCGGAGCCGAGGGCGGCGGGCACGAGGCCCGCGGCGACGGCGGCGGCCGAGCCGCCGGAGGATCCGCCCGGGGTGTGGTCCGTGGACCAGGGGTTGCGGGTGGCGCCGAAGGCGGGGCCCTCGGTGAACGCCCACTGGCCCAGCTCGCAGGAGTTGGTCTTGCCGACGATGACGGCGCCGGCCGCGCGCAGCCGGCGTACCACCTCGCCGTCGGCGCGGGCGGGCGCGAGGTCCCCCTGGCAGCCGAACAGCGTGGGCAGCCCCGCCACATCGGTGTCGTCCTTGACGGCCATGGGCACGCCGAGCAGCGGCAGCCGCTCCCCCGCCGCCAGCCGGCGGTCGGCGTCCTGGGCCTCCGCGAGCGCGGCCTCGGCCCGTACGTGCCGGAAGGCGTTGAGGGTGGGCCGGCTCGCCTCGATGCGCTCGATCGACGCCTGGACGAGTTCCACCGAGGTGGCCTGGCCGTCCCTCAGCTTTCCTGCGTGCTCGACGAGTCCCGAGAAATCTGTTGTGGACATGGCCACCCTGTGCTCCTTATCGTTCGTTCGAACGAACAGAACTGGAGGGTAACCAGATGCGCATCACCGGATCAACCGTTCTGCTCACCGGTGTCACCGGCGGTATCGGCGCCGCGCTCGCGGCCGAACTCGCCCGCCGAGGCGCCCGGTTGATCCTCACGGGACGCCGCGCCGACGCGCTCGACCCGCTGGTGAAGGCGTACGACGCACGAGGAATCGTCGCCGATCTGGCCGACCCGGACGATGTCACGCGCCTCGCCCGCGAGGCGGCCGGCACCGAGATCCTCATCGCCAACGCCGCGCTGCCCTCCAGCGGCGAACTCCTCGACTACACCCCGGACCAGATCGACCGCGCCCTCGCGGTCAACCTCCGCGCCCCGGCCATGCTGGCCCGGCTGCTCGCCCCCGCCATGGTCGAGGCGGGCCGGGGCCATCTGGCGTTCGTCGGCTCCATCTCGGGCAAGACGGCGACGAAGCACTCGGCCCTCTACAACGCCACCAAGTTCGGGCTGCGCGGCTTCGCGCTCGGGCTGCGCCAGGACCTGCACGAGCACGGTGTCGGCGTGTCGGTGGTGCAGCCCGGATTCGTCCGGGACGCGGGCATGTTCGCGGCGACGGGTGCCGGGACGCCGGCGGGGCTGCGTACCGTCTCACCGCGGCAGGTCGTCGCGGGCGTGGTACGGGCCGTGGAGCGCGACCGCGCCGAAGTGAACGTGGCCCCGCCCGAGATGAGGATCCTCAGTGCGATCGGCGGCCAGTTCCCCGGCTTCGCCGAGCGCGTCCAGCGCCGCTCCGGCGGCGCGGAGCGGACGGTCCGCCGCATCGTGGCGGCCCAGCGCGACAGCCGCTGACACCGGCGCGGGGCCGGGCCCTGGCCTCGGGCCCGGCCCGCCCGGAAAGCGAAGGCATCCCGGAATCCGCGGCCGCTGGCACCTCATTACCCCGCCCGGCGGTACGGAGGCACGGCCTCATCCGCTCCCGGGGGTCCGGACCGCTGGGGAGCGGTCCGGGCCCCCGGGTCCACCGGGACCCCGGCGGGTGTCCCCCGCCCGTGCCCGGTGCTCAGTGCTCAGTGCTCAGTGCTGCCGGACCCGTTGCGGCAGCATCAGCAGGGTGTACAGCAGCAGCGCGGCCGCGAGCCCCACCGCCCAGCCGTAGTCCGCGAGCGGCTTCAGGAAGGGGATCAGGCCCTCCTCGGGGAACGGTCCCTTCCCCGGCGCGGAGTGCGAGCCGCCCACCGCCAGCACGCCGCCCACCACGAAGGAGAGGACGGCCCGCCAGTTCCAGCCGGACGCGTACCAGTAGCGCCCCTCGGGCCGGTAGAGGTCCGCCAGGTCCAGATGGGCGCGGCGGATGACCCAGTAGTCGGCGATGAGGATGCCGGCGACGGTGCCGAGCAGTCCGCCGACGAGACCGAGCCAGGTGAAGATGTACAGCTCGGGGGTCTCGGTCAGCTTCCACGGCATGATGAGGACGCCGACGACGCCCGTGATCAGCGCGCCGGTACGGAAGTTGATGAAGCGCGGCGCGAGGTTCGCCAGGTCGTACGCGGGTGACACCACGTTCGCCGCGATGTTCACGGAGATCGTCGCGATCAGCACCGTCACCAGGGCGAACAGCAGCCCGAAGACGTTGTCCGTCTTGGCGGCGAGCTGGACCGGGTCCCAGATCGGCGCACCGTACACGGCCTGGGAGCCGGAGGTGACGAACACCGACAGCAGCGCGAAGAGCGTCATGGTCGTGGGCAGGCCCAGCGTCTGGCCCCAGACCTGGGCGCGCTGGCCGGCGCCGAAGCGGGTGAAGTCCGGGATGTTGAGGGACAGAGTGGACCAGAAGGCGATCATCCCCATCAGGGCGGGGAAGAACACCGGCCAGAAGTCCTCGCCCCAGCCGAGCTTCGAGGGCTGGTCGAGCAGCGGACCGAAGCCGCCCGCCTTGACGGCGATCCACACCAGCAGCACCAGCGCGCCGACGATGACGAACGGTGCCGCCCAGTTCTCGAATCTGCGCAGGGTCTCCATGCCCCGGTAGATGATGGCGAGTTCGAGCACCCAGAAGACGAGGAAGCACAGCCACAGCGTCCACGGCTGGCCGCCGATCTCGGCCACCTCCGCCCAGCCGCCGAAGATGGTGCCGAGCAGCACGAAGATGCCCTGGCCGCCGATCCAGGTCTGGATGCCGAACCAGGCGCAGGCCACCGCGGCCCGGATCAGCGCCGGGAGGTTGGCGCCGCGCAGTCCGAAGGAGGCGCGCGCGAGCACCGGGAAGGGGATGCCGTACTTGGGCCCTGCATGCCCGGTGAGCAGCATCGGGAACAGCACGATCACATTGGCCAGCGCGATCGTGAAGACGGCCTGTTTCCAGTCCATGCCGAGCGCGACGAGCCCGGAGGCGAGCAGCCACGACGGGATGTTGTGGGCCATGCCGACCCACAGGGCGGCGAAGTTGTACGTGGTCCAGTGGCGGCGGGCGAACGGCACGGGCAGCAGATCGCCGTTGACGAAGCGGCCTTCGTCGGGGAGGGCGCCGGGGACGAGCTCCACCCGGCCCTGGGCATCGGTTATCTGGCCGGAGCCGGACGGGGAGGGGGACGGGGCCGGGGGGACGGTCGCGGTCATGGACGGGACCCTTCAGCGGTGGCCGGCGGGGAGAGCGGCCTTCAGCGGTTGAGTGCGGGGATGATCTCGGCCCCGTAGGCGTCGATCGTCGCTTCCTTCGCGTCGTGCATGTTGTAGACCGCGAACTGGTCCACGCCCAGGTCGCGCAGCGCCTTCAGCTTCTCGATGTGCGCGGACGCCGGGCCGAGCAGGCAGAAGCGGTCGACGATCTCGTCGGGCACGAAGTCCGTGGAGGGGTTCCCGGCCTTGCCGTGGTGGCTGTAGTCGTAGCCGTGCCGTTCCTTGATGTAGGCGGTCAGCGCCTCCGGCACCATGTCCGAGTGCTCTCCGTAGCGGGAGACCAGATCGGCGACGTGGTTGCCGACCATCCCGCCGAACCAGCGGCACTGGTCGCGGGCGTGCGCCAGGTCGTCACCGACGTACGCGGGCGCGGCGACGCAGATGGTGATCGCCTCCGGGTCGCGTCCGGCCTCGGCGGCCGCGGCGCGCACGGCCTTCACCATCCACTCGGTGAGGTAGAGGTCGGCGAGCTGGAGGATGAAGCCGTCGGCCCGCTGCCCGGCGAGGGCCAGCGCCTTGGGCCCGTACGCGGCCATCCACACCGGCAGTTTCCCGTCGCGGACCCAGGGGATCCGCAGCGGCTGTCCGTCGACGACCGCCTCGCGCCCCTCGGCGAGGTCGCGGATGACTCCGATCGCCTCGCCGAGCCGCGCCAGGGTGTTGGGCCGGCGGCCGGCGACCCGCATCGCGGAGTCGCCTCGGCCGATACCGCAGACGGTGCGGTTGCCGTACATGTCGTTGAGGGTGGCGAAGGTGGAGGCGGTGACCTCCCACGTCCTGGTCCCGGGGTTGGTGACCATGGGGCCCACGTGCATCTTCTGCGTGTGTTCCAGGATCTGGCTGTAGATGACGAACGGCTCCTGCCACAGGACCGCCGAGTCGAACGTCCAGCCGTAGCGGAAGCCGTTGCGCTCCGCGCGCCGCATCAGGCCCACGACCGCCGAGGCGGGCGGATCGGTCTGCAGGACGAGTCCGAAGTCCACCGGGACCTCCTAGTTAAGGTACTGACAGGTGGAGCGGGGGGTGTACACGCCGTGGCCGACCCGGCCCGTGAACTCCCGCTGGTCGATGACGACTTCGCCGCGCGAGAGGACGGTCTCCACCTGTCCGGTGATCCGCTTGCCCTCGTAGGCCGAGTAGTCGACGTTCATGTGGTGGGTCTGCGCCGACAGGGTCTGCGAGGCGCCCGGGTCGTACACGACGACGTCGGCGTCGGCGCCGGGGGCGATGGTGCCCTTCTTCGGGTAGAGGCCGAACATCCGGGCGGGCGAGGCGCAGGCGATCTCGATCCAGCGGCGGCGGGAGATGTGCCCGTCGAGGACCGCCTGGTGCAGCAGGTCCATCCGGTTCTCCACCCCCGGGAGCCCGTTGGGGATCTTGGAGAAGTCGCCGCGGCCGAGGTCCTTCTGGCCCGTGAAGCAGAACGGGCAGTGGTCGGTGGAGACGACCTGGAGGTCGTTGGTCCGCAGTCCCCGCCACAGCGCGGCCTGGTGCTCGCGCGGCCTCAGAGGCGTGCTGCACACGTACTTCGCGCCCTCGAAGTCCGGCTCGGCGAGATTGTCGGTGGACAGGAACAGATACTGCGGGCAGGTCTCACCGAAGACCGGGAGTCCCTTGTCGCGGGCGGTGGCGAGCTCGGCGACGGCCTCCTCGGCCGAGACGTGGACGACGTACAGCGGAGCGCCGGCGACCCGGGCGAGCTGGATGGCGCGGTGCGTGGCCTCGGCCTCCAGCAGCACCTTGCGGACCTCGCCGTGGTAGCGGGGATCGGTCTCGCCGCGCGCCAGGGCCTGTTCGACGAGGACGTCGATGGCGATGCCGTTCTCGGCGTGCATCATGATCAGCCCGCCGTTGGAGGTGCCGCGCTGCATGGCGCGCAGGATCTGGCCGTCGTCGCTGTAGAAGACGCCGGGATAGGCCATGAAGAGCTTGAAGGAGGTGACGCCCTCCTCGACGAGCAGGTCCATCTCCTTGAGCGAGGACTCGTTGACGTCGGAGAGGATCATGTGGAAGCCGTAGTCGATCGCGCAGTTGCCGTCGGCCTTCGCGTACCAGGCGTCGAGCCCTTCGCGCAGTCCCTGGCCCTGTGTCTGGACGGCGAAGTCCACGATGGTGGTGGTGCCGCCCCAGGCGGCGGCCCGCGTTCCGGTCTCGAAGGTGTCGGAGGCGAAGGTGCCGCCGAACGGCAGCTCCATGTGGGTGTGCGCGTCCACACCGCCCGGGATGACGTACTTCCCGGTGGCGTCGATGGTGCGGTCGGCGCTCCAGCTCTCGGCGGCGGTGGAGCCGTGGGCGGCCAGGGCGGCGATGCGGCCGTCCTCGATCAGGACATCGGCGTGGGTCTCGTCGGCCGCGGTGATGACGAGTCCGCCGCGGATCAGGGTGCGGTTGCTCATGGGTTCCCCTCGCGTGGACTAGAGGCTGCGCAGCGTTCGTTCGAGGATCGAGGCGCCCTCTTCCGCCTCGGCGACGGTGAGGGACAGCGGCGGCGCGATCCGCAGCACGCTGGTGTTGTGGGCGCCGCCCTTGCCGATGAGCAGCCCGCCCTCGCGTGCCGCTTCGAGTACGGCGGTGGCGGCCTCCGGGAATGCCTCGTCCGTGCCGGGCCTGACCAGTTCGACACCGATCATCAGTCCGCGTCCGCGCACCTCGCGCACGGCGGGGACCGCTGCGGCGATGGCGCGGAGCCGCTCGATGAGCAGCCCGCCGACGCGGCGCGCGTTGCCCTGGAGGTCGTGTTCCAGGAGGTACGAGAGGTTCGCGAGCCCGGCGGCCGCGGTGACGGGTGAACCGCCGAAGGTGGAGATGGAGTTGGCGTCGATGCAGTTCATCACGTCGGCGCGGGCCACGACCCCGCCCAGCGACATGCCGTTGCCGATGCCCTTGGCGAAGGTGAGGATGTCCGGCGGACCGCTCGCCGCGTGGGCCTGCCAGCCCCAGAAGTGGTCGCCGGTCCTGCCCCAGCCGGTCTGCACCTCGTCGGAGATCCACAGGATGCCGTGCCGGTCGAGGACCTCGCGGAACGCGGCGTAGAGCCCGTCCGGCGGCGAGGTGAATCCGCCGACGCCCTGGACCGGTTCGGCGATCAGCGCGGCCACGTCGTGGGTGTGGCCGAGCAGGTCCTCCAGATCGGCCACGCAGGCCTCGGTGAACTGCGCGTCCGACAGCGCCGCGTACGGGCCGCGGGTGCGGACGCCCCCGTGCACGTACAGCGTCTGCAGCGGGGAGAGGCCGGTCGGGGACCAGGCGCGGTTGCCGGTGATGGACACGGCCGAGAAGGAGCGGCCGTGGTAGCTGTTGCGCATGGCCAGGATCTGGTTGGACCTGCGGTACGCGGTGGCCAGCAGCAGGGCGGTGTCGTTGGCCTCGGTACCGGAGGTGGTGAAGAAGACCCGGGCGTCGGGGATGCCGGAGAGGGCGGCGACGCGCTCGGCCAGCTCGACCATGGGGCGGTTCAGATAGAGCGTGGAGGAGTGGACGATCCGCCCGGCCTGCTCGCTGACGGCCTTGGTGACCTCGGGAAGGGCGTGGGCGGTCATCGTGGTGAGGATGCCGCCGAAGAAGTCGAGGTAGCGGTTGCCGGCCGCGTCCCAGACGTACCGTCCCTCGCCATGGGTGATCTCGACGGGGTCCTTGTAGTAGAGGGCGACCCAGTCGGGGATGACGGCGCGGTGCCGCTCGTACAGGTCGCTCACGGCTGCACCAGCCCCTCGTACGCGTCGGGCCTGCGGTCCCGGTAGAACGCCCACTGCTGGCGCACCTCGTCGATCAGGTCGAAGTCGAGGTCCCTGACGACCAGTTCCTCCGCCTTGTCGCTGGCGACGTCCCCGACGAACTGCCCGCGCGGGTTGACGAAGTAGCTCGTGCCGTAGAAGTCGTTGTCGCCGTACTCCTCCTGGCCGACCCGGTTGATGGCGGCGATGAAGTACTCGTTGGCGACGGCGGCGGCGGGCTGCTCCAGCTGCCAGAGGTAGGCGGACAGGCCCCGGGAGGTGGCCGACGGGTTGTAGACCAACTGGGCTCCTCCGAGGCCGAGTTGGCGCCAGCCCTCCGGGAAGTGGCGGTCGTAGCAGATGTAGACGCCGACCTTGCCGACAGCGGTGTCGAAGACGGGCCAGCCGGCGTTGCCCGGCCTGAAGTAGTACTTCTCCCAGAATCCCTTGACCTGCGGGATGTGGTGCTTGCGGTACTTGCCGAGGTAGGTGCCGTCGGCGTCGATCACCGCGGCGGTGTTGTAGTAGAAGCCGGAGTCCTCGACCTCGAAGACGGGGACGACGATCACCATGCCGGTCTCCCGGGCGAGGTCCCGCATGCGCAGAACGGTGGGGCCGTCGGGTACGGGCTCCGCCCAGCGGTAGTGCTCGGCCTCCTGCACCTGGCAGAAGTACGGGGCGTTGAAGACCTCCTGGAACCCGATGACCTTGGCGCCCTGGCGGGCCGCCTCGCGAGCGTGCTCCTCATGTTTGGCGATCATGGATTCGGTGTCGCCGGTCCAGGTCGCCTGGACGAGTGCGGCGCGAACGACGTTGGTCATGAGCTGCTCCTTCGACAAGACGTCAGAGCCTCTACGCACGTAGATGCGATACGTAGGAGGAGAACGTAAGCCCCGTCACACACTGGGGCAAGACCATCGTCGTCAACCCGCAGTGTCGATCATGTTTCGCACCCGAGCGGTCGACATACAGCGTATACCGTACGTTTTCCGGCGCACTTCAGCCGCTGATGAGTCCTGCGACGCGCAGCGCGTGCACAAGGTCGCGCTCCCGGTCGGCCGACACCGCACGGGCGGCGGAGAGCAGTTGCGGGACGAGGCGGCGGGGAGCCGTGGCGGCGATCCCGGCACTCTCCTCCGGGGTACGGACCCGCAGGAACGCTTCCAGCAGCGCGTCCGCCTCGCGCCGGGCACCGGCGTCGTCGAGCGCGAGCACGGCGTCGGCGATCTCGCCCGCGGGGCGGGCGACGCCCTGGCGCAGCAGTTGGCCGCAGTCGTCGTCCCGGCCCGCCGCGGCGAGCGCGCCCGCGGCGGCGGCGAGCCGGCCGGGCGGCAGCGAGGCCACCTCCCAGAGCAGGGTGGCCCAGTCGGCGCCGAGCCCGGCGCGGTGCAACTCGGCCGCCAGCACCGGCAGCCGGGCGACGGGACCGGCGGCGGCCTCGCACAGCAGCGCGTGCGCCTCTCCGCTGCGCCCCTCGGCCCGTAGCCGCCAGAGGACGGCGACGGCCGCGAGGGCGGCGCGCTCCTCCTCCGCGTCGGCCGGCGCCGCGTCGGGTTCCACGGCCGCGGCGGCCGGCTCGCCGGCCCCGCCCCCGCCGAACCGCGCGCCGCGCGGGCGCGCCCCGCCCATGGGCAGGTCGGGCACGTCGGTCACGGGTACGGCGACGGCCTCCTCGCCGTCCTCGCCCTCGGCATCGTCCAGCCAGGCGTATCTCGCCCCGCGCGGCCGCCGCTTCCCGCCCCGCCTGCCACCGCGCGCCGACACCTCGGGCCCCGCGGCCTGCTGACGCTCCGCCACCTCGGCCACGGCCGACTCCATGACCCCGCTCTCCTCGTCGGCGGGGCGGAACCACGCATCCGGTGCCGCGTCGTGCGAGGCGTTCGGAGCGAACGGGCCGGCCGGGGTGAACGGGCCGGCCGGTGGCGGGCCCGGGGGCGGTGCGAGTGCGGCGAGGCGGGACATGAGTTCCGAGCAGCGGGCCGTGGCGCGGGTGTGGTCGTCGTTGGTCCAGGACAGTTCATGGGCGAGGCGCTGGTGTTCGGGGCTGCCCTCGGGGAGGACGGCCAGCCGGCCCAGGAGTTCCTGCCCGCGTTCCGCCGCGTGGGCCTGTTCGCGGCGCATGAGTTCCAGCCGCTTCAGGAGGGCTTCGCCGCCGCCCGCCCGGCGGTCGTGGGCGGCCGCCGCGGCCGCGTGCAGCGCCCCCGCCCTCGCCGCCTCCGCCGCGTCGGCGACGAGGTCGTCCAGGAGCGAGCCCACCACGTCCCACGGCGGGATCTCCGTACCCCGCAGGCACGCCGACAGTCCGGCGAGGTCGCGCTGCCGGAAGACCGCGTACCAGCCGCTCTCCGGGTCGAGGCGCGCCGTCAGCTCCCTCAGGTACCGCGCGAACGCCCCCACCTGTACGGGGAGTTGATCCACCGCCATTGCCTGCCCGCCCTCCGCATCGGGTTCGCAGGCATTCGACCCCAGCCGTGTTACGCCACGGCTACACGGAGTTTTCGTGGGCGGTGCGGATCGCTCAACGTGTCCGGAGCGTCACTGCGATGCCGGTGTGCGGGCGCTTGCCGCGGCGTACGACGGCGGCGGGCACGTCGACGAGCCAGAACTGCCAGGTGTACTTGCGGGCCAGGAGCCCCCGGACCTTCTTCAGCTCCGCGCCGTCCAGCAGCCGCGCCGTCCCCTCCACGACGTCGGCGCCCTCCTCGACGCGGCCGCGCACGTCGCACGCGGTCACGGTGACCCGGCCGTCCCTGCGCAGCCGCTTGACCTTCCAGGAGTCGGAGCGGGTCCAGACGTACACCTCACCGCCCTGGACGGCGAACCACACGGGCGTCGCGACTCCCGTCCCGTCCTTGCGGAACGTGGTGAGGCTGATGTACTTCGCGCGGTCGAGCTCCTGGAGGTCCACGCGCGCGAGCCTACGCGCCCCCTCAGACCGGCACGAGCGCGCAGCGGGTCACGATCTCGTCCATGGACAGACCCAGCGCCCCCGCGAGCGCCGCCACCGTGAAGAACGCGGGCGTCGGCGCGCGGCCCGTCTCGATCTTGCGGAGGGTCTCGGCGGAGAGATGAGCGGCCGCGGCCACTTCCACCATGCTCCGCGAGCCGCGCGCCTCACGGAGCATCCGGCCGAGCCGCTCTCCGCGTTCACGCTCTTCGGGTGTCAGGGGGGTACGCACCATGCCGTCATGGTAGTACCGCGTCGACCGGTAAAGTAATTGGGACGGTCGGGATCGCGATGCCCTCCGTCGCCGGGCCGCCCGCTCAGGGCCTGATCTCGTCGCCGGCTCAGGGCCTGATCTCGTCGCAGGTGATCGGCAGATGACGGGGACCGCGCAGGACGGCGTTCTGGCGGTACTCGGGCGGATCCTCCAGCAGCCGGGGATTGACGAGCCTGCGGGCCAGTTCGCTCAGCGCGATCTGCGCCTCCAGCCTCGCGAGCGGCGCGCCGAAGCAGCTGTGGATACCGCTGCCGAAGCCCAGGTGCTCGATGTCCTCACGGTCCGGGTCGAACCGCTCGGGCTCCTTGAACCGCTGCGGGTCGCGATTGCCCGCGGCCACGACGAGCCACAGCGACGCGCCCTTGGGGATGGTGACGCCGCCGATCTCGATGTCCGCGAGCGTGGTGCGGTTCGGCACCAGTTGCACCGGAGGCTCGAAACGCAGCAGTTCCTCCACGATGGGGACCGCCAGCTTCGGGTCGTCGCGCAGCCGCTGGAGCACGTCCGGGTTGCGCAGCAGCGTCAGCATCCCGTTGGTGATCAGGTTGACCGTGGTCTCATGGCCGGCGATCAGCAACAGGGCGGAGGTGCTGAGCAGTTCCATCGTCGTCATCGACCCGTCCGGGCCCTTGAGATTCGCCAGTTCGGACAGCATGTCGTCCTGGGGGTTCTTGCGGCGCTCCTCGATCAGCCCGGCCAGATACATGCCCAGTTCCGTACGGGCCTTCTGCGCGATCTTGTTCCGTTCGGTCGGGTCCTCCCCCGGCATCGGGTCCAGGCTGGCGGCCAGGGTGTCCGCCCAGGTGTGGAAGCGCGACTCGTCCTCGCGCGGAACACCGAGCAGCCGGCAGATCACCGTCACCGGGAAGGGGTACGAGAACTGCTCGACCAGATCGATCCGGTCCGTGCTCCCGATCCCGTCGATGAGGCCGGAGACGATCTCGTCCAGTTCGCCCCGCATCTCGTGGATCCGGCGCGCCTTGTGGGGCGGTCCGAACGAGGTGTTCGTCATCCGGCGCAGCCGGTCGTGCTCCGGGGGGTCGAGCCGGATGAAGCTGGGCGGCAGGCTCGACTCGTCGTTCGGGTCGAACCCGGGGCCTCCGGGCACGGCCAGATTGTGGGGGTCGGAGCTGACCCGGGGATCGTGCAGCAGGCTCAGGATCTCCCAGTAGGTGCTCACGACGTACGCGCCGTCCCCCTCGTTGAGCACCGGGGTCTTGCGGAGCTCCGCGTACAGGGGGTACGGGTTCGGACGGTTGCCGTACTCGAGGATCTGGCGCAGGAGATTGCCTTGGGTCATGACGAGTTCCTTGGGGTCGCGCGCGGATCAGTGCCGGCCGGGGGTGAAGGTGATCCGCCGGTCCGCCGGCGAATAGCCACTGAGGGTGACGGTCGGGCCGTGCGTGGGCACCGACGGGTCGGGGAAGTCGGCGGACACCGGCCGCGCTCCCTCGGGACGGCGGTCCACGGTCGGGAACTGCGGCGGGAACGGCGCGGTCGACTCGATCAGCTGCTGGTAGAACGGCAGCCACCGCGCATCGTCGAAGGTGACGGCGCCGATGACACGGTCCTGGAACCCGTAGACGGCGGCGAACCTGTGCTCGCTGAGCGAGCCCTGCGTGACGATGATCTCCGTGCCCATGGACGGCACGCCGACCGACTTGATGTTGACGCCGAACTGGGAGGACCAGAAGGCCGGGATCCACATGTGGGGGCGGCGGTCCACACTTTCGCAGAGCATGTTGTGCGCCGCGGTCTCGGCCTGGGTGACGGCGTTGCCCCAGTGCTCCAGGGACAGGAACTGGTAGTTGAACAGCGGGTGCGGGGAGCGTGCCACGTCACCGGCCACGAAGATGTCGTCGGTGACGATGCCGCGGATGTCGAAGGCCCGGCAGCCGGCGTCGCAGGCGATGCCGCGGGGGCCCGCGCCCAGGCCCGAGCCGGCGAGCCATTCGGTGTTGCGCGTCGCGCCGAGCGACACGACGACGACATCGGTCTCGACGCTGGAGCCGTCGGAGAGATGGGCGGCGCGCACCCGGCCCGCCGAGTCGCCTTCGAGACCGGTCACCATGACGCCGGTGCGCAGGTCCACGCCGTTCTCGCGCTGCATCTGGGCGGCGACCTCACCGACGACACCGCCGAGCGCGCCCACCAGGGGGGCGGCGCCGCGTTCCGCGACGGTGACCTCGATCTCCCGCTCGCGGCACGCGGAGGCGATCTCCGAGCCGGTGAACCCGGCTCCGATCACGAAGACCCGGCGGGGGCCGTCCGCCAGCCGCTTCTGCAGCGCGGTGGCGTCGTCGCGGGTGCGCAGGACGAAGACCCCGTCGAGTGCGGCCTCGCGCTCGTGCGGCCACGGCCGTGCGCGTACGCCGGTGGCGATCAGCAGCCGGTCGTACTCCACCTCGTCGCCGTCGGCCAGCCGTACCCGCTTGGCGGCCATGTCGAGCCCGGAGGCGGGGACCCCGAGCCGCCACTCGGCGTCGAGGGCGCGGCGCCGGGGCAGGGCCGTGTGGTCGGCGGTGGCCTTGCCCAGCAGGACGCCCTTGGACAGCGGGGGCCGGTCGTAGGGCTCGTAGGGCTCGTCGCCGATCATCGTGAGCGTCCCGGCGAAGCCGCCGTCCCTCAGGGTCTCCGCGCCTCTGAGGCCGGCCAGGGAGGCGCCCACGACGACGATGCGGCCGTCGCGCTTGAGTCGGTCGAGGTATCCGTCAACGGACATCGAGAGGCTCCCTCGGGGTCACGGTCTCGTCGGACCGGTCCATGAGGATGGCCTGCACCGGGCAGGCCGCCACGGCCTGGCTCACCTCGTCCCGGCGTGCCTCGTCGACGCGCGGGTTGTAGAGCAGCGACTCCTCGCCGTGCATTTCGAAGACGTCCGGTGCGAGGAACGCGCACTGCGCGTAGCCCTGGCAGCGGTTGAGATCGACGACAACTCTCATCACGGTTCAGCCCTTCCCGTGCCCGGTCACTCGCCGGTGTCGGAGTGCGCACCGGTGTCAGAATGCGCTCGCGTACCCGGCGCCGCATGTCATGGCGGGCCGCGGGAGTGAACCGACGGACGTCAGAGCACGTCGGCGGGCGTCAGTGCACGTCGGCGGGCTCGGGCCGGGAGTGCAGCCGGAGCCGGATCAGATGGATGCCGATGATCACGGACCAGGCGGGGAAGACCATCTCGGACCACGGGAAGCCGGATCCCGCGACCAGCAGCACCAGGCCCGCCACGTATCCCAGGACGGCGAGGGGCCGCGGGAACACCCCGAGCCGGTGACCGATGGTCGAGGTGGCGAAGATGAAGACGGCCGCCATCCGCATCGAATAGGTCGTCAGCAGGGTGTACGCGAAGTTGCGGCCGAACGCCGACGGCGACTGGTCGTCCACGATGCTGCCCGCGGCCGCGGCGGCGCCGAACATACTGGCCACGAAGATCATCCCGCTGCCGAGGAACACGGTGGCGACGAACTTGTCCTCCGCCTCACCCACCTGCGCGCGCAGCGCGCCCATGAACCACAGGAAGAAGATCCCCGCGAACGGCACGAGCTCCAGCGCCACGCGCACCGCTTTTCGCCGGTCGGGACTCAGCGTGTCGTCCGCCGCCCCTGCGGCCCCCTCGGGAATCGCCAGCCGCATCAGCACGATGGCGGCCGCCAGCAGCACCGCGAACACCACCCCGGCCAGCCCCGCGGCCCGCGGGGTCCGCAGCCGCTCTCTGTTCGGCTCCATGGACCACTCGCTTTCTCTCCCGTCCAGCAAGCAGCCCACCCGCCGGCCGCGCCACCGGAAGCAACCCAGGCGGGTTAGCCCGGGCGGGCCGGGCGCGGGGTCTACGGGGTGGCCGGGTGCACCACCATCGCCGAGCCGCCGCCGCGTCGGGTCTTCTCCGCGGCTGCCAGCCAGCGGCCGTCCGGGAGGCGCTGGACGCCCGTGGCCGCGCCGATCTCCGGGTTCTGGCGGAAGGCGTGGCCGAGGGATTCCAGTTCGGCCCGCAGCGGACTGTTCCAGAGGGCCGGTTCGAGTTCGGTGGTGGGCTGGTTGCGCTGGCTGGCGCGGGGGGCGGCGATGGCGTCCACGAGGGGCAGGCGGCGGTCGACGACGCCGGTCAGTGTCTGCAGCGCCGTGGTGATGATGGTCGCGCCGCCCGGGGAGCCGAGCGCCAGTACGGGCCGGTCACGGTGGTCGAGGACGATCGTCGGGGACATGGAGGAGCGGGGGCGCTTGCCCGGGCCCGGCAGGTTCGGGTCGTGGACCGCGGGGTCGGCCGGGGCGAAGGAGAAGTCGGTCAGTTCGTTGTTCAGCAGGAAGCCGCGCCCGGGGACGGTGATGCCGCTGCCGCCGGTCGACTCGATGGTCAGGGTGTAGGCGACGACGTTGCCCCACTTGTCGGCGACCGTCAGATGCGTCGTGTTCTCGCCCTCGTACGTCGTCGGAGCCGCCTTCCCCGCGTTCACGCAGGCCGCCGGCTTCCGCGGGTCGCCCGGCGCGAGCGGGCTGGTCAGGACCGCGTCGTCGCGGATCAGGCACGCCCGAGAGTCCGCGTACCGCTGCGAGAGCAGCTCCCGCACCGGTACGTCCTCGAACGCCGGGTCGCCGACCCAGCGTCCCCGGTCCGCGAACGCGATGCGGCTCGCCTCGATGAAGCGGTGCAGGTACTTCGCCTCCGACAGCCCGGAGATGTCCGTCCCCTCCAGGATGTTGAGCGCCTCCCCGACGCTCGTGCCGCCGGACGACGACGGCGCCATGCCGTAGACGTCGAGCCCCCGGTACGTCATCCTCGTCGGCAGCCGCCGCAGCGTCCGGTAGTCGGCCAGGTCGCGCGCGGTCAGATCGCCGGGGCGCACGACGCGTGTCGCGCCCTCGCGTACGCCCGGCTCGCGCACGGTGTTCACGATGTCCCGGGCGATCGCGCCCCGGTACAGCGTGCCGGTGCCCTTGCTCGCGATCTCCCCGTACGTGCGCGCGAGCCCCGGGTTCCTGAACACCGACCCGACGACCGGCAGCTGCCCGCCGGGCAGGAACAGCTCCGCGGTGGCCGGGAAGTCCCGGAAGCGGGCCTCGTTCGCCTGGGTCTGGGCGCGGAACGTCGCGTCCACGGTGAAGCCGTCCTTCGCCAGCCGCTCGGCCGGCTTCAGCAGCTGCCGCAGCGGCCGGCTGCCCCACGCGCCGAGCGCCGCGTCCCAGGTCGCGGGCGTGCCGGGGGTGCCGACGCCGAGGCCGCTGGTCACGCCCTCCTCGAAGGGGACGGGCTTGCCGTTCTCCAGGAAGAGCGAGGCGTCGGCGGAGCGTGGCGCGGTCTCGCGGCCGTCGATCGTGTGGACGGTGCGGGTGCGGGCGTCGTAGTACACGAAGTAGCCGCCCCCGCCGATGCCGGCCGAGTACGGCTCGGTGACACCGAGTGCCGCGGCCGTCGCGACCGCCGCGTCCACCGCGTTCCCGCCGCCGCGCAGCACCTCGATGCCCACGGCCGAGGCGTCCGCGTCGACACTCGCGACGGCTCCCCCGTGGCCGGCGGCCACGGGCTGCTTGACCGGCTCCGGTACCGCGGTGCCGGTCGGCGGCGCGGCACCACCGGCAGCCAGTACGGCCAGCACGACGGCGGGAACCGGAAGATGACGGACGGCTTTGCGACGCATGCGTACCTCCAGCCGGCGGACGTCCGCGCAGCGTAACGTCGGCGCCCGCGGTACGTCAGGACCACATCGAACATTGTTCCGCTCGGCCCGCTAGCATGCGCGCCCATGAATGAAGACCTGCGCAACATCGTGCTCGGCGTGGTGGCCGCCGGTATCAGTGCCTCGCTCGGCTGGATCGCCCGCACCTATCTGTGGCGTCGCAAGCTCCGTCGCAAGCAGGCCTTCTTCGGTCTCCCGGGCAATTCCGAGTGTCTGCTCGTGGTCAACCGCGAGGCCGGCAGCGAGGGCGCGGTCCACCGCTTCGATGTGTTCGCGCTGATGGAGCTGTCCGCGCTGGTCAAGGACTGCGGTGCGAACGCGCAGATCCTCCAGCACGACGTCGCCCAGCAGGGCTTCGGCGACCGCACCGAGTTCTGCGTCGGAGGTCCCTACTCCAATCGACGGATGGCCGCGCACCTGAGCAGTCTCCTGCCCGGAGTGACGATCAACACGGATGTGGAGCCGGGCCCCGACCGCGGCGCGTTCCAGATCGGCTCCGAGCGCTACCGCCTGGAGGCGGGCACCACCGAGTACGTGCTGCTGGCCCGGCTGACCGCGGGTGAGGGCGGCCGGCCGGTGTTCCTCTTCTGCGGGCAGCGGGCGATAACGAACCAGGCGGCCACCCGCTATCTGGCCCGCCACCACGAGAAGCTGGCGCGCAAGCACGGCGGCAACTCCTTCGTGCTGCTGCTGAAGGTCGTCAACACCCAGGCGTACGGCCCGGACGTCGTCGAACTCGTCGCCGATGTGACCCGGGCGGCGCAGTCCCCGGCCCCGGCGGTCCGCACCTCCCACCGGGCCACGAGCAAGTCGGACTGAGCGGAGCGGGAAGCGGGCGGGTCGGGGTCCGGGAGCGGTGTCACGGCCCGTCCATGCCCAGCGGCAGCGACTTGAGGCCGTTGATGAAGTTGGACACCAGCCGCCGCGGCGGCGCTGCCACCGAGACCGCGGGAAGCAGCGCCCTCGCTTCCTCGTGCAGCACCCGCAGCTGGAGGCGGGCGAAGTGCGCGCCGAGGCAGACGTGCGGCCCGTCCCCGAACGACACATGGGGGTTCGGGGAGCGGGCGAGGTCGAGTCGGTGGGGGTCCTCGAAGGCGCGTTCGTCGTAGTTGGCCGAGGCGTGGAAGACGACGACCTTGTCGCCCTCGCGTACGTCCTGGCCGCCGAGCGTCGTGTCGCGGGCCGCGGTGCGGCGGAAGGACAGCACGGGCGGATGCCAGCGCAGCAGTTCGTCCACGGCGGTGTCCACCGCCACCTCCCGGGCCCGCAGCCTCCGCTGCTCGTCCGGATGCCGGGCGAGGGCCAGGAAGCCGCCGGGTGCGGCGCTGCGGACGGTGTCGTTCCCGGCGACGGTGAGCAGGAAGAAGAACATCTCCAGTTCGGCGTCGGCGAGTTCGCCGCCGGCGAGCGAGGTCATGACGTCGTCGCCCGGGTTGCGTCGCTTGTAGGCGGCGAGTTCCTGAGCGTAGTCGAACATCTCCCGCAGCATCGCGGGCGAACGCGGATTGACCGGCTCGCCGTCCTCTCCTCGTACGGGCGGCTCGTCCGGGTCCTGGTACGCGATGACGCGTTCGGTCCACTTCAGCAGCAGCCCCCGGTCGCTCTCCGGTACGCCGAGCAGGTCGGCGAGGTTGAGGAGCGCGTACTCGTCGGTGACGGCGGTGACGAGGTCGACGACCCCGCCGGCCTCCCGGGCCGCGCCGAGCAGCCGACGGGCCCGGCCGCGGGCGACGCCGGCGAAGCGGTCGACGCGGCCGGGGGTGAAGGCGCGGCTGACCAGCCGCCGCAGCCGGCCGTGGTCGGCCGGGCCCTCCCCCGCGGAACGGGGCGAGGGGTCCTGGTTGAGCATCATGCGTCGGATGAACGGCAGATCGGCCGGGTCGGGGTCGCGGATCTGGGTGGCCCCGGCCCATGACGAGTACGTCCGCGCGTCCTTGAGGACGCGCACCACGTCGGCGTGCCGGGTGACGGCCCAGAAGCCGGGCCCCGCCGGCCAGCCCAGCACCTCGTACTCCTCCTGCCAGGCCACCGGGTGACGGTCGCGCAGTTCACGGAAGGAGTCGTGCGGCAGCCCGGCCGCGTAGCGCCGCGGGTCGAACACGTCGGGGACGGCGGTCGGGCTCATGCCGCCTCGGCCCGCAGGAAGTCCTCGACGGTACGGATCAGCTGCAGCGGTGTCTCGTCCATGGCGTAGTGCCCCGCGTGGGCCAGTTCGGCGACTTCTCCGCGTACGTAGGAACGCAGCCAGGTCTCCTGCATCAGGGCGGCGTTGACGGCGGGGTCGAGTGCGCCGGTCACGGCGAGCGCCGGAACGGTCGAGCCGTCGACGTCGGTGTGGAAGTCCTCCACGGCCCAGGAGTCGAGCCAGGCCCGGAACGCCTTGGCGTCGCTGCGCTCCACCGACCGCCGCACCATCCGGTCCAGCCAGGCGCCGGGCCGTACCGAACCGGTGGTGAGGTCGATGATGAGGCGCCGGTTCGCCGGGCGGTCGGCGGCGTCGGCGAACAGCCCCCACTGCTCGGGCGGCATCGGCATCCCGTGGGCCGGAACGGGCGAGACGCCGACGAGCCGCCGCACCCGGCCGGGTGCGAGGGCGAGCACACGCTGGGCCACGGCAGCGCCCATGGAGTGCCCGACGAGCGAGAAGCGCTCCCAGCCGAGCCGCCCGGCGAGGCACAGCACATCGGCGGCGCCCTCGCTCGTGGTGTACGCGCCGGGCGTGCCCATCGCCTCGCCGTAGCCGCGCAGATCGACGAAGGCGTACGTGAAGGACTCCAGGTCGAGGTCGGGACGCACGGCGGCGAAGCCGTCGCGGTCGGCGAGCCAGCCGTGGACGGCGACGACCCGGTGCGGGCCGTCACCGAGCAGCGTGTGCGGGAGCACGAAGAGGGTCACGTCTTCTCCGTTCGCGGGGCAGCGGAGCGAGGGGACTGCGGGCGTACGCCACCACGGTGTACCGCCGTCCGCGGAACCGCCAGGGTGCAGAACCGGCGCACTGTCGGACACATCACACCCAACAGCGGTGGAAATTCCCGGCATATGCGCAACCGTGCCTCTCGCTCGTTGCTCTCTTAAGGGGAGAGAGACAACTTCACGGAGGTCTGAGTTGAGCCGCAGCCGCGTCCGCGTCCGCACCCACCCGCGCACCCTGCGCGTCCGCCCGGCCGGCGTCGCCGCGACCGCCGGTGCCGTGGCCCTGACGGTCGCGCTGGCGGGGTGTTCCGGCGCCTCCGCCTCGGAGGACGGCCGGTCCGACGACAAGGGGAAACCGCGGACGAGCATCACGGTGAACCTGCGGGGCACGCAGGCCAGGGCGGGTGAGCCCGTGCGGGTGACGCTCGCCGCGGGGAAGCTGCAGCAGGTCACGGTCACCGACTCCAAGGGCGGAAAGCTCGACGGCAAGGTCGCCGCCGACGGCCGCAGCTGGACCTCGTCCCGCAAGGCGGCGCCGGGCACGGCCTATGCGGTCGAGGCGCGGGACGACGCGGGCGGTACGGCGACGGCGCAGTTCACCACGGCCGCGCCGGAGAAGGTCAACAAGCTGGCCCTGGTGCCGGGCAAGAACGCGACGGTGGGCATCGCCCAGCCGCTGTCGATCGTCTTCGACCACGAGGTGACGAACAAGGCGGAGGTCGAGCGCCACCTCAAGGTCGTGACCTCGGACAACACCCAGGGCTCCTGGGGCTGGATGGAGGACTGGTCGGGCAGGTCCCGGGTGGACTGGCGGCCGAAGGACTACTTCAAGCCCGGCACCAGGGTGACGCTCGACGCGGAGCTGAACGGCGTCGATTCGGGCGGTGACGGCGGCTGGTTCGTCCGTGACTACACGACCGGCTTCACGGTCGGCCGGCAGCAGGTGGTGAAGGTCGACCTCGACAACCACCGGCTGAAGCTGTTCCGCGACGGGACGCAGATCAAGGACGTGCCGATGTCGGCCGGCACCCCCGGCGGCGAGAAGGGCTCCTGGCGCGGCACGGCGGTCCTGATGTCCAAGGAGGGCACGATCAACATGCGCTCCGAGACGGTCGGACTCGGCGACGCCTACGACAAGATGGTCGACTCCTCGATGCGGCTGACGTGGTCCGGGATGTACGCGCACGCCGCGCCGTGGAACGCCGCCTACTTCGGCAACGCCAACCGGAGTTCGGGCTGCGTCGGCATGAGCGACGCGGACGCCGCGGCGGTCTACGGCGAGGTCCAGGTCGGCGATCCGTTCGAGATCACCGGTGGTGACGCCAAGGGCACGATCGCCCTCAACAACGGTTACGGGGCGTGGAATCTGGACTGGGCGGAGTGGCAGAAGAAGAGCGCACTTCGCTGACACGATGTCCAACAATTGTTACGCTCGCGTAACTTACCGGCCGGTTACCTCAGGTAAGCCGTAGCGGTTACCGTCGGCTCACTTTCGGACTCGCCCAAGTCAGGAGTGAGCGATGGTCCACCCCCACAAGCCCCTGCGCACCTCGACGACCGGGGCCGTCTCGGCGGCCCTGCTGGCCGGGGCCGCCTTCGGGCTGGCCCCGGCCGCCCCGGCGGCGGCCACCGGGGCCGAGGCCGCGCCCGGTGTACGGTTCGTCGACATCCGCGGCGACGGCGGCACCGTACTGAAGGCCAATGTCGTCACCCCGGCGGACGCCGGCGGCTCGCGCACCTACCCGGTGATCGTGCTGCCGACCAGCTGGGCCACACCGCAGGTCGAGTACCTCGCGCAGGCCACGAAGCTCGCCGGTGCCGGCTATGTGGTGGTCAGTTACAACGCCCGCGGCTTCTGGCAGTCCGGCGGCCGGATCGAGGTGGCCGGGCCGCCGGACGTCGCCGACGCCTCCCGGGTCATCGACTGGGCGCTCGCCCACACCCCCGCCGACCCCTCCAGGGTGGGCATGGCGGGAGTGTCGTACGGCGCCGGGATCAGCCTGCTCGCCGCCGCGCACGACAAGCGCGTCAGGGCCGTCGCGGCGCTCAGCGGCTGGGGCGATCTCATCGACTCCATCTACAGCGGCCGCACCCAGCACCTCCAGGCCGCCGCGATGCTCGGCGGCGCCGGCTACCTCACCGGCCGGCCCAGTGCCGAACTCCAGCAGATCCTCAAGGACTTCCTCGGCTCGAACCTGGCCAAGGAGGACGAGATGATCGCCTGGGGCAAGAAGCGCTCCCCAGCCACCCATCTCGACCGCATCAACGCCAACGGCACCGCCGTGATGCTCGGAAACGCCTGGGGCGACACCATCTTCCCGCCCAACCAGTACGCCGAGTTCTACGAACGGCTCACGGTGCCCAAGCGCCTGGAGTTCCGCCCGGGCGACCACGCGACCGCGGAGGCGACCGGCCTGCTGGGTCTGCCCAACGACACCTGGACCAGCGCCCACCGCTGGTTCGACCACCATCTCAAAGGCGCGGACAACGGCGTGGACCGCGAGCAGCCGGTCCGCCTCAAGTCCCGCTCCGGCGGCGGCTACGAGACGTACCCCAGCTGGAAGTCGGTGGGCGCGGACACCCGGAAGATCACCCTGGGCGGCACGAAGAGGATCCACGCGAACATCGATTCGGGCGCCAACGGCGGCATCCTGATGCTGTCGAACGCCCTGGACCAGTTCGTCAGGCTGCCCCCGACCGCTTCGGTCCCGTTGCTGCCACGGTCGTTCGCCGCCGTGTGGCAGTCCGAGCGGTACGGCTCGGACCGGCGGATCCGGGGGACGGTGAAGCTGCACACCACGGTCACCAGCACCAAGGAGAGCGGCACCCTCGTCGCCTATCTCTACGACGTGGGGCCGCTCGGCCTCGGCAAGCTGGTCAGCAATGCGCCGTACACCTTCCACGGCAAGACCGCGGGCAAGCCGTTCACCGTGGACCTGGAGTTGTTCTCCACCGCCTACGACGTCCCGGCCGGCCACCGTCTGGCCGTGGTCGTCGACACTGTCGACCCGCTCTACATCGAGCACAACCCGTCCGGCGCACAGCTGACCTTCTCCTCACCCGCGGCCGACCCCTCGTACCTGTCGGTCCCGCTGCGCGAGCAGTGATCACCGGCCGCTGCCGGGCAGGGCATGGCTCTATGAGCTACTGCCCGGCCCTGGAGAACGTGCGCCCCCCGCGTGGTTGTCGTTGACGTCCCTCAGCTCGATCAACAGATCGACGGCCATACGCTGCCCTGCCCCAATCTCAGCGGTGTCAAGGTCACGCAAACTATCCAGCCGGACAAGGGACTTCACGCCTGACACGCACAAATGGGGCATAAGCGGTAATTGGCATCTAAATGCAAGGGCGAGGCGTCAGGCCTCCGCCGCCTCCGCATAGACCTGGGACAGCTCGGGCGAACCGTGCACGGCCCAGCCCAGTCCCGCCTCCACCACATTGATCTCACGCCCCGAGGCGAGCCGCACCACGGGGTGGCCGCCGGGCCACACATGCCAGGCGGCACCCCGCACGGTCCGGACGATCACGGTGCCCAGATAGAGTCCCGCGTCGTTGCCCAGCCAGGGCAGCTCCTCCGGATCGTCCCGCCAGCGGGGCGGCAGCTGGTCGAGCGCCTCCAACGAGGCCGGGGTGTCGTCCAGTTCAAGCCCCTGCTGCCCCGCCCGGACCCGCAGCAGTTCGCACTCGGAGAGCAGCTCCGCCACACCCTCCGCGTCGCCGCCGACGGCGGAGGCCAGCGTTCGGCTCCCGTCACCGCCGTGCCGTTTGCGCCAGTTGTCCAAGAAAGGGATGTTCATACGGATCAGCCTCGCATTCCCATGGACGGGCGCACCACACGGCGCGCAGGAGGCGCCCCGGAGGTCTCAGAGGTCGAGGTCGACCACGACCGGGGCATGGTCCGAGGCGCCCTTGCCCTTGCGCTCCTCGCGGTCGACATAGCTGTCCTTGACCGCCTTGGCGAACGGCTCGTTGCCGTAGACCAGGTCGATGCGCATGCCCCGGTTCTTGGGGAAGCACAGCTGGCGGTAGTCCCAGTACGTGAACGGCCGGTCGTACTTGAGCGGGCGCGGCACCACGTCGGCGAGGCCCACCTCGCGCAGACCGGCCAGCGCGGCACGCTCCGGCTCGGTCACATGGGTCATTCCCTCGAAGAACGACCGATCCCACACATCGTCGTCGGTCGGTGCGATGTTGTAATCACCGAGCACCGCGAACGGCCGCTCCCCCGCGGCGTCCTCGGCGACCGCGGCCTTCAGCGCATCCAGCCAGGCCAGCTTGTACGCATAGTGCTCATGGGCCACCTCACGGCCGTTCGGCACGTACACCGACCAGATCCGGACGCCGCCGCAGGTCGCGCTCAGCGCACGGGGCTCCTGCACACCTCCGTAGGCCGGGCCGCGGGCCAGGCCCTTCACGACGTCGTCGAGGCCCACCCGGGAGACCACCGCCACCCCGTTCCACCTGCCGTCGGCATTGACCGCGGACTCGTAGCCGAGCTCCTTCAGGGCGTCGGCGGGGAACTGCTCGGCGGTGCACTTGGTCTCCTGGATGCACAGCACGTCGGTGCCGCTGCTCTCCAGCCAGGCGAGCAGCCGCGGCAGCCGGGCGGTGATCGAATTGACGTTGAACGTGGCGATGCGCATGCGGCAAGCCTAACCGCGGGGTCCGACAGTCAGAGGTCGGCGGATTCCCCCGACGCCAGCCTGCTGTGCTCGGCACCGCCCAGATTGCCGATGTGCGTGTCGTAGAGGGGGCGGGCGAGCTCGGTCAGCAGCGCGTCGTGGATGTCGATCGCACGGCGCGGTGCGACCTCGCGTACGTAGTCGATGACCTCCGAGACCTTGTTCCACGGAGCCATCACGGGGAGCATCAGCGTGTCCACCGGCCGGCCCGGGACGGTCAGGGCGTCGCCGGGGTGGAAGACCGAACCGTCCACGAGGAAGCCGACATTGGTGATCCTCGGCAGGTCCGGGTGGATCACGGCGTGCAGCTCACCGTGGACCTGGACGTCGAAACCGGCCGCGGTGAAGGTGTCGCCGTCACCGACGGTGTGGACGCGGCCGGGGAAGGCGGCGGAGAGCTGCTCGGCGACGCTGCGCAGCGTCCAGATCTCGGTGCCCGGACTCGCGTCGAGCGCGACGCGCAGGCGCTCCTCGTTGAAGTGGTCGGGATGCTCGTGCGTGACCAGCACGGCATCGGCACCGGCGGCGGCGTCCGGCTCGCTGAAGACGCCGGGGTCGATGACGAGGGTCCGCCCGTCCTTCTCCAGGCGGACGCAGGCGTGCGACTTCTTCGTGAGCTTCACCGGGGTGACCTCCCTCTCGCGTACGGCGGCCCCCGAACGGATCTTTCCCCACCCCGCCGCAGGCGTATCCCCGGGGCCGGGAACACGCCCGGGACCAGGGATACGCCCGGGGGCCGGAGATAGACCCGGGACTACTCGTGGGGAGTGGTCTCCTCCTTGATCACCGTCTGGGCGACCCGGAACGCGGAGTTCGCGGCCGGTACGCCGCAGTACACCGCCGCGTGGATCAGGATCTCGCGGATCTCCGCCGGGGTCAGTCCGTTCCGCAGCGCCGCCCGGGTGTGGAAGGACAGCTCGTCCAGGTGGCCGCCCGCGACCAGCGCGGTGAGCGTCACGACGCTGCGGGTACGGCGGTCCAGGCCGTCGCGGGTCCAGACCTCCCCCCAGGCGTACCGGGTGATCAGCTCCTGGAAGTCACCGGTGAAGTCGTCGGCGCCCGCCATCGCCCGGTCCACGTGCGCGTCGCCCAGCACCGCCCGCCGGACCCTCATCCCGGCCTCGTACGGATCGGGCCGCACCGCGCCCACCGCCTGCGGCTGCTCGGCGGGCGGGGCGATCTCGGCGACCGGGGCGACCGGCGCGGAGACCGACGGGCTGATCGGCGGCACCGGAATCGCGTGGAGCGTGTCCTGCCAGGCCAGGGAGAAGTGGCGTACGAGCAGATCGGTGACCGCCCCCGGCTGCTCCACGGGCGCGAGGTGCGAGGCGCCGGGGACCAGCGCGAGCCGTGCGTCCGGTATCCCGGCGACCAGGGTGCGGGCCTCCGCGGGCCCGGTGAGCTGGTCCTCGGAGCCGACCAGGACCAGGGTGGGCACGCCGACCCGTCCCAGATCGGCGCGTACGTCGAACGCGGCGAGCGCCTCGCAGGCGGCGATGTAGCAGCCGGGGTCGGTGGTGCGCACCATCTGCACGGCCCACTCGACGATCGCGGGCTGCGCGCCCGCGAAGCCCGACGTGAACCAGCTCTCGGGGGCCGTGCGCGCCACCGGGTCGAGACCGTTGGTACGGACGATCACACCGCGCCGGCGGAACTCGTCGGCGGTGCCGAACCTCGGCGAGGCGGCGACGAGCGCCAGCGACGCGACCCGGTGCGGCAGCCGCAGCGCCAGCTCGATGCCGATCGCGCCGCCGATGGAGCAGCCCGCGTAGCCGAAGCGCTGGATGCCGAGCTCGTCGAGGGTGGCGACCAGGCGGTCGGCCAGCTCGGTCATCGAGCCCGCCGGGTGCGCGGGGGCGCCGCCGTGCCCCGGCAGGTCGAAGCGCAGAATCCGCCACTGCCGGGACAGCTCCGGCACCTGCCGGTCCCACATGTGCCATGTGGTACCCAGTGAGGGAGCCAGGATCAGGACCGGGGCGTCTTCTGGCCCGTCAACGCGGTATTGCAGGGTGTTCGGTGGTGTCTCGCTCACCCGTGAGACCCTCTCATCTGTCACGACAGCCCCTATGAGCGGGGTGCTGGCTGTACCTGTTTGACCAGGTGGAAGACCTCTCGGGCCGCATAGCGTTTGAGGCAACGGACGATTTCGCGACGGGTCTTGCCTTCCTTGATCCGACGCTCGTAGTAGACCTGCGTGCGCGGATCGACCCGCAGACGGGTGAACACGATTCGATGAAGCGCGGCGTTGGCCTGACGGTCGCCACCGCGGTTGAGTCGACGGTACTGCCGGCGCCCCGACGAACGCTCGACAGGACTGACCCCGCACAGCGCGGCAAAGGACGCCTCATTGTCCAGGCGTTCCGGATTGTCCCCCACCGTGATCAGCAAAGCGACGGCCGTGTCCGGACCGATCCCCACCACGTCGAGCAGCTGCGGGGCATGACATTTCACGAGGCGGGCCAGACGAGCGTCCACACTGCGGATCTGCTCGGAGAGCTGGCCGATCCGGTGAGCCAGCAGACCCAGCGTGATCCGAGTGGCCTGCAGCACCGATTCCTCACCGTCCTCCTCGTGACCGCTCACGTCGGCGAGCCGCGCACAGGTCCGGAAGAGTTCCGCATTGCCCAGTTGGGCCAGCTCTTCCCGCAAGGCGGGGTCAGCAGTAATGAGGACGGACTTGAGCTGGTTGACGGCCTGGGTGCGGGCTTTCACCGCCGACCCCTTGGCCAGCTTGTACATCCTGGCGATCTGCACCGGTCCGTCGCCCGATTTGGCCCGGGCACGGGCCCGCCCGCTCAATACGGCTCGCGCTGCGTTCTGGGCATCGAGCGGATCCGATTTGCCGCGCCGACGACGATCTGCCCGGTCCATCCGATTCACGTCAAACAAGTCCACGCCCTGGGCAAGCAGATAGCGCGACAGGGACGCTCCGAAGGAGCCGGTCCCCTCCACCCCGGCCCGCCCCACGGCTCCCAACTTCCTGGCCCACTTCAGCAGATCGCGGTATCCGGCCGCGGTGGCCGGGAACTCGTCGGTGGCAAGCACAGTCCCCATCAACGAGAGCACCGCAGCCACATGCGCATCCCGGTGCGTATCCACTCCCAGAACCACCTCCCCCGCGGAGCGACGACGGCGGGACTTTGGAGCAGGCGACGTACTGGACATGGTCGATCCGGACATGCCCGTTCCTTCCGGTCCGATGGCGCGTCGCGTTGCCGGCACCGGGCCGGGTAGGGCGGTCAGAATCGTGAGGACGCCACAACGATCCGCAGGTCCCCTGACTTGTTGAATCGACCCCAGACGCCGGTCTGCAGCCGTAGCGTCCAGGGTGCCGGTCGGCACGGGCCCGCAGGCTCCTTGCTGCTCCTTGGCGGGCTCACCGATAGCGTGCCATCGCCGACCGGCACCTTACGCGGTGTGGCTCGACAGAGGCATGAAAGCGACACGTTGACTTCAAGTCAGGATGCCCACCGCACTCCTTTCCCTGACTCAGCGAGTGCGAGGCCTGTCTGCGATCCTGATCGGTGTCGATCCCCACAAGTCGTCCCACACCGCCGTTGCCGTCGACGCCACGGGTCACCAGGTGGCTCAGCGTCGGTTTACCGTCAACGCTGGCACCTTCCGCCAGCTGATGCGCTGGTGCCAGCAGTGGCCCGAACGCCGCTTCGCTGTCGAAGGAGCCCGAGGACTTGGCCGTATGCTCGCCCAGCAGCTGGCCGCCGCCGGCGAGAACGTGGTCGACGTTCCTTCCACCCTCTCGGCCCGGGCCCGGCTGCTGGCCACCGGCGGAGACCGCCCTTCGCGCTCGACCTGCGACGTCGAACGACGCTCGGCTCTTGCGGCCCTGACCAGGGCATCTCACATGGCCTGGCCATCATCGCGGCCCCCACGCAGCTCCCATCCGTCATCGCCAACCAACGATGAGCGCCAAGGTGCAACCGGTTGAAGCGACACCCAACCAAAGTGCAACCCTTGAGTTGCACCTTAGAGATCGATATGCAACTCTGGGGTTGCATCCGATCGTGACGATGAAGGAGTCCCTTATGAGCGAGGACCGGATCGAACGCGAAACCCTGATCGCGGCACCCCTGGAGCGGGTCTGGTCGCTGGTGGCTCAACCCGGGTTCTGGGTGGCCGACAAGGCTAGCCTGCCCGGCACCGTGGCCAGGGAGGGTGAGTCGATGGTGGCGAAGAACGCCGAGCACGGCGACTTCCCAGTGCGCGTGGAGAAGGTCGAGCCGCCGACATACCTGGCGTACCGCTGGACCAGCGCGTTCCCCGGAGAAGAGCTGCGCGAGAACAACAGCACCCTCGTGGAGTTCACGTTGACCCAGGAAGGCGACCAGACGCGGCTCCGCGTCGTGGAGAGCGGGTTCGCGGCGCTGGCCGGGTCCGAGGAGCTGCGCAGTCAGAACCTGAAGGACCACAGCGAAGGCTGGCCCCTGGAGCTCGACGCGCTCAAGACGCGCGCCGAACAGCCCTCCACGTGACGGAAGAACATCCCGGCGCCGCCGAGGTCGTCGACAGCGTCCTCGGTGCGCTGGCCGACCCGACACGACGTCAGCTGCTTGATCTGCTCGCCGCACAAGGTGAGGCCACTGCCACAACGCTCGCCGAACGACTTCCCATCTCGCGGCAGGCAGTGGTCAAGCACCTCGCCGTCCTGGACGCCGCCGGGCTGGTTTCCGGCGGCCGGGTCGGACGCGAAGTGCGGTACGCGGTGCGGCCCGCGGCGCTGGACACGACGGCACGGTGGATGGCCTCGCTCGCGGCCGACTGGGACCGGCGGCTGGCGAACATCAAACGCGTCGCCGAGGCAGCGGAGCGGGATTCGAGTTCGACACGCCCCAACTGAAGGGAAGCACGCTATGGACACGTCGGTACTTCGCAGCGCCTACGACAGGTTCCTCGATGCGGCAGCCATCCCCGACCTCGGCGAGGCGGACGATGGAGGATGGAACGCCGACCAGATATTGGCTCATCTCCTCAGCGTCGATGCCTCGATCGCAGCGGTTGCTCTGGGCGTTGTCGCCGGCTCGCGGCCCACATTCGACAATCGGATCTGCCTCGACAGCTGGAATCTTGACCGGATCATCGCCGAGCACTCGGGCCGGGCGGACTTGATTGATCATGTCCGGAGTCAGGCCAACGTCCTGTGCGACATCGCCGATCAGCTCAACGAGGAAGCTGCCTCGGTTCTGGTGCCGTCGCTCCTCCTGTCCAACGACGCACTCGTGCTGGACCAGCCGATTCCGCTGGCGAGCCTGATCGATGGCCTCGGCGAAGACCACGTGCCCGTGCATACGGAACAGCTCCTCGGTCTTCGCGTCGCCGTCCCTGGACACGCCTGAAAGGCGGCGAACGGCTTGGCCTCTTCCCAGACCTTGAGGCCGTCGGTGGACATGGCCCGTCGAGCCTTGAGGCGTACGTCCGGTCTGGATGACGCGCCCAGGATCCGGGAACTTCCTGGTGCGCCTCGATGCCGACGTCATCGGATGTGGACCACGCCCCTCGGGCCGTGATGCTCACCGGCTGTGCGTCACCGCCGGGTATGGCCGTGGCAGACAAGATCGAGCATGCAGGGATCCAGCGGGTTTCCTGGCCGGACGACGGGTGGGCAGTGGGGCAGGGGCACCTGGCGGAAGGGCCTGATGACCGCCGCGTAGCCGAGCGACCGCCTCGATGGTGGCTGTGGGGGGACAGGACGGAGGGAGTCTGCCCATGCGGATCGTCGTGGACCTGAATCGCTGCCAGGGATACGCGCAGTGCGTGTTTCTTGCCCACGAGGTCTTCAGACTGAGTGGTGAGGAGGCGCTCACCTACGAGCCGAACCCCGATGACGAGCGGCGTCTGCAGGTTCAACGAGCCGCTGCCGCCTGCCCGGTGCAGGCGATCGTGATCGACCGCTTGGACGGCGCGGAGCGGGGTGGGACGTCATGAGCGTGCCGGCAACGGTCGCTGAGCTGGTGCGCGACTTCAAGGCCAACGGCCGGATCGTCATCATAGGTGCCTCCCTGGCGGGACTGCGGGCCGCCGAAGCCTTGCGTGATGAGGGCTTCAGCGGGCCTCTGACCATCATCGGGGACGAGCCGTACGAGCCCTACGAGCGTCCGCCGCTGTCCAAGCAAGTACTCAAGGGCTGGGTGCCGGCCGACCACACCAAGCTGCCCCGCTTGCGGGAAGTGGATGCGGACTGGCGGCTCGGGGTGGCCGCCACCGGGTTGGACCGGATGACCAGAAATGTGCACCTGGCCACCGGCGAGCAGGTCCCGTACGACCGGTTGCTGATCGCCACGGGCACCCGCGCGCGTCAGTGGCCGAATCCGGCCGAAGCCGCCCTGGACGGCGTGTACACGCTGCGCTCGCGTGACGACGCGGCACGGCTCCAACAGGCGCTGGCCGCGCGGCCGTCGCGGGTCCTGATCATAGGTGCCGGGTTCATCGGATCGGAGATGGCCTCCGTCTGCCGGGAACTCGACATCCCGGTGACCGTCGTCGAACGGGGTTCGGCGCCGCTGGTCGGCGCGCTCGGCGGGGTGATCGGCGAGATCGCCGCTCAGATGCAGCGCGACCACGGCGTGGACCTGCGCTGCGGGGTGGGCGTGTCGTCGCTGGACGGCGACGCGGGCGGACACGTGCGGCGTGCTCAGCTCTCGGACGACACCACCATCGAGGCCGACGTGGTGGTGACCTCGCTGGGGTCGATCCGCAACGTGGAATGGCTGGAGGGCTCCGGGCTGGCGTCCGGTTTCTGGGGCGTGGGCTGCGACGCCGGCGGCCGGGCCTTCGACATCAACGGCGTGGTGACCGACTCCGTCTACGTGGCGGGGGACGTGGCCCGCTCGCCCCACGTGCTGTACGAGTACCAGTTCCTCGCGATGGAGCACTGGGACAACGCCGTCCTCGGCGCCGAGGTCGTGGCGCACAACATGGTGAACCTCGAGCCCGACTACCGCCCGCATCTGCTGCTGCCCGGCTTCTGGTCCGGCCAGTTCGGCGTCAACATCAAGTCCGTCGGCGTGCCGACCTTCGGCGACGAGATCGTCTTCATGCAGGGGTCCGTCAAGGAGCGCCGGTTCGCCGCCGCCTACGGTCGTCGGGGCCGCATCGTCGCCGCCGTCACCTTCGATCACGGCAGGTGGCTGGAGCACTACGCGCAGCTGATCGAGCAGTCGGGTCCGTTCCCGCCCCCGCCGCCGGGCTGGGACCGGCCCGACGACATGAAGCCGATCCCGGCCGAGTTCCCCGCGCCAGGCGTCCCCACGGCGATACCCGACGTTGTCCTGACCGGCCACGATCCAAGCGAGCGCAGGGCCGAGTTCCGGCCCCGCTGATGCGGCCCCTCGGGATCGGGCATCCAGCCGGACAGGGCAACAGGAGGAAAACAGCGTCATCATGGTCGAGGAAACCCCCTGGCAGCAGTCACTCCGCTACGCCAACCGCGCCAACCCGTATCCGTTCTACGAAGAGCTCCGCAAGACCCCGGTGGCGCGGCAGCCGGACGGCTCCTACGTCGTCAGCACCTACCGAGAGATCGTCGCGCTGCTCCACGACAACCGGGTCACCTCGGATCCGCGGAAGCGCCCCGCGGAGTACCAGTTCGCCAACCCCTTCGAGGGGTCGATCATCACCGAGGACCCGCCCGAGCACGATCTGGATCGCCGCCGGATGACGCGGCACTTCGGACCGCCCGAGCGCCCCCACATGATCGCTGACCTCGAGCCGGAGATCCGCCGCCTCACCGCCGAACTGCTGGACGACATGAAGGGCAAGACCCGGATCGACCTCGTCGACGAGTTCGCCTTCCCGCTGCCCGTGACCATCATCTGCAAGATCCTGGGCGTGCCGCTGGAGTCCATCCCGCGCTTCCACGACTGGATCGAGAGCGCCCTGGACGGCGCGGACCTCGGCCCGGAGGCGAACGACCCGGAGCAGCTTCGCCGGGCGGAGAAGGGCGTCGAGGAGGTGGGCAAGTTGCGGCAGTTCCTCGCCGACCTGCTCGACCAGTACACCGAGCAGCCCGGACCGGGCATGTTCTCGGCGATGGTCCACGACACCGGCCCCGATGGGCGCATGCCGCAGGACACGCTCGTCAGCGATGCCGTGCTCCTGCTCTTCGCCGGGCACGAGACGTCGGTCAATCTGATCGCCCACAGCGTGCTCACCATGCTGCGCCACCCCCACGTGTACGAACAGCTGCGCCACCGGCCCGAGCTGGTCGTGCCCGGCGTCGAGGAGTTCCTGCGCCTGGAGTCCTCGGTCCACATCTGGCACACCCGGGCAGCGCTCGAGGACATCGAGATCGCGGGCACCACGATCCCGAAGGGCGCGCCGATCCTCCTCGCGTACGGCTCGGCGAACCGCGACCCGGAGCGGTTCGAGAATCCCGACGAGCCGGTCCTCGATCGCCCCGACAACCAGCACGTCGGCTTCAGCCAGAGCGTCCACTACTGCTTCGGCGCCCCGCTCGCGCGGCTCGAGACCCAGATCGCGGTCGCGGAGTTCGTCCGCCGTGTGGAGAACCCGCGGCTCGTCGAGGATCCGCCGCCGTACCGCCGCAACCAGATCTTCCGCGGCCCGCGCCACCTCGTGGTCGACATCGACGGGATCCGCGACTGACGGCCGCTTCCGCAAGGGGTTCGCGTACGGTCCGTGCAGGACCAGGGTCCTCGGGAAGGTCCGCCGGCGCGGTGGCGCCGGGAGCGTGCGGCACAGGCCGCCGAGGTGGAGGCGAGGGTCAGCAGTCCGCGTCCGGCCCGTCCGGCCCGTCCGCATAGCGCCGCCGGGACTCCTCCATGTGGCCGAGACGGCGCAGGCTGAGCAGCACCGGTTCGTACAGAACGGTCAGGACCACCGCCGCTTCGACCCGTTCCGGTGTCGTGCCGAACTCCTCCATCTCATCGAGGTCGCCTGCCGCCAGCAGGTCGGCGGGGCGGGCGTACCGCATCAGGCGATCAGCACTGCTCGGACAGCCGAGGCGGTCCAGGGCGGCGACCGCGGACACCAGGGTGCCGTAGGCGGGGGAATGGCGGCCCGCCGCCTTGACGTACCGCCAGCCCAGCCGGTCCGCCACGGCGTCCACCTCGCGGCGGGCAGCGGCCGCGGCCGGGTCGGTCTCGTCCGGCACGGAATAGGACGGCAGTGAGGTGACCGCGGCGCCCAGCCGGCTGTACAGGTCCAGCGACTCGTCCTCCGCCGCGGCCAGCACCTCCCGTGCCCTGGCCACCGGCACCCTCCCGACCTGGATCAGCGCCGTCACCAGACGCAGCCTGCGCAGATGGTGCTCGTCGTAGTCGGTCTGCGTCGCCACGACGCGGCGCCCGGGCGGGATCAGCCCCTCACGCACGTAGTACTTGATCGTCGTACCGATGCGCCGCGTGACCTGCAACGACGACCTTTCGCGCCCCACAGGGGCACCGGGACACCGTCCCCTCGCGCGAAAGTGCGGTGTCGGTCAGTGGGGCGCCGCCGCGCATCGGCGGCGGGCCAACGCCAGGCGGCGAGAGCCCGCCGGGTAGGGAAGGGATTCCGCCAAGGCGGCCGCCCGTCGGAATGCTTCCGCCGCATCCCGCTCGCGGCCCAGTTCCGCCAAGGCGGCGGCATGCACCGTCCGCGCATCCGTCTCCGCAAGCCGCTCGCCGGCCCGCTCGGCGCGCTCCACCTCTGCCGCCGCCGCCTCGACGGCCTCCTTGACGCGCCCGCATGCCAACCACGCGCGGGCCGTCAGGTCCGCCGGCCTCATCGTTGGGTCTGCGAGGAGCGCCAACGCCTCCTCCGGGCGCCCCTCCTGCAACTCCAGCTCGGCCCGCACCGACCGCACCCCGTGCTGGGCCTGAATGTCCCCCTGCGCGCGCGCCGCACGCTCGGCTTCGTCCAGCAGCGCGCCCGCACCCGGCTCTCCCATGCGAATCCGCACCCGGGCGAGGGCTGCCTGAGCGTAGGGCACGCACCAGTCGAGACCCGGCCGCGTCTCCCGCACCGCGGTCTCCGCCAGGTCCCGGGCCTCGGCTGTCTCCTCCATCAGCAGGTGGAGTCTGGCCAGGTTCGCCCGCTCGAAGACGGTCGCCGTCGGATCGCCGGACCGCTCGGCGAGGTCCAACGCCTGCCGCCCCGTTTCGATGGCCTCACGCAACCGCCCCGCCCGAAGAGCGGTTTCCCGCAGGACCGAAAGGACCAAGGTGAGTATCTGCGGATCTCCGTACGCCTTCGCGTGCGGTAGTGCGCGTTCAGCGACCGGGCCCGTCTCCCCGAAGCGACCGGCCAAGCCCAGGGACGTCGCACGCATCGCCAGCGCCCGGGCGAGCAGCCCTCTGCGCTCCGGGCCCTCCACCGCCTGCGCCGCGGTTTCCGCCGCCCGCGCGGCCGCCGCCCCTTCCTCGTACCGGCCGGCGACGAAGCAGAGCACAGCCCTGGCCAGATGGTGGGTGCTCGCCGTCGCCGCCGGTGTGTCGGGGGCGGGCGGACAGGCATCGAGCAGCCGGAGACCCTCGTCCGTGCTCCGGGTCTTCGCCATGAGTTCGGCGAGCCGGGCTGCGGCGAGAACCCGTCCGTCCCGGTCGCCGCAGCGCTCCATCTCCGCCAGAGCCTCGCGCAGCAGCCGTGCCGCGTCCTCGAACCGCCCCATCCGGCGCAGTACGGCGCTGTGGTCCATCCGAGCGCGGGCCGATTCGGCGACCAGCGCGTCGAGTCGGCCGGTGAGCTCCGCGTAGTAGCGGTCTGCGGTGTCGTTTGCGTAATGGGCCGCCGCGCGTTCCGCTGCCCGGCGCAGATACCCGGTGGCGCGCGGGTCGTCAGCGCGCGTCAACTGGGCGGCGAGCGTGTCCACGGCATCCGGCCGGCGCCGGAGCACCGCCTCCGCGTAGGCCGAGTGCAGCAGCCGCCGCCGGGCCGCCGACAGCATCTCGTAGCAGGTCATCCGGACCAGGGGATGGCGGAAGGCAAGCCCGGCCATCGGACGGCCCTCGACGGCCACCGGCCGCTCCTCCAGCACCGAGGCGGCGACAGCGGCCTCCACGGCCTCCGTCGCCTCGGCCGTCGACAGCTGTCGCTGCCCGCAGCGACGGGCGACGTCGAGAACCTCGACGAGCGCCGCGTCCTGACCCGCCACCGCGACCACGTCCACCACGCGACGGGCTGTCGGGTCGAGTCGTCCGAGCCGCTGTGCGACCAACTGCCGTACTCCCTCGGGTGCTGCCGAATCGCCGGCGACACCGTCCCGCAGCGCACGCGCCAGTTCGAGTGCGAAGAGCGGATTGCCCAGGGACAGCTCCCAGACCCGTTGCGGTACGGCAGCGGCTGGGGAGCCCAGCGCGTCGGCCGCGAGCTCGAGACACGCCTGCCGGGGCAGGCGGGGCGGTTGGACAGCCCGGGCCAGCGACTGGCGCACCAGCATCTCCAGCGCGTGCCGCCGCGGATCGGAGCCCGGCAACTCCTCGGGGCGCAGCGTGGCGAGAAACCGCCACCCCGTGCCGCTCTCCCGGGCCCGCCGCGCAAGATGGCTGAGGAGCTGGAAGGAGCCCGCGTCCGCGGCATGGAGGTCGTCCAGAACCATCAGCACCGGCCGCTGCTCCGCCAGTTCGCCGAGCAACGCGGCCGATGCCCGGAACAGGCGGTCCCGCTCCTCCTCCGGGCTTCTCCACGACTTCGGCTCCACCCTCCCCGGCAGGAGAGTGGCCAGTTCCGGATACTCCGCACCCGTACGGGCCCACTCCTCGACGGAGCGGTCCGCCAGCCAGCCCTCGAGTGCCTCTGCGAACGGGCCGTACGGCCGTTGCCCTTCCGCGTCGTGGCCGGCGCCCCACAGCACGACCGCGCCCTTCTCGGCGGCCCGGCGAGCCGCCTCGGCAACGAGGCGCGTCTTGCCCAGCCCGGCCTCCCCGGTGACGAGGAGGACAGGCGTGGTGTCGGCTCCTAGCAACTCGGCCAGCACGTCGTCCCGGCCGCGCAGGGGCGAAGAGGGTGGCACCCGCAGAGCTGCCGGCAGCGCGGGCCGCGGCGACAGGGCGGCCGTGGTCGGCGCGGCGAGGGCTCTGCGGTGCAGCGCTTCCGTCTCGGGGCCCGGCCGCACGCCGATCTCCGCGTCCAGTGCCTCCCGGCACAGGTGGTACTGGTGCACGGCCCGGCGTCGGAGCCCCTGCCGGATGAACGCCTCCATCAGGATGCGGTGCGCGTACTCCTCGGCGGGCGAGGCCGCGAGGACCTGCTCGGCCGTCTCCACCGCTTCCTCGGTGGCGCCGGCCGCAAGATGAGCGGCGGCCAGTGCGAGGAGGGTCTTCTCCCGCAGTGCGGCCAGTCGTTCCCGGCGGGCCCGGGACCACGGTGCGTACCGGTCCTCGGGGAGAAGTTCGCCGGTGAACGCGTCGAGGGCGACGGCGAGTTCCACTCGGTCGCCGTGCGCGAGGGCTGCCTCCGCGAGCCCTTCGGCTTCGTCGGCGTCGATCCATACCGTGTCCGGGTCCAGGCGCAGCATCGCCCCCTCGCCGATGAGGTAGGACGACGCGGCCCGGGGCGCGAGCTCCGGCTCGACGGCCCGGCGGGCAGCGTGCAGTGCCACCCGCAGGCTGCCGAGCGCTGCGTGCGGGTCGGCGTCCGGCCAGCAGATCTCCATCGCCTCCTCGCGATGGAGGCGGTGGTCCGGGGAGACCGCGAGCAACTTGAGTAGAGTCCGGGCGCTCGGTCGCGGCCATCGCTCCGCGAGCGGTGGCCCGCCGTCCCGGTGGACCCGAAACCCGCCGAGGAGGTGCAGCCGCAGCATCGGGGGTCTCTCCACGCTCATGAGGGCCCCCACTATAGGGAGCCCTCATGAGCGGCGTCACGTCAGGACGTGGTCAGAACGCCCGTCACCATCCCGTGTATCCGGTTGTCGGCCCCCAGCGCGTACCGGTAGCCCGACAGTTCGGCCGCCCGGTCCTGCCCGAGTTGTTCGGGGTGCAGGCCGACGACCTCGTCCACGCCGTCACCGGTGAGGTCGGCGATCACCAGGTTCTGGGTCGCGTACCGCTGCAGCCGGGCCTCGTGATCCGGGTAGTGCGCGCCGGCCGTGAGCACCGACGGGTCCCAGACGTACACCGCGCCTTCGGTGCCACCCACGAGCAGCCGTCGCCCACCGGGACCGGTCGCGAAACCGGCTCGGTGGAGGGTCGGCAGCGTGTAGATCAGGTAGTCGTTGCCGTCCTTGCCGAAGGTTTGCAGCGAGGCCGTTCCGGCGAGGGTCAGGCCCTCATCGCCGGTGAACCAGTTGCCGAGTGTGAAGGTCCCACCACCGGTCGCGGACTTCACCAACTCGCCCGTGCGGACGTCGCGGAACTCGAAGAATTCCGTCCACCAGCCGTTGTCGCCCCGCACGATCCAGGTGGTGACAACCGCATGCCCGTCCGCGTACGGGATCGCGGGCGAGGCGTACACGCCGTGGAAGAGCTGCGCGCCGTAGATCTTCGGGTCGCTACCCGTCCACACCGGGCCGGCGGTCCAGGCAGCCGTGCCGGTCCGGGCGTCAAGAGCCATCTCCCCGACCGTGTCGGCCTCGCGCTGGTAGGGCGTCTGGTACGAACCGAGCACCCGGCCGTCGGCCACCGCCAGGTCGGAGAAGACAACCGGCCCCGCACCTTGGGGAGCGTACGACCACAGGTGGCGGCCATCACCCCGGTAGGCGCGGACGGCGTCCGCCGGGACGAGCACGTCGTCAGCGCCGTCGCTGTTCAGATCCGCCACGGTCACCGAGCGGACGAACTGCCCCGGCTGGTCGATGGTCGCGCCGACCCGGCCGGTCGTGGCGTCGACGATCACCGCGGCGGTTTCCGCGGCCACCACCACATCGTCGCGGCGTCCGTCGCCGTCCGTGTCACCCAGCACGATGTCGCCGTACACGGAGCCGGGCAGCGTGGCCCGCCACAGCAGCCGAGGCTTGCCCGCAGCCAGCGACGGACCGTCGAAGGCCCACAGGCCGCGCGACTGGCCGCCGGCCACCAGGTCCTTGCGGCCGTCCCCGTTCACATCGACCGCGATGCCGGTCGCCAGGTCGGCCAGGAGCGGTACGAGCCCCGCCGACTTGCCGTTGCCCAGCCGGTAGCTGTGAATGTTCTGGTCGTTGTCGATGGTTCGCACCAGCCAGTCGTCGCCGGACTGGTACGGCTGTGCGTAGATCGGGGAGGCGGCCGCGCCCTTGTGCGACCACCGCGCCGAACCGTCCGTACCGCTGAACGCGGTGATCGTGCCGTAGCGGCTGCCTCCCGAGTTGATCGCGCGGCCCCCGTCCGCGGTCGTCACGTAGGAGGCGATGGCCTTGCCGTCGGCGATCCGCAGGCCGAGGACGCTGTCGCCGTCCCGCACGTTCGACTCGTCCCGCTTCACGGTGGACGACCAGAGTTCCGTCCCGCCGTCACCGCGCAGTCCGCGCACCGTTGCCGCGTTGATGGAAAGGTTGTCGTCGAGGGTGGCTTCGGCGACCGCGTACTCGGTGCCGCCGCCGCCCTTGAGCTCGCCGACCGCCAGATCGGTACCGAGCGCGTTGACCCGCTCGTCGAGCACGGTCCGGGTGCCGTCGTCGAGGTCATAGCCGACCAGCTGGTACCACACCCCGTCGCGGTAGTCGGCCTGCTCGATGGCCACGAGCCGGTTGCGGGACGGGTCGTGGACCGCCTCCCGCCCGTACATCGTGCCGGCGGTCTGCCAACGCGGCGTGCCGTCCGCCGTGTCGATGACGAGCGTCCGGCTCGTGGCCGGGGCGGTATCGGTTTTCCGCACGTACCAGGACAGGGCTGCCGCGGAGCCGGACAGCGGAGTGACCGAGGCCCACCGGCCGTTGCGCCGGCCCGTGTCGTACGACCAGGTCGCCGCCGGTGTCAGCCGACCGTCCGCATACGCGAAGCGGAAGCCGTGCAGCACCGTCGTCGACGCGCTGTCTGCACCGAAGTTGGTGGACGGCTGGTCGGCGACGAGCAGGGTGCGGCCGACGAGGGCGACCTGTTGGGCATCGGCGAAGATCCGCGACCACAGGGTCGCGCCGGTCCGTCCGTCGAGGACGGTGACGAAGGTACCCGTCGACAGGGACGAGTCAGGGGAGGTGAACGGGCGATACGGGTTGGCGCCCACCTCCGCGGTGAAGACGACGTCGGCCACCCCGTCGCCGGTCAGGTCCCCCTGGGCAAAGCCCCGGTCGGCGAGATCGGCGTACGGACTGTTGGCCTCGTAGCCGACGGTGATCCGTGCCGGATACGGCTCCTTCTGCCACGGCCGCCACGGCTTGACCTGCCAGTCGGCGTAGAGGGACTCGTTGTCGCGCTTCCACACGGCCCGGCCGTCCGCCGCGAAACGCGTGATCAGGCCGCGACTGTGCACGGCGAGGAAGTCACCCTTGCCGCCACCGAGCTGGGCGGTCTCGGCATGCCCCTGGTACGTCTCCAGTGCGGACGCCTCGGTGAGGGTGACGGGTGATGCCGAGTCCTGCGGCTGCTCGGCCGGCGCCGGTTCGGCGGTCTCGCTCGGCGCCGCCGCCCCCTGGGAAGCGGGGGCCGCCGTGAACCGACGCTCGAGTTCGTCGGCCTGGTCGTCGGTCAGGACCCGGGCCTGCTGCGGCCCGTCCTCGGCGTACGCCGGGTTGGCGATCGCGGGGAGCGCGGCAAGCACGAGTTGGGGCGCGAGCAGGGCGGTGGCGAGGCGCACGGCGCCTCGGGATCGGTTCTTCATCGTGCCGCCTTGGGGAGAATGCGGAGGGCGGAACGGTCGGTGAGGACCGGTTCGTTGAAGGAGTACTGCAGGGCGTCGACGCCGGCCTGGTTCTCGATGCCGACGGTCGCTGATCCACCCTTCTCCAGCGTCGAGGCGCCGTCGATGGACTGGTACTGCAGGAGGATCGCCCCGGTCGCCTCTTCGAAGACCGCCTCGAACGTGACGCGCCGGCCCGGATCGGCCGCGAAGGCCGCGTTCTCCCAGACGACCGCGAACGTCCGCTGTCCGGCCGTTCCGGTGGTAGCGGACTTCACGGCCGACTTCTTGTCGAGGACGAGATCGTCCCAGTAGGCGGCGAGGATGCCGTTGGGCTGACCTTCCATCGGCAACGCGGTGTTGGCGTAGTCGCCGAGCCGCGGGGCGAGGAAGTTCACCAGGCCGTTGGTCGTGACACCGACCTGGTTGTACGGGACGCCGTAGAACGTCACAGGGAAGGGCAGGGCGACCGTCTTGGCGTTCTCGTCGCCGGAGAGGGCGACCTTTGTGGTGCCGCCGACCCAGGAGTACGCGGCGGGCAGGCAGCTGTTGCCGAAGGCGTCGCTGTGGGCGGGCAGCTGGAGGGTCAGGCTCTCATCGCCGTCCACGGTCAGGGCCTTCTGGTAGGTGCCGTTGCACAGCACCGGCGCGGCCGGCGTCGCGACCAGGGTGAAGGTTCCTTCGGCGACGTCCGGGAAGCGGAAGGCGCCGGAGGCGTCCGACACGACAGGGGCGAGCGACGCCTCGGCGATCCGTACGCTCGCACCGGGGAGCGGCTTGCCCGTCACGTCGTACACGGTGCCGGTCACGGCGTGCCTGGGAGCGGCGTCCAGCGCGATGTCGCGGGAGAGGGCCTGGCCGTTGGTGACGGTGAGAGTCTCCGTGGCCGTGCGGTAGCCGTAGCCCACGCTGGTAACGGTGTACGTGCCGGCCGCCAGGACCAGCCGGTAGGCGCCCGAGGCGTCCGTGGTCACGCTGCGCTGGGTGGTCTCGCCCGCTGCGGCGACAGCGATTCCGGCCAGCCCGGCGCCGGTGGCCCGGTCGGAGACGGTGCCGGTGATGGTGGCCGCGGTGTGCGGGGCCTGGTCGACGGCGGCGAAGGCGTCGAGTTTGCCCTCGCCCCAGACGTTGTTGGCGTCGGCGGTGCCGCCGCAGTGGGTGTCGTCGACGTCCCGTGCGGAGTCGTTCAGGACGGCCCGGGTGGCGTCGATGTCGCCGACGAGGGAGGGTGCCGCGGACCAGAGCAGGGCGACGGCACCGGCGACGTGCGGGGTCGCCATGGACGTACCGGATATCGCCCGGTAGCCGTCGCCCGGCCAGGAAGAGCGGACGTTGACGCCGGGCGCGGCGATGTTCGGCTTCATGGAACCGTCGACGAGGGAGGGGCCGAAGCCGGAGAAGGAAGCAATGGCTCCGTTCGCGTCGTACGCGCCGACCCCGTACGCGGGAGCCTGGGCACCCGGCGCCTCGGTGGTCGAACAGGTCGTGCCGTTGCCGGCGTTGCCGGCGGCGAACGCCTCGAAGATGCCCGCCGCGTTCCAGGACTCGATCATGTCCTGGTAGAAGGTGGTGTTCCCGCCGCCCCACGAGTTGTTGACGATGTCCGGGGCGAGATCGGGCCGCGGGTTCTGCCCGTTGTGATCGGTCGGCGCGAGGATCCACTGGCCGGCCTTCAGCAGCGAGGAGTCCGAGCAGGAGTTGGCCTCGCAGCCCTTGACGGCGATCCACTTCGCGCCCGGAGCGACGCCGATGCCGCCCGCGCCCGCGATGGTGCCTGTGGTGTGGATGCCGTGGCCGTTGTTGTCGCAGGGTGTGCTGCTGGGGCACTGGCCGGACGCGTCGTACCAGTTGTAGTCGTGGCTCACGGCGCCGTCGCCGAGGTTGCCCCGGTAGTTGTCCTTCAGGGCCGGGTGGTCGAACTGCGCACCCGAGTCGATGGTGGCGACGACGACGCCCTCGCCACGGTCGTCGTACTGAGACCAGACCTGGTCGGCCCGGATGTCCTTGACGCCCCAGTCCGGGTCCGCAGCCTCGGTCGCGGTGACCGGGCCCATCGCGGCGGTGTCGATGGCGTAGCGCTGCTCCTGCTTCAGGGCGGCGACATCGGGACGGGCGGCGAGCTGCTCGACCAGATCCCTGTCGCCGGTGACCTTTACGGCGTTCGCAATCCAGTACGACTCGTAGCCGATCTTCGCTTGGTCCAGGTAGCGGGTCAGCGAGCTCTGGTCCCGGGCGGCTTCGGCGCGCCGCGCCTGGAACACGGCTGCCTTCCGCGCCTTGCCGCGCTGCCGAAGAGCATCGGACAGGTCGGCGTGGCTGTCGAGGACGACGAAGAAGGTCGCTTCCTGACCGGCTTCAACGGCGGCGGTGAGGCCCGGGTCGACGATCGCATGGTGCCGGGGTGCCGCGTTCGCGGCCGGGGCGGCAAGCCCGCCGGCGAGGGTGGCGGCAACCGCTGCCAACGCGGTGGCCGCTCGCCGCAGGGACGAACGAGGCAAATGTATCTGTACAGCTCCTCAGTGGCCGATGCAGGGAATGCCGGTACTCCGTTTCCGCGGAAGCCACCGAAATGTCGAGAGCGGAAGCGCGGAGCTGGCTTGACCGGGCAGGCTACGAGCGGGCCGTTACTGGGGAATTACTGACGCGGTGTCTCATCACGGGAGTTGCCGGAGCCTCAACTTCGCGCCTGAGGAGCTGAAAGGCATTTGCGTTCCCCGCCTCCGCAGCCGGGCGAGGAGTACGGGGCGCAGTCGACTCCTGGCGGGCGGGGCAGAGCTACTTGCGAAAGGCGGCCCCGCCTCGGTCGCCCATGCCACGGTTGCCGAACGCGCCCTCGTCCACTCAGTTCGATCGTGCATTTTCCATCAAGCACCCACTGCGTGGGCTGACCGGACGGCCGGTGACTAAAATCGCCTCTCATGTCGAAGCCTGACCAACTGCTCGTTGACGTCGCCGCCCTGGTGGAGTCTGGGCACAGCAATCAGATGTCTCTGACCGTGGTCGCCGGTGGTGCTGTCATCACGGGCCGGCTGGCTCCCGAAGCCCTCTGGAGGCAGCGGGTGTCGGAGGTCCTGGCGGACTCGGCCCGCCTGAGCGATTTCTCCGCTGTCTTCACTGCTACTACGTGCAAGGAGGGGCCGCCCACGCATCTGCATTTCCATGTGGCGCGGATTCTGCAGGGCACGGTGGGGATCCCGGAGACGGGCGGGATGTACCGCGTGGCGATCGAGGACGTCAGTGCCTGGACCATGGGCGACTTCAGCTACTCCGACCACTGACCCCCGCCGGGTCGAGAAGCGGACGGTATGCGGTGAGGGCCCGACCGGCGCATGCCGGTCGGGCCCTCACTGCTGTTTGGTGGCGGCTCGCGCCTGCCCCTCGGTCAGACGACCACAGGGGCGCCGAGCATCGCGGAAGCCTGTTGGAACGGGTCGAGGACGCGCGTGGGCGCGGCGGTCCGAGGAAGGCCGCGGCAGGTGAAGCCGAGCTGTGTCATGGCCCGGAGGACTTCGCCGGCGCTGAAATCGCGGGGGTCCTGGCGTGTGATGACCTGGCCGACCTGCTTGACGGGGTAGGTGCGGCGGCCGATGATCACGGACTCGCCGATGACCTGCTCGGGCCTGATGCCCTTCATGGATTCCAGGACGCCGCTCTTGGTGAGGTCGAACGGGAAGCGGGCGATGACGCAGCGCATGATGCCTCACAGGGAGAAGAACGAAGGGGGATGGTTCTGCCGCGGTGAGGCGGTTCAGCGGGCAAGGGCGAGGACGCCCGGAGCGCTGACTTGTTCGTCGGCGACAGGCAGGGCATCGAGCCGGCGGTAGCGCATGGCGTGCTCGGCTTCGGCCATCGTGTTCACGGGCGAGGTGAACGGCCCGCAGGCGCCGAGGATGTCGCGCAGCTGGATCCGGTCCGTGTACGCGGAGCTGTCGTGGACGGCGATGAGCTGGGCCTGGGTGACCAGTGCGGTGCACAGGCCGTCGTTGTCGCAGATGAGCAGGTGCCCGGTGCGGGCGCTTGCCATGACGGACAGGGCGACCTCGATGGTCATGTCGTCGCAGACCTGCGGTGCGCCTGTGTCCATGGCGTCGACCGCCGTCCTGTGTACGGGGGTGGCATTCGCCGAGCGGGGCTGCATCTGAACCAGCGTCAAAAGGTGCCTCCTGCAGAGATGGGTCAGTTTCCTGATCACGAAGGTTCTAGGCCGCCGCATCGAAGGAGGACTGCCGCACGGTTACGCGCCGGGCAGCCGAAGCGGGGCTGCGCCGGCCGCGGGAGGCCGTGCTGCGCTTGCGCCGCTCGGCCACCGGCGCGGTGATCGTCACGGGGACGCCGGAGGGGGTCTGGGCGCCGGTGATCCGGCTGAGTGCCTCTTCGCCGGAGCGGACCTGGGTGGTCTGGGGCACGATGCCGGCGGCCGTCATGAGGCGGGTCATGGCGCGGCGCTGGTTGGGGGTGACCAGGGTGACGACGCTGCCGGACTCGCCTGCGCGGGCGGTACGGCCGCCGCGGTGGAGGTAGTCCTTGTGGTCGGTCGGTGGGTCGACGTTGACGACGAGGTCGAGGTTGTCGACGTGGATGCCGCGGGCCGCGACGTTTGTCGCGACGAGCACGGTGACGTGCCCGGTCTTGAACTGGGTCAGGGTGCGGGTGCGCTGCGGCTGTGACTTCCCGCCGTGCAGGGCGGCGGCCCGTACTCCGCTGTTCAGCAGGTCCTGCGTCAGCCGGTCGACGGCGTGCTTGGTGTCCAGGAACATGATCACCCGGCCCTCGCGTGCCGCGATCTCCGTCGTCGTCCGGTGCTTGTCGGCGCCGTGCACGTGCAGGACGTGGTGTTCCATCGTGGTGACCGCGCCCGCGGACGGGTCGACGGAGTGGACGACCGGATCGGTGAGGTAGCGGCGGACCAGGAGGTCGACGTTGCGGTCGAGGGTGGCGGAGAACAGCAGCCGCTGGCCCTCGGGGCGGACCTGGTCCAAGAGCCAGGTGACCTGGGGCATGAAGCCCATGTCGGCCATCTGATCGGCCTCGTCCAGGACGGTGATCGCGACCTGGTTCAGTCGGCAGTCACCGCGGTCGATGAGGTCCTTGAGGCGGCCCGGCGTCGCGACGACCACCTCGGCGCCACCGCGCAGCGCGTTGGCCTGCCTGCCTATCGGCATTCCGCCGACGACGGTGGCCAGGCGCAGCTTCACCGAGCGGGCGTAGGGGGTGAGTGCGTCGGTCACCTGCTGGGCCAGCTCACGCGTCGGCACGAGGATCAGGGCCAGCGGCTGGCGGGGCTCGGCGCGCTGTCCGGCGGTTCGGGCCAGCAGGGCCAAGCCGAAGGCGAGGGTTTTGCCGGAGCCGGTGCGCCCGCGTCCCAGGGCGTCGCGGCCCGCGAGGGTGTTGGGCAGGGTCGCGCCCTGGATCGGGAACGGGACGCTCACGCCTTGCGCGGTGAGCGCGGCCCGCAGCTGCTCGGGCATGTCGAGGTCGGCGAACGCCTCGACCGCGGGCAGCGCGGGAGTGATCGTCTCCGGCAGGGCGAACTCGCCCTGGACCGCTGCGGGCCGCCGGCCGTGGCCGCCCGAGCGGCTCGGCCCCCCTGAACGGCTCGGGGCGGGTGAGCCGAAGCGGCCTCCCCGCCCCGAAGCGGTGCCGGAGCCGAAAACAGGGCCGCCGGTGCGGCGGCGGGGGTGGGAGGAGCGGCCGTTCTTACGTGTGGGGTTCATTGAGAACCTTCCTTGATACGGCACGTATCAAGGAATTCCCGCAGCGGAAGCGCAGCGCGGGGAATCACGAGAACGGGCCGAATAGAATGCGAAAGCGAATGTAAATCCGGTGCGGGGTGCAGGCGATGAAATGGGTGACGTCACGTGGACGTGAAATCCCGGACGTCGACGGGTGCAGCTCCGAAGAGGCGCGCATCCATGAGGAAGGGGCTGCGGGCGGTGTTGTCCCACAGGTGGCACCACTGCGGGAAATGCCCGCAGCTGGGTCCCGCACCCCGAGGGATGCGGGCCCCAGCTGCAAAGTGCGCGTCAGCGTCAGGCGGGAACGATGTTCTCGGCCGTCGGGCCCTTTTGACCCTGCGCGATGTCGAAGGTGACCTTCTGGCCTTCGAGCAGCTCACGGAAGCCCTGGGCGGCGATGTTCGAGAAGTGGGCGAACACGTCAGGGCCGCCACCGTCCTGCTCGATGAAGCCGAAACCCTTGGCTGCGTTGAACCACTTCACGACGCCTGACGCCATGTCATATCTCCTTTGGGGCAGTACGCCGGGACCCGCGATGCACGGATGCCGGGTCGCCGCGATGATGCCCCGTCCGGAAAATCACCGGCAACACGAAAACGCTTCCAGTGGCTGGAAATACCGGCGAAGGCGCTTTAAGTTTTGGGAACCACAACTGCAACTGAGATCGACAGTAGCATGCGGCAGAGACCCGCGTACGGTAAATAATTCGGCTCTGCCAGCTGCGACAAGAACACTGGCCGCGCGGCACGTTAAACCCTCACCTCGCGGTCATAGATATTGATCCACCCGGAACGCAGCGTTTCCGGAAGAGCGGTCGCCCTTCACGGCTCGGAGGACACGCGTATTCCGGTGACACGATCCGTACCACTCAGCCCGGCGCCGGCCTCGTCGGCCCGTACGCCGGCCCCGACAAGATCAGGGCCGGGCAGCAATTGCTGCGCGGCCCTGATCACGTGCGCCCCAGATCCCGCCACCGTCGCCTGACGGCCAACGCCAGCTGTTCGGGTGAACCCGTCGGACAGCAGGGCCTGCCCCGAGGCAGGCGTACGCTCCGAGCGCGGGCGGGAAGGGGTCCCTGCGGCACAGCACAGCGAAACACCCACGCCGAAGGCGTGGGTGAAGGGAACTTCCGAACCACGACAGGTGAGCCCAGACGCTATACGTCCGCACACCCTGTCACCATAGGAACGATCCATGCGCCACACCCCCGACACGCGGGACCCGCCGGTACCCGGCGGGCGTACCACCTCAGACCGCGGGCGGTGAATCCACCGATTCGGCGGCGCGGCGGTATTCGGTGTTGATGCGCTGGGCTTCCTCGAGCTGGTCTTCGAGGATGATGATGCGGCAGGCGGCCTCGATGGGGGTGCCCTGGTCGACGAGCTCGCGCGCTCGGGCCGCGATGCGCAGCTGGTAGCGGGAGTAGCGGCGGTGGCCACCCGCGGAGCGGAGCGGGGTGATCAGGCGGGCTTCGCCGATGGCGCGGAGGAAGCCCTGGGTGGTGCCGAGCATCTCGGCGGCCCGGCCCATGGTGTAGGCGGGGTAGTCGTCGTCATCGAGACGGCCGAACGAGTCGTCTGCTGTCATTGCACCTCTCTGTGGAACGCGTGGAGGGGCCCTGGCGCCGTACTGGCACCAGGGCCCCGAAGGAACTACTACACCATCTGCCGGCCCTGATACCGCGCCGGCCTTCTGTGTCCGCTGACCCGACCTGGAAGTTGTCGGGGGTGCGGGGATCGCGGTTGCTTGACCGGAGACCACCTCACTATCGATGTCCTGCGGTACCCGGACTCAGACTTCCGCCCGGGCGATCCTGATGGCGCTCGGCTCCTCCGTTCTTCCCTCTTGATCAACATCTACCGCGTACTGCTGGTACTGCGTACTGCTCAGCGGCCTGTGACAATGCCGCTCTTCGGCAGCCGGCCCCGTCGCCCGTCCTGCGTCTGCTCGGCTTAGAACCCACTGCCGAACTTCCCGGTGCGCGCGCCTGCAGCCGACGCCTTCACCGAGGTACTGCTCACTCACTTCACTGCTGGGTACTGCGAACTGCACTTACGGGTACTGCCACTGCGGTACTGCTCATGGCGGCCCCTGATCACTACGGGCCACCCGGTCCGGTCGTCAGTCCCGTCGCCGTCCTGCAACAACCCTGGCTTCGAAACTCCACCACCGCACCGTCCCGCGAACTGCAACTGCGGGTACTGCTGCCCGGCAGTTCGTGTCTGCCGGGCTTGCTTGATCTCGGCTACGAGAGAAACCATAACCACACCACCACCCAATGTCTACTCCAGCCAACACAGATTTTCGTTCGCCGGTCAGAGAGATAGTCGTCCTCGACCGCAGAGGGGCACGTGGCGGCACAATCCAGCCGGGGCGCCCGCTCCGAGCAGCGCCGTTGCGCGGCCTCGACTCCGCGAACACCACAGCTTCCCCGTCCGACTGCGTGGATGACCGGCCAGGCACGCTCCACAGCCGGGGTTTCGTGTGGTTAACGCGCGCAGGCTGGGGCACGGTTGCGTCCGGGGAGGTGGTGTACGGGTTCGACCTGATACGGGGTTTCCTCCGGCGTTGGGATGAGCCCCGCATAGAGGAACGGCCACCGGCTGATCTTCGAGGTGTCGAAGCTCGAAGGAGATCAGCACGATGACCGCACCGACAGTCTGCCCCTGCACGCCCTCGCCGAAGACAACCTCGCCGCGGCGAGTCCCGACCTGCTGCGCGCGATGGTCAAGACGTTCGCCGACGCGCTCATGTCCGCGGAGGCCGATGCCCTCTGCAACGCCGAATACGGCCAGGTCAGCGATGAGCGAGTCAACCACCGCAACGGATATCGTCCGCGCGAGTGGGACACCCGGGCGGGCACCGTCGAGCTCGCCATCCCCAAGCTACGCAGCGGGAGCTACTTTCCGCACTGGCTGCTGGAACGCAGGCGGCGTGCCGAGCAGGCCGCCCTTATCAGCGTGGTCGCCACCGCCTACCTGCTGGGCGTTTCCACCCGCCGAGTGGAAAAGCTCGCCGAGTCCCTAGCTACTTGCCCCTGAAGAAGTCGGGGCTGCTGGCGGTGTGACGCTTTGGGGAGAGCTGGTGGGAGCCATCGGTTGGCCGGGACAGTTGACGTAGGTCATCGGCAGCCGGGGGTGGTGGCGATGTTGCGTGTCGCGGGAGTGCAGGACTCGTGGTGGGACGTGCTGCCGGAACAGGCGCGACAGCTGTCCCCGGAGCTGGCCCGGATCGATGCGTTCTTGGACGACGAACGGTTCATTGCCCCGTGGCGGGCGGTGTTCGCCGAGCGGCTGGGGCGTCCCTCGGTCCCGGTCGAGACACTGCTGAGGCTGCTGTACCTCAAGCATCGCTACGAGCTCGGCTACGAGACGTTATGCCGCGAGGTGGCGGATTCGCTGAGCTGGCGGCGGTTTTGCAGGATCCCGTTGACCTCTCCGGTGCCGCACCCCACCACGCTGATCAAACTGGTATGAGCTTGTTCCGCTTTGACGGACATTCGAGATCAGGGTGCTCTACCGGGGTCACACCGTCTGCGGCCCCATGAGCCGGACGATGAGGTCGTCGAGGCTGACCAGGCCGGTGACCCTGCCGCTGCTGTCGCGCACGACGGCGAGTGAGGCGCGGCGCTGGCGGAGCTGTTCGACCGCGTGCGAGACCGTGTCGCCTGATGCCAGGTCAGGTACGGGGCGAGCGAGGTCGCGGGCGGTCAGGACGCGGCCGCGGGCGCGGGCGACCAGAGCGTCGCGGGCGTGGACCGAGCCGAGGACCTGCTCGCCGTCACGGACGAGGAGGCGGGAGCGGTCGGCCGCGGCAGCTTGGGCGAGGATCGCCTCGGGGTCCGCGTCGGCGGGGACGCTCACGATGTCCTGTGCCGGGATCTGGAGGTCGGCGACCGGGGTCTGGGGTTCGGTGAGGGAGCGGGTGATCAGGTCGGAGTCGGTGGTGTTGATCAGGCCGAGGCGCTCGGATTCCTCGACCAGGTGAGTCAGCTGCTCGCGGTTGTGTACGGCGGTCAGCTCGTCGCGCGGCTGTACGCGGCACAGGCGTACCAGCGCGTTGCTGACCTTGTTGAGGAGCCAGATCAGCGGCCGTACGGTCTTGACGAGGGCGCGGAAGGGCGGGGCGAGGAGCATCGCGGAGCGTTCCGGGTGGGCGATGGCCCAGGACTTGGGCGCCATTTCACCGAGCACCATGTGCAGGAAGACCACGATGATCATGGCCAGGGTGAAGGCGATTCCGTAGCTGAGTCCGGCGGGCAGGCCCAGCTTCTCCAGGAGGGGGTCGACCTGGTGGGAGATGGCGGGCTTGGAGATCGAGCCCAGGCCCAGGGTGCAGATGGTGATGCCGAGCTGGGCGCCGGCGAGCATCAGGGACAGTTCGCGCATTCCGGCGAGTGCGGCCTTGGCGCCGCGCTGTCCCTCGGCGGCGGCCTTCTCCATGCGGTGCCGTTTGGCGGCGACCAGGGCGAATTCGGCGGCGACGAAGAAGCCGCTGCCGATCAGCAGCAGGACGGTGACGAAGAGTGCCATCGGGAAACTCATGCCTGCGGCTCCTGGACCTGGTCCTGCTTGGTGGTGAGGCGTTCGATGCGTACGCGCTCGGGGACGTGGCGGTCGAGGCTGAGGACCTCGATGTCCGCCCAGCCGTTGTTGGGCAGGTCCACGGTGAGGCGGTCCCCGATGGCCGGGAACCGTCCGAGGCGGTCGATGATCAGGCCGGCCACGGTGTCGTAGTCGTCCTCTTCGGGGAGGGCGATGCCGGTGGCGTCCTCGATCTCGTCGAGGCGGCGGCCGGCGTCCACCAGCCAGCCGTCCCCGTCGGCGACCGCGAGATGGATGACGGTGTCGGTCTCGTCCGCGATGTCGCCGACCAGCTCCTCGGCGATGTCTTCGTACGTGACGATTCCGGCGAGGCCGCCGTGCTCGTCCAGGACGACGGCGAACTCGTCGTCCCGCTCACGCATCTGTGCCACCGCCTGGGGCAGCGGCAGCGTGTCGGGCAGCAGCAGGGGGCGGCGGGCCGTCTCGCCCGCGGTGGCGCGCTCGAAGTCGGCAGCCGGCAGCCAAGTCAGGTCCCGGACGCCGAGCACACCGGTGATGTCGTCCGGATGGTCGCCGAAGACAGGGTAGTTGGAGTGACCGTGCTTCGCGATCAGCTCGACCGCTTCGGTGAGGGTCGCCTCCTTGCGGACGAACACGGCGTCAGCGCGCGGCACCATCACCTCGTCGAGCGTGCGCTCGGAGAACTGCAGGGCGTGGTCGAGGAGCTCGGCGGTGTCGGCGGGCAGCTGCCCCTGCTCGTGGGATTCGCCGATCAGGTGGCTGAGTTCCTCGAGGGTGGCGCCGTGGTGGAGCTCCTCGACCGGTTCGATGCCGACCTTGCGCAGCAGCTTGTTCGCGGCGCCGTCGAAGACGTGCACCACCGGGCCGACGATCTTCAAGTAGATGAGGGTGGAAGATGCGAGGGACTTGGCGAGCCGCTCCGGTACGGCCAGCGCCAGGTTCTTCGGGGCCAGCTCGCCCAGGACCATCTGCAGCACCGTGGCCAGCACGAAGGCAAGGGTGACCGAGATGGCCGAGACCGTGCCGTCGGACAGCCGGGTCGACTGAGGCGGACCATCGCGCGATACAGGGCGGTCGGCGGGGGTGCGTCGGGCAGCGGGGTGTCGGGGGTGGCGTAGGAGCGGAGCATGTGGGCGACGAGGCGGCGCCAGGTGTCGGGGGCGGCGTCGCCGGTGGCGTTGACGACGCCGGCGTTGGCCATGAGCAGGACGACGAGGTCCTGGCTGGCGAAGTCCTCGCGCAGGTGGCCGCTGTCCTTGGCGCGACGTTGGCCATGAGCAGGACGACGAGGTCCTGGCTGGCGAAGTCCTCGCGCAGGTGGCCGCTGTCCTTGGCGCGGTCGATGAGTTCGAGGAAGCCGTTGTACGCCTCGGTGCGCCGGGTCTCCAGGGCTTTGGCGGCGGGAAAGGTCATTGGGGTGTCGCACGGCCAAGGGCGTACGGCCGCCGAGTCCGGGGCGGAGGTTGGCGACCGTTCAGGGGCTCTGTGGTGCAATGACATCTGACCGGCACCGGGCCCGGGCGCCGCCCCCTCGCCCACTCGGCAGGGGCCCTGAGCACCGGCGGCCAGTAAAAGAGCGAGGAGTCACCGTGACCGTATGCGGGCCTGGCGAAGAAGGCAGGCCGACCGCTCGTCTTCCCGACAGCAGGGGTGGCCGGGGCAGGGCGATGACTCTGGCGGGGGCGCTGGCGGCGGCGGAGGCCGCGGCGCCGGTGGAGTCCCTTGACGTGGTCGCCCGAATGCTCAAGGAGCACCTCGGGGCCGCGTCGGTATCGTTCCTGATCACCGACTTCACCGGCGGCTCGGTCGTACGGCTGGGGGCGGCGGGCAGCGTCGAGACCGATGAACCCGCCCGGCGCATCATGTTGCGGGGAACCCTCTACGACGACGTGATCCGCACCCAGCGGCCGAGCGTGGAGGACATGGGCGACGGCGGTCTGGTGCGGCTCGTCGCCCCGGTGACCAACCGTGGGGACGCCATCGGGCTCCTGGAACTGTTCTTGCCCGTGGCACCGGACGCGGAGGTGATGCAAGAGGTCAGCGAGACCGCGCACGCCCTGGCGTACATCGTCATCGCGAACCGGTCCTTCACCGACGTGTACCAGTGGGGCCGCCGCACCACTCCGCTGAGCCTGGCCGCGGAGATCCAGCACCGGCTGCTCCCGGCGTCGCTGGCGTGTGAGGCGGCGCAGTTCGCGGTGGCCGGGGCGCTGGAGCCGGCCGACCACGTCGGGGGCGACACCTTCGACTACGTGGTCGACCGGGACACGGTCCAGCTCTCCGTCACCGACGCCATGGGGCACGATGTCGACGCCGCACTGCTGGCCACTCTCCTGGTGGGCGCTCTGCGCCGGGCACGGCGGGCCGGTGCCGACCTCGCCGAACAGGGCCGCCAGGCCGACCAGGCTGTGCGCGAGCACGGCCGCCATGGCTTCGTCACCGGCCAGCTCCTGCGTATCAGCCTGATCGACGGCAAGACCGAGTTCATCAACGCCGGGCACCCCTGGCCGCTGCTGATGCGCGACGGACAGGTGCGGGAGATCACTCCGAAGATCGATGCGCCGTTCGGCTTTCATGCCCCTCACGGCTACCGGGTCCAGTCGCTGGAACTGCGGCCGGGTGACCGGCTGGTGATGCTGACCGACGGCATGCTGGAGCGCAACGCCCACAGTCTTGATCTGTCGGACCGGATCGTCCGCACCCGCGCGCTGCATCCCCGTGAGGCCGCCCGCACCCTCATCGCGGCGGTCCTTGACGCCAACCACGGTCACCTGCAGGACGACGCGACCGTCATGTGCCTGGACTGGCACGGCGTCGGCCACTCCCGGCGGGACGCCGACACCGGCGCCGACCTCGCCGACGCCTCCGCCCCCTCGCGGACGAAACGGGCCACTCCCGGGCGATGACTCGAGGACTGCTCCGATGCCCCGCTCGGCGGCCCTTGGGCGGGCAAAGCGGCGGGGCGGACGGCTTGCGCGAATGGCGCGATACCTCGGCGGCCATTCGGCGAGCGGCGCGAGCCAGAACGTACGGTCAGTAAACGGCCAGGGAGATGGCGATGTAGTGCGCGGTGAAGGCTGCCACGGTCAGGGCGTGGAACACCTCGTGAAAGCCGAACCAACGCGGTGAGGGGTCGGGACGCTGCAGGGCGTAGACGACCGCGCCCGCGCTGTAGAGGAGACCACCGGTCACCACCAAGGTGAGTACGGCCGCTCCGCCGGTGTGCAGGAAGTCGGGCAGATAGCGCACGGGTGCCCACCCCAGGGCCAGGTAGCACGGGGTGTACAGCCAGCGCGGAGCTGCGACCCACAGGACCCGGAACGCGATGCCGGCCAACGCGCCCGCCCACACGATCCACAGCAGCACGGACCGCTGGCCCGGCGGGAGGAGGACCACGGCCAGGGGGGTGCAGGTGCCGGCGATGATCAGGAAGATGTTGGCATGGTCGAGACGTCGCAGAAGAGCCTCGCCGAGCGGCCCCCAAGTACCGCGGTGGTAGATGGCGCTCGTCGCGAACAGCAGCCAGGCGGTGACCGAGTACACGGCGCAGGCCAGGGCCGCCTGCGGGGTGCGGGCCAGGCAGATGAGCACGATGCCTGCGATCAGTGCGGCGGGGACCATTCCGGCGTGGAGCCAGCCACGCAACCTCGGCTTGATCGGTTCGGCCAGGTCGGCCACCCGCTCCACCAGAGCAGCAACCGAGTGAGCCCCCTCCCCCGCATGGTCGCCCGGTGATTCGTCGGGTAGCCCGTCTGCACGGCGCTCTCCACGCGCTGACGCGACGTGACCACATTCGACTTCAGCGGCGTCGCGGGACACAGCTTCTCGTCCTCCTCCGGGCTCCTGGGCGTCACTGGCAACCATGCGGTCATGCTAGGAAACCTCACCCCGACAGCATGACGGGAAGCCGGTCCAGAACCCCAGGGCCACGTCGCCGGGCCCGGGCCGGTTCGCCACCGTGTGAACTCCAGCCCCGTTGACACTGCCGCCGATTGGGCCTGCCGAAGCCGAATAGAGCGGCTGGTCATGGGAACGATCAGGGCTTCCGAACGGGCATCTCCGCTCGCCTACGCACAAGGTTCGCCGATGCTTCCTGAGGTCCGCCCCCACGTATCCAGCGCCCTCGCAGGCCAGTTGGAACACCAACTGGACCTGGCTCCGCTCTCGGGGCCGGCCGGCTCGATGTGGCGGGCGTCGCCGGCATCGCAGTCGTCGCAGCTGCCCACTGCGACGGCTATGCGGCCACCGGCCGTGTCCTCGGGCTGCTGGCCGCGCTGCCTGCCCCCACCAAGGCGGGAGAACGCTTTTGGTCGGACCTGTGGAGGTCGTCGGGCACCGCGTACCTGCTGCCCGTCAACATCAAGGCTCTGGTGCTGCGTTCGCTGGCAGGAGAGGGAACCGCCCTGGCCCGGCAGGTCCTCTCGGCCGTCGATGAGATGACCCCTCCCCAGCGCGTCGCAGCCGGGGGGTGATCGGTCAGGCCCTCGTCGAGTCCGACCATCTGCCCGACCTCAAGACACAGGTCATCGGGGAACTGTGGCTCCGAGATCTCGAGCTCACCGCCCGGCGCGTCCTGCACGCAGACCGCAGGTCGGACGATCCGGCTGTGTCAACGGCCATGTGGTTCTCCCGCGACACGTCAGGCTGGACGGAAAGCCTTCCTCGACGCCTGGACGAGCGTCTGAACGTCGGCTCCTCCAAGCTGCACGGCGGCCGCGCAGGACATGCGGCTCCCGTGCCCGACGACACTTGCAGCGGCTGAGGTCAGGAAGTTCCGGGCCGAAGTCGCACCGGCCCCGGGCCTCCACAGATCAGGGGCCGCGCAGCAATGGCTGCGCGACCCCTGTTCCGGTGCCGTCCCGGCACGAGAGCAGGCGCCTTCGTCCAGGTGGGCGGCAGGGCCCGCACGGGCGGCGGCCACCGGACGCGGCGTGCGCGATCCCTCGGGCAGGTCTGCGAGCTCAGGCCAGGTTGATGTTCTCGGCCTGCGGGCCCTTCTGGCCCTGGGTGACGTCGAACGTCACGGCCTGGCCCTCCTGGAGCTCACGAAAGCCTGTGGAGTTGATCGCGGAGTAGTGCGCGAAGACATCCGGGCCGCCGCCGTCCTGGGCGATGAAACCGAAGCCCTTCTCCGCGTTGAACCACTTCACAGTTCCCGTAGCCATGGTCATGCCTTCCAGTCGATGAACACCTGCCACTCCATGTGGCAGACGGAGGTGATCGCCCTGGTCCCTGCGGCACAGCACAGCAAAACGCCCACACCAAAGGCGTGGGTAAGAGGGAATTCCGAACCACGACAGCTGACGCAGACGCTACACGCCCACACGCCGCGTCACCATAGGAAATGATCACACCGCGCACCGAGACCGCGCGTGCGGTGCCCGCCGACGCTGACGGGCACGCTCATCTCATGCCGTTGTCGTTGGATTCGCTGATTCGGCGGCGCGGCGGTATTCGGTGTTGATGCGCTGGGCTTCCTCGAGCTGGTCTTCGAGGATGATGATGCGGCAGGCGGCCTCGATGGGGGTGCCCTGGTCGACGAGCTCGCGCGCTCGGGCCGCGATGCGCAGCTGGTAGCGGGAGTAGCGGCGGTGGCCACCCGCGGAGCGGAGCGGGGTGATCAGGCGGGCTTCGCCGATGGCGCGGAGGAAGCCCTGGGTGGTGCCGAGCATCTCGGCGGCCCGGCCCATGGTGTAGGCGGGGTAGTCGTCATCATCGAGACGGCCGAACGAGTCGTCTGCTGTCATTGCACCTCTCTGTGGAACGCGTGGAGGGGCCCTGGCGCCGTACTGGCACCAGGGCCCCGAAGGAACTACTACACCATCTGCCGGCCCTGATACCGCGCCGGCCTTCTGTGTCCGCTGACCCGACCTGGAAGTTGCCGGGGGTGCGGGGATCGCGGTTGCTTGACCGGAGACCACCTCACTATCGATGTCCTGCGGTACCCGGACTCAGACTTCCGCCCGGGCGATCCTGATGGCGCTCGGCTCCTCCGTTCTTCCCTCTTGATCAACTACTTACCAACGGGGACTGCGTACTGCGGTACTGCTGGTGATGCGAACCGATCAGTGGCCTGCGACAGCGCCACTCTTCGACAGCCGGCCCCGTCGCCCGTCCTGCATCTGCTCTGGCTTAGAACCCCACTGCCGAACTTCCCGGTGCGCGCGCCTGCAGCCGACGCCTTCACCGAGGTACTGCTCACTCACTTCACTGCTGGGTACTGCGAACTGCACTTACAGGTACTGCCACTGCGGTACTGCTCATGGCGGCCCCTGATCACTACGGGCCACCCGGTCCGGTCGTCAGTCCCGTCGCCGTCCTGCAACAACCCTGGCTTCGAAACTCCACCACCGCACCGTCCCGCGAACTGCAACTGCGGGTACTCCTGCCCGGCAGTTCATCTCTGCCGAGCCCTGGTGTCTCTCTGGGCTACGAGAGAAACCATAACCACACCACCACCCAATGTCTACTCCGGCTGGCATAGATTTCCGCGCGGATGGTCAACCGCCTCGCCCGCGCCACCGCGGTCACCCGCCGGGCCTCCGGCGGCAAGACCGTGAGCGCCCTTCTTGCCCGGTAGCGCCACCGCTCAAGCAGCCCGATGGCCGGTGAATATAATCTGCCTCGTGTCGAAGCCTGACGAACTACTGGTTGACGTCGCCGCCCTGGTGGAGTCCGGCCAGAGCACCCAGATGTCCCTGACCGTGGTCACCGGTGGTGCTGTCATCACCGGTCGGCTGGCTCCCGAAGCAGTGTGGCGACAGAGGGTCTCGGAGGTACTGACGGACTCGGACCGCCTGGGCGAGTTCGCCGCCGTCTTCGTCACCCCCGCGACGAACGGGCCGCCTACGCATCTGCACTTCCATGTCGCCCGGATCCTGCAGGGCACGGTGGGGATCCCGGAGACAGGCGGGATGTACCGTGTCGCGATCGAAAACGTCAGCGCTTGGACCGTGGGCGACTTCAGCTATTCCGACCGCTGAACAATCACTGCGACAAAAACCCGCTGAACAGCAGTGTGGGCCCGACCGGCGTACCGGTCGGGCCCACACTGCTGGTCAGGTGTCGGCTCGTGCCTGTTTACACGGTCAGACCGTGACGGGGGTGCCGAGCATCGCGGAGGCGTGCTGCATCGGGCTGAGAATGCCCAGGGGCGCGGCCTTGGGGACGGCGCGGCAGGTGAAGCCGAGCTGAGTCATGGCCCGGAGGACTTCGGCGGCGCTGAAGTCACGGCGGTCCTGGCGGGTGATGACCTGGCCGACCTGCTTGACGGGGTAGTGACGGCGGCCGATGGTCACGGATTCGCCGGTGACCGGTTCGGGCTTGATGCCCTTCATCGATTCCAGCACGCCACCCTTGGTGAGCTCGAAGGGGAAGCGGGCGATGACGCAGCGCATGTGGCCTCACAGAGAGAAGGGGAGAACGGTCCGACCAGGGGTGAGTCGTTTCAGCGACGGAGGGCGAGGATGCCCGGGTCGCTGCCTTGCTCGTCGACGACCCGCAGGGCACCGAGCCGGCGGGAGCGCATCGCTTGCTCGGCTTCGGCCATCGTGGTCACGGGTGAGGTGAACGATCCGTGGTCGCCGAGGATGTCGCGCAGACGGACGCGGTCCGTGTAAACGGAGCTGTTGCGGACGACGGTGAGTTCGCTCCGGGTGACCAGGCCGGTGCACTGGTCGTCCTGGTCGCAAACGACCAGTCGGCCCGTGCGGGCGGCGGCCATGACGGCCAGCGCCACCTCCACGCTCATGTCGTCACAGACCTGCGGTCCGGCCGCGTCCATGACCTCCACCGCCGTCCTGTGAACGGGGTTGACGTCCACCGGGCGGGGCTGCATCTGAACCAGTGTCAAAAGGTGCCTCCTGCAGAGATGGGTCAGCTTCCTGATCACGAAGGTTCTAGGCCGCCGCGTCGAAGACGGACTTGCGTACCGGGGCGCGCCGGGTCGCCGAAGAGGGGCGGCGTCGGCCTCGGGAGGAGGCGTTGCGCTTTGGGCGTTCGACCACCGGTGCGGTGATGACGACCGGGATGCCGGACGGGGCCTGGGCACCGGTGATCCGGCTCAGGGCCTCGCCGCCCGAGCGGATCTGGGTGGTCTGCGGCCGGATTCCGGCGTCCGACATGAGGCGGACCATGCTGCGGCGCTGGTTCGGTGTGACGAGCGTGACGACGCTGCCGGACTCGCCTGCGCGGGCGGTACGGCCGCCGCGGTGGAGGTAGTCCTTGTGGTCGGTCGGCGGATCGACGTTGACGACGAGGTCGAGGTTGTCGACGTGGATGCCGCGCGCCGCGACATTGGTCGCCACCAGCACGGTGACGTGCCCCGTCTTGAACTGCGCCAGCGTGCGGGTGCGCTGCGGCTGCGACTTCCCGCCGTGCAGGGCGGCGGCCCGTACCCCGCTGTTCAGCAGGTCCTGCGTCAGCCGGTCGACGGCGTGCTTGGTGTCCAGGAACATGATCACGCGGCCGTCGCGGGCGGCGATCTCGGTCGTGGCGGCGTGCTTGTCGGCGCCGTGGACGTGCAGGACGTGGTGCTCCATCGTCGTGACCGCACCGGCCGACGGGTCGACCGAATGCACGACGGGGTCGGTCAGATACCGGCGCACCAGCAGGTCGACGTTACGGTCCAGGGTGGCGGAGAACAGCATCCGCTGCCCCTCCGGACGCACCTGGTCGAGCAGCGCGGTGACCTGCGGCATGAAGCCCATGTCGGCCATCTGGTCGGCCTCGTCCAGGACGGTGATCGCGACCTGGTTCAGTCGGCACTCGCCACGGTCGATGAGGTCCTTGAGCCGTCCGGGCGTCGCGACGACCACCTCGGCCCCGCCTCGCAGCGCGCCGGCCTGCTTGCCGATCGACATCCCGCCCACCACCGTGGCCAGCCGCAGCTTGACGGAACGGGCGTAGGGGGTGAGTGCGTCGGTCACCTGCTGCGCCAGCTCACGCGTCGGTACGAGGATCAATCCCAGCGGCTGGCGGGGCTCAGCACGCTGTCCAGCGGTGCGGGCGAGCAGGGCGAGGCCGAACGCGAGGGTCTTGCCGGAACCGGTGCGCCCGCGGCCCAGGACGTGCCGTCCCGCCAGGGAGTTCGGCAGCGTCGCCCCCTGGATCGGGAACGGTGCGGTCACCCCCTGCTTGCCGAGTTCGGTCAGCAGTTGTTCAGGCATGGCGAGATCGGCGAAGCCCTCAACGGCGGGCAGCGCGGGGGTGATCGTTTTGGGGAGCGCGAACTCACCCTGCACCGCGGCGGGCCGGGGGCCGTAACCGCCGGAGCGGGCCGGCCCGCCCGAACGGCGTGGTGCCTGCGAGCCGAAGCGGGTGCCACCCCTTCCGGCGTCGGCACTGCCATTACGGGCGCGGGCGGGGCGGTCGTTCGTGTATGTGTGGTTCATGCGGAACCTTCCTCGATGTGGCACATATCAAGGAATTCCCGCACCGATGAGCAGCATGGAGAATTACGAGTATGGACCGGCGGCAAAAGAAAGCAGATGTGGCCGGCAGAAATCTCCGCGAGCGCAGATGCTGCAATTAGTCACGCGATGGGGATTTGAGATCCGAGCGTCGGCTGCGGATGCGCCTGCATCCTGGAGGAGCAGCTGCTCGTGGTTGGACTGCGGATTCCTCCGCGTCGTCATGCGGGTGAAACCGCTGCGGGAGATGCGTGCAGCTGGGGCCCGCACCCCGAAGGATGCGGGCCCCAGCTACAGATTGTGCGTGAGCGTCAGGCCGGAACGATGTTCTCGGCCGTCGGGCCCTTCTGGCCCTGCGCGATGTCGAAGTTGACCTTCTGACCTTCGAGCAGCTCACGGAAGCCCTGCGCGGCAATGTTCGAGTAGTGGGCGAACACGTCCGCGCCGCCACCGTCCTGCTCGATGAAGCCGAAGCCCTTTTCCGCGTTGAACCACTTCACGGTACCAGCAGCCATGTCATATCTCCTTTGGGGGCAGTACATCGGAATCCGCACCGTACGGACACCGTGTCGCCGCGATGATTACCCCGCCCGGAAATGACCGGATTCACAAAAGTGCTCCCGACCGGCAGAAGCCGGGTCGGGGGCACTTGAAGTTTTGGGAACCACAACTGCAACTGAGATCGACAGTAGCACGCTGGAACGGCCTGCGCACGTTACATAATTCCGCTCCGCCCATTGCAGCAAAAACTCTTCCTGCACGATCCGTCAAACTCTCACCTCGCGGGAACAGATATTGCTTCACTCGGGTGCGATGTTTCGGAAAGAGCGGTGTCGTCAGCCGCACCCCGGGCCGCCGGGGCGGAAATCACCTACACGGCCGTCCGCAAGATCATCGTGCTTGCGACCCCGCCTTTGGACAGCTACCGAATCCCGTCTGTGTCGGAAGCGTGAACGTCCACGAACTCACCTCCCGGGCGACGAGCCACTGGGCCAGGTACCGGCCCAAGCCGGTCGCGCGCTCAACAGCCAACCCTGGACGCTGCGCGCCGTCGTAACCCACCGCGCACAGAGGATTCGCCAGGCCATCCCGGCGGGGCTTTGCCCCATCACCGGCGCTCTCACTCACGTCTCACGAACAGGGTCGACGCTCCCGGACCACAAGACCTTGACCTGCGCGTATACGCCTCGCGTGGACCACCTGGACCGCACAAGACGCGATCTACAACCTGTGCCATGTGGTGCCCAGTGAGGGAGCCAGGATCAGGACCGGGGCGTCTTCTGGCCCGTCAACGCGGTATTGCAGGGTGTTCGGTGGTGTCTCGCTCACCCGCCCGACCCTCTCATGCATCACCGAATCTCACGTGGCCGGGGCGAACCTAGCGGATCTCGCCCCTCGCGCGACGAGAGTCCGGCACCGCCGGCCCTCGAGGGTCCGGGTACGCGTTCTCCGACGTGTACTCGCGACCGGCATCAGGGCAGCGGAGTGCCTCCGGTGGCGTTGATGATCGCGGCGGTGATGAAGCTCGCCTGCTCGGATGCGAGGAAGACGTACGCCGGGGCCATCTCGGCCGGCTGGGCGGGGCGGCCGAGCGGGGACTGTTTGCCGAACTCGACCGTGTCGGGCATGGTCGCGGGGATCAGCGGCGTCCACACCGGCCCGGGGGCGACGGCGTTGACCCGTACCCCGTCCTGGACGACCATCTGTGCCAGACCCTGGGTGAAGGTGACGATGGCGCCTTTGGTCGTGGCGTAGTCCAGCAGGTGCGGGCTCGGCTTGTACGCCTGCACGGACGTGGAGTTGATGATGCTCCCGCCTTTCGGGATGTGCGGCAGCGCCATCTTCGACAGCCAGAACATCCCGTACAGGTTGGTCTTCATCACACGGTCGAACTGCTCGGTCGAGATCGCGGCGATGCCGTCCGGCTGGGACATCTGATAGGCCGCGTTGTTGACGAGGATGTCGATGCGCCCGAACTCTTCGACGGCACGGCCGACCAGAGCCCGGCACTGCTCCTCCTCGCGGATGTCGCAGCACACGGCCACCGCCTTGCGGCCCGCCTCCTCGACGAGCCGAGACGTCTCACGGGCCTCGTCCTCTTCCTCCGGCAGGTGCGTGAAGAGGACGTCGGCGCCCTCGCGCGCATAAGCGAGAGCCACGGCTCTGCCGATGCCGGAATCGCCACCGGTGATGACCGCGGCCCGCCCGGCGAGAAGCCCGCGGCCCTCGTACGAGGTCTCGCCGTGATCCGGTGGCGGGTCCATGGGCCCGGTCCAGCCGGGGTGCGGCTGGTCCTGGTCCGGGAAGTCCGGCCGGGGGTGGGCCGTGACAGGGTCGCGTGCGTCGTGGTTCTTCGCTGTCATGGCACGTCCTCCCGAAGTGGTCGGCGGCTGGGGATGCCACGAGGCGTGACAGCTCCCTGGCCTGTCTGCGTCGGCGGCGTCTGCGCCCGTCGGTGGTGCTCGCACCCCTGGGCACTGCGGCGACTGCCCGCCCGAGCCGACGCCAAACCGGCGTTGGCGGCCTGGCGGGCACGGGCTCGGGGCTTCTTCGCCCGCCCCAAAGAGCGAATGGTCGCTCGTGCCGCGGGTACGGAATCGGCTGCCTCTACCGATCGACGGTTATCCCGGCCGCCCATATCCCCCGGTGAATGAAGAACCGGGTAGAGGGTACGCGGTCGTTCAGGCGGAAGGGGGAAACCGCCGCACGGTATACGGAACGGTATACGGAAAAGAAAGGGCGCCGGGATTCCCCGCTGCGCCCTATTCACCGAAGGAGCTGTCTTCGCGTGACTGAGCATGTGTGGAGCTACAAGTCGACCGCCGGTCACCTGGCCGGTGCCGACCTCACCGGCTACACGGTCGAGGCGGCCGATGGCAGCATCGGCAAGGTCGACAAGCACTCCGACGAGGTCGGTGACGCCTACCTGGTGGTGGACACGGGCGTATGGATCTTCGGCAAGGAAGTGCTGCTCCCGGCGAGCACCGTCACCCTCGTCGACCTGGAGGAGCACAAGATCTACGTCGACCGCACCAAGGAACAGATCAAGGACGCCCCCGAGTTCCACCGCGACAAGCACCTCGGCGACGCGGGCTACCGCGAGGAACTGGGCACCTACTACGGCACCGCCGCCCCCTTCGGAGGCCGCCTCATCTGACCGACCCACTCCGGCCGTCGACGATTGCTTGAGTAGCGTTGGCCTGGCCCCACGGCGCCGGAGCCAAAGCTCGGACAAGTGAACCTTGCCTGCTCGGCCACCCGGGAGCGTCCGAATCCGAGGTGGCCGAGCAGCCAGGGCCCATGGCCTGCGTCAATGCCGCAGTGTCAGTCGGAGGCGGCCCACACGCCGAGGCCGCCTCCGCGCCACGCCACGAAGGCCGCGTCGGCAAGATCGATCGTGTCAGGGTCGAGCCCCGCCCGCCGCATGAACCCGACGATGTCTCGCGGGCTGTACGCCCTGCCCAGAACGGGGCTCACCTCTGCCGCCGAATCAAGGGCGCGGCCGCACCCCCTTGGTGGCGCCATGTGATCGCACGTGCACGACTTGTCACCGCATTGGCCATATGGGCGTATCGTGGAAAGGCCTAGGGGGCCGATCACGGATTGGCGAGTCATGTCGATACCAAGTCATGCGGTATTCGGTGCTCCGTGCTGGGTCAGTCTCATAGCCCGCGATCTGGCTGCCGCTGAGGACTTCTACGGCGGCGTCTTCGGCTGGGAGTTCCGTCCCACCCGGCTCGGGAAGGATTTCTCCGTCGCCTTCCTCGATGGAGCCCCCGTCGCCGGCATCGGCGCCCTCGCCGGCAGCCTGGCGGTGGCCGTCGCGTGGACCCCGTACTTCGCCGTGGACGACGCCGACGCCACCGTGGCGCGAATCCAGGAGCGCAGCGCGACGGTCGCGGTCGGCCCCCTGAGGTTCGGGACCGGCCGAGCCGCCCTGGCCGCGGACCGGGACGGCGCGGTGTTCGGCCTCTGGCAGGGCAAGGTCATCCGCGGCTGGGGCGTCGGCCGGGACAAGTCACCTGCCTGGTTGGAACTGCGCACCAGAGATGCCTTCGAAGCGGCCATCTTCTACGCCGAGGTCCTCGACTGGGCCACCGAACGTCCCGGCTCCTGCCAGGTGTCCTACGAGAACGGCTCCGTGGTCCTGCGTCAGAACGAAGACGCCGTCGCACGGCTTACGGGCGGCGCCACCGAGGCGGCTCCCGATCCCCAGATCCGGCCGCGCTGGCACGTGCACTTCTACGTCCCCGACATCGACTACGCCGTCGAGCAAGCCATCAAGCTCGGCGGCGCAATCGCATCGCAGGCAGTCACATCGCAAACGGCCGGGGCGATGGGCTCGGCCGAACAGGTCACGTTGCGCGACCCCGACGGCGGACTCTTCACCGTCACCACCCGTACCAACAAATAGTCGGCGCCCATCAGCGCGCCACTCGGCGAAGGGGCGCGCCGGCGGCGTCCGGGACGCCTCCGGCACGTTCAGGTATCGGCGAGCAGCCTCTCGAAGGGCTTCCAGTTCAGACGGGTGTCTTCGGTGCCCGGAGGAACGAGGGAGTGGGTCAGGGTGAGCCAATCCAGCAGCGGCGGGGTGTCGATGCGTATGAGGGCGTGCTCCGTGGCAGGACCGATCTGCAGCAGTGTGTGGGAGGGGCCGGCCGCGCCCGGTGCCGGCCGTACCTGCACATCGCCGTCTCCGGCCCGGGTCCGCGTGCCACGTGCGAGGAGGTCCCGCTCCACGTACCAGGAGATGCCGGGGCCCCGGTCGGGGACCGGATGGAACGTGATGCGCACCGCGTACGGGTCCGAGACGGTGTAGTGGAAGGAGGTCGAGACAGGAAGAAGCATGTCGGCTCGGATGTGCGTGGCTTGGGTCCACCAGATGGCTTCCTTCGCCTCGCCTCGAGGTTTCTCCTGGTTCTCCTGGTTCATGGCCTCCCCGCCTCCTCAAGCAGTAGCGCCGCCTGTCACGGCTGCTGACGTGCCACCCGTCTGCCCCCGTAGCCGCCGGGTAACACCCCGTCCCCGAGAACCAGCGGTCACGCCCGCAGCACGCAGCCATGGGCGAAGCAAAGCGGGGAAGGCGGCCCGTATCGACAAAGCCCACGAACATCGCGTGAAGGGCACCTGTCCGCCACCGGAAACGCGGCCGGCGGGGGCTGGCTCGCCACAGCCGCGCCGGTGCTTTCCGGCTCGCCGGGCAGGCAGCGACCCCGCCCGTGCACCATCCCGAGAAAGGACTCCTGCTCATGTCTCAGAAGGTCTCCGACCACATCCTTCAGCGGCTGCGTGAATGGGACGTCGAGCATGTCTTCGCCTACGCGGGCGATGGCATCAACGGCCTTCTCGCCGCCTGGGGCCGCGCCGACAACCGACCGGAGTTCATCCAGTCACGCCACGAAGAGATGTCGGCCTTCCAGGCGGTCGGCTACGCCAAGTTCTCAGGCAGGGTCGGGGTGTGCGCCGCCACCTCGGGTCCCGGCGCCATCCACCTGCTGAACGGCCTGTACGACGCGAAGCTCGACCACGTGCCCGTCGTCGCCATCGTCGGGCAGACCAACCGCAGCGCCATGGGAGGCTCCTATCAGCAGGAGGTCGACCTGCTCGCCCTGTACAAGGACGTGGCGTCGGACTTCTGCGAGATGGTGACCGTTCCGGAGCAACTGCCGAACGTCATCGACCGCGCGATGCGCACCGCGTATGCCCGGCGTACGGTCACGGCCGTCATCGTCCCCGCCGACGTGCAGGAGCTGGACTACTCTCCCCCGACCCACAGCTTCAAGATGGTGCCCTCCAGCATGGGAATGGGCCACTACGCACCCGTGCCCACCGACGAAGACGTCCAGCGGGCCGCGCAGATCCTCAACGACGGGGAAAAGGTCGCGATCCTCATCGGCCAGGGCGCGCGCGGAGCACGGGCGGAAGTCGAACAGCTCGCCGACGTCCTGGGTGCCGGTGTCGCAAAGGCACTCCTGGGCAAGGACGTTCTGCCGGACGATCTTCCCTACGTCACCGGCGCCATCGGCCTGCTCGGCACACGTCCCTCCTACGAACTCATGCGGAACTGCGACACCCTGCTGGTGATCGGCTCCAGTTTCCCCTACTCACAGTTCCTGCCGGAGTTCGGTCAGGCACGAGCGGTACAGATCGACATCGACCCGCACATGATCGGGCTGCGCTACCCGTTCGAGGTGAACCTCGTAGGGGACGCACGCGAGACGCTGAAGCGCCTCCTGACGCAACTGGAGCGCAAAGGGGACCGGACGTGGCGGGACAAGGTGGAGACGGACGTCGCCCGCTGGTGGGACGTCATGCAACGGCGCGCCGCCGTGGACGCCGACCCCATCAACCCCGAGTACGTGTTCCACGCGCTCGACGAGCGACTGCCGATGGACGCGATCATCACGGCCGACTCGGGTTCGTCCGCCAACTGGTACGCACGCCACCTGCGCCTGCGCGGAGACATGCGCGGCTCCCTGTCCGGGACACTGGCCACCATGGGCCCCGGTGTGCCGTACGCCATCGGCGCGAAGTTCGCCCACCCCGACCGGCCGGCCATCGCCCTGGTCGGCGACGGGGCGATGCAGATGAACGGCATGATGGAGATGGTCACGGCCGCCAAGTACTTCCGGCAGTGGGAGGATCCCCGCCTGGTCGTGGCCGTGCTCAACAACGGCGATCTCAACCAGGTCACCTGGGAGATGCGGGCCATGTCCGGTGCCCCCCGGTTCGAGGAGTCCCAGCACATCCCCGACCTCCCCTACGCGGAGATCGCCGAGCGTCTCGGGCTCCAGGGCGTCCGGGTGGACAAGCCCGAACAGGTCGGGGAGGCATGGGAGCAGGCCCTGGCCGCCACGTGTCCCTTCGTCATCGACTTCCGCACCGACCCCGCGGTCCCGCCGATCCCACCCCACGCCACCCTCGACCAGATCGAGGCGGCAGCCGCGTCGATCCTCAAAGGCGACAGCGACCGGGCCGCCATGATCAAGCAAGGCTTCAAAGCCAAGGTGCAGGACATGCTCCCCGGCCGACGACACCGCCACGACCGGCCGGGAACAGAAGCCGACTGATGAGCACGGACACTCCCCCGTCGCCGCGCTGCTGCCGGCGCAGGCAGCGGCGCGGTTCACGCCGTCGACGGCGCTCGGTCGGGGAACCTTGACGGACTCTTGGGAGCACGGCGGGACATGGAAGAAGGGCTGCCCGGCAACCAGCGAGAGGTGACACGCATCGGACTGGTGATACTCGCATGGGCCACATCACTGGCAGCAACCACCGCAGCGGCGTGGGCTTCACCGCGGTGGTGGTTCGCCGCCGTCCCGCTCACCCTGCTGGGCACCTGGGACCTGCTGCAGCGTCGGCACTCGGTGCTGCGGAACTATCCGGTCGTCGGACACGCCCGCTACCTCCTGGAGCGGATCCGCCCCGAACTGCAGCAGTACTTCATCGAACGCAACCTCGACGGCCGTCCCTTCGATCGGGATGTGCGCAGCATCGTCTACGAGCGCGCCAAGGGCACCGATGCCGAGCAGCCCTACGGAACCGAACGAGACGTCGACCGTCCGGGCTACGAGTTCCTGATTCCGTCCATGGCGCCCTGCTCGGTGCCCACGTCGCCGCCGCGCGTGCGGATCGGCGGCCCTGACTGCAGCCGGCCTTATGACATGGCTCTGCTGAACGTGTCGGCCATGAGCTTCGGCTCGCTCTCGTCGAACGCCGTCCTCGCGCTCAACGGCGGTGCCGCGTCAGGGCATTTCGCCCATGACACCGGAGAGGGCGGTCTGTCGGAGTACCACCTGCGGCCGGGCGGGGACCTCGTCTGGGAGATCGGCACCGGCTACTTCGGCTGCCGGACCCCGCAGGGAGAGTTCGACGCCGGGGAGTTCGCCGACAAAGCCGCGTACGACCATGTGAAGTGCGTGTCACTGAAGATCTCCCAGGGTGCCAAGCCCGGCATCGGCGGGGTCCTGCCGGGAACGAAGGTCAATGCCGAGATAGCCCGGGTCCGGGAGGTGCGCCGCGGAGAGACGGTGATCTCGCCCCCGTACCACCGTGTGTACTCCACTCCGCGCCAGCTCGTGCGCTTCGTCGCCCGGATGCGGGAGTTGTCCGGTGGCAAGCCGGCGGGCTTCAAACTGTGCGTGGGCTCACGCCGGCAGTTCCTCGCCGTGTGCAAGGCGATGCTGGACGAGGGCACGGCCCCCGACTTCATCATCGTGGACGGAGCCGAAGGCGGCACCGGCGCGGCCCCGCTGGAGTTCGCCGACCACGTCGGCACGCCGCTCACCGAAGGACTGCTCACCGTGCACAACGCGCTCGTCGGCACCGGCTCGCGCGACCGGATCAGGATCGGCGCCAGCGGCAAGATCGCCACGGGTACCGACCTGGTCAAGCGTCTGGTTCAAGGCGCCGACTACGGCAACTCCGCGCGGGCGATGATGTTCGCACTGGGCTGCATCCAGGCGCAGCGATGCCACACCAACACCTGCCCCAGCGGTGTGGCCACCCAGGACCCACGGCGTGCCCGTGCCCTCGACATCGACGACAAGACGGCCCGCGTCCAGCGCTTCCAGAAGGCGACCGTCGCCGGCGCGATGGAGATCATGACGTCCATGGGGATCACCGACCCCGCACAGTTGCGTCCCCACGTGCTCCACCGGCGCGTCGACCCGTACACCGAGCGTTCTTACGCGGAGCTCTACGAGTGGCTGGCTCCCCATCAGCTGCTGACCGAACCGCCCGGGTCATGGGCGGCGGACTGGCAGGCCGCCGACCCCGACAGGTTCACCGTGTGAACGGGAGGATTCCCCTGGTGAACGCCCGAGCCCGCTCAGGAGGCCGGCGGTGTCCAGGCCGCTTCGGCTGCCCGGGCGTCGGGGTGGATGGTGAAGACCCGCTCCAGTCCCACGGTGCGGAAGATCCGGCTGACGTGGTCGGGTACGGCTGCGAGGGCGATGTCCGCTTCGGCTTGCAGGGCGTGGTTGCGTGCGGCGATCAGGACGGTGATGCCGCTCGAGTCGCAGAAGGTGAGCCCGGCGAGGTCGATGACGAGTTGCTGGCCCGGGTGGAGTCCGAGGCCGAGCAGGAGCGCGCGTACGTCGGGGGCGCTGTGGTGGTCCAGCTCTCCCGCCAGTTGCAGCAAAGTCGTGTTGATCTTCGCGATCTGGCCGTTCAGCAGTGTGGAGAGGTAGCCGCACGGCGCGTGCTCGTACAGGTCTTCCACGCTGTCCTCGAGCAGGGCCGAGAAGTCCGCCTGGTGATCCTTGGGCAGCCGGCCGGAGGACTCCTCGTCCCTCGCGTCGTCGCTGGTCTCGCACATCATCGGATGGCTTCGACGAAGGCGGTGATCGCGGCAGCCGCTTCTTCTGGTGCGGCAAGCTGGGGGCAGTGCCCGGTCGCGTCGAGCGTGACCAGCCGGCTGCCGGGAATCCTGGACTGCACGAAGGCTCCGACCTCTGGGGGCGCTATCGCGTCACGGGAGCACTGCGCGACCAGGGTGGGGACGGTGACTTCGGCGAGGTCTTCGCGATTGTCGGTCAGAAACGTCACCCGTGCGAAGGCACGGGCGATGTCCGGGTCGGTGCGGCAGAAGCTGTTGGTCAGCTCCTCTCCCAGTTCCGGACGGTCGGGATTGCCCATGATCACCGGGGCCATGGCGCCCGACCAGCCCAGGTAGTTCGCATCCAGTGACTCCAGGAGTTCGTCGATGTCCTCGGCACTGAACCCGCCCCGGTAGCCGGCCTCCGGATCGTCGATGAAGCATGGTGACGGCGCGAGCAGGACCAGGCCGGAGAAAGCCTCGGGATCTCGCGCGGCTGCGAGGACGCCCATCGTGGCGCTCACCGAGTGCCCCACGAACGTCACCGGCCCGAGAGCCAGCTCGTAGCAGATCTCCAGCACATCCTCGGCATAGCCCTCGAGAGTGGAATATCGATGCTTGCTCCAGGCCGACAGGTCGGAACGTCCCGCCCCCACATGGTCGAAAAGCACGACGGTGAAGTCACGCTCCAGCGTCGGAACAACCAGCCGCCACATGTTCTGGTCGCACCCGAATCCGTGCGCCAGCATCACCACCGGACCGCCGGACCGGCCGGTCACCGTCACGTGATTTCTGCTCCGCACATTCATACGACACAGACTCGCAGACGGATTTCCGGCCCCACCCCGGTTCCCGGCTCGTCCAGCCCTCTGCGGCTGATGAACGCGTGACGTGGCGGCGGCATTGCCGGCCGTGGACCTCGCACAAACGGGATTAGCAGCCGGACTCGAGGGAAGGCGCGGTCCGTGACGCCGTTTGCCGGACAGCACGATTCCCCGGGGGGGCGAAGCGGATCTAAGGAGTGCGTCATGACGCTCATCCCCGGACTCGTTGTGTGGATCTTTCGTCACCCCCGGCGTGGCTGGCGTCTTGTCAAAGTACTCTCACGGGCTTTCCGGCAAATTCTCATTCCTCGGCGACGACGTCACAGGCTCGCCGGGACGCTCGTCCTCTACGGCATTGTTGTCGGAGGGCCGATCGCGCTCGGTTTGGTCCTGCTTTTCATCGGACTGCGGCGCGTCAGTCGCCGCCGGCATTCCGGTGCCGGTCGGCTCCAGGACGCCTCGGGTGCCGTTGCGGCAACCTAGCCGGCGCTTCGTTTGCCGGGCGGGTCCTGGGGGTCCACCCCAGTCGATGCGGAGGCGTCCTTGGATCCGCTGGGACGTTGTGAGCGACCTCTGCGGCCCTTGTCGTGCATGCCCTTTTCGCCAGAGCCCTTGCCCTGCTGTTCCCCGCGGCGGCCGGTGCTCTCGACGGTGTCACCCGGGACGGATTCCGACTCCTCCTTGGAGACCTTCCTGCCGCTGCCCTTCGGAGGGGCGTATTCATCCGGGTGGAAGGAGCGGTGGGCGCTCGGGTTCTCCTGTTGACGAGTTTCGTCCACGTCCGACGACCAGCCGTGCTGAGCGCCCTTGTGCCTGCTCGGCCCCTCGCCCTCCGAGGGCCGGGACGATTTCGGCTGCTTGGGCATGACCTCACCTGCCTGCTTTCGGGGTATCTGCATACGTTCTGCGGTGATACCGAAATTCTCCCACCGGCGGCCGGAGCGGTCATATCAGCCCGCAAACGGTTCGGAAAGCACTTCCGGGAGGCTCACAGCCTGGGAAAGCGGGGTCCGGGCTTGCCTCTCTCGAGGCCAGTGGGGCGAGACCGGGGTCCCTCTGCGGCGCATGGACCAGGTGAGAGTGGGCACACGCCGATCACTGAGCCGGTCCGCTCGGGACCGACCACCCGGCGAAGGGACGGCAGTATGACCCACGTGTCACCGGTCGCCCCTCCGGCCCCGGCGGGGACATGGGTCTACCTTCCTCAAGCCGACACTCACCTGCTCGCCGAGGTCCTTGAGGAGAGCCTGCCGACCCACGGGGCCCAGGTCCTGGACATGTGCACCGGCACCGGCGTTCTCGCCTTGTTGGCGGCGCGGCACGGCGCCCGAGTGACCGCCGTGGACGTCTCCTCCGAGGCGGTGGCGACCGCACGTCTCAACGCATCCACGGCGAAGCTCCCGGTCCATGTGGTCCGCGGGGACTTGTTCGCGCCCGTGGCAAACCGTCGGTTCGACCTCATCCTCAGCAATCCGCCCTACGTGCCCGCACCGGAGAGCCGGCCGCCAACGGCGGGCCGGTCGGTCGCGTGGGACGCCGGCCTGGACGGGCGCGCGCTGCTGGACCGGATCTGCGCGGACGCGCCACCACTGCTGCGCCCCGCCGGCACGCTGCTGCTGGTGCACTCGGCACTCTCCCGACCCACGCGCACACTGGCCCAGTTGCGCTCTCACGGCCTGACGGCACGAGTGCAACGGCGGCGTCGGATCCCGTTCGGGCCGGTGCTGCGCGCACGTGCCGAATGGCTGCGCAGCCGGGGCCTGGTGGCCCCGGAAGAGTCCATGGAGGAGTTGGTGGTCATCCGTGCCGAACGCACCCGATGAGCGCCCAGCGTGTCGTCTGGCGCTGACCGAGGATGGCCCTCTGCTGCTGGACGGGCCGGCCGAGGTCACACTCGACGACGGCACCACCGCGCGGTCGGACCGATTCGTCGTGGCGGTCTGCCTGTGCCGGCGCAGCCGCACCTACCCCTGGTGCGACACCAGCCACCGGCGCCGGAGCCGGTCGTGAGGGCCCCGGCGGCCGTATCCGCCGCTCTGCCGGAGGCGCGCGGGGAGGTGTCGGACGGTCTGCTCGCGGCGCTGACCCGCCCGGCCGGCGGCCCACTGCCTGATACGGCGGCGGCCTCCGCAGACCCGCTCGGCGACGACGCACAGCTCACCCTGTACCTGTGTTACGAGCTGCACTACCACGGATTCGCCGGCGTCGACGCAACATGGGAGTGGGATCCTGAACTGCTACGGCTCCGGGCAGCTCTGGAACGCCCCTTCCTGGGCGCGTTGCGGGAGGGGACGGCGGATTACCCGGACCTGGAGACCGCACTGGAGAGCATCCTCACCGAGCCCGTCGACGGCACCGGGGTGTCGTACTTCCTTCGTGATGAGGGCGAGTTGTGGCACCTGCGCGAGTACGCGGCGCAGCGCTCGCTGTACCACCTCAAGGAAGCCGACCCGCACGCATGGGTCATCCCGCGGCTTCGTGGCCGCGCCAAGGCGGCGTTCGTGGCCGTGGAGTACGACGAGTTCGGCGCCGGACGAGCCGACCGGGTGCACGCTCGGCTCTTCGCGGACCTGATGGAGGACCTGGGGCTGGATTCCACGTACGGGCGCTACCTGGACGCGGCGAGCGCCCCGATGCTGGCCTCCGTGAACATGATGTCTCTGTTCGGTCTGCACCGGGCTCTGCGCGGGGCACTGGTCGGGCACTTCGCGTCCGTGGAGATCACCTCCTCGCCCGGCTCGCGCCGGCTGGCGCAGGCGATGCGGCGAACCGCGGCCGGAGCGGCAGCGGAACACTTTTACGCGGAACACGTCACCGCCGACGCGGTGCACGAACAGGTGGTCCGCCGGGACGTGATCGGCGGTCTGCTCGCCGACGAGCCGTCGCTCGCCGGCGACATGGCCTTCGGTCTGGCCGCCACGGCATACGTGGAAGAGCGGCTGGGCGATCATCTGACGACAGCGTGGCGGGCGGGGCACAGCTCACTGCGCACGAGCGCTACGGCGTCGGCCGTGGAGGAGGTCGGCGGGTCCCGCTCCCGGGACTGACCCTTCTTCCGCGCCCTGCCCGGACCCGCCGCGCCCGAGCCCCAGCCCGCCGCACCCGCTGGACGGGATCGGTGGACTCCAGCATCGCCCGCGCAGCGCAGAGGGGGCCCGCTCCGGATCAGGGGTTCGCGGTCGAGACAACGAAGACCATGGGGGCGGACGGATCGGTCAGATCGACGGTGATGTCCTGGCTGGGGCGCGGATCGTGCTGCTTGTGCGTGGTGGCGGCCCAGGCGGCCGCCGGCCGGAAGACCCAGCCCACGGTCCCGGCGTCGCGCTCGTCGATGGTGACGTCGCCGGTGTTCAGCCGGGAGCGACTGGTGCCCGCCTTCGTGAGGTACGAGTCCAGGCCCGCAGCGGTGGTGCGGAACTTGACGTAGAGCCGGCTGGTCTTCCAGTTGCTGGTCTCGTAGTACGCGACCTCGGTGGACTTCTGCGGGATCGGCACCTCGAAGACCCGGCGCTTCATCTTGGAGGGCCAACTGTCGCGCAGCCCGGTCGCCGAGGACTCGGCCTCCTTGTCCCGCCCGCTGTCGCGGCTCTGCTCCGCCGAGATCAGCAGATAGCCGGCCGGGATGCCGATCAGCAGCACGATGACGATCGCGGTCAGCCAGCGGCGGCGGATCATGTGGCGCCGGTCCTCGGGCGGACGCACGGGCTCGTCCACGGGCACGGTCTGTCGGGGCACGGTCTTCACACGGGGTCCTGAGGGGTGGTGCGGGCACGGTCGCCGGTGTCGCCGTCGCCACCGGGGTTGCGGAGGGCCTGGGCGTACCGCTCGTATCTCTCGTACCGCTCGACGCGGCGCCGCTTGGCACGCCGGAAGCGGCGGGCGACGAGCCGGGCGAGATCGGCCGCACCGACCATACCCGCCTCCGGCCCGAGCTGGGCCTTGGCGATACGGGCCTCCGGCCGGTAGCCGCGGCCGGTGAGATGGCGGCGGAAGGCGTCCCTGGCGGGCCCGATCAGCAGGTCGTCGGCCGCGCTGACACCGCCGCCGATGACGAAGCAGGACGGGTCGAGGGCGGCGGCGAGATTGGCGATGCCGACGCCGAGCCACTGGCCGATCTCCTGGAGCAGCTCGACGCACATGGCGTCGCCCTCCCGGGCCAGCTCGGTGATCAGCGGTCCGGTGATGTCCGGGATGCTGCCCTTGACCCGCTCGATGATGTTGTACGCGACCGGGGAGTCGGCGGCGGCCAGCTCGCGGGCCTCGCGGACCAGGGCGTTTCCGGAGCTGTACTGCTCCCAGCAGCCGCGGTTGCCGCAGGGGCAGCGGTGTCCGCCGGGCACGACCTGCATATGGCCGAACTCTCCGGCGACGCCGTACTTGCCGCGCTTGACCTGGCCGTCCTCCAGGATGGCGCCGCCGATGCCGGTGCCGAGCGTGATCATGACGAGGTGGTCCTCGCCGCGGCCCGCGCCGAAGCGCCATTCGGCCCAGGCGGCGGTGTTGGCGTCGTTGTCGACCATGACCGGGACGGCGAGCCGGTTCTGCAGCGAGTCCCGCAGTGGTTCGTTGCGCCAGGCGAGATGCGGGGCGAAGAGCACCGTGGAACGGTCGGCGTCGACCCAGCCGGCCGCGCCGATGCCGACGGCGTGCACGTCGTGCCGGTCGGAGAGGTCGAGAACCAGGTCGACGATGGTGTCCTCGACGACCCTGGGGCTCTTGGACTTGTCGGGGGTCTCGGTGCGGAGCTTCTCCAGGATGATGCCGTCGGCGTCGACGACACCGGCCATCACCTTCGTACCGCCGATGTCGATGCCCACGGTCGGCACGCGGGGCGCGGTGAGGTGCGAGCGCCGTTCACGGGTGCCGACGGTCCGCAGGACGGTGGCGCGGGCGGCGCCTCGGTGGGCGAAGTCGCGGTACGTGCTCAAGGCGTCCCTGCGGGGGTGTGGGGGCGGTCCGGATCAGCGGAGGCGGGCGGCACCCGCCGTGCCCGATTGTGCCATCCGGGCGGTGTGAGGGCCCTGACCGGCCGCGGGCGGGACGGCGCCCGCGGCCGCTGCGGCCGGGGCGCGGCCGCGCGCACCGCCGTGTGGACGGCGCTCACACCGGGGCCTCGCCGGAGCCGCCGCCGATGCCCTGCCGGTCGGGAATCAGCGCGGCCGCCCGCCGGGCGGGGTCGGTGAACGCCTGGGCGACCGCGTCGTCGAGCAGTGTGAGCTGTGCGCGCACGGGAGGCAGGTGTCCCTCGGGCAGGGCGCCGAGCAGGCCCTGGAGCAGGGCCCTGAGGCGCCTGCAGACCTGGGTGGAGTCCGCGCCGTACTCGCGGATCTCGGTCAGGGCCAGCTGGAGGAAGTCCTCCCAGGACCGGCCCGGGAGCACCAGCCGGGGGCGACCGCGGCGGTCACGGAGGGTGTAGACGCGGTGCAGCTCCACCCGCCCGATGTTGTGCAGCATGGCCTCGATGTGGTTGAGGACCTGGACGGCGGTCGTGGGGTCGTTGACGGCCGGTGAGAGCGCCCTGATCGCGACGTCGACGAGGATGCGCAGGGCGAAGGCGGGATCCTGCTCGATGGTCCGCTCGACGCCGAGCGCGACGTACCCGGTGAGCTCGCGGTGGTCGATCGCCCGGTGGCCGTCGGGTGACGCTCCGTGCACCGCGATCAGTGCGGCGCCGGGCGGTACGAAGTCTCCCACCGGATGTCTGAGCACGAGGACGCAGTCGTGGCGCTCGGCGGCGGCCGTCAGCCGGGCCGCGTGGATGCCCTGGAGGGCCCCGCCGCGTTCGGTGCGGACCAGGGTGACCGGGCCGTCCGGCAGCGGCTCCTCCGGCTCCCCGGCGCTGAGCGTCCCCTTCGCCTGGAGTGCGAGCCCCCGCTCCAGCAACCGGCGGCCCGCCCCCGAGACGAGGGCGGCGATGGCCACCGGCCGCAGGTTGTGGATGAAGCGGTTGAGATAGATCAGCAGGAGCAGCAGGCTCACCGCGACGCCCGTGCCGGCGAGGGTGACGCCGAGATTGGGCACGAAGTCCGTCTCGATGAGCCGCAGCAGCGAGAAGGCGAAGGCGAACGTCCCGGTGAACGTCGCGAGCACGGCTTTCTGCAGCCGGTCCCGGTACCACAGGCGCATGTAGCGCGGCGACAGCGAGCCCGTGGCCTGCTGGACGACCAGGATGCCGATGGTGACGACGAACCCGAGCAGGGCGACCATCGCCCCGACGATGGAGCTGAGGACGCTGCTCGCGGTGGACGGGGAGTACCGCCAGTGCTCCGGCACCTGGATCATGCCCTCGAGCCAGACCGCGGCGTCCGCGAGGAGCACACCGAGAACGAGCCCGAGCAGCGGGATGATCCACAGGCTGGCCTTGGCGTACTGCCGCAGCCGGAAGGCCGTCGCCCAGGACATCATCGTGTGCGCCCCCGGGATCTCGCCTGGTGTGCGTTCTCGCGTTCCACGGTAGTGCCGTCCCCGAAGCCGCACGAATTCTCCAGAAAAGCCCGAATTACGATGAGTGTCTAAGCTGATGTGGCGGCATCTGCCCGCGGACCCAGGGCGAAAGGGGCTCGGGATGGGCGACTACCCCCTCATCGAGGACCACGGACTGATCGGCGACCTGCAGACCGCGGCGCTGGTCACCACCCACGGAACCATCGACTGGTACTGCTCACCACGCTTCGACTCCCCGAGCATCTTCGGGTCCCTGCTGGACAGCGAGAAGGGCGGCCACTTCAAGGTCGCGCCGGTGGACAAGACGTACGCGACGAAGCAGTTGTACATGCCGGACACCGCGGTCCTCGTCACCCGCTTCATGACCGAGGCGGGCGCCGGCGAGGTCGTCGACTTCATGCCGGTCACGGGGTCCACCGCCACCAGGCACCACCGCCTGGTCCGTCTGCTGCGGTGCGTGCGGGGCACCCTCACCTTCCAGGTCGACATCGCTCCGCGCTTCAACTACGGCCGCACCCCGCACAAACTGAACTACACCGAGCGGGGGGCCGTGTTCGCCACGGACGATCTGGAGCTGACCGTCCACGCGGTGCGCGAGCCCGGGGACGCACGGCTCGTCCCCCAGGACCGGGGCGACAACGACATGCACTTCAGCCTGACCCTGGACGCCGGCCAGGAGCGGGGCGTGGTGATGGAGACCTTCGCCGACGGCCCGCCGCGGCACATCCACCACGCCGAGTACATGCAGCTCTTCGACGACACGGTGCAGTTCTGGCGCAACTGGCTGAGCCAGTCGCGCTATTCCGGCCGCTGGCGGGAGGCCGTCGAGCGCTCGGCGGTGACCCTGAAGCTGATGACGTACGCGCCGAGCGGCGCGCTGGTGGCGGCACCGACCGCCGGACTGCCCGAGCAGCTGGGCGGCGAGCGGAACTGGGACTACCGCTTCACCTGGATCCGTGACGCCTCCTTCTCCATCTACGCCCTGCTGGGACTCGGCTTCACCGAGGAAGCGGTGGCGTTCATCGGCTGGCTGCGCGACCGGGTCCACGAGAAGGCGGGCTGCGACGGCGACTCCGGGCCGCTCAACATCATGTACCGGGTCGACGGCTCCTCCGACCTGGTCGAGGAGACCCTCGACCACTGGGAGGGCTACGCCGGGTCCCGCCCCGTGCGCATCGGCAACGGAGCCGCCGACCAGCTTCAGCTCGACATCTACGGCGAGGCGCTGGACAGCATCTTCTTCGCCCACCAGCGCGGCATCCAGCTGGACCACCGCGGCTGGACGTCCCTGCGCACCCTGCTCGACTGGCTCAGCGACCACTGGGACCAGGCCGAGGAGGGCCTGTGGGAGACCCGGGGCGGACGCCAGGACTTCACCTACGGGCGGGTGATGTCCTGGGTGGCCTTCGACCGGGCCCTGCGGCTGGCCGCCGCGAGCGGCCGCCCGGCCTCGATGGCCCGCTGGAACATCGAACGCGACAAGATCTACGAGCAGGTCCAGGCCCGCGGCTGGGACCCCGAGCGGAAGGCCTTCGTACAGCACTACGGCAGCCAGGTCCTCGACTCGTCGCTGCTGCGGATGGCCACCGTCGGCTTCATCACCCCGGACGACCCCATGTGGGACTCCACCCTGGCCGCCATGGACCGGGAACTGGTCAACGACAGCCTGGTCTACCGCTACAACCCCGAGGCGTCGCCCGACGGTCTGACCGGCTCCGAAGGCACCTTCTCTCTGTGCACGTTCATCTACGTCGACGCCCTCGCCCGGGCGGGCAGGCTGAGCGACGCGCGGCTCGTCCTGGAGAAGATGCTCACGTACGCCAACCATCTGGGCCTGTACTCCGAGGAGATCGACCTGACCGGACGTCAGCTCGGCAACTTCCCCCAGGCCTTCACCCATCTCGCGTTCATCGACACGGCGCTCACCCTGGACGCCGAGCTCAACCGGGCGCGCAGCAGCGCCACTTCGCACCGGGCGCGGGTCCCCGAGTCCGGTTTCTGATCCGCCGGCGCCCGCACCCCGCCGCGCCCGCACCCCGACGCGGCCGCGCCCTCCGCGGCCGTGGCGCGGGTCAGGGCCCGTCCGTGTCCGCCGGGTGTCCCGTGGGGTCCGCGGGGTTCTTCTCGGGACCGCCGGGAGCCGGGGTGAGCAGGACGACCGTGTCCCCGGCTTCCGGCCGGACGGCGCGGGCCTCCGTCACCGGGTCGAGCCGGCCGTCCGCCCGTACCACGAAGAGGACGTCGTGCCCGGCGGGCAGGGCCTGCTCCGGCCCGCTCAGCACGAAGCGCGCGCCCTGCTCGTAACGGGCCGCGAGAGCACGCCGGGCCAGGTCCCGGCCGAAGAGGACGTCCCGCCCGGCGTGCGTGGCGACGGCGCCGGAGCTGTCCGCCGGAGGACCGATCCGGTGGACCGGGCCGTCGACGCTGTCCCGTACGACGACCGAGACCAGCGCGTTGAAGTCGTCGTCGTCGGTCAGCAGCAGGACGGACGTGATCCCTTCGAGCCGGGCCTGCGGATCCATCGCCGTGGCCAGGAGCTCACCCGGGGCCGACTCGATCCCGGCCCGTGCGATGCGCTCCCGCTGCTCCTCGGGCCCCGCCCACATCAGGACGTCCAGACCCGCGGACCGCAGACACCGCCCCAGAGCGACGGCCCAGGGCTCGCCGCCCACCAGGAGCGGCCGGGCGCCCACCGGGCGGGTGACTCCCAGCCGGCGCGCGACCGGCGCGGCGGTCAGCCCGTACACGGCGACCGTGCCCACGATGACCAGGAACGTGACGGGAAGGATCGTGGCGGCCCCGGCCAGCCCCTCCGCGGCCAGGGTGCCGGAGAACGCGGAAGCCGTGGACGCGGCGACGATACCGCGCGGCGCCATCCAGCCGAGGAACGCCCGCTCCCCGCGCGGCAGTCCGGTCCGGTGCGTCGACAGCCAGGCGACGAGCGGCCGCACCACCAGGACGAGCACGGCGATCAGGACCAGGGCCGGCAGGAGCACGGGACGGACGGACGACGGGGCGACCCCGGCCGAGATCGATACGAACAGCAGGCCGATGATGAGCTGGACGAGGGTCTCGAAGAACGGGCGCCGGGCGGGCATGTCGAGCCCGGGGAGATTCGCCACGGCGAGCCCGGTGACGATCGCGGCGATCAGCCCCGTGTCCTCGCGCACGATGTCGCACGCCGCCGACACCGTGATGACGGTGGCCAGTTGGGCGAGGGTCCCGAGCGTCTCGCCGAGCCGGAGCGTACGGAGGCAGAACCACAGCAGGGCCGCCCCCACCACGCCGCCCGCCAGCCCGACGAGCGCGCTGAGGAGGAACTCACCGAACCGGAACCCCCGGCCGACCTGGAAGTCACCGGCCAGGAGCGAGTGGAAGACGAGCGCCCCGAGGATGGCCCCGACCGGATCGATCAGGCTCCCCTCCCAGACCAGGACGCGCCGCACCCGCTCCGAGGGCCGTACGTGCTCCAGCAGCGGCCCCACCACCGTCGGTCCCGAGACGACGAGGATCACGCCCAGCATCACGGCCACGGCGAGCGGGACACCGAACAGCACGGGGCCGAGCAGCATGACGGCCGCGGACGTGAGCACCACGCCGAGGACCAGGAGCCTCAGCACCACCGAGCGGGTGGCCGCCCGCAGATGGCGCAGTTCGAGGCCGAGGCCGGCGTCGTAGAGGATCACGGCCACGCACAGCGAGACGATGGACGCGAAGTTCGCCGGCGCCAGCTTGTCCGGATGGACGACATCGGTGAGGGCGCCCGCGGTGAAGCCGGCCGGGAGCAGCAGGATCAGCGCGGGCAGACGCAGCCGGTTCGCCAGGATCTGGGACCCGACGGCGAGGACGACGGTCAGCCCGATGCCGAGGAGGAACTGGTCGGCGGTCAGCACGCTCGCCCCGTCCGTGCCGTCCGTCCCGTCAAGGTCCCGTCCGCCCCGTCACTCGCCCTCGGCCGGGTTCCCGGGGGCGCCCCGCCGCAGATCGGCGTCCGTGAGGGACTCCAGCTCCCCGTGGGTGTCCAGCCAGTACAGCAGCACGAGGGCGGGACCGACGAGGATCACCGCGACGAGCGTGACGAAGGCCAGCCAGGTCAGCGACGTGGGATCACCCGCCGCTTCCCGCACGGTCAGGCTGGGCGGGATGAGGTACGGCCGCTGGGCGAAGCCCCAGGCCAGTACGGCCGCGGCGACCGTACCGATGGCGGTGGTACGGGTCCAGGCACCCCGGGACCGCAGCAGCAGCCACGCCGTGGCCAGCACACAGACCACGGCCACGACGACGAGGGCCAGCCCCACGCCATGGGTGAGACCGTGCCAGAGATGGGGGGCGTCGCCGCGGACGACGAGGAAGGCGGCGACACCGAGCAGGACCACGACGGCCAGACTGCCCAGCGCCCGGCGCCGGAAGTAGCCGACGAGATCCGGCGCGTCGAAGCGCTCCGCGTCCCGGGAGAGGAAGACCGCGCCCAGGAAGGCCGTCGCGGTGATGGTGAGCAGCCCGAAGAAGACGGACGTCGGGTTGGCCCAGACCTCCGCGGACGGCAGGGTTCCGGGCGCCGCCCGGCCGGACGCGATCCCGCCGACGGCCGCGCCGAGGAAGAACGGGGTGAGGAGCGAGGCGATGGCGAACAGCGCCCCGTACAGCCGCCGTCCGGCCACCCGCCGCATGGGCTTGCGCAACGCGAACCCGGCACCGCGCAGCACCATGCCGACGGCGGCGAGCGCCAGCGGCAGCCACATCGCGGCGAACAGCGTCTGGAACAGCACGGGGAACCCGGTCCACATGATCACCAGGATGAAGATCAGCCAGACGTTGTTGACCTCCCACACGGGCGCCATCGCATGGTCGATCAGCCACCGTGGGCGCTTCCCGCGCTCCGCCCCGCCGGCGAACAGGTCCCAGAATCCGGCGCCGTAGTCCGTGCCGCCGGCGCAGGCGTAGGCGGCCACCGCGATCAGCAGCACCAGGGCGATCAGTCCGGCGAGCGTCATGAGGGACCGCCTTTGCGCGTGGCGGATTCCGGCGGGGCCGCTTCCTGCAGCCCGTGGCGGGGGCCGTAGGGGAGGTCGGTCTCCGGCCCTCCGGCCGGCTGCCCGACACCCCCGGCCGCGTCGTCGAGCCGCCAGCGGGTCCGCATCTTCAGCAGCAGGGCGAGGAAGGAGCCGAAGATGAACACATAGACGACGACCACCAGGCCGAACATGATCCACAGGGTGGTCGACCGGGTCGCGGTCACCGCCTCGGCGACCCGCATGTTCCCGTACACGATCCAGGGCTGGCGGCCCACCTCGGTCGTGATCCAGCCGCATTCGACGGCGACGACCGAGGCGACACCGGCGCAGGCGGCGCTGCGCCAGAACCACCGTGACTGCGGCAGCCTGCGGGGCTCCGGCTCCTTGCGCCGCCGGAAGCGGACCCAGGCGTACCAGAGGGCGAGCAGCAGCAGAAGCGAGCCGAGGACGACCATGATGTCGAAGGCCCAGTGGGCGATGGTGGCCTGGGTGGCGTTCGGCCGGTCGGCCGCCGGGACGGAGGTGAGCCCGGTGACCTTCGTACTCGGCTTGAACCCGGCCAGCATGGAGTCCAGTTGGGGGATCTTGATGCCCCCGGAGACGGTTCCGTCGGGGTGGAGACGGCCGAAGATGTACTCCGGTACGTGGGTGTCGGTCTTCCAGACGATCTCCATCGCGGCGAACTTCACGGGCTGTTTGTGGAACACCGAGCGGGCGATGGAGTCGCCGAGCACGAACTGCACCGGGGTGAACACGGCGGCGACCGTGAACGGGACGGTGAAGCCGAGCCGGTGGTAGCGGTCCCTGCGGCCGCGCAGCCACCCCACGGCGTACACACCCGCGACGACGTACCCGGCGGTGACGAACATCGCCACCACGAAGTGCCAGTACTGCGGCCCGAACATCGGGGTGAAGATCGCCTTCCAGATGTCGACGTCGACCGGGTTGCCCTCGGAGTCGAGGGTGAAGCCCTGGGGCGTGTTCATCCACGAGTTGGCCGCGATGATGCCGAACGCGCCGAGCAGCGCGGTCGCGGGCAGCGGAAGGCCGAGCAGGAAGTGGGTGCGTGGTTTCAGCCGGCGCCAGCCGTAGAGGTAGATGGCGATGAGGATGGCTTCGAGGAAGAACGCCCAGGCCTCGACGCCGAATCCGATGCCGAAGACATCGCCCCACCGTCCCATGAGGCCCGGCCAGAGCAGGCCGAACTCGAAGGACAGGACCGTGCCCGTCACGACGCCGACGGCGAACTGGACCGCCATGACCGCCGACCAGCGCCGGGCGAGGAGCAGGGCGACGGCGTCGTTCCCGCGCAGTCCGCGGTAGTGCATGATCAGTGTGATCAGCGGCAGCGCCACCCCCATCGGCACCAGGATGATGTGCGAGGCCAGGGTGAACGCCATGAGCTCCCTGGCCGGGAGCAGTTGGGCGGGTGCGTCCACCAGCAACAGCGCCTGGGCCGGCAGCTGGACCGAACTGTGCATGTGTGCCTTCGGTGGTCGGGGGCCCTTCGGACGGGACGCGTGTTCAGCCGCCGGTGGCGAACCCGGGGAACAGGGTCATCCCGCCGTCGACGTAGAGCGTGACGCCGACCACGTAGTCCATCAGGTCCGAGGCGAGCGCGACGGCGGCGCGGGCGATGTCCTCGGGGTCGCCGACACGGCCGTAGGGGATGAGCGTCAGCAGGTCCTTCTCGGCCTGGGGGGTGGACCATGCGCTGGTGTTGATCGGGGTCTTGATGGCGCCGGGCCCGATCGCGTTCACCCGGATCTTCCGGGGCGCCAGTTCCTGGGCGAGGGTCTGCATCATCATGTGCACACCGCCCTTGGAGGAGGCGTAGTTCACATGGCCGGCCCAGGGGATGAGCTGGTGCACCGAACTCATGCAGATGATCTTTCCGGCGGAGCGCGACACCTCGGGCACGACACCGCGCCGCATGAACTCCTTGGCGGCCTCCCTGGCGCAGAGGAACTGGCCGGTGAGGTTGACGTCGATGACCTTCTGCCACTGGGCGAGCGTCATCTCGGTGACGGGCGCGTCCCGCTGGAGGCCGGCGTTGGCGACCATGATGTCGATCGTCCCGAACTCCTCGACCATCCGGTCGACCATGGCCGTGACCTGGTCCTCCTGGGACACATCGGCCTCGTGGGCGTAGGCGCGCACACCGAAGCCGGTGATCTCCTTGACGACCTCGTCGGCGGACTCGCTGCCCGCCACGTAGTTGACGACCACGTCGGCGCCCGCCCGGCCCAGGCCGATCGCGGTCGCCTTCCCGATGCCCGAATTGGCACCGGTCACCAGCGCCTTCTGGCCCTTCAGCAGCTGCGGAACCTCGTACGATGCCGCTCCGGCCTGGGAACTCACGATGCCTCCTGGGTACGTGTCCGCGGCCCGGGGCCGCGGCGGCGCTGATCGGAACCCGCGCGCCACGGAACCACCGGCGCCCGCCGGCAGGCGCACAGCGCACGGCCGTGTGGGCCGTTGGGTGGTCGATGTTCGCCCGGTCGGCTCAGCGGTCCGGGCGTGAGGCGTTGCTCGGCTCAGCCCCCGGCGCCGCTCGGTCACCGGGCCGCACAGTCCCTCAGCTGTTCGTTCTCAGCTCCTCGGCTCTCGGCCCTGACTTCCTCAGCCGCGCAGGCGCTCGATGATGTGGTCACCGACGCGCAGGGCGTTGGCCATGGCCGTCAGGGACGGGTTCACCGCGCCGATGCTCGGGAAGAAGCTCGTGTCGACGACGTAGAGGTTGTCGAGGTCGTGGGCCTTGCAGTTGACGTCCAGGGCCGAGCTCGTCGGGTCGTTGCCGAAGCGCACGGTGCCCGCCTGGTGGGCGGTCGCGCCGATGGGCATGCCCTTGTGCAGATAGATGCTGTGCGACAGCAGATGCTGCTCGTGCATCCCCAGATGGCCCAGCATGCCCTGCAGTTTGTGTCGCAGCCGGTTCAGTCCGGCGATGTTGTTGTTCTCGTCGAGGGCGAGATGGATGCCGCCGTCCCGGTCCAGGGTGACGCGGTTCTCCGGATCGGGGAGGTCCTCACCGCACAGCCAGAAGTCGACGGCGTGGTGGGCCAGCACCTCGAAGGGCATGTTCGGGGTCACGGCCCCGGCCCAGCGCGGGGCTTCGCCGTGGATCTGGTCGGCGTCCGACTTGCCGAGCATCTGGATGCCGCCGAGCGGGAAGTCCCAGTCGTCGGCGCCCAGGTACCAGTCGTGCAGGGCGAGGGTCTTCTGGAACTGCGTGTCGTTGGGTTCCTTCGACACCGCCATCAGCGCCATGTTGTTGTGCCGCATGTAGTGCCGGCCGACGACGTCCGAGCGGTTGGCGAGTCCGTCCGGGTGCCGGTCGTTCGCCGATGCCAGCAGCAGGACGGCGGAGTTGACCGCGCCGCAGGCGACGACCACGACATGGCCGGTGAACCGGGCCGGCGTGCCGTCCTCGAGCTCGGCGACGACGGTGCTGACGCTGCGTCCGCCGGCGTCGGTCTCCAGCCTCACCACATGGGCGTTGGTGATCATGTCGACGTTGTCGTGCTCCAGGGCGGGTTCGACGCAGATCACCTGCGCGTCGGACTTGCCGCGCACCAGACAGGGGAAGCCGTCGACCCGGTTGCAGCGGATACAGACACTGGAGTGGGTGGCCCGGCCGCTGTTGTCCTGATGGAGATTGACCCCGATGGGCAGGTGGAAGGGGTGCAGCCCGCGCTTCTCGAGGTCGTCGCTCAACTGCTGGATGCGCGGCTCGTGCTCGACGGGCGGATACGCGTACTCCTCGCTCGCCGGGCCCTCCCAGGGGTCCTCGCCGTGTCTGCCGTGGACCATGTAGAGGTGCTCGGCCTGGGTGTAGTACGGCTCCAGGTCCTCGTAACGGAGCGGCCAGGCCGGGGACATGCCCCCGTGGTGGCGGATCTCGCCGAAGTCCTGGGGGCGCAGCCGGAAGAGCGCGGCTCCGTAGAACTTGGTGTTGCCGCCGACGTAGTAGTTGACCTCCGGCGGGAACGTGGTGCCGTGCTTGTCGAACCAGAACTCGGGGGCACGGTACTTGCCCTTGACGAACACGGCGGTGGAGTCCCAGTTGTCGCGTTCCCGGGGGAGGTAGCCGCCGCGTTCGAGGACGAGTACGCGATGGCCGGACGGGGCGAGGCGATGGGCGAGGGTGCCACCGCCCGCGCCGGTGCCGATGATGATCACGTCGTAGTGCGGGGATTCGTTCATGGCGGCCACCGTCCTCACGGTTCTTGCCTGGGGATCGGACGTACCAGGGGATCGGTCACGGGGGTCACGGGGCGGCGGGTCACAGGACGGCGATCGGGTTGACCGGGGAGCCGGTGGCCTCCGGCAGCCGCAGCGGTGCCACCACGCACAGGAAACTCCAGCGGCCCTCCTGCTCGCAGGCCGGTGCCAGCTCCTCGAACTGCAGATAGTCCATCAGGTGCATCCCCATGGCCTGGACGGCCAGGACATGGACAGGGAAGTCGACTCCTTCCACGGCGCTCGGTGCGGTGTCGTTGTTGCCGTCGCTGCCGAGCAGCGCGACCTGCCGGTCGGCGAGGAACTCGACGGCTTCCGGATGCAGTCCGGCGCGCGCCTCCGCGGCGTTCCAGGGCCCGGACTCCCGGCGTCTGCGCCGGTGGCCCACGCGTACGAGCAGGATGTCGCCCGGGCCCGTGCGCACTCCTTGCGCGGCCTCGGCCGCGGCCAGGTCGCCGGCCGTGACATGGTCCCCCGGCTCCAGCCAGCGCACTCCCCTGAGCCGGGGGATGTCGAGGAGCACCCCGCGGCCCACGACGCCGTCGCGGACGACGTCGACGGTGAGCTCGGTGGCGCCCTGCGGGGTCACGCTGTCCGCCGGTACGCCGTTGTACAGCGCACCGTCGTACATGACATGGCACAGTGCGTCGAGATGGCTGTCCACGTCCCCGTGGACGTTCATGGCGAAGCGGTCGAGGGCGAAGCCGAGCCCTTCCGAGTGGTCGTCGCCCGGACCGGGCGCCGTCATCCGGTGCCGGGCCGGGTCCGGGTTGTCCGGGCCGGGCAGGGTCGCCACGGGCGCGGCGAGGGAGACCGTACGACCGGTCATGACCTCGCGGGCGGCCGCCACCACCCGGGCGGGCGTGAGGTGGTTCAGCGTGCCGCGCCGGTCGTCCGGGCCGTGCCGAGTCCGTTCCCGGACCTTGTCGTAGAGGGTCCGGAACGCCTCGGCGCTCATCGCGGCGGTCACGACGGTGCCCGCGCCCCGACCCCGGCGGGGGCCTTGGTGGCGGGTGCGGGCGGCGCCCCGTGGGCGCCCGGCAGCAGTTCGGTGGTGATGATCGCGACCACCGCCGCGAGGATCACCACGGGGGTCATGGCGATGCTGCCGAGCAGCAGGGCCACGAGCACCACGCTGCTGACGGGCAGCCGCAGCGCGGCGGCGGCCGAGGCGGCCATGCCGGCCGCCAGACCCGGGATGACGCCGAGACCCGGCAGGGGCGCCAGCAGGACGCCCGTCGCCGCACCGAGGAACAGCGCCGGGAAGATCGGGCCGCCTCGCAGGCTGCCCAGGCACAGTGCGTATGCGAGGCCCTTGAACGCGAGAACGGCGACGAGCGCACCGACGCCCCATGAGGCGGGGTCCGCGGCCAGCTGCACCATCGTGCTCTGGCCGGACGAGGCGACGTCGGCGGGCGAGCGGCCGGTGATACCGGTGTACACGGCCGCGCAGATGCCGGCCCCGAAGGCGAACAGGACGCTGAACGGGACGGGACGGGACCGTACGCGCACGGCCGCCAGCCGTCCGACGAACTGGATCGCGTGCACCAGCACGCCGACGACGACACCGATGAGCAGCGTCCAGCCCACGTCCCCGGCGTCGAGGTGCGGGAACGGCCCGGACAGGTGCAGCCGCAGGCTGCCCGTCTGCAACCCGGTCCACCGGCCGAAGCCGGTGAACACCAGGGAGCCGACGCCGCTGGAGAGCAGCGCGGGGAGCATGACCGCGACCAGCCGCGGACCGCCCACCCCGATGATCTCCATCAGCAGCACGGCGGCGATCACGGGGTTGCCGAGGACCACGGAGATGGCCGCCGCGGCACCGGCCGCGCCCAGGAGCGCGGTGTTCTGCGATGTGACATTGCCTCGCGCGAGGTTACGGAACAGCAGGGCGAGACCACCGCCGAGCGCGATCAGCGGTGCCTCCGGCCCGAGGGTCGCGCCGAGCGGCAGGCTCGCCGCCGCCGCGATGACCACTCCGGGCAGGGCGGCGGCGGTGGCACCGCCGGCCTGCAGCCCGTACGCGGGCACATGGCCGCCCCCGCCGGGCAGCCGCGCGACGACCAGGCCGACGATCAGACCCGCGACCGGCAACAGCACCAGCGGCCACCACCAGGGCGGGACCGGGCTGCCGAACGCCTTCGGCACGTCGTCCCACATCAGGTGCTCAAGCTGGTGCAGCGCGACGAGGAACCAGAACGCGACCAGCGAGACCGGGATACCGATCAGGGCGGAGAACAGCAGCACCCTCCGGTAGGAGGCACTGAGCAGGAGGCCGCGCAGAACGTCCGGCTCCGGACGGGTGTCACCGGCCCCGGCCGCCTCCCGCTGCGGACCGGGCTCCCCATGCGTCATCGGTGGCGGCCCTCAGCCGAGGATCTTCTGCTTCTCGACCGCGAACTCCTGCTCGGTCAGGATCCCCTGCGCCTTCAGCTCGCCGAGTTCCTTCAGCTTGTCGATCTTTCTGCCCATGTCGTCGTCGGGCGGCATCGGAGGCGGCACGGCCTCCGACGACGGGGCCGCGGCCGTGCTCTGCTGCACCTGCCCCTGGGGCTGGGGCTGGCCCTCGGGCTGTCCTTGTTGCTGCTGCTCCTGCTGGGCCCACCGGCCCGACTGCCGCCGCGACACGCGGTTGGACACCGCGGTGGCGGTTCCTGCGATGACGGCGGTGCGGGCGACGCGGCGGATGAGGCGTGGCATGTTCGTCTCCCAGTGCGTGTGAAGGGTGCGGACCTGCGCGCGGGCCCGCTCAGGCCGCGGACGTCCCCTGGCCGCCCGTGCCCTCGACCTCGTCCAGGGAGGCGAGCAGGGCCTGTACGGGAATCCGGCCCCCCGCCACCAGCTGGGCGCCGCTCGCGCGCATGGCCCGGGCGAGCGGAGCGGCCCATGTGTTCTCGTACACCAGGACAGCGGCGGAGTTGCCCGGTTCGATGGCCGCGCCTGCCTCGTCGATGTCGTCCTGGCCCAGCAGGCCGGAGGACGCGCCTTCGAAGACGGTCAGGTCGAGGGTCCCGTCGCTGTCCACCTCGGACAGCTCCAGGAGCATGACGGAACCGTCAGTGTCCTTGCGGACGAACAGCAGGTCGAGAATGCGGATGATCCGGCGGTCGACCAGATCGACGAGCAGCGGAAAGCCGTCGCCCGTCATGCGGTTCCCGGGAAACTCCACGACCAGGTAGTCGACGGGTCCCATTTCTTCGATGTCATCGCTCATGACCACTCCTTGCGAGCGCATCAGCGTTCCGGGGCGGCTCGCCTGCCGATGGCTCGGCGCGGCCTCGGGCACGCGGCGTCCCGTGTGACATTGCGGCGCTCGAAGCCATTGCAGCACTCGCCGGGGTGCTTCGCACCTTCGGCACAACGGCCCCGCGGGCCGTGCCGACGGGGCCCGGTGCGGGGCCGCGGCGGTCAACTCGTGAGCTGGTAGATGCTGTTGCCGGTCAGCCAGAGGCCTATCAGCAGACAGCCGACGATGATGGCCGGTTCCTCGTGCGCCTCCATCCAGGAGCGCAGCCGATGCAGACGGGCTCCCGCGGCCTGGGGCGCGAACACCGTGTACAGCTCGGCGGCGAGCAACGAGGCGGTCGCCAGGATGCAGAACCCGAACAGGGCCAGATACGAGGTGAGATGGGACAGGTCCGCCTTCACGACGACGGTGGCGGCCGCGGCGACCATGCCCCACGGCTGGAGGAAGACGGCGAGTCCGGCCGCGGACCAGGGGGTCATCCCGTCCGTCCCCTTCTCCTTCCCCTCCCGGGAGTGCGCCCCGGCCGCGTGCGCGTGCTTGGCGCGGCCGGAGGGAGGCCGGCGTGGCGCGCCGCGGCGCCGGCGCCGGTACTCGCCGTACGCGACCAGGCCGATGCCGATGGCGAGCTTGGCCGCGAGAGCGGCTGTGGAGGGCGGTGACCTGGGCGGCGGCGGGGTTCCGCCGGTGAACAGCAGGACCGCGGCGATCACCGCGACGAGGCAGGCCAGCCAGGCGAGGATGAAGACCAGTCCCCGCCAGACGCCCTTGTGGGACGAGAGCACCAGCACGAACGCCATGATGGGCAACGGGTCGAGGGTGATGGCCACGGCGATGAGCAGCAAGTCCAGGACCATGACGCTCCCGTCTGCGGTCTGGGGCAGCCCGAGCGCCCCGTGGCCGGGCCGGCGCACCGGCTGCCCGCACCGCGTGCCGGTGCCCGGCCCGCTCACCGTCCATCGTCACCTCGGGTGACGGACTCACGCAAACAGAGCACAGCGGCCCCGCTGCGGGACGCCTGTGACAGGTGGTGTGAGGGCTGGTGCGACGCCGGGTGCAACGCCCGGTGTGACGTGTGATGTGGCACCGGATGCGGCACCTGATCCGAGATGCCGCGCGGCTCCCGCTCCCGCACCCTGGGACGCAGGGAAGGAGCAACGCCATGACCACGGGGCGCCGCGCTTCCTTCCTTCGCCCGTCATGGTGGACGGCTCAGTTCGAGGCGAAGGGGGAATCCCTGCGGGCGCTGGTCGCGCGCACGGAGACCCGCTTCCCCGTCGTCACGCATCTGACGGCCCGAATGATCTCGGTGAACATCCTGGATTCCGCGACCCGGCTGGCCGCGCAGTGCTTCCTCACCGCCGTCCCGCTGCTGTTCGTCGTCGCCTCCTTCGCCCCGCAGGCGGTACGCGACCAGCTGGTCAGCTCCGTGACCGCGGTGTTCGGGCTGGCCGGCGACTCCCGGGCGCAGCTGGAGCAGATCTACAAGTCCAAGGACAGCAATCTGCGGGAGGCCACCGGTGTGGCCGGCGCCGTGATCGTGCTGCTGTCCGCCACCGCCTGCAGCCGGGCGATGCAGCGGCTGTGCAAGAGGGCCTGGCAGATCCCGCGGTCGGGCACGAGGATCGCCGCCTGGCGCTGGCTGGCCTGGATCGCGGTGTGGCTGGGCGTCCTGATCGTGCAGGGGCCGGTGCGCGACGGTTTCGGTGTCGGGCTGTGGGTGGCCGTTCCGGTCACGCTGCTGTCCCAGACGCTGCTGTGGTGGTGGAGCCAGCATCTGCTGCTCGGCGGACTCATCGGCTGGCGCCCGCTGCTGCCGGGCGCGGTGCTGACCGGCTTCGCCGTCACGGTGCTGTCGATCGGAAGCCGGTACTACATGCCCGCCGCCATCAACCGGAACCTCGCCGAGTACGGCTCCTTCGGCTCGGTCTTCACCATACTGTCCTGGCTGATCGTGCTCTGCGCCGCGATCGCGATCGGTGTCACGGCGGGGGCCGTACTGGCCCAGGAACCCTGGGTCGCCCGCCGCCTCGACTCGGCCCGCTGACCGTGCCCGGACCCGCGTACGCACGTCGGTCCGTACACACGTCGGTCCGTACGCACGTCGGTCGGTCCGTACCGGTGTCAGCCGTGGCCCAGGTCATGTCCTCCGACGTGACGCGGGACGGGGGCGCGCTCCAGCTCATGGCGGAGATCCTCGAGCTCGCTGCCGCCGGCCATCTGACGGGTGAGCTCGTCCAGGGTGATCTCCGACTTGCGGTGGCTGCCGGCCATGGTGCCGCGCTTGAGCAGCACGAACCGGTCTCCGACGAGATAGGCGTGGTGCGGGTTGTGCGTGATCAGTACGACGCCGAGTCCGGCGTCGCGTGCGGCCGCCACGTACTTCAGCACGACGCCGGACTGCTTGACGCCGAGCGCCGCCGTCGGCTCGTCCAGGACCAGCACCCTGGCACCGAAGTAGACGGCGCGGGCGATCGCCACGCACTGCCGCTCGCCGCCGGACAGGGTGCCGATGGGCTGGTCGACGTCGCGCAGGTCGATGCCCATGCGCAGCAGTTCGGCGCGGGTGGTCTCGCGCATCATGCGGACGTCGAGACGTTTGAAGGGGCCGCTGCCCTTCGTCGGCTCGGAGCCGAGGAAGAAGTTCCGCCAGACGGGCATGAGCGGGACGACGGCGAGGTCCTGGTAGACGGTGGCGATGCCCCGGTCGAGGGCCTCGCGGGGCGAGGCCAGCACCGTCTCCTCGCCCTCGATCGAGAGGGTGCCCGCGTCGTGCTGGTGCAGCCCCGCGATGATCTTGATGAGGGTGGACTTCCCGGCGCCGTTGTCGCCGAGGACACAGGTGATGCCGCCCGCGTGGACTTCGAGCGACACCCCTTCGAGCGCGCGGATGTTGCCGTAGTACTTGCTGACGTCGTCGAGCTCCACGAGGGCCGTGGCCGTCTTGTGGGGTGTTGTCACCGTGTCCTTGTGGGGTGTTGTCACCGTGTCGCCTCCGCGCGCTTGCGGACCCATGCGTTGAGCAGGGTGGCCAGGAGGAGCATCGCTCCGAGGAAGAACTTGAACCAGTCCGGGTTCCACTCCGCGTACACGATGCCCTTGCTGGTCATGCCGAAGATGAAGGCACCGACCGCGGAGCCGATCGCCGAGCCGTAGCCACCGGTGATCAGACAGCCTCCGATGACGGCCGCGATGATGTAGATCAGCTCGTTGCCGACGCCTTCGCCGGACTGGACGACGTCGAACGAGAACAGCAGATGCTGGCCGGAGATCCAGGCGCAGAACGCCACACCCATGTACAGGACGATCTTGGTCCTGGCCACCGGGACACCGACGGCGCGCGCCGCGCCGTCGCCGCCGCCGGCCGCGAAGATCCAGTTGCCGAAGCGGGTGCGCAGCAGGATCCAGGTGGCGACGGCGACCAGGGCGATCCACCACAGGATGGTCGTCTTGATGTCGACGCCGGCGACGGTGAAGGTGGCGAACAGTTTCTTGGCGGAGGCGAAGCCCTCCATGTCGGCGATGGTCTTCGTCGACACGGTGCCGCTGATCAGCTTGGTGAAGCCGAGGTTCATGCCGGTCAGCATCAGGAACGTACCGAGCGTGATGATGAAGCTCGGTAGCTTCGTACGGACCAGCATGATGCCGTTGAAGGCGCCGATGGCGAGTGTGACCAGCAGCGAGACGAGGGCGCCGACCCAGACGTTCGCCGTCATCTGGTAGCTGAACATCGAGGAGATCAGCGCGGAGCTGGTCACCAGCACGCCGGCCGACAGGTCGAACTCGCCGCCGATCATCAGCAGGGCGACGGGCACGGCCATGATGCCGATGGTCGACGCCGCGTACAGCACGGTGCTGAGGCTGGAGGTGCGCAGGAAGCTGTCGGCCACGACGGAGAAGAAGACGAAGACGGCGGCCGCGCCGACGACCGAACCCAGTTCGGGGCGGCCGAGCAGCTTCTTCAGCGGTGAGGTGCGCAGCAGCCGCTCGTCGGTGGGGCCCGCCTTGTCGTGCGCGGGTGGTGCGGTCGCGGTCATCGGGTTCCCCGCTCCGTGTAGTCCTGCAGTTCGGCGGCGTCCTGCTGGGTGATGATCTGCGGTCCGGTGAGGACGGGCCGTCCGCCGCCGAGCACATCGGCGTTGTAGCGGTGGAGCCACAGGAGGTCCACGGCCTCGTAGCCCTGGAGGTAGGGCTGCTGGTCGACGGCGAAGCCGAGCTTTCCCGCCCCGAGTGCGGCGGCGACCTTGGCGTTGAGGTCGAAGGTGTCGATCTCGGCCTTGCTCCCCGCGGTCTGCTTCGCCTGGACCGCGGCGTCCGCGAAGGGGGCGCCCAGGGTGACGACGGCGTCGATGGACGGGTCGGTCTGGAGCTTGGCCTCGATGGACGCCTGGACGTCGGGCATGTTGGTGCCGTCGACGTAGAGGTTCTGCAGGTTCCCCGCGAAGGTCTTCTTCGTGCCGGCGCAGCGCTGCTCGTGGCCCACGTTGCCCTGCTCGTGCAGGACGCAGAGGGCCTTCCTCTTCCCTCGCTTGTCGAGCTCGTCGCCGACGGCCTCACCGGCGACGGTCTCGTCCTGGCCGATGTGGCTGAGCGCGCCGAACGCCTTGGACTCGGCGGAGCCGGAGTTCACGGTGATCACCGGGATGCCGGCGCGGGTGGCCTTGGCGACGACGTCCTTCATCGCGTCCGGCTTGGCGAGCGTGACGATCAGTCCGTCGACGTTCTGGTCGATGTACGTCTGGACCAGCTGGGCCTGCTGCTGGGCCTCGTCGCTGTGGGCGTACAGGAACTTGATGTTGTCCTTGACCGCGGCCTGCTTCGCGCCCTTCTGGACGATGTCCCAGAAGGTGTCGCCATCCCCGGAGTGGGTCACCATGGCGAAGGTCCAGCGGGGCGTGCTGACCGCGGCGCGGCCCTGGGCCTCGGCGGCCTTCCGCGCGTCCTCCGCGCGCTTGCCGCCGGTGGCGCTGCATCCCGCGAGGGATGCTCCGAGCACCGCCGCCAGCACCGCGCCGATCGCACGCACCCCTGTCCGAACCTTTGCCACGACGCCGTGCCCCTCTTGCTGTGCCTGGTGTACTCCGGGGTAAGTATCCCTGAGCACCCTCGCGGGGGTGGCGGGCGGGTGTGACATGGCACAGGTCACGGTGTACCTCACCGTGTGCCGTCGGCCGTGAGCTTCTCCAGCGCGGGGACGTCCTTCTCCGTCACCAGGGCCGGTCCCGTGAGCACCGGCTTGCCGCCGCCGATGACGTTGCCGTTGGTCTTGTTGAGCCACAGTTCGTCGATGGCGAGATAACCCTGGAGGTAGGGCTGCTGGTCGACGGCGAAGCCGACCTCCTTGGCCTTGAGCCGCTTGACGACCTCGGCGTTCAGGTCGAAGGTGTCGATCTCGGCGCTGCTCCCCGCGGTCTGCCTGGCCTGGACGGAGGCGGCGGCGAACGGCGCGCCGAGGGTGACGACGGCGTCGATGTCCTTGCCGCTCTGCAGCTTCGCCTCGATGGAGGAGGTGGTGGCGGGCATGTTGGTGCCGTCGACGTTGAGGTTCTCCACGGTGCCCTTGAAGGTCTTCTTCACTCCCGCGCAGCGGTCCTCGAGCGAGACGTTGCCCTGCTCGTGGATGACGCAGACCGCCTTCTTCTTCCCCCGTGCGTTGAGCTCCTCGCCGACCGCCTCACCGGCGACGGACTCGTCCTGGCCGATGTGGCTGAGCGCGCCGACCTCCTGCGAGAACTGCCCGCCGGAGTTGATGGTGACGACGGGTATGCCGGCCGCGACGGCCTTCTTGACGACGTCCTTGACCGCTTCCGGTTTGGCGAGGGTGACGACGATGCCGTCCACGTCCTGGTCGATGTACGTCTGGACCAGCTGGGCCTGTTCCTTGCCCTCCTTGTTCGCGGCGTACAGGAACTCCACGTTGTCCTTCGCCGCCGCGTCCTTGGCGCCGCGCTGGACGATGTCCCAGAAGGTGTCGCCCTCTCCGGAGTGGGTCACCATGGCGATCTTCAGCCGCTCGGTCGTGGCGGGCTTGCCGCCGCCCTTGCCGCCGTCGGGCTTCTCCTCGGCGTCCTTGCCGCCGGAGCCGCTGCATCCGGCGGCGGCGAGTGCGAGTGCGGCGAGCAGGACTGCTGCCGTGCGGGGTGTGCGCATGGTGGGGTCCGCCTTCTCTCCCGGCCGCCCGATTGCGGCTGGGTGAGTTTTTACGTCGGTGGGGCGAGCCCGTCAATACTTTGTCCGAACATTCTTACGCGGACATCGAGCGGCGGTGCGAGTCGCGGGTGTCTTCCGGGCCGGTGCGGCAGGATCCGGAAGGCTCCGCTCACGGACGTACGAGCAGCTGGAACTCGAAGGCGTAGCGCGAGGCCCGGTAGATGTGCGAGCCGAACTCGACGGCCCGTCCGGTGTCGTCGAACGTGGTGCGCTGCATCGTGAGCAGCGGCGCGCCGGCCTCCTCGCCGAGCAGTGCGGCCTCCTCGCCGGTGGCGGCGCGGGCGCCGACCGACTGCCGGGCGCTGTGCAAGGTGATTCCCGCGGCACGCATCATCCGGTAGAGCCCGGTGGACTCCAGCTGCCCGGTGTCCAGTGGCAGCAGTCCGGCGGGCAGATGGTTGCACAGATGGGCCATCGGCTCGCCGTGTGCGGACCGCAGCCGCTCGACGAGGTGGACGTCGCTGCCCTCGGCCACCCCGAGGGCGGCGGCGACCTCGGCAGTCGCGGGTTCGAGGGTGTTGCGCAGGACCAGGGTCGCGGGGCGCTGGCCCGCCGCCTCCAGGTCGTCGTAGAGGCTGCTCAGCTCCAGTGGGCGCTTGACCTGGCTGTGCACGACCTGGGTGCCGACACCTCGGCGGCGCACCAGCAGGCCCTTGTCGACGAGCGACTGGATGGCCTGGCGGACGGTGGGGCGGGACAGCCCGAGCCGGCCCGCCAGCTCGATCTCGTTGCCGAGGAGGCTGCCGGGCGTGAGCGTGCCGTGCTCGATGGCCGCCTCCAGCTGCTGGGACAGCTGGAAGTACAGCGGGACCGGGCTGGTGCGGTCCACGCTGAGCTGGAGCGGCACGGTGGCGTCCGTGGTGTCTCTGGGCTGCTTGGGCACGCTGCGAGAGTAGTCGCAGGGTCTGTTGACCGGAAGTTGTGTCGTTCGATTGTCAGGACAAATGCTTGACACGGCCCTGCGGCGGACTCCACCTTTGGGCCATGCGCATCGGACTCATCGGAACCGGACGTATCGGCGCCTTCCACGCGGGCGTCCTCAGTCGTCACCGCGAGGTGGGCTCCCTGGTGGTCGCGGACACCGACGCCCGGAGGGCGCGCGAGGTCGCCGACCGCATCGACGCCACCGCGGCGCCGTCCGTCGACGAGGTCTTCACCTGGGGCGTCGACGCCGTCGTGATCGCCTCCGCGACCGCCGCACACGCCGATCTGATCGGCCGGGCCGCGCGCGCCGGGCTGCCCGCCTTCTGCGAGAAGCCGATCGCGCTGGACCTGCCGGGGACGCTGGGCGCGCTGCGCGAGGTGGACGAGGCGGGCACCGTGCTGCAGCTGGGTTTCATGCGGCGCTTCGACGCCGGGTACGGCACGGCCCGTGAGCTGGTGCGTTCGGGGCGGCTCGGCCGGCTGCACACGGTGCGGGCCATCACCTCCGACCCGACGCCGCCGCCCGCCGCGTATCTGCCGCTGTCGGGCGGCCTCTACCGCGACTGCCTGGTCCATGACTTCGACATCCTGCGCTGGATCACGGGCCGGGAGATCGTGGAGGTGTACGCCACCGGTTCCGACGCCGGGCCGGCGATGTTCCGGGAGGCGGGCGATGTCGACACGGCGGCGGCGGTGCTGACGCTGGACGACGGAACGCTGGCTTCCGCGACGGCGACGCGCTGCAACGGCGCGGGCTACGACGTCCGTATGGAGCTGTGCGGCGAGTCGGACACCGTGGCCGTCGGCCTCGACGACCGTACGCCGATCACGTCCACCGAACCGCAGGGCCCGCCGCCCGCCGACAAGCCGTGGCCGGGCTTCCTGGAGCGGTTCGCCCCCGCCTACGAGGCCGAACTGGACGCCTTCATCCAGGTCGCGAGCGGTGAACTGGACAACCCCTGCGACGGCCGCGAGGCGCTGCAGGCGCTGCGCGTCGCGGAGGCCTGTGAGCTGTCCCGGCGGGAGCGGCGTCCGGTGCGGCTCGAGGAGATCCCGGGCCTCTGAGGGCTGTCACATGTCACCGGCGGCCTGTCCTACGACGGCCTGTCATAGGGCGACCGCCATCGGTGACATGTCATCTGCCGCTTGTCACCTGTGACATGTCACCGATCGGCTTTCACCAGCTGACGGGCAGTCGGCACCTGCCGCGCATCAGCATGCCCGGCAGGCGGTGAACTCCGGTCCGTACTCCCCCAGATCGATGACGGCCATCGTCCAAGCCTACGAGGCCGCCCCCTCGTCCAGCATCCCCGCGTCATGGACCAGCAGCGCGATCTGGACCCGGTTGTTGAGGCCGAGTTTGGCGAGGATGCGGGACACATGGGTCTTCACGGTCGGCACGCTCATGTAGAGGCTCGCGGCGATCTCGGCGTTGGAGTGGCCGCGGCCGACCGCGACGGCGACCTCGCGTTCCCGTTCGGCGAGGGTGCCGAGGCGGGCGCGGGCGCGGCCGGGCCGGTCGTCGGGGGCGGCGCCCGCGACATGCGTCATGAGCTGGCGGGTGACGGCGGGCGAGAGCACCGGTTCGCCGGTCGCCACCCGTCGTACGGCGGCGACGATCTCGGTGGGCGGGGTGTCCTTGAGGACGAAGCCCGCGGCGCCGGCCCGCAGCGCGCGCAGCACCTGCTCGTCGGCGTGGAAGGTGGTGAGGACCACGACCTCGGGTGCGTCGGGGCGGGCCCGGAGCCGTTCGGTGGCGGTGAGCCCGTCCACGCGCGGCATCCGGATGTCCATGAGGACGACGTCGGGCCGCAGCCGTTCGGTGAGGTCGGTGGCTTCGTCGCCGTCGGCGCCCTCCCCCACGATCTCGATGTCCTCCGCCCCGCCGAGCATGAAAGTGAGTCCTGCGCGCACGAGGGGGTCGTCGTCGACGATGAGCACCCGGATGGTCATGAGGGCCACGGTAGCCACGATCGTACGGCGAACCCGCCGTCGTCCGTCTTTCCGTGCTCCAGGCTGCCGCCGGCGAGGGTGGCGCGTTCGGTCAGCCCGATGAGTCCCTGGCCGGAGCCGGGGACTTCGGTGACGGGGCCGTCCGGGGCGGGGTTGCGGACCGCGACGGTGAGCCCCTGGCCGGGGCCGCCGTGGACGCTGACGGTGACCTCGGCCCCGGGGGCGTGCTTGCGGGCGTTGGTGAGGCCTTCCTGGGTGATGCGGTAGACGGTGCGGCCGGTGGCGGCGGGGACCGCGGCCGGTGCGGCGATCGCGTTGTCGAGGGTGACCCGCATGCCGGCCAGGCGGGACTCGGCGACGAGCGCGTCGAGGGTGGCGAGGGTCGGTTGCGGACGGTCGTTCTCGTCCCCTTCGCCCGGGGCGCGCAGGACACCGATGATCTCGCGGAGGTCCTGAAGTGCCTCGTGGGAGCTGTCGCGGATCACGCCGGCGGCGCGGGCAATCTCGGCCGGGGGTGCGCCGGGCCGGAACTCCAGTGCCCCGGCGTGGACGCTGAGGAGGGTGAGCCGGTGGGCGAGTACGTCGTGCATCTCGCGGGCGATGGCCTCGCGGGCGAGCCGCTGGGCCTGCTCGGCGCGCAGGCCGGCCTCGGCCTCGGCCCGGTGGGCGCGTTCGCGCAGGGCGACGACGAGCTGCCGACGGGAGCGTACGAGCATGGCCCAGCCGATGGCCGTCAGGACCAGCAGGACCCCGGCGATGATGTTGGCGGTGACGGAGGTCGTCGGATCGGGCCGGACGAAGGGCGTCGCTACGCTTGCGGCCAGGGCGAGCGCGCCGAGGACTGCAACCGGCCGGAAGGGCCGGTGCACGGCGAGGCTGAACAGGCTCACCAGCATCGCCCCGCCCGCGACGGGCACCACCAGCGAGACCGCGATCAGCGTGGCGGCGAGCCCGACGGGCCAGCGTCGCCGCAGCCAGACCGCGCAACAGGCCAGCGCACCGATGAGCTGGTCGGCGATGACGACGGCTCCCGCGTTGTCGGCCTCGCGGCTCGCCTCCGCGGCGAGCAGGCCGATGCCGGCGGCGAACAGGAACGCGACGGTGTCCACGATCCAGTCGCGCACGGTCCGCCGCGGCCGCTCGCGGCCTCGGTCGCCCGGGAGTTCCTGGTTGAGCGGGTCGGCGATGGCCGAGGGCAGCAGCCAGGGGTACTCCGTACGCGTCATATCGACAAATCTACGCAGGTGGAGAGCGGCCGCGGGCTCCCTCACGGAAGGAAGAGACCAAAGTCGCGCGAGATTCAGACTGTCGGCGACGACAGCGGATACCGACGGCGGACGCACTACGTGGCGCGGGCGGGCGACGATCGTGGCATGCGGAAGATTCTCGAGTTCATCGGTGCGGCGCTGATCATCGTCGGCGTCTGCGGGGTGCTGCGGGAGCTGACCGGCGGCTGGTTCGCGCTCATGGGCTTCACCCGCTGGCTCATCGAACCGGTCGGCTTCCTGGACGGCAAGGAGCTGTACGCGCACATCGTCCTCGCCGTGCTCGGCGTCGCGTTCCTGACGGCCGCGGGCCGCAGCGGAAGCCGGCAGTGACGTACGTGCCGCGGACCCGCGGTGATGTACGAACCGCAGACCCGCGGTGGTGTACGTGCCGCGGACCCGCGGTGGTGTACGTGCCGCGGACCCGCGGTGGTGTACGTGCCGCGGACCCGCGGTGGTGCGCGTCGCCGCCGGCCTCCGCGGGTGAGTCGGGTCACCGCGCGGTGAGTTGCGAGGCTGCGCTGGCGATGAGCATGTCGAGTGCCGCCGGGTAGGCGCTGGTGTTCATCTCCGCGACCAGATAGGGCGCCGCGGGCGCGATGTGCGGGTGTGTGTCGGCCGGCAGGCGGGCGTACGTCGCCTGCCAGACGGCCTCGTCGGCCAGCCGGGCCTCCTCGGGCAGGGCCAGGGCGGCGGCATCCAGCGCGGCGAAGGCCAGGGTCTGGTCGATGAAGCAGTGGTAGATCCGCACGGCGGCCGGGACCGGGAAGCCCGCCCGGTGCAGCACACCGAGGATGGTCTCGTCCGAGGCGATCTCATGGACCCGCCCGGAGACGCGGCTCGCCGTCAGCACCGCCGCCTGCGGATGCGCCAGATAGGCGGCGTGAATGCGCAGGCCCAGCTCCCGCAGGTCCGTGCGCCAGTCGTCCGTCGCCGACCAGCCCCGCAGCGCCCGGCCGATCAGCTCGTCACCGACGGCGAGGATCAGCTCGTCCATACCGCGGAAGTAGCGGTAGAGCGTGCTCGGGTCGGCCCCGAGCGCCGTCCCGAGCCGGCGCGCGGTCAGTCCCTCTCCGCCGTGCTCGCGCAGCATCCGCAGCGCCGTCTCGACGATCAGCTGCTCCGAAAGGACCACGCCTGTCCGGGTCGGACGGCGGCGTCGCCGCTCCGAATCCGGAACCACCTTCTTCGGCAATGGCCAGCCCTTCCTCTTATGCCAACGCCATTGACGCTACCAGTCGGCGGTGAGTTTCATCGGGGCCCCGGGACAGTCCCCGGGGAAGAGGGAAGGACCTGGTCATGCGCATCTTGCTGGTCGGCGCGGGTGGAGTGGGGACAGCCATCACCCGGATCGCCGCTCGCCGTGATTTCTTCGAACGGATGGTCGTCGCCGACTACGACGAGGCACGGGCCGGCGCCGCCGTGGCCGCCCTCGGCGCGGCCGGCTCCGGCGATCCGGCCTCGGCCCGGTTCGCCTCGGCCCGTGTCGACGCCTCGGACGAGGCGTCGGTCGCGGAGCTGCTGGAACGGGAGCGCTGCGACGTCCTGCTCAACGCGACGGATCCCCGCTTCGTCATGCCGTTGTTCCGCGCGTCGCTCGCCGCCGGAGCGCACTACGTCGACATGGCGATGTCCTTGTCGCGGCCGCACCCGGAGCGGCCGTACGAGGAGTGCGGGGTCAAGCTCGGCGACGAGCAGTTCGCACTGGCCGACCGCTGGTCGCAGTCGGGCCGGCTCGCCCTGGTGGGCATGGGCGTGGAGCCGGGCCTCTCCGACGTCTTCGCCCGTCACGCCGCCGACGAACTCTTCGACACCATCGAGGAGGTCGGCATCCGCGACGGCGCCGACCTCACGGTGGAGGGCTACGACTTCGCGCCCTCGTTCAGCATCTGGACGACGATCGAGGAGTGTCTCAATCCGCCGGTGGTCTTCGAGACCGGCCGCGGCTGGTTCACCACGCCGCCGTTCAGCGAGCCCGAGGTGTTCGACTTCCCCGAGGGGATCGGGCCCGTCGAGTGCGTGAACGTCGAGCACGAGGAGGTGCTGCTGGTCCCCCGCTGGGTCGACGCGGACCGCGTCACGTTCAAGTACGGGCTCGGCACGGACTTCGTCAACACGCTGCGGGTGCTGCACCAGGTGGGCCTGGACCGGACCGAGCCGGTCACGGTGAAGAGCTCCGACGGAACGCAGGTCCGGGTCTCGCCGCGCGATGTCGTCGCGGCCTGTCTGCCCGACCCGGCCACGCTCGGCGACCGGATGCGCGGCAAGACCTGCGCGGGCACCTGGGTCAAGGGCAGCAAGGACGGCCGGCCGCGCGAGGTGTACCTGTACCACGTCGTGGACAACGAGTGGTCCATGAAGGAGTACGGCAGCCAGGCCGTGGTGTGGCAGACGGCCGTGAACCCGGTCGTCGCGCTGGAACTTCTCGCGACCGGGGCGTGGTCGGGGGCGGGCATCCTGGGGCCTGAGGCCTTCGAGGCGCGCCCCTTCCTGGATCTGCTGGAGCGGTACGGCTCCCCGTGGGGCATGCGCGAGCAGTGAGCGGGGCCGTGTGCTGGCCCCGATGGGGGCCGGGGCCAGTACACGTGTCGGGCGGTCCGCGGTCGGGCGGTCGGGCGCTCAGGCGAGTACGTTCAGCGCTCCCGGTTGCACCCTGACCGTCACCGGCAGTGTCGCGTCGACCTCGCCGTCCGCCCCGTACGGGATGGCGCGGTCGGCCTCGACGCGGATCTCCTTGCCCCGGAGGATCTCCACCTCGGGGCGCTCGATGTGGGCGCCCGTCTTCAGCTCGTTCATCATCGCGAAGAACAGGCGCCGGGGAGCGTGGCGGATGATGACGACGTCCAGCAGGCCGTCGTCGAGGCGCGCGCCGGGGGCGATGTTGCGGCCGAAGCCGTAGTAGCCGGAGTTGGCCGCGACGACGGTGTAGCCGCACCGCTCGTGGCGTACACCGTCCACGGTGATGGTGTACGCCGCGGGCCGCCAGGTCGCGACGGCCCGCAGGCCGCCCGCGTAGTACGAGGCCGCGCCGCGCAGCAGCTTCGAGGTGTTGGCGTGCCGGTTGGCCACCGCGTCGACCCCGGCGTACACGCTGCCGAGGACGGACACGTTCGCGTGGACGGCCGATTCGACCTGGATGGTGTCGACCGACCGGGGCGAGCCGTTCAGCAGCAGCTCGGCCAGGGCCGGTGCGTCGGTGGGCAGCCCCAGCGCACGGGCGAAGTCGTTGCCGCGCCCGGCGGGGACGAGGCCGAGGACGGTGTCGGTGCCGCTGAGGGCCCCGCCGACGCCGCCGGCTATCCCGTCGCCGCCGACGGCGAGCACGACGTGGCCCTGCTCGCCGGCGTGCCGTGCCAGTTCCTGGGCGTGTTCCAGGCTGCGGCTGTACTGGGTGTCGAGCTGCGCCCCGGCCTCCCGGAGGAGGCGGGCCAGCGGAAGCAGGGCCGCCGTACCGCTGGAGCCGCCCGCGGTGGGGTTGACGACGGCGGTGAACTGTCGCATGAATGCGCCTCCGGAAGGCAGGGGCCGGTCAGCGGACGGGGATGAGCACGCCGGGGTTGAGGATCCCGGCGGGGTCGAGTTCGGCCTTGACGGCCTGCAGGACACGGACGCCGACCGGGCCGATCTCCTGGGTGAACCAGTCGCGGTGGTCGGTTCCGACGCCGTGATGATGGCTGATCGTGCCGCCGGCCGCCAGGATCGCGTCGTTGGCGGCCCGCTTCGCCGGGGCCCAGTGGGCGACGGGGTCCTCGCCCTGTGCGGAGACGACGGTGAAGTAGAGCGAGGCACCGTTCTCGTACACATGGGATATGTGACACATCACCAGTGGCGGTGTACCCGTGTCGGTCAGCGTGGTGGTGAGCGCCTGGCGGACGGCGTCGTAGAGCGCGGGGAGGGCGGACCAGAAGGCGGCGGTCTCCAGGGTTTCGGCGAAGGCGCCGGCGTCGAGGAGGGCGTCGCGCAGGTACGGGGCGTTGTAGCGGCCGTGGGCCCAGCGATCGCCCGGCTCCTCGCCCGCGAACTCGCCGCCGCAGGCCAGCAGCACCTCACGGGCGCGGGCACGCCGGTCGGCGGTGTCCTCGGGGGTGCCCTCGTATCCGGCGACGGCCATGCATCCGGCCGGCTGAGGGGCGTCGGCGCTGCCGATCCGGTCGGGCTGGGCGAGGCCGACGAAGGTCTCGGTCTCGTCGGAGAGCCGGAGCACGGTCGGCCGGGGGCCGTCCTGGGCGAGCTTGCGCAGTGCCGCGGCGCCCGCCTCGAAGGAGGGGAAGCGCCAGCCCTCGTAGATCCGGGTCTGCGGAAGGGGCCGGATCCGTACGGTCACCGAGGTGATCACACCGAGTGCGCCCTCGGAGCCGAGGACCAGCTGGCGCAGGTCGGGGCCGGCCGCGGAGCGGGGCGCGCGGCCGAGGTCCAGAGTGCCTTCGGGGGTGGCGACGGTCAGGCCGAGCACCATCTCGTCGAAGCGGCCGTAGCCGGCCGAGGCCTGGCCGCTGGAGCGGGCGGCGGCGAATCCGCCGATGGAGGCCCACTCGTACGACTGCGGGAAGTGGCCGAGCGTGAAGCCCTGTTCGTTGAGGAGTGCCTCGGCGTGGGGGGCGCGCAGTCCGGGCTGGAAGGAGGCGGTGCGGGAGACCTCGTCGAGGGTGAGCATGCTGTCGAGGCGGCGCAGGTCGAGGGCGACGAAGCCGCGCTTGCCCTCGGGTGCCAGGCCTCCGACGACGGAGGTGCCGCCGCCGAACGGCACGGCGGCCAGGCCGTGCTCGACGCAGACCCGCAGGACGGCCAGGACCTCGTCGTGGCTGCCGGGGAGGACGACGGCGGCGGGGATGTCGTCGACTTCGCCGGCGCGGATCCGTAGCAGGTCCGGGGTGGACTTGCCGCGGGTGTGCCGGATCCGGGTCTCCGCGTCGGTGCGCACGTGGACGCGGTCGCCGACGCAGCCGGTGAGGGCCTGGCGGGCCGCGTCGGTCAGTGCGGTCTCGGGCACGGCGATGTCGCCGAGCCCGGCGGGGCCGCTCTCGAGGGGGGTGACGCCGAGCAGATCGCGCAGCAGGCCGATCACCGAGTCGGGCAGCGGGGCCGCCTTGGCCGGGTCGCCCCAGCCGCTCCACAACATGTCCACTTCGTCTGTCCTTCACCGTCGGTTTCGCGGGGCGTGGTGCCGCGCGGCCTGCACTGCCATTACACTGTGACAGATGACGCCCATTCGTCACAACCATGCGGACGGAGATGCCGTGCTCGACGCGGCACGTGACTGCGTCCTGGCCGTCGGCGTACGCCGGACCACCCTCACTGACGTGGCCCGGCGCGCCGGTGTGTCACGCATGACGTTGTACCGACGCTGGCCGGACGTACGGACCCTGGTCGGCGACCTGATGACCCGGGAGTGGATCGCGCTCGCCGTCGGCGCCATGCCCGCCACCGAAGCCGGAACGCCCACCCGGGCCCGGCTGGTCGAGGGCCTGGTTGCCGGAGTCACGGCCTTCCGCGCCCATCCGCTCTTCCACAAGATCATCGATGTCGACCCCGAGCTGCTCCTGCCGTATGTGCTCGACCGCCGCGGCGCCAGCCAGGACGCCCTCCTCGGGCTGATCACCGGCGCCCTCGCGGAGGGTCATGCCGACGGATCCGTCCGGCAGCTGCACCCCGACCTGCAGGCGCGCGCACTGCTGCTGGTCGTGCAGTCCTTCGCGATGTCACTGCGCACGATGACCGACCCGGCCGACCCCGAGCTCACCGACGCGGCCTTCCTCGAAGAGCTGCGGACCCTCCTGGAGAGGACCCTCACGCCATGAGCATCCCGAGCGCCGCCTCCTCGCCCGCCTCGCCTTCCGCACCCTCGTCGTCTTCCCCGGCCCTCCCGCTCTCCTCGACCTCCTGGCCCTCTTCCCGTTCCTCGCTGAACGCGGCGCGCCGGGCGCGGGAGCTGGCCGGACTCGCCGACGGCACGGAGGTCGACGTCCTCGTCGTCGGCCTCGGCGCGACCGGCGCCGGAGCCGCCCTCGACGCCGCCTCGCGCGGGCTGTCCGTCGCCGCGATCGACGCGCACGACGTCGCGTTCGGCACCTCCCGCTGGAGCTCCAAGCTCATCCACGGCGGACTGCGCTACCTCGCCAGCGCGCAGCTGGACGTCGCCCACGAGAGCGCCGTCGAACGGGGCATCCTCATGGAGCGCACCGCCCCGCACCTGGTGCGCGCCCAGCCCTTCGTGCTGCCCCTCACCCCGCTGGTGTCCCGCGCCCAGGCCGCGCTGGCCTGGGCGGGCTTCCGGGCCGGCGACCTGCTGCGGGCCTCCGCGCGTACGTCCCGGGCCACGCTGCCCGCCCCGCGCACCCTGTCCGCGGTCGAGACGCGTCACATGGCACCCTCGCTGCGGCCGACCGGGCTGCGCGGCGGACTGCTGTCCTGGGACGGCCAGCTCGCCGACGACGCCCGGCTGGTGACCGCCGTCGCCCGCACCGCCGCCGCGCACGGCGCCCGCGTCCTCACCCGGGTCCGCGCCCTCACCGTCGACGGCTCGGGAGCCACGGTCCGCGACGAACTGACCGGCGAGGAACTCCGGATCCGGGCGCGTGCGGTCGTCAACGCCACCGGCGTCTGGGCGGGCGGACTCGTCGGCGACATCCGGCTGCGGCCGTCCCGCGGCACGCACCTCGTCCTGCGTTCGGAGGCCCTCGGCGGTCTCTCGGCCGGTATGCACATCCCGATCCCCGGCGAGTCCAACCGGTTCGTCCTGGTCCTGCCGCAGGGCGACGGCCGGGTGTACGTGGGCCTGACCGACGAGCCGGTCGAGGGCGGTGTCCCCGACGTACCGGAGGTGCCCGAGACGGACATCGGCTTCCTGCTCGACGTCCTCGGCTCCGCGCTCGACGTGTCCGTCGGCCGCGACGACGTGGTGGGTGCCTTCGCCGGGCTGCGGCCGCTGCTGGACACCTCCGCTTCGGGGGAGCCGGGCCGTACCGCCGACATCTCCCGCAAGCACGCGGTGCTGACGTCACCCGACGGTGTCGTCACGGTCGTCGGCGGAAAGCTCACCACCTACCGTCGGATGGCCCAGGACGCGGTCGACGCCGCCGTCACCGCGCGCGGCCTGGCCGCCGGGCGGTGCCGGACGGCCTCCCTGCCGCTGGTGGGCGCTGCCGCGCCGAGCGCGCTGGCCGCACTCGACGCGCCGCGGCGCCTGGTCCGCCGCTACGGGGCCGAGGCCCCGGCCGTCCACGCCCTCGGCCTCGCGGACCCGGCACTCGCCCGGCCCGTCGTGCCCGGCCACCCGGTCACCGGAGCCGAACTCCTGTGGGCCGTACGCCATGAGGGGGCGCTCGACGAGTCCGACGTCCTCGACCGGCGTACCCGCATCGGCCTGGTCCCGCACGACCGCGAGGCCGCGCACACCGCGGCGCGCGAGGCGCTGGCCCGCGTCACCTCCTGACCCGGCGGTCCTCCCGGCGCGGCGCTTCTCAGGACCCGGCCTGCTCCGTGCCCCGGGCCCGGTGCCTGCTCCCGGCCCGGCCTGCTCCCGACCCCGGGGCCGAGGCCGGGGCCGCCCTCACTCGGCGAGCTCGAACGCGCCGTACTCGGGACGGCCGGCTGTCCGGTAGGTGTGGATCGCCACTCCTGTGCTCGTGGTGGAGGAGGCGGCGAGCTCGAAGCGCGTGGGCGGGGCGCCGTCCGCGAACAGCCGCATGCCCGCGCCGAGTACGACGGGGTAGACCAGCAGGTGGAACTCGTCGATGAGGTCGTGGGCCATCAGGGACCGGGCGAGGGCGCCGCTGCCGTGGATCTGCAGCTCGCCCTCGGTCCGCTGCTTGAGCCGGGCGACCTCCTCGGCGACGTTGCCGGAGACGATCGTCGAGTTGTTCCACTCGGCCTTCTCCAGGGTCGTGGAAACCACGTACTTGGGGAGGGAGTTGAGGCGGAAGGCGATCGGGTCGTTCTCGTCGGTCACCCTCGGCCACGCGCCGGCGAAGATGTCGTACGTACGGCGGCCGAGGAGGAAGCCCCCGACGCGGTCGAAGACGCCGGTCATGAAGGCGCTGAAGTCGTCGTCCGCGTAGGGGTAGCTCCAGCCGCCGTGCGTGAAGCCGCCGCGGGTGTCCTCGTTCGGGCCACCGGGTGCCTGGTAGACACCGTCCAGGGTGATGAACTGGGTCAGAGTGAGCTGTGCCATGTCACATACCTTTCCTCGCTGCTCACATGCTCCGACTCCTCCGGCGCCCGGAACTCATCGCGCTGCCCGATCACCGCGAAGAGTGCGGACGCGGTGCCCCGAGGTCGTAGCCGGCGCCGTCGCCTCTACATCCTTCGGCGTAGCGCGCGTTCGTCATCGGCCATGACGAATCCCCCTGGGACGGCACGGACGATGAGGACATGACCAAGACTGTGCCCGCCCCGGCCGAGACGTCGGGCTCCTTAGGCGGCCGGCTGGCCCTGCTCGACGTACTGCGCGGGACCGCCATCCTCGGCACGCTGATGACGAACGTATGGGTCTTCACCGCGCCCGGTGCGGAGTGGGGGATCCTCGAGGGCGCCGGCGGCGTGACGGGCTTCGGATCCGTCTCCGACGGCGCCGAGACCCTGTTCCGCCTCGTCGCGGACGGCAAGTTCCTGTCGATGCTGACGATTCTCTTCGGCGTCGGCCTCGCGATCCAGTTCGACTCCGCCGCACGGCGCGGGCAGCCCTGGCCTGGCCGGTACCGGGGCCGGGCGCTCTTCCTCCTCGCCGAGGGCACCGTCCATTTCGTCCTCGTCTTCGCGTGGGACGTCCTCATGGGCTACGCGGTCACGGCCCTGCTCGTCGCCTGGCTGCTGTCCCGTTCCGAGCGGGCTCGCCGTCGCGCGATGTGGTGGGCGGGCGGCCTGCACCTGCTGCTGATGGGCGGGCTGACGGCGGCCCTGGTCGCGCTCGGGGACGAGGGCGTCACGGGAGGCGGCGGGGGTGGAGGCGTCTCCCGTGAGGTCGTCGATCTGTACGCGCACGGCAGTTACGCGGACCAGGTCGCCTTCCGCCTGGAGAACGCCGTGGCCCTGCGGCTCGAGCCGGTGCTGTCGTTCGGCCTTCTGGTCTTCCTGTTCCTGCTCGGTGTACGGCTGTACCGGGCAGGGGCGTTCGGCCCGGACGCGGCCGGCCGGCGCATCCGTGCCCGGATGCTCGTCTGGGGTCTGGGACTGGGCGTACCGCTCACCGCGGTGTCGGCCCTCGCCGTGCCGGACGGCTTCCTGCTCAGCCGCTACTGCGCCGCCCCCTTGGTGGCGGTCGGCTACATCGGTCTGATCGGCGCCGTCGTGGACCGGGTCCGCAGCGGGGGCCGGTTCCTGAGCGGGCTCACCTCGGTGGGGCGGACGGCCCTGTCGGCCTACGTCCTGCAGAACGTCCTGTGCGTGCTCGTCTCGTACGGCATCGGCCTCGGCCTCGCGGACCGGTTCGGCGAGTCGGGCAGGCCCTGGTGGGTGATGGGACTGTGGGCGGCGGTGTGCACGGTACTGATGACGGGCTCCACGCTGTGGCTGCGGCGGTTCTCCAAGGGCCCGCTGGAATCCGTGCAGAGCTGGGCCCTGCGGCGCTGAACGCGCGCCACCGTCACAGCGGGCGGGACGCACCGGCGCTCCCGGATCCGGTGCACCCCGCGAGGCGGGCACTCCGCCCCACGGGGCAGGTGTCCGTCCCGCGAGGCAGGTGTCGTGGCCGCCGGACCGCCGGTCCGCGAGGGCGGCCCGGCCGCCCGGTTCCCGGCGGTCCGGTGCCGCAGCTCAGCCGCCCAGTTCCCGGTGGCGGGCGGCGAGGTGGGCCGCGCCCTGGTCCGTGAGGGAGCCGAAGAGGCGCAGGCGGGAGAAGCCGCCGTCCGGGAAGATATCGATGCGTACGTGGGTGCCGACCGTCGGGGCGTCCAGCACGAAGCGGTGGTTGGTGTCGGGCTGGAGACGGGTCCGGGGCAGGAACTCGGTCCAGTCGCCGTCCTCGCCGCTGTCGCCGTCCTTGATGGACAGGGAGGCCCAGCCTGCCGAGTTCCCCTTCATATACGCGGTGTCGATCTCGACGGCGCGGATCTCGGACTGGGCGACGAGCTGGTAGCGGATCCAGTCGTTGCCCCGGTCACGGCGGCGCGCGGTCTCCCAGCCGTCGTCCATCTTGCGGGAGCGGCCGGGGTTGATGGTGTTGGCGGGCGGCGAGTAGAAGCGGTTGGACGCGTCCTGGACCGAGCCGCCGTTCTCCAGGGCCACGACGTCGAACGTGCCGAGCGTCGCGAGCCACGTGGGGTCCGGGACGACCTCGCCGTACACGCGCAGCCGGGCGATGCCGCCGTCGGGGTGCTGGTTGACGCGAAGGTGGGTGAAGCGCTGTTCGGCGGTGATCTCGAAGCCGTTGGCGGCGTGGCCGCCGACGGGGGTGCGCGGGACGAGGGTCGTCCACTTCACGCCGTCGGAGAGCAGTTCCTGCGGCGTGGGCGCGCCGTCCACCGAGGTGCCTTCGACGGAGACGGCCTGGGGCATGTTGCCGCGGAAGTGGGCGGTGTCGACGACGATGCCGCGGATCACTCCGGGCGCGCCGAGGCGTACGAGCGCCCAGTCGTGGTCCTCGGCCGTCGGCCACGGCTGCTCGGCCGAGACGCCGCGGCGGCGCCGGGTCTCCCAGCCGTCCATGATCTTGCCCTTGTGGCCGAAGTGCTCGGGGTCGAACTCGGCGGGTTCGGGGAGCAGCAGGTTCTCGCGCTGGGCGAAGAACTCGTCGTTGGCGGCGATCACACCCGCGCCGAGCCGGCGGTCGGCGAGGTTGGCGCAGTCGGTGAACGGGAAGTCCGCGGTGCGGTGGTCGGCGTACGGGTCGCCGCCCGCGTACGGGTTCGCGTTGCCGGTGAAGGACGGTATCGCCACGGTGTCAGTTGTTCCTTTCGAGCAGCCGGCCGGTCGGCTCGGCGGGGGTGCCGTTCTCCACGATCCGCGTGCCGCGCAGCCATGTCGACTTCACGACGCCGTGCAGGGTCTTTCCGGCGTAGGCCGTGACCTGGTTGCGGTGGTGGAGTTCGGCCGGGTCGACGGTGAAGGTCTCTTCGGGGGCGAGGACGGCGAAGTCGGCGTCGCGGCCGGCCTCGATGGCTCCCTTCTGCCGCAGCCCGGCCAGTTCGGCCGGGGCCGCCGACATCCAGCGGGCGATGTCCTCCAGGGTGCGGCCGCGCCTGCGGGCCTCGGTCCAGATGGCCGGCAGGCCCAGCTGGAGCGAGGAGATCCCGCCCCAGGCGGAGGCGAAGTCGGGGGTCTTGAGGTCGCTGGTGCAGGGCGAGTGGTCGGAGACGATGCAGTCGATCGTTCCGTCGGCCAGGCCCTGCCAGAGGGCGTCCTGGTTCGCCGCCTCGCGGATCGGCGGGCAGCACTTGAACTCGGTTGCCCCGTCGGGGACTTCCTCGGCGGTGAGGGTGAGGAAGTGCGGGCAGGACTCCGCGGTGATCCGTACGCCCTCCGCTCGGGCGGCGGCGATCAGCGGGAGCGCGTCGGCCGAGGACAGGTGCAGGACGTGGACGCGGGCGTTCAGTCGCTTGGCCTGGGCGATGAGGTTGGCGATCGCGGTGTTCTCGGCGTCGCGGGGGCGGGAGGCGAGGAAGTCGGCGTACTTCGGGCCCTTGCGCTGCGGGGCGGCGGCCAGCTGGTGCGGGTCCTCGGCGTGCACGATCAGCAGTGCGCCCAGGCCCGCGATCTCGGCCAGGGAGCGGGCGAGCTGCTCCTGGTCGAGCTCGGGGAACTCCTCGACGCCGGACGGGGAGAGAAAGCATTTGAAGCCGAAGACGCCGGCGTCGTGGAGCGGACGCAGGTCCTTGACGTTGTCCGGGATCGCGCCGCCCCAGAAGCCGGTGTCGACGTGGGCCTTGGGCCGGGCCACATCCTGCTTGACGCGCAGGTTGCCGACGGTGGTCGTGGGCGGGAGGGAGTTCAGCGGCATGTCCAGGAGCGTGGTGATGCCGCCGGCGGCCGCGGCGCGGGTAGCGGTCCAGAAGCCTTCCCACTCGGTGCGGCCGGGGTCGTTCACATGGACGTGGGTGTCGACGAGGCCGGGGAGGACGGCGTCGTCGCCGACGTCCTCGAGGCGGGCGCCGGCCGGCACCTCGGTGTCGTACGGGAGCACCGCGGCGATCCTTCCGGCGGCCACGGCGATCGTTGCGGGGCGTGTGCCGTCGGGGGTGACGACGCGTGTCGAGCGCAGCACCAGGTTCACGTCGCCGCTCACGTCCCTGTTCACGTCTCTGTTCACGACGTCTCTGTTCACGTCCGTGTTCACGTCCGTGCTCACCTCCCTATCGGACACCCTGCCCCTCACTTCCGTACCTCGGCACTTCCGCACAGCGAAATTCAACGAACTGTTGAAGGAGTCTTCACTCCCGGCACCGGCCCGTCAAGACCTCCCCGGCCGCGCCGGCGACCCGTCGCGAGCGGCCTCGGCGACCCGTCCGGCCTTGCACCCAGGGCCCGCGAACCCCCACTTAGAGGTTTCCACACAGTGGAATGGGAATTTCGAGTAGCAAAACGTAGCTATGCACAGCGCGAAAGTCGCGCGACCATCGGAGGTGACCGCCGGCACCCGGACAAACGCCCCCTGACCGGCTCCGACGCCTCGCCGCAAGCGGTGTGCCCCGCGCAGCCGCCCGGTAGGCTGCTACCTTGCCCGTCCGCCTGAAAGGACCGTTGACGTGCCGACGTCCCGCGCCAGCACCACCGACGCCGCCAAGCCCGCCGCCAACAGCGGCGGTGTGCAGTCCCTCGAGCGCGCCTTCGATCTGCTCGAGCGGATGGCCGATGCCGGGGGCGAGGTCGGGCTGAGTGAACTCTCCGCGAGCAGCGGGCTCCCGCTGCCCACCATCCACCGCCTCATGCGCACCCTGGTCGCCTGCGGCTACGTACGCCAGCAGCCGAACCGCCGTTACGCCCTGGGCCCCCGGCTGATCCGCCTCGGCGAGAGTGCCTCCCGGCTGCTGGGCACCTGGGCCCGCCCGTACCTCGCCCGGCTCGTCGAGGAGACCGGCGAGACGGCGAACATGGCGCTGCTCGACGGCGACGAGATCGTCTACGTCGCTCAGGTGCCGTCCAAGCACTCGATGCGGATGTTCACCGAGGTCGGCCGACGCGTGCTGCCGCACTCGACCGGCGTGGGCAAGGCGCTCCTGGCCGACGCACCGGCGGAGGAGGTACGGGCGCTGCTCGCCCGCACCGGTATGCCGGCCGCCACCGAGAAGACCATCACCACGCCTGAGGGGTTCCTCGACGCGCTGGAGCAGGTCCGCCGCGCCGGGTACGCGGTGGACGACAACGAGCAGGAGATCGGCGTGCGCTGCCTCGCCGTCCCGGTGCCCGACTCCCCCACCGCCGCCGCGATCTCCATCTCGGGACCCGCCGGCCGGGTCACGGAGGCGGCGACGGAGAAGATCGTCCCGATCCTGCAGACGGTGGCGAAGGAGCTATCCGAGGCCCTGGCGAGCACCGCGGCGTCACAGAGCTGAGTACGGGCCCGGTCCGCGCCGCCCAGCGTCGGCGGACGTGGACGGGTCGCGGGTCTGGTGTCGTGGGTCGCGGGTCGGGGCAGGACGGGACGGCATGGCCGCAGTGGCGGCCGGAAGGCGTCCGACGGGCAGTCGCGTCCGGAAGGGCTCCAGCGGACCTTCACGCCCCCGGCGCGACCGGAAGGCGTCCGGCGGACGGTCAGGCCCGGCGCCGCGCCACCACCGTCGCGCAGCGCACGGATCCGTCCCGTCTGCGTCCCAGCCCCTCCATCGGCCGCAACTCCACCTCGAACCCGGCCCGTTGCAGCTCGGCGAGCACCTCACGCAGCGGGAAGGTGCGGTAGTACATGACGAAGCCGGGCCGCCACACCAGGTTCCGTACCCGCATCACCGTATCGAAGCCCAGCATCGCCAGGTACGCCGGAGAGCCGAAGTGCGGCGGCGCACCGACGGGGAAGGCGAAGATTCCGCCCGGCCTCAGCGCCGCGTGCACCTGTGCGAACAGTCCCGGTCGTTCCTTCGGCAGGAAGTGGCCGAACGCCCCGAAGCTCACCGCCAGGTCGAAGGCCGGCCGGAACGGCAGGGCGCGCACATCCGCCCGTACCCAGTCCGCGCTGGGCTCGGCGTGCCGGGCCATGCCGAGCATGCCCGCGCTGAAGTCGACGCCGACGACGCGTTCCGCGCACAGGTGCCGCAGGGCCCCGGTTCCCGCTCCCGTACCGCAGCAGACGTCGAGCCCGGTGCGGAACGGCCCGAAAGGCCGCAGCTCACGCACGGTTTCGTCGAGGATCCGGTCCGGTGTGCGGAACGGAGTCAGGTCGAACTTCGGCGCGAGCAGGTCGTAGCCACGTTCGACCGACGAGAGCGCCTGGACGGCGAGTTCGCGGAGGGTCGGCCCCTGGGAGGTGAACATCGTCTCCCAGGGTATGCCGACCCGATACGAGCCGGGTCAGATCTTCGGCTCGCCGAACATCTCCACCGCGTTCCGTACGTTCGTCAGTCCGCCCGCCAGCGCGCTCACCGAACCGACCGCCCCGGCGATCAGCAGCAGTGAGCGCCGCAGCCGCCGGATCTCCGGCACTCCGCTGACCGCCATGGCGTCCATCGCCGCCAGTTCGTCCTCCGCGATCCCACGGTCGGCGAACTCGGCCGGATACCCGGCCAGTTCACGGCGGAGCCGGGAGACGGCAGCGCGCAGCTCCGTCACTCTCGGGTCCTCGCCGCTCCGTGTCACCCGCGTCTGCCCCACGCTCCGCAACAAAGCTCTCCCCCTCGCACATCGTCGTGCTGCCCGGTGAACGACCCGCCGGACGGTGGTCAAGCGCCTGGGGTCGCGGGCCAGTTAACGCCATTCCGTAGGCGCTTCGCCACTCCGCGGTACGAAATTCAGCTCGACGTGTCTACTTCCAGTGCCTTGCGCCCGACCGTCGGATCGAGCGTGATGGAGGTGCCGGGGTCCGATCCGGGACCGGGGCACGTGGGAGGCGGCGTCTGATGCGCAGCCGCCGGGCCCGGCCCGTAGCCCGGCGGCTGCGTGGCTCCAACGGCTGGAACACACCGCGGCGTTCCGGTTGCCGACTGCTCATCGGTTCAGATCCCCCGCGATGAACTCCTGTGTCGGAACGGCACCCAGCCCAAGATCGTCGCGCCACCGCGCCACCGCGCCGCTCGATGAGGTAAGCAGGGTGTATGGCTCACACTCCGGACAGACCGCAGGTCGCAGGACTGGTGCTGGCAGCGGGCGCCGGGCGCCGGCTGGGCGGGCGGCCGAAGGCGCTGCTGGAGCACCGCGGCCGCCCGCTGGTGGAGAACGCGGTGCGGGTGCTGCGGGCGGGCGGCTGCCGGTCCGTGCACGTCGTACTGGGGGCGGCGGCGGACGAGGTGCGGCGGCGGGCCGAGCTGGCGGGCTGTGTCGTGACCGTCAATCCGGACTGGGAGGAGGGGATGGGCTCCTCTCTGCGGGCGGGCCTCGCCTCACTCGGCGCGGCGGACGCACAGCCGGACGCGGTACTGGTGTCGCTGGTGGACCAGCCGGGCATCGGCGCGGCGGCGGTGGCGCGGGTCGTCGCCGCCTGTGAGTCCTCGTCCGCGCTGGTGTCGGCGGCGTACGAAGGCCGGCGGGGCCATCCGGTGCTGTTCGGCGCCCGGCACTGGGCGGGGGTGGCGGAGCGTGCCTCGGGCGATCGCGGGGCGCGGGACTACCTGCTGGAGCACGAGGAGGAGATCACACTGGTGGAGTGCGGGGACGTGGCTCAGGCGTACGACATCGACACACCGGAGGATCTGGCGCACCTTGAGTGAACGGCATGGCACCGAGCGCCACGATGTGTCGACCCGGAGAATCTCGACATCAACAAACCATTGAACTTCCACCATGCGGTAACTACTATCCACTGATCAGAAGCGCCCCATACCCTCGGACGGGGCCGACGACCGTAGCTCGGAGCCCTGGCACTGAGTGCCGTGTGACGCCGCTGCGGCCGCCGGGCACCGCCCGTGAAGCTCGTCGAAGCTCGCTGAAGGAAGTGACAGCTCATGTCCGCACCAGCGCCGTCGCCGCTGGCCATCGTCGAAGCCGAACCACTGCCCCGGCAGGAGGAGGTGCTGACCGACGCGGCACTCGCCTTCGTCGCCGAGCTGCACCGGAGGTTCACCCCCCGGCGTGACGAGCTCCTCGCCCGCCGCGCCGACCGTCGTGCCGCGATCGCCCGCACCAGCACCCTCGACTTCCTCCCGGAGACCGCACAGATCCGCGAGGACGAGAGCTGGAAGGTCGCGCCGGCCCCGGCCGCGCTGAACGACCGGCGCGTCGAGATCACCGGCCCGACCGACCGCAAGATGACCATCAACGCCCTGAACTCGGGCGCGAAGGTCTGGCTCGCCGACTTCGAGGACGCCTCGGCGCCCACCTGGGAGAACGTCGTCCTGGGCCAGCTCAATCTGATCGACGCCTACGAGCGCCGTATCGACTTCACCGACGACCGCACGGGCAAGTCGTACGCGCTGCGGCCGGCGGACGAACTCGCCACCGTCGTGATGCGCCCGCGGGGCTGGCACCTGGACGAGCGCCACCTGACGTTCGAGGGCCGCCCGGTGCCGGGATCGCTCGTCGACTTCGGCCTGTACTTCTTCCACAACGCCAAGCGGCTCATCGACCTCGGCAAGGGCCCGTACTTCTACCTGCCCAAGACCGAGTCGCACCTGGAGGCCCGTCTCTGGAACGACGTCTTCGTCTTCGCCCAGGACTACGTCGGCGTCCCGCAGGGCACCGTCCGCGCCACCGTCCTGATCGAGACGATCACGGCGGCGTACGAGATGGACGAGATCCTCTACGAGCTGAAGGACCACGCGGCCGGCCTCAACGCGGGCCGCTGGGACTACCTGTTCTCCATCGTCAAGAACTTCCGTGACGGCGGCGCCAAGTTCGTCCTCCCGGACCGCAACGCGGTGACGATGACCGCGCCGTTCATGCGTGCGTACACCGAACTCCTGGTCCGCACCTGCCACAGGCGCGGCGCCCACGCCATCGGCGGCATGGCGGCCTTCATCCCGTCGCGGCGCGACGCGGAGGTCAACAAGGTCGCCTTCGAGAAGGTCAAGGCCGACAAGGACCGCGAGGCCGCCGACGGCTTCGACGGCTCCTGGGTCGCCCACCCCGACCTGGTCCCGATCGCCATGGCCTCCTTCGACGCGGTGCTCGGCGACAAGCCCAACCAGAAGGACCGCCTCCGCGAGGACGTGTCCGTGGCGGCGGGCGACCTGATCGCCATCGACTCCCTGGACGCCCACCCCACCTACGAGGGCCTGCGCAACGCCGTCCAGGTCGGGATCCGCTACATCGAGGCCTGGCTCCGCGGCCTCGGCGCCGTCGCCATCTTCAATCTGATGGAGGACGCCGCCACCGCCGAGATCTCCCGCTCCCAGATCTGGCAGTGGATCAACGCGGGCGTCGTCTTCGAGAACGGCGAACGCGCCACTCCCGAGCTGGCCCGCAAGGTCGCCGCCGAGGAACTGGCCGCGATCCGCGAGGAGATCGGCGAGGAGGCCTTCGCGGCAGGCAAGTGGCAGCAGGCCCACGACCTGCTGCTGCACGTCGCGCTGGACGAGGACTACGCGGACTTCCTCACCCTGCCGGCGTACGAGCAGCTCACCGGCTGATCTCCCGTTTCGTCACCGACGCCGCCCCCTGGACCGCACACGGCCGGGGGGCGGCTCGCTGTCCGCACGGAGCCTCAGTCCCGAGCGGGCCGAGGTGCCACAGGAGCCACAGGAGCCGCAGGTGCTACAGGAGCCGCAGGAGCCCGGGAACGGCCAAACAGCTGTCCCCCGCACCCTGGACACGGGTGCGGGGGACAGCGTGCGGGCAGCCAGCCGTCAGACGGACCGGCCGTCCGCGGACCTGCGGCGTCGCATCCACCATGTCAGCGCGCCGCCCACGACCGCGAGCGCCGCGGCCACCGCGGCGATCAGACCGACCGGGGTGCTGTTGCCGGTGTCCGCGAGGTCACCGTCCGGGTCGTGCGCCGGCGGATTCGTCTGGTCACCGCCGGGGGCCGACGGGCCGGGTGCCGGGGTCGACGGGGTGCCGGTCGGCTTCGGGTCGCCCGGGCCGGTCGGCGTCGGCGTCGGCTTCGGCTCCTCCGGGGTGGTGGGCTGCTCGGAGGTGGACCCGCCGAGGAAGGCGGTCTGGCTGTCCTGGTAGGTCACCTCGGCCTGGACGGACGTCCTGGTGGTCCTGTCCAGGCCGCGGTGCTGCGTGTTGAACTGCGTGCGGCTGATGTTCTGCTTCGGCGCCTTGGAGAAGTCGACCCCGCCCATGGACAGGATCCACACCTTGCCGTCGTAGACGCGCTCGAACTTGTAGTCGCCGTTCTTGTACGAGTGGACGTACTTGTCGTAGACGGTCTTCTTGTCCCAGTCCTTGTTCTCGCCCCTGAGCGGCCACCGCTTGACGTCGTTGCTGTTGATGATCTTGCGGAAGTCGGTGGGGCCGACCGCGTCCTGACGGCGGACGTACTCGGCGGCCACCCGTGAGGAGTAGACGCGGCGCAGGTCGGCGTAGGACGTGTCGTCGTTGACGCGGCGTTCGAGCTCCGGCTGGATCATCGTGAGGATCAGGGTCTCGGCCTGCTTGGTCTGCGCCTCGGTGAGCTTGCAGGTGCTGGGCGGCACATCGGGTCCGGTGGGGACCTCCATGTTGACCTTCAGCGGCGCGTCAAGGATGTAGATGCCGCCGTCCTGCTCCCGGACCTTCGCGGGCTTCGGGGTGATCCACTGGCGGATGATGGGCAGGCAGGGCATGCCCTCCGGGGTGCGGGGGGCCGCGCGCCAGAACTGCTCCCCGCGCTCGTACTTGTCGGGGTTCATCGCATCCGCGTAGTCGTGCTTGAGGGTCAGGTCGGCCTCCAGCAGGATGCGCCCGGCGTCGGTCGTCGCGAACTCCTTGTCCATGATCACGTCGGGGCGGATCGGGTTGAGGTTGACCCAGAACTTGTCCGGGGTCAGGGCGAGCCAGGTGAAGAAGGCGTCGGAGGCGAGCTGGAGGTTGGCGTCACCGCCGAAGCCCGGGTTCTCGTCCGGGTCCTTGACGTAGTCGGCCTTCATCGAATAGTCGAGGCCCTTGCCCTTGACGGGGGTGCCGACGTAGTTGATCTCCAGGGTGGAGAAGTCGATGCCTCCCGGCCCGCGGCCGAAGTAACCGCCCTGGTTGTTCTGGTTGTACATCGCCTGGATCCGGCGCGCTTCCTCGATCGTCTTCCCGGACCGCAGGGCCTGGTCGATGATCGGCCCCCGGCCGCCCTTGAGCGGATCGGGGTTGAACCGCTTGTCGACGTTGGTGTAGACGTTCGGCTTCTGCGTCCGCTCGATGGCGTTCGAGCGGCGTTCGTTGATCCCGGCCTGGGTGCGGTTGGTGCCCCGGTCGCGCTTGAGGTCCTCGTCGAACTGCTTGATCCGGTCCCTCGTCGTGTCCTCGGTCCTGGCGCCGGTCAGGTACCGGAAGGTCGACTTCGGCTTCTCCTTGGCGATCTGCCGGTCGGCCTTGAGCTGGTCGGTCTCGACCTTGCCGTTGGACTTCATCTCGACCTTGCGCTCGGTGCGCCGGTTGTGGGCGTCCACGACGCGGGTGCGCTTCTCGCCGGTCTCGGGGTCGGTGTACTCGATCGGGTCCTGGCACCACCAGTCGGGACCGACCATGTTGTACTTCTTGACCATGCGGGCCTCGAACGCGTCGCCCCGGAGCGGGTTGCCGTGGGCGCCGATGTAGCGCACGTCGAGGAAGCGCCTGAAGTCCTTGTAGCCCGTCGAGTTGTCGTACTGCGAGTTGTAGCGGGCGTAGATCTCCATGACCTTGTCCGCCGGGCTCTTCGTCTTGTTGTACTTCCGCTGCCACTTGCGGTAGTCCTTGCCCGCGGCGTCGCGCTGGGCGTCGGTCGGCGGCAGCACCCCGTCGTACGCCTTCGCCGGGTTGTCGTACGTGTAGTTCTCGTCGTTCGGCCACGCGTCGTACGGAAGGCTGTCCGGCGGACCCGAGTTGGCCGGGGTGGAGGGGAACTTCTTCCCGAGGAACTTCTCGTCGCACCGCTTCGGCTTGACGTTGGGCGCCTTCGCGGCCTCCGCCACGTCGAGGGCCGGCAGTCCGGTCAGGGTCACTGCCGCCGCGGCGGTGAGGGCGACGGCGATGCGCCCCCACACACGCCGGTGGCGCGCCCGTTCGAGTATCTGAATGCTCACTGGCTTCTCCCCCGTGGGAACCCCATTGCTGTCAGGAGACGTACGCGGCGCCATGGGCTCCGAGGTCAACTGGTTGGAATGCGCCGGTAGTTGTCCACTGTATGAGGAGAGCCTGCCGGGGTTCCGGCGTTCGGTCGGCATGTCCGCGCCAACTTGCCGGTGTTTCCGGATCGTTACGGTCGGGACGCGCCGGAAATCGTCGTGAGGATGTGCCGGAACCCGTCGTCAGGACGGGCCGGATCGTCGTCATGACGGGCCGGACCCGGCCTTCAGAACTCGCCGAACCCGTCGGGCCCGCCGATCCAGGTCTCCTCCAGATCGCCGGTGGCCTCTTCGGTGTGCCGGACGCGGAACACGGACAGCTCCCGGCCCTTGCGGAACAGCGGGGCCACGCGCTGGAGGGCGAGCCGCACGAGACCTTCCCAGGCGAAGGCCCCGGGGGCGGCGTCGAGGTCGACGCCCTGCCGTTCCAGGGCGTCGGGGGCGATACCGAAGGCGTCGACGACGTCGTGCGGGGTGCCTTCGCGGTCCCAGTCGCCCTCACCGCTCCACCCTGCGGCGAACAGGCGTGCCCCGTCCGGGTGGTGGATGACGTGGGTGCCGTAGGTCATGTTGTGGTCGATCGTCGCCGAGCCGATGACGGCCGCTCCGGGGAAGCGCTCGGCCAGCGCCTGCGCCTGAACGGCGAGGGGAAAAGTGCCCCCGGTGAACACCAGGGCCGGATCGTTGATCTCGGTCACCGTTCCCCAGCATCCGACACCGACCAGGTCGAGGTCGGCGCGGGTGGCGAAGGGCGGCCGCTCGGTCGCCTCGATCCGCTCCACCTCCCCCACCACCGCGTCGATGGTCCCGAAGGCGCCGGCGAACTCCCGTGCACGTACCGGGTCATGAGCGGGCAGAGCGTCATCGCCACCGGGGAAGGGTCGTTCGACGAGGGTGAGCCTGAACTCCCCGCGCTGCGCGATGCCCTGCTCCGGCGGGCAGTCCCAGAAGTCGTCGTCGGTCATGAACGCCACGGTAGCGAGACCCCGGCCCCAACGGCCCGGCCCCCGTTCACTTGGCGCCCCGGCCTCACGGGGCGCTTGCTTGATCAACTCGTCCCGTGTCATTCCCGGGCGCTCCGCGGCGAGCTCGTGGAGCGCGAGATGGCGTCCCGACGGCGCGATGTACGTAACCTTGCACGGAGCGTCGGCTTCCGCCGGTCGCCGAGCCTTCAGCGCATGCCGGCGTTCCACGGAGACAACCATGATCAAGCGCGTTGGGTTCTTCCGGGAATTCGCGCCGCAGGACGCAGACCCCGCCGCCCCGTCCGTCCATGACGCGGTGCGGCCGTACGGGCTGCACGACGAGTCCGGCCTTCTGTCCTACCTTGCCTCGGGGACCGAGATCTTCAGCGCGATGGGAGCCGAGCGCGACGCGATCACCGGTGACGAGTGGATCCCCGGAGCCGGTTCCCTGGTCACGGACGGCACATGGATGTGGCCGGTCGAACTCCGCCACTACGTGGAGCGGTACCACGCCGAGCTGCCCGAGGAGTTCATGGCCGCCGTCCGTGCCGCCCGGTACTCCGCCGCACCGGTGACTCGCCGGCGCACCGAGGAGATCATCCTCGAGGTCTTCGGACGGTCGTCGTTCGCGGCGCAGGCATTCGAGAGGCAGGGGGCTGACGGCTTCTTCACCTGGTACCTGTCCGATCTGACGTCGGAGACCTGCGGGCGGATGCTCGACAGCCTCGCGATCGCCGGGCTGAAGGCCCGCCATCCCCTCACAGGTGACATCACTCTCTCCGCCGCCACGGGTGGAAGCGGCGGCGCGCGCCCGGTGCGTGATACGAGGCCGCCCCCCGAGGTCCTGGCGGATCCTGCGGCCGGCGAGGTCACCCTCTACCTCTGGTTCGCATCGGACATCTTCACGACGGTCGGTGTCCGCAGACCGGAGGGCACGACAGCAGCGGTCGTCCACTCCCTGGCCGGACTTCAGGAGCCGGAACGCGAGCAGGTGGTGGCGGCACTCGTCCGGGCTCTCGATCAACTGCGCACTCATTGCATGGGGTTCGTGCTCGATCGGGCCGATCAGCCGTGAATCAGAGGAACAGAGTGGCCACCGGACGCAACATCCGCACCAACATCGGTTTCTACCCGCCTCAGGAGGACGGCGGCGCCTGGCGGTCCAGCCTGCCGTCACTGGAGCAGGCACTCCGGCAAGGGTTTCCCGGCGCGGTCATCGATCACCGGACCTCGGCGGTACACGGCCGGCAAGCGCTCGACTTCGAGATCGCGCTGGCCCCCGACATGTGGATCGACGGCACCTCGTCCATGGAGGAGCCCGACTACGCCTTCATCACCCTCACGGACGTCACCGCCGGCGAAGCGGCGGTCTTCGCCACGTGGCTGCGTGACTCGTTCGCACCGGCTCCGGACCTCGTGCGATTCGTCAGCAGCCTCGCCATGGCCAACGGCGAGGAGAGGCCGTGGGTCCTTCCGGCCACGGGCGGCGGCGAGGAGGTCCTGGCGGAGATCCGGCGGCACCTCGACACGTTCGACACCTTCTGAACCTCTCGGTCCCACAACCCCTACGAGCCCACCACCACCGTCCGCTGGGCCGAGAAGTCCCCCCAGTTGCCGTCCGGGAGCTTCGCGCGGAGTTTGACCGAGTAGCGGGTGCCCGGGGGGTCGGTGACGGTGAAGGTGTACGTGGCGCGGCCGGGCGGGGGTTGGGTGCCCCAGACGATCGTGGTGGCGAGCTTGCCGTTGAGGAAGAGCTGGTGCTCCTCCACCGGGGCGCCGGTGTCCGGCGGGGTCCAGTGGAGGTCGACGCTGCCCTTGCGGGCGGTGGCGACGAGGCCGGTGGGGGCCGTGTTGGGGGCGGCGCCCGGGGCCGGGGTCGTGGTGAGGTCCACGGGGGCGCTGTCCGGGGAGGAGTTGTCGGCCGCGTCGCGGGCGCGGATCGTGAAGGTGTAGACCGTGCCGGGACGCAGGCCGGTGACCCGGGCCGTGGTGGCGGTGCCGGGCACGGTGTGGATGCGGGAGTCGGCCTGGTAGATGTCGTACGCGGTCACCGCCTGGTCGTCGCGGGAGCGGCCCCAGGCGAGGGTGACCTCCCGCGCTCCCCGCACCCGCCCCGTCGCGCTGCCCGGTGGGGTCGGAGGGCGGCTGTCGGCGACCGCCGGAGCCAGGGTGGTCGCCGGTACGGCCAAGCTGTGCGGCGAGGCGTTGCCCGCCCCGTCGAGGGCGCGGACCGTGAAGGTGTACGGGGTCGACGGGGTGAGCCCCTCGATGTCGGTCATGTGCGTGGCCGCGGGGACGGATTTCACCCGCGTACCGGCGCGGAAGACCTCGTAGGCGCTGACGCCGGTGTCGTCCGTCGCGCGCTCCCACATCACGTGGACGGAGGTGGCGCTGCTCGCCTGCGCGGTGACGCCGCGCGGCGCGGACGGGTTGTGGGTGTCCTTGGCCTGGGCGTCGCCGCCGCACGCGGTGAGCAGGAGCGCGGTCGTGCACGTCAACACGGGGATGAGCAGGGGGCGTTGCACCGGACTGCCTCCTTCCGCCGGGGGCATTGGTCCAGACCTGTATGGCACAGGCGGAGCCGCCCCCGCAAGGGTGCGGAAGGAGCCGCTACCGTTCGGAGTGGCCCAGGGTCCGGCCCGGTGCCACGCGGTCCCTGACGGCGCGTTTCACCGCGGTCGGTTCGGGAAAGCCCTGCTGTCGGCGGTCCCAGACGGTCTCGCCGTCGACGCGGACGACGAACACGCCCCCGATTCCGGGTTTCAGCCCGACTTCGGCGAGTTCGGACCTGTCGAAGGTGCCGAGGAGTTCCTGGGCGAGCCAGGCGGCGCGGGGCAGCCAGCGGCACTGGGTGCAGTACTCGATCTGGACGCGGTGCCCGCCCGGCTCCCGGTCCTGCGTGGGCAGGGGCGCGTCATCTCCCGCGGACACCTGGCGGCCTCACCTTCCCGCACCGCGGCGGCGTGCCGCGGTCCGTCCCGTCGTCGCCTTCGCCGCCTTCACGGCGTGCGCCGCCAAGTTTGCCACCCTGCCGTCCGGGTGACGGTCACGCAGGTCCTCCAGGACCCGGACCGCGCCCGCGGGGGCCACCTCGGTCAGCGCGGGTACGAGGGACTCCACGCCGCCGGGCCAGGTCGTGGCGGCCTCGTCGAACGCGTCGAGGAGGGCCGTGGGGACCGGCTCCGGGTCGCGGTCCTCGGAGGCGGCGGCGACGAAGGCGCGCATGTCCGCCGCCCAGCGGGCGTCCAGGTCTTCGAGGAGGAGCGCGGCACGGGCGTTCGGGGGGACGAGGTCCAGGTCCGCGGGCTCGCCCCGGGAGTGGAGGAGGCGGTGGGCGTGGGCGCCGGTGACGGGGTCCGCGAGGGCCGTGCGCAGGGGGCCGTCGGGGACGGCCGCGCGGTCGAGGCGGTCGAAGAGCGCCCCGGTGAGGGTGCGGTGGAAGTCCTCGGCCTTGGCGGTGGAGACAGCCGCGAGCAGTGCGCTCCAGACCTCGTCGGTCGCGCCCCGGGCCGTCGTCCACGTGGTGAGAGCCGCCGCGGCGGCGCCCGGCGGCCAGTACTGGACGGCGGCGACGATCCCCGCCGCGTCCCATGACGCGACCGTCTCGTCGTCGGGTGCCGCGACATGCCCCACGGCCAGTACATGGCGGACGACGGCGTTGCCGAGCGGCGTGAGGCCGTAGGTGTCGCCGGTGCGGAAGACACAACCGGTCTCCGCCAGCTCGTCGACCACGGCGGCCAGTTCACGGGCAGGTCCGCCGAGATGCGCGCGGTCGGCCTCGGTCAGTTCCGGCAGGCCGAGGAGCGCGGAGAGTGCGTCGAGCGGGGGCGTCGAGTACGCGGGCGGCGCCGACTCCGGGACCGCGACCGGTGCGTCCTCGATGTCCGGGGAGATCGTCAGGTCGGTGTGGGCGGTGGCCTTGCGGGCCACGGACTCGGGGGTGCCGCCGCGTTCGTACAGCCCGTAGAGCACATGAGCGGCATCGAGGGCGTATTCCTCGTCCGGCGCCGTGTCCGGGTCGGAGCCGGAGGCGATGCGTTCGACGACGGCGGCCAGGATGTCGGCGGCGAGCTCGGTCAGTTCCTGTGGGGTTCCGTCGGTCCAGACGGCCGTGGCCGGTCCGGGGAAGCCGCACTGCTCGGCGAGTTCGTGCACGTCGTCGGTTCCTGCCGCGAGCGCCGCCGGCAGCGGGGCGGCGTGCAGCAGTGCCCTGATCTCGCCCGGGGCGGGCAGGGCGGCCGGTGGCGGCAGCGGCGCGGCGGAGTCGCCGTAGTAGTCGAGGTGCTCGTCGAGGAAACGGTCGGCGAGGACGACGTGGGGCAGCGCTTCCGGGCCGGGGGCGAGTCCCTCGTACGGGCCCAAGAGCGCGGCGCAGAGGCCGGCGGCGGTCCAGCGGTCGGTCAGGGCCGCCGCCAGGTCCTCCAGCTCCGCGGTGAGCGCCTCCTCGGGCCGGTCGGCCGCGAGGGCGGGCGTGGCGGGAAGCAGGGGCCCGGCCGCGGAGGGGCCCTCGATGTCCTGGGCGAAGGCGGCCATCAGGGCCTCGGTGAGCCGGATGCGGGAGGCGAAGGTGCTCGCGGTGACATCGGAACGGTGCAGCGGAGCGGGCAGTTCGGGGCGGTCGGCGTGCGGTGCGGCGTCCAGTGCGGCGAGCCAGGCCCGTACGGCTTCGGCGTCGTCCGCGTCGACCCCGTCCGCCCGCAGCAGCGACGCGTACCAGCGCGGCCAGGTCAGATTCCGGGGGTCGGTCATGGCCCGCTCGCACTCCGGGACGGCCTCCTCCACGGCGGCGAGCAGGCGCGCGTGGCGCTTGGCGTTCAGGCGGCCCGCCGCGCGCACCCGGTCCGCGAGCGCGGTGAGCACGTCCGGTACGGCGGCGAGCTCGTCCGGAGTCGCCCACAGCAGCAGGGGCAGATCCTCCACGAGCACCCGGCGCAGCAGCTCCGGCGTCGGCTCGGGCACGCCCGCGCGGCGGTCCGCGCCGTGCAGCGCCAGCAGCGTCAGCAGCGCGTCCGCGGGGCGTACGGGCAGGGCGGCCTTCCGCTCCGTCTGAGCCCAGGCGAGGAAGTCGTCGAGGCCGGTGTTCAGGGCACTGGTACGGGTCACTCCGGGAGCGTATGGGTGCTCGCCGGGGCCGGGGCGCTCGGCGCGAGCGGATGGCCCGATCGGGCGACCGGGACGGCCCACCGATGAGTTCCGGCTCGCGGTGCGGTCCGACAGTCATGGAGACGAGCAGCGAGAAGGACACGAACAGCATGAACAGCACGGACTGCACGGACAGCACGGACAGCAGGAACAGCACGAACACGCCGGACCTCGGACCCGTCGCCGCCGGCATGGCAAGGCTCGCGGCAGGCGTCACCGACGCGAGCCTCGGGAATCCGACGCCCTGTCCGAAGTACGCCGTACGAGAGCTCCTCGCCCATGTCGTCGGACTGTCGGCGGCCTTCCGCGATGCCGCAGGCAAGGAATTCGGGCCGTCGACCGGCACGGACCCGGGCACGGTCGAATGGGTCCTGCAGGACGACTGGCGTACGGAGCTGCCGCGCCTGCTGGACGAGCTCGTGACCGCGTGGCGCGGTCCGGGCGCCTGGGAAGGCGACACCCAGGCAGGCGGGATCGTCTTCCCGGCCGCGATCGCGGGGCGGGTCGCCCTCAACGAACTCCTCCTCCACGCCTGGGACCTGGCCCGCGCCACGGGCCAGGACTACGCCCCGGACGAGGCCGGCCTGGAGGTGTCGTACGCCCTGATGGCCCCGGCCGCGGACGATCCGGGCCGCGAGGGTATGTTCGGCCCGATCGTGCCCGTGCCCGAGGAGGCTCCCCTCCTCGACCGGGTCGTCGGTCTCAGCGGTCGCCGACCGGACTGGATCCCTGAGACGGCCACAGCCGAAGACGACTGAGGACAGCTGAAGGCGGCCGAAGTCAGCTGAGGCGCTCGGGAACCGAACGGCCCGGGGTGCGACGGCGCACGGGTGGGGTGTACGCGGACCGCACCCTCTGATAGGAAAGATTCCTAACAGAACAGCGGAGCGCTGAACTCCCCTTGGAGGTCACAGGTGCACGTCCCCCACCGAAGCACCACCGCACGACGTACCGTTCTCGCGACCGCCCTGCTCGGGCTCGCGGCCGCGGCCCTGCCCGGTACGGCGGGTGCCGCCCCTGAGGCAGCCGCGCCGGAGGACCCCGCCGGCGCGTACGCCATCGGGCTCGACGACCCGGCGAAGAAGGAAATCGCCATGAAGCTGGTGTCCAGCGCGGAGAACTCCTCGCTGGACTGGCAGGCGCAGTACCAGTACATCGAGGACATCGGCGACGGCCGCGGCTACACGGCCGGCATCATCGGGTTCTGTTCCGGCACCGGCGACATGCTCGATCTGGTCGAGCTCTACACGGACCGCCGGCCGGGCAACATCCTCGCCGGCTACCTGCCCGCCCTGCGCGAGGTCGACGGCAGCGACTCGCACGAGGGCCTCGATCCGGGCTACCCGGGCGCCTGGCGCGAGGCGGCCCAGGACCCGGAGTTCAGGAAGGCCCAGAACGACGAGCGCGACCGGGTCTACTTCAACCCGGCCGTCGGACGCGGCAAGAGCGACGGCATCGGCGTCCTCGGACAGTTCATCTACTACGACGCCATCGTCATGCACGGCGACGGCGGTGACAGCACCAGCTTCAGCAGCATCCGTGAGCGGGCGCTGGGTCAGGCCGGGCCGCCGGCGCAGGGAGGCGACGAGGCCGCGTATCTGCACGCCTTCCTCGACGCCCGGGTCTGGGCGATGAAACAGGAGGAGGCCCACGAGGACACCAGCCGCGTCGACACGGCGCAGCGGGTCTTCCTCGACGCGGGCAACCTCGGCCTGGACACGCCGTTGGACTGGAAGGTGTACGGCGACAGTTACCACCTCGACTGAGGGTGGCCCCGGCGCCTCGGAAGTACCTTGAAGTGCTCTCCCAGCTGAAGCAGGGAGATTCCTACCTACCTTGCGGTGGCGGGCTTGACGCGTGGTGCGCGCCTTGCGACTGCCCTCCCGGCAGCCGGGATGAGCGCGTGGCCCATCCGGTACAGGTGCAAGATGTTCCGGGCTGCGTTGTGGTCGGCGTTGCCCGTCCATCCGCAGTCGGGGTTCTTGCACACGAACAGGGCCTGGGTCTCCCGGCTGCCGGGCGTGGTCAAGCCGCACGCGGAGCAGCGCCGGGAGGTGTTCGGGGCGGGGACCTTGGCCAGGGTGCCGCCGCGTCGGGCGAGCTTGTACGTCAGCATGGTGACCGTGCGGCCCCATGCCTCCCCGCTGATCGAGCGGTTCAGCCCGGATTTCTGGGCGACGTTCTTGCCTGGTTGGTCCAAGGTTCCCTTGGCGGACTTGACCATGTTCGTGATCGTGAGTGCTTCCACCACGACGGTGCCGTACGTGTCGGCGATCTTGGTGGTGGTCTTGTGCTGCCAGTCCGAGGTCCGGCGCTTGGCTTTCGCGCGGAGCCCTGCGATCTGGTCGTAGGTGTGGCGCAAGCGACGGGAGGTGCGTTCGCCGGGCTTGCGGTGCTTCTTACGGCGGGCGGCGCGCTGCTCCAGGTCCAGGAGCCTGGCCTGTTCACCGACGGTCAGCCATTCGCCGTGCCCGTACGCCTCGCCGTCGGACAGGGCGAGGGGCACGGTGATGCCCACGTCGAGGCCGGTTTCCGGCCCCTGGTGGGGGTCGGGCTGCGGTTCGAGGGTCTGGACGCGGAAGGCGATGTGCCAGCCGAGCGGGTCTTTGACCAGGCGCGCACCGGTGATGCGGTTGTCTTTGCCGGCGTGCTTGCCCACGGGGAGGTCTTTGGTCCAGCGGAAGCGGACACGGCCGATCTTCGGCAGGTTGGCCATGCCCCACCGGCGGTGGACACGAACGACGTTCAAATCCCGACCCTGCGGCACATCCACGGTCATCGCGGTGCGGAAGCGGGCCTTGAAGTTCGGGGCGTCCGACCGGCCGTCCCAGCAGTTCTTCCACGCCTGGAAATACGTCTTCAAGACCGCCTGCGCGGCCTGCGCGGGAAGGACGGCGAGGAAGTCGATGTCCTGGCGGGCCTGGCGGATCGCGACGTCCGCGTTCGCCAGGGTCCGCTTCTCCTTCGGCATCATCTGCCACCAGGCGTGCAGGAGATTCCACATCGTGCGGGCCGCGTGCGCCTGGTCATCAGCCTTGAGGGCGTCGGCAGGATTCAGTGCCAGCCGGGCACGGTGCCCGAACTGCCGCTTCTCCAAGCCGTGATCACTCACGGACGGCACCATACAGTATTGGTTCATGTCACCACGATGGCACCCAAACCTAGATGTACGGACCGGCCGTCACGTCGTCCACAACCTTCACGTCCACTTGGTCTTCGTTACCAAGTACCGGCGGAAGGCATTCACCGACGCCATGCTGACCCGCTGCGAGGAGGTAATGCGCGAGGTCTGCACGGACTTCGAGGCCGACCTGAAGCAGTTCAACGGCGAACACGACCACGTCCACCTGCTCGTGCACTACCCGCCGAAGGTGCAGCTCTCCAAGCTGGTCAATAGCCTCAAGGGCGTCTCCTCCCGCCGCCTGCGCCAGGAACACGACAGCCACGTCCGCCGGTACCTGTGGGGCGGACACTTCTGGTCCGGTTCCTACTTCGCCGGGTCCTGCGGCGGGGCACCGCTGACCATCGTCAAGCAGTACATCGAGAACCAGCAACGCCCCGCTGCCTGAGGACAACACTGCGGACCCGTGCACCCGCGCGGGTCAGAGCAGTCCTGAGATGGCCTTCACCCCCGCCGTAAACGGCGGAGCACTGGCCAAGATCAGAGGTAGAAGCAGCGGAGAGGTAGCACGGAAGTACGGCGACGGCGGGGTCCACGGGGTCCACGCCGTCGCCGTACGCGCCTCAGCGCACCGGAAGCGCGTCCGGATGCGGGTCCGGATGGGAGTCCGGATGCGGCTCCACGACCGCCCCCACCCCCGATTCCGACTCCGCCTCCGACTCCGACTGCGACTGCGAATCCGACGGCGTCTCGGACGAACGGTCTTTCACACCGAGGTGGTTGAAGGCCAGGTTCAGCACGATCGCCACCACACACCCGGTCGAGATCCCGGAGTCGAGCACGACCAGCAGGTCCTTCGGGAAGGCGTGGTAGAACTCCGGGGCCGCGATCGGGATCAGCCCGATGCCCACGGCCGCGGCGACGATCAGCGCGTTCTCGCCCTTCTCCAACGCCGCCGAGGCCAGGGTCTGGATGCCGCTCGCGGCGACCGAGCCGAAGAGGACGATGCCCGCACCGCCGAGGACCGGGAGCGGGACCAGGGCGATGACGGAGGCGGCGACGGGGCACAGCCCGAGCAGGACCAGGATGCCGCCGCCGGCCGCGACGACGTAGCGGCTGCGCACCTTCGTCATGGCGACCAGGCCGATGTTCTGCGCGAAGGCGCTGCACATGAAGCCGTTGAAGAGCGGGCTGATCGCGCTGCCGAGGGTGTCGGCGCGCAGGCCGCCCTCGATGGTCCGCTCGTCGGCCGGCCGGTCCACGATCCTGCCGAGGGCGAGCATGTCGGCCGTGGACTCGGTCATGCAGACGAGCATCACGATGCACATGGAGATGATCGCGGCGATCTCGAACTGCGGAGCGCCGAAGTGGAACGGGGTCGGGAAGCCGACCGGATCCGCGTCGCGCAGGGCGTCGAGCCCGGTCATCCCCAAGGGGATCGCGACGAGTGTGCCGGCGACCAGGCCCAGCAGGATGGCGATCTGCTGCAGGAAACCGCGCAGCAGCTTCCTCAGGCCGAGCACGATCACGAAGGTCAGCGCCGCCATGCCGATGTTCTTCATGGAGCCGAAGCCCGGTGCGGCCGGATCACCGCCCTGTGCCCAGCGGAAGGCGACGGGGAGCAGGGAGACACCGATCAGGGTGATGACGGTGCCGGTGACGACGGGCGGGAAGAACCGTACGAGTTTGGAGAAGTACGGGGTCAGGACGAAACCCAGCACGCTCGCGACGATGATCGCGCCGAAGATGACGGCGATGCCGTCGTAGCCGCGGTCCTTGCCGATGGCGATCATCGGGGTGACGCCGGCGAACGAGACGCCGTTGACGAAGGGGAGCCGGGCGCCGACCTTCCAGAACCCGAGGGTCTGGAGCAGGGTGGCTATGCCCGCGGTGAAGAGGCTGGCGCCCATGAGGAACGCGGTGTCCCTGGCGCTGAGGCCCACGGCGGGGCCCACGATCATCGGCGGGGCCACGACACCCGCGTACATGGCGGCCACGTGCTGCAGGCCGCTGGTGAACATCTTGAAGGGCGGGAGCGTCTCGTCGACCGGGTGCTTGCGGTCTTCGGGGGCGGGGCCTGCATCGGGCTGAAACCTGGGCTGTGCTGCCACGGGCGGTTCCTCCGGTCGGTTAACACATCGGCATCGACGTGGGTGTCAGGGAGGTGGTGCGAAGTGGTGCGACGTACTGCGGGTGGTGTTGTTGTGGTGTGGTGATGCGCCCAGAGAAAGCGTGCCGATGGGGTGGCGACACGAGTCACCGTCCCGGGGGGTGCGTGCGTTTGGGGCACGCACCCCCCGGCGACGGCTGCCATGCACCCCGCTCGGGTCCATGGCCGCCGGTCGAGGGCCGTCCCCCTCGACCGGACTACCGGGGGTTGTCAGGCCTGCGCGGCGATCCGCGCGAGGCGCTGTGCCTCGTCCCGCGTGGAGCGGGCGATGGCGTCCTCGTCGACGTTGAGCAGCCGGCTGTTCTCGACGACCGGCTCGCCGTTCACGAGGGAGAGGGTGACCGGGGCCGCCGCGCCGAAGACGAGGGCGGTCACCGGGTCGGCGATGGAGGCGTGGGCCAGCGTGTCCAGCTTCCAGAGCACCAGGTCGGCGAGCTTGCCGGGCTCCAGCGAGCCGATCTGCGAGGCGCGGCCGAGGACCTGCGCGCCACCGTACGTGCCGAGGCGCAGGGCCTGACGCGCATTCAGCGCGGCCTCGCGGTGCGCGGGGTTGAGGCGGTTGATCAGGAGGGCGTTGCGCAGCTCGGTGTGCAGTTCGCCGGACTCGTTGGAGGCGGTGCCGTCGACGCCGAGGCCGACCGGGACGCCGGCCGCCAGCATGTCGGGGACGCGGGCGATGCCCGCGGCGAGGCGGGCGTTGGAGGACGGGCAGTGCGCGACACCGGTCTTCGTGCGGGCGAAGGCCTCGATGTCGGAGTCGTTCATGTGGACGCAGTGCGCCATCCACACGTCCTCGCCGAGCCAGCCGGTCGACTCGAAGTAGTCGGTCGGGCCCATGCCGAACAGCTCGTGGCAGAACTTCTCCTCCTCCACGGTCTCGCTGCCGTGGGTGTGGAGGCGTACGCCCTTGCGCCGGGCCAGTTCCGCGCCCTGCTTGAGCAGTTCGGTGGAGACCGAGAACGGGGAGCAGGGGGCGACCGCGATCTGCGTCATCGAGTCGAAGGAGGCGTCGTGGTGCCGGTCGATGGTCTCCTCGGTGGCGGCCAGGGCGCCTTCGAGGGTCTCGACGGCGAAGTCCGGCGGCAGTCCGCCGTCCTTCTCGCTGCGGTCCATCGATCCGCGGGCCAGGGTGAAGCGGACACCCAGCTCGGACGCGGCCCGGATGATGGAGCCGGAGAGGTCGCCGGAGTTCCTCGGGAAGACGTAGTGGTGGTCCATCGCGGTGGTGACGCCGCCGCGCGCCATCATCGCGAGGGAGCCCTGCGCGGCGGCGTACGTCATCTGCTCGTCGATGCGCGCCCAGGTCGGGTAGAGGGCGACGAGCCAGTTGAAGAGGTTGTGGTCGGTGGCCAGACCGCGGGTGATCCACTGGTAGAAGTGGTGGTGCGTGTTGACCAGGCCCGGGGTGGCGAGGTGGCCGGTGCCGTCGACGCGGCGGACCACGTTCTCCAGGTTCTCGGGTGCCTTGCCGGCGCCGATCGACTCGATCCGGTTGCCGGCGACGACGATGTGGCCCGAGACGTACTCGGTGTCGTCGGCGTCCACGGTCGCGATCGCACAGTTCTCGATGACGATGCGCGGGGCTGCTGCCGGTGCTGCCATGGCGGTGCGTCCTTTGTCTCTCAGTGGCGGTGAGGGCACGGCAGGACCCTGGGAGATTTGAGTGCCACAGCGGCGTGACTGTGGGTGCCGAAAGGATGGAAGGACAGGTCGGAGAACAGATACAGGGCCGGGTGGGCGGTCTGGGGGAGGGACACGCGGGAGGACCGGTCGAGCAGGACCGCCGCGGCTGCTCCCGCACGGCGTGATCGTGTCCGTGCGGGTGTCCGTGAACGGGTCCGCGCGGCTGTCCGTGAACGTGTCCGTGCGGCTGTCCGTGCGGGTGTCAAGGAAACCACCTGGTCCCTCCGGTCCGGTGCGGACCCGCCCGGTCGGGGCGGGCGGGGCCGTACCGGTCCCGTGTCAGAGGTTGGTCGTGTCGACCGGGATGCGCGGCTCGACGCCGTCCCGCAGGATCGTGGCCTCGATCAGGCCGTACGGGCGGTCGGCGGCGAAGTAGACCTCGTTGTCGTTCTTGAGGCCGAACGGCTCCAGGTCGACGAGGAAGTGGTGCTTGTTCGGCAGGGAGAAGCGGACCTCGTCGATCTCCGCGCGGTTGTTGATGATGCGTGAGCCCATCTGGTACAGCGTCTGCTGCAGCGACAGGGAGTACGTCTCGGCGAAGGCCTGGAGCATGTGCTTCCTGACCTGCTCGTAGGACTTCTCCCAGTTCGGCATCTTCTGCTCGTCGTCGGTCCAGTTGAACCGCCAGCGGCCGGAGACCTGGGTGGCCAGGATGCGGTCGTACGCCTCCTGGAGCGTCGTGTACTTGTCCTTGACGTAGCCCCAGAACTCGGAGTTCGTCGAGTTCATGACGATCAGGTCCTTGAGCCCGGAGACGACCTCCCAGGACTCGCCGTCGTAGGTGATCTGGGTGACCCGGGTCTCCTGGCCCTTGCGGACGAAGGAGTGCTTGACCTCGTCGGCGCCGATGAACTTGGAGTTGGCGTCGGAGGTCGCGATGCGCTCCCAGGCGTACTCCTCGATGCGGATGCGCGCCTGGTGGATCGGCTCCTGGGAGGTCACGAAGTGACGGGCGAGGTGGATGCCGAACTGCTCGGCGGACTCGATGCCGTACTCCTTGGCGAACGCGTACACCGTGTTCTTGGTGGTGTCGGTCGGCAGGACGTTGGCGTTCGAGCCGGAGTAGTGGACGTCGTCCATGTCTCCGGAGAGCGCGACGGAGACGTTGAGGTCCTTGATGTGGTGGGTGTCGCCGTCCCGCGTGATCCTGACGACGCGGTTCTCTGCTTTGCCGTACTGGTTCTGGCCGAGAATCGTGGGCATGTCTGCTAGCTCCCTCGGTAAACGGAGTAGCCGAACGGGTTGAGCAGCAGCGGTACGTGGTAGTGCTCGCCCGGTACGACGGCGAAGGTGATCGCCACCTCGGGGAAGAACACTCCGGCCGCACCGCTGTCCCGATTCGCGGGGGCGTCCTGCTGCGCATCGGCTTGCTTTTTCGCGAAGTACGCCTCGGTCTCGAAGTCGAGCCGTACGTGGGTCGTGCCCTCCGGCAGCGCCGGCAGGTCCTTGCAGCGCCCGTCCGCGTCGGTCGCGCCTCCGCCGAGCGCCACCCACTCCGCGCCCGAGCCCTCGCGGGCCGACAGGGAGATGGCGACGCCCTCGGCGGGGCGGCCGATGCTGGTGTCCAGGATGTGTGTGGACACCGACGCTGTGGTCTCGGTGCTCATCGGTTCTCTTCCTCCACGAGGCGGGCCAGCCGGATGCGGTTGATCTTGCCCAGCTCGGTGCGGACGATCTCCCGCTCCTGCTCCGGCGAGTTGTCGATCCGCTCACGGACGGCGTCCCTCATCTGCTCACCGGTGCGGCCGGTGGCGCAGATCAGGAAGACATGGCCGAACCTGTCCTGGTAGGCCAGGTTGAGTTCGAGCATCTCGGCCTTGAGTTCCACGGTGGCACCGGCCATCCCGCTCTGCTCCCGGGAGGAGGTCGGGTCGCCGGGCCTGGGACGGCCGATGGGCGGGTGCCCGGCCATCGCTTCGGCCAGATCGTCCGCGGTCAGCTCGGCCATGGCGGCGTCACTGGCGGCGAAGAGGGCTTCCGCGGTGGCGTACGGGCGCTGGGCGAGCAGCTTGCTGCCCCATGCCGAGCTCGCGCACACCTCGTGCAGTACGGCCTGGGCCTCACTGTCCGCCGAGGTGTTGAACCGGGCGAGGCCCGGTACGGAAGTCGAGGACACGGGAGCCTCCGTGGCTGTTCTGCGAGGTACGTCTGACGGGCTGCGGACAGCTAACGCCTTCCCCCGACACCGCGTCAACACTTTGTTGAAACTTCGTTGACGGAAAAGCCGCCGTCCCGACATCTGGACGGCGGCTTCGCACGGAGAGTCGTCAGTCACTCACTCTTGGTGGCGTTTTCCCAGTGATCACCGGTCCGAACGACTGGCTGTTGCGGCCTGCCCGCCGGGGTGCCGGCGAATCACCGCAGGTCGGGTCGGGGGTGTGGTCAGCCCGGGCGCCATCCGCACCGGGCGGCCGTCCGGACCCGGACGAGATTGTGAGACGGTCGGCGCCCCGAAGGGTTCCGACGCCCACTCATGAGCCTTCTACCTGCCTTTTGTGTCCCGGGCCGTGTTCTCACGGTTGAGGTAGTTGTAGACGGTGAATCGGCTGACGCCGAGTGCACCGGCCACGGTCTCCACGCCATGGCGTACCGAGAAAGCGCCGCGGGCCTCCAGGGTCCGTACGACGGACTGCTTCGTCTTGCGGTCCAGCGCGGACAGGGGCATGCCGTACCGCCGCTCCATGGCGGCCAGAATGTGGTCGAGCGAGTCCGAGAGCTGGGGCAGCCGCACGGCGAGAACCTCCACCCCCTCCCAGGCGAGGACGACATCGTCCGCCGTCGCCTGCTCCGGTCGAAGTATTTCGGCGCCCATCGCGTCGACCAGCGGCTTCACCGCGGTGACCAGGGGGTGATCTCCCGGCTCGGTCACTTCTCGCCCTCCCCGATCACATTGACCTGCAGTGAGACCCGAGTGGCGCCCGCGCCCAGAGCCTGGCGCAGCAGCGAGTCGACCGCGGTGAGTACCTGGTCGGCGCCGCCTTCTGCCGTGTTGCCGAACGGTCCCACGTCCACGGCGTCCAGATCGGCCGCCTGGATCACCTCGCGGGCCACCAGCGCATGGGCCGGGGCTTCGTCCAGGTCGAAGGGCTCTGTAGTGAACTCCACTCGCAATCGCAGCATGCCCCCACGTTAAGCCCGCCTGCGGTGGCGCCCCCGCCCCCGGCCCCGGAAATTCCCTCCTCGCCGCGCGACGGATCGGCGTCCTTCCCGCGTAGAGCCGGTGACGGAAGCCGTGCCGGCCCTCATCTCCGGTGCGGCGGCACGACAGGGAGGGGTGGGCGTCATGACAGGGCACAGGCGCAGAGCTGTCAAGGGAACGGTCGTCGCGGCGGCGGCCACGGCGGTGCTGACCGCCTCACAGGCATCGGGGGCGCCGGCCTCCGCTCTCTCGGACGAGGTCCCGGCCATAACCGGGCCGAGCGTCTCCGGCGACTCTCCGTATCGCACGGAACTCCCGCCGCTGCAGCCGCGGGGTGGGGCCGGCACCGACGCGGACCGCACCGCGGACCGCGCCTCGGACGGGGGTGTCGCGACGGCCGGCGCACTGCCGGCCACGGTCTTGACCGCGTACCGCCGGGCTGAGGCCGCGCTCACGCGCAGCACGCCGGGCTGCCGGCTGCGCTGGCAACTGCTCGCCGCGATCGGTCAAGTGGAGTCCGGGCAGGCACGTGGCGGCCGGGTGACGCCGGACGGCACGACCCTCACGCCGATCCTTGGACCGCGGCTGGACGGCAACGGCTTCGCCCTCATCAGGGACACGGACGGCGGGACGTACGACGGGGACCCTGTGTACGACCGCGCAGTCGGCCCGATGCAGTTCATCCCGTCGACCTGGGCCGTCTGGGGCGCCGACGGCAACGGTGACGGACGGTCCGACCCCGGCAACATCCACGACGCGGCGCTCGCAGCGGGCCGCTATCTGTGCGCGGGCGGACGAGACCTCTCCCACCCGAACGACCTGGACCGCGCGATTCTCGGCTACAACCGCTCCGAGGTCTATCTGCGCACGGTCAGGGCCTGGCTCGCCTACTTTCTCGAAGGGCACCGGGTGATGCCGGACCGCGGTGGCGCGGCCGGGGCCGCCGTCCGTCCGAGGCCCGAGACATCCGGTACGGGGCGCCCGGAGCCCTCCCCGTCGCGCGCTCCGGCGCGGCCCGGCCGTCCGGGCGACGGGGGTACCGACGGCCCGGCCTCGCAGTCGCCGTCGCCGTCGCCGTCGAAGACCTGGCCGACGGGCGGGGCCGGCACGCCTACGGAGCCCGCAATGCCCGTGCCCGCAAACGGCGTTGAGGTGCCCGGCGGCGAGGTGCTGCCGACCACTGATCCGGTGGTCGGCAACGGTACGGATTCGTTGGCCGCCACCCCCTCCCCAACTCCCGATACCGGGCGGTAATGTCGCCTCCCGCCGGGCGGCAGGGACCGGCGGTGAGCGCGAAGGGGCCCTCATGGCGACGGACATGCATGCCTCGAATCCGGACGGTACGGATGGTCGGGACGTTACGGACGGTCTGGACGATCTGGACGATCTGGATGCGGAAGCGGAAGCGGCCCGCGACCGATGGCAGCGGGCATGGAGCCACCGGGAGCATCTGCTCAAGGTGGCCCGCCGCAGGTCAATGAGCATGGAGGACGCCGAGGACGCCGTGCACGAGGCGATGCTGCGTGCCGCGGAGCACCCGCACCTTGACGACGAGCGGCTGGGCGCCTGGCTGACGACGGTGACCATGCGGCTGTGCGTCGACCGGTACCGGCAGGTCAACCGCGAGGCCGAGGTACGCAGCAGCCCGACGTTGATCGCGCCGGGCCCGGCACCCGTCGACGAGGTGGTGTGCGACCGGGCCGAGGCGAAGTGGCTGGCCGTACGGAGCGGGGAGCTGCCCGCCCGGCAGGCAGAGGCACTCTGGCTGAAGTCCGAGGATCTCGACGTCGGGCAGGTCGCGGTGAAGATGGGGCTGAGCTACCGGACGGTCGAGTCGCTGCTGGCGAGGGCGCGTCGGACGCTGCGCAATTCGCTGGCCGGCACGTTGGGGCTCGCGCTGTGGCTGTGGGAGCGCGGACGTCCGCGGGCGGTGGGCAACGCGCAGGTGGTGGGCGCGGCGTCGACGGCGGCGACGCTGGTCGTCGCGGGGTTCGTGCTGCCGTACGCCCACGACGAGGAGCGGCCTGCGGTCTCGCCCGCCACCTCGCAGGCCGCGGAGGTGTGGCCCGGTGACGGCCCCGCAGGGCCTCCGGCGGCGGACACTTCCGCCGGCCCCACGACGGCGCCCACGCCGGGCGTGACCGCACCGTCCGGCGGCGTGCCGGTCCCGCCGCTTCTGCCGGAGGCCGCGCTGCCGTCGCTGCCGCGGCTGCCCGCCCCGGCCGTTCCCGCTGTGCCGACGGTGCCGGAGGTGCCGGAGGTCCTGGACGTTCAGGACCTCCCGGATGTCCCGGACGTCCCCGACGTGCCGGCCGTACCGGAAGGGTCCGTGCCGTCGGTCGTGAGGACGCCGCCGTCGGCCCCCGTGTCGTTGCCGGACCCACAGGACGCGTCCGTCGAGCTTCCGGCAGGCGGCCCTGCGTCCTGACGCCCGCCCGGGGTGTGCCTTTCCCCTGTCCCGCCCCTTCCCGTAACTGGGGGCTTTGCCCCCAGACCCCCGTACGGCCTTCGGCCGTGTCCTCGATCTCCCCAGAGCTTCGCCTGGGGGACCCCCGGACGGGCTCCATTGGAGCCCGTCCGGCGATTGAGGAGCCGGGTCCGGGGCGGAGCCCCGAAATCCAGCCCCGCCGGCGATTGCGGCGCGGGGTTCGGGACAGCGCCCCGGGGGTCTGGGGGCTTGCCCCCGGTTCGGGAAGGGGCGGGGAGGGGAAACGCCCGCCGCGGGCATTCCGCCAGGTCCCCGCACACCCACGTTCACCCCCGGTTGCGCACTCGTAAAAAATTTCGAGCTCGTCGCGACGGACGCGCCCCCCTCCCCCGTAGAGCAGGTGTCGGAGCTGCTCCACGGCTGAAGGGTGAACCGGATGGGTGTCGAGATCTGTGTGGAAGGGCTGACCAAGTCCTTCGGCCACCAGGTCATCTGGCAGGACGTCTCGCTGACGCTGCCCGCCGGGGAGATCTCGGTCATGCTCGGCCCCTCGGGCACGGGCAAGTCGGTGTTCCTCAAGACGCTCGTCGGGCTGCTCAAACCGGAGCGCGGCTCGATCCGGATCGCGGACAGGGACATCACGAGGCTCCGCGAGCACGACCTGTACGAGATCCGGAAGCTCTTCGGTGTCCTCTTCCAGGACGGCGCGCTGTTCGGGTCGATGAATCTGTACGACAACATCGCCTTCCCGCTGCGCGAGCACACCCGTAAACCGGAGAGCGAGATCAGACGGATCGTCCTCGAGAAGATGGACATGGTCGGCCTGATCGGGGCGGAGGAGAAGCTCCCCGGCGAGATATCCGGCGGTATGCGCAAACGGGCCGGTCTCGCGCGGGCCCTGGTGCTCGATCCTGAGATCATTCTGTTCGACGAGCCGGACTCGGGTCTCGATCCGGTGCGGGTGGCCTATCTCAACCAGCTGATCGTCGATCTCAACGCGCAGATCGACGCGACCTTCCTGATCGTCACCCACGACATCGCCTCGGCCCGCCAGGTCCCGGACAACATCGGGCTGCTGTTCCGCCGGGAGCTGGTGATGTTCGGCCCTCGCGAGCAGCTGCTGACCAGCGAAGAGCCGGTCGTACGGCAGTTCCTGAACGGCCGGATGCAGGGGCCGATCGGCATGGCGGAGGAGAAGGACGCCGCCCAGGTCGAGCAGGAACTGGCGGGGCTCGACGAGGGTACGGGCCCGGGCGCCCAGGAGATGACGCCGCGGCTGCTGCCCAGCCCCGGTATCGCCCGCCCGCCCCGCTGGAAGGCGATCGCCGAGCACGAGAAGGCGCGGGAGGTGGCGGACGCATGAGCCTCAACCCGATCGGAGCGCTCAGACACTCAGGCAGCCTGTTCGCCATGGCCCTGGACGTCGTCAGGACGCTCCCCCGACGGCCGTTCCAGGTGCGGGAGTTCATCCAACAGGCCTGGTTCATCGCGAGCGTCACGATCCTGCCCACCGCACTGGTCTCCATCCCCTTCGGCGCGGTCATCGCGCTGCAGATCGGCAGCCTGACCCGGCAGCTCGGCGCCCAGTCGTTCTCGGGCGCGGCCTCGGTGCTGGCGGTGCTGCGCGAGGCATCGCCGATCGTCACCGCGCTGCTGATCGCCGGGGCGGGCGGCACGGCGATCTGCGCGGACCTCGGGGCGCGCAAGATCCGTGAGGAGATCGACGCCATGCAGGTGCTGGGCATCGATCCGATCCACCGGCTGGTCGTCCCGCGGGTGCTGGCCTCGATGGTGGTCGCGGTGCTGCTCAACGGTCTGGTGTCGGTGGTCGGAGTGGCCGGCGGCTACTTCTTCAACGTCATCCTGCAGAACGGCACACCCGGCGCCTATCTGGCCTCCTTCACCACGCTCGCTCAACTGTCGGACCTGTGGGCGGCCGAGCTGAAGGCCCTGGTGTTCGGCGCGATCGCCGCGATCGTCGCCTCGTACAAGGGGCTGACCGCCAAGGGCGGGCCGAAGGGCGTGGGCGACGCGGTGAACCAGTCGGTGGTGATCACCTTCATGTTGCTGTTCGTGACGAACTTCGTGATGACCGCCGTGTACTTCCAAATCGTTCCGCAGAAGGGGTGAGGGATGGCGCTCATCCACCGTTTCGTGGGGCGTCCGCTCCGTTCCCTGGAGGAGCTGGGCGCCCAGCTGTCCTTCTACGGGCGCTCGCTGGCCTGGACCGGGCGCACCCTGCGCCGCTACAAGAAGGAGATCCTGCGGCTGCTCGCCGAGGTGAGTTTCGGCCGGGGCGCACTGGCCGTCGTCGGCGGCACCGTGGGCGTGATCGCCTTCCTGTCGTTCTTCACCGGCACAGAGGTGGGCCTGCAGGGGTACGCCGCGCTCAATCAGCTGGGCACGTCCAATTTCGTGGCGTTCCTGTCGGCGTACTTCAACACCCGGGAGATCGCCCCGCTGGTGGCGGGGCTCGCGCTGTCCGCGACGGTCGGGGCCGGGTTCACCGCCCAGCTCGGCGCGATGCGGATCAGCGAGGAGACCGACGCCCTGGAGGTGATGGGCGTTCCCTCGCTGCCGTTCCTGGTGACGACGCGGATGATCGCCGGTTTCGTCGCCGTGATCCCGCTGTACGTGGTCGGGCTGCTGTCGTCGTACTTCGCCGCCCGGACGATCACGACCGGCTACTACGGGCAGTCCGCGGGCACGTACGACCACTACTTCCAGCAGTATCTGCCTCCGGTCGACGTGCTGTGGTCCTTCGGCAAGGTCATCGTCTTCGCCGTCGTGATCATCCTGGTGCACTGCTACTACGGCTACTACGCGAGCGGCGGGCCGGCAGGAGTCGGCGTCGCGGTCGGCCGTGCGGTGCGTACCTCCATCGTCGCCATCAATGTCCTGGACTTCTTCCTCAGCCTGGCGATCTGGGGCGCCAACACGACCGTACGGATTGCGGGGTAGGGCCGATGCGGACACGGATCGTCAGACTGAGGGTGTACGGCATCGTCTTCATCGCGGTCATCGCACTGCTGCTGTCGCTGTCCGTCGCCGTCTACCGGCAGGTGTTCGTCTCCGTCGTACGGATCACGCTGGAGGCCGACACGCTCGGCAACCAGCTGGAGCCGCGGGCCGACGTCAAGCTGCGCGGGCTGCTGGTCGGCGAGGTCCGCGCGGTGCGGGCCGACGGCGAGAAGGCGACACTCGACCTCGCCCTCAAACCGGAGCATGTCTCCCGCATCCCGTCCGATGTGCACGCCCGGCTGCTGCCCAAGACGCTGTTCGGCGAGAAGTACGTCGACCTGGTGGCCCCCCGGGAGCCGTCCCGGCGGCACATACGGGCCGGGGACGTGATCACCCAGGACCGCACCAAGGCCGGCATCGAGGTACAGCACCTGATGAACGACCTGCTGCCGCTGCTGCGTACGGTACGGCCGGCCGAACTCAACGCCACGCTCTCGGCGTTCGCCACCGCTCTCGAGGGCCGCGGCGACCGGATCGGCGAGAACCTCACCCGTGTCGAGGGCTATCTGGCGCGGCTCAACCCCCATATGCCGTCGATCAAGGAGGACATCTCGCGGTTCGCCGATGTCGCCGAGGTGTACGGCGACGCCGCGCCCGACCTGATGAGGATCCTGCGGAACACCGTCACCACGAGCCGCACGATCGTCGAGAAGCAGGACCAGCTGGCCACCCTGTTCACCTCCACGTCCACCGTCGCCAGGACGGCGGACGGGTTCCTGGACGAGAACGCCGGGCGGCTCATCACCCTGGGCCGGGTCTCCCGTCCCACGCTCGCGCTGTTCGCCCGCTACGCGCCGGAGTACCCCTGCCTTCTCGACGGCCTGGTGCGGCAGGAGAAGGCGGCAGAACAGACCTTCAAAGGCGGAAAGATGCGTATCACCCTGGAAGTCGTCCGCCCGCAGGGCGCGTACGAGCCCGGCGAGGAACCTCGCTACGGAGAGCGCTCGGGACCCGACTGCCACGGAATGCCTCATCCGCGGGTCCCGGCACCGCACGACAAGCTGAACGACGGCACGCGCGGTACGTCGAGTGCGTCCCAGGCGTCCACGGTGTCCGCCACCGCGGCCGAGCAGCGTGCCGTGAGCTCGCTCGTCGCACCCGTCATGGGTGTGCCGGCCGATGAGGTGCCCGCGGTGGCGACGCTGCTGTTCGGTCCGATGGCCCGGGGAACGGCGGTGAGCGTCGCATGAGGTTCCTCCGCTTCAAGCGCGCCAGGGAGACCGCGGCACCGCTGATCAAGTTCAGTCTCTTCGCGGTGGTGACGGTGCTCGCGACCACACTGCTCGCTGCCACCATCGTCAACATCTCCTTCACTCCCGAGCACACGTACAAGGCGGTGTTCAGCGATGTCACCGGCCTGGAGGAGGGCGACGACATCCGCGTGGCCGGGGTGCGGGTCGGTGAGGTGCAGGACATCCGCATCACGGACCGGACGCTGGCGGAGGTCACCTTCACCGTCACCCACGACCGTCCGCTGTTCACCAGCACCGGGGCGGTCATCCGCTACCGCAACCTGGTCGGCTCGCGGTACATCGCGCTGACGGAGGGAGCCGGCGACGGCACCCGGCTGGCGCCCGGAGAGCGGATTCCGCTGTCCCGGACACAGCCCGCGCTCGATCTCAACGCGCTGCTGAACGGATTCAAGCCGCTGTTCGCGGCGCTGAGCCCCAAGGACGTCAACCAGCTCGCCACCGAGATCATCAAGACGCTGCAGGGCGAGGGCGGAACGGTGAACAGCCTGCTCGCCCACACCGCCTCGCTCACCACCACGCTCGCCGACCGCGACGAGCTGATCGGTTCCGTGATCGACAACCTCAACACGGTACTGGCCACCCTGGACAAGCGCGGCGCTCGCTTCTCCGGGCTGATCAAGCAGCTCCAGCGAGTGGTCTCCGGGCTGTCCGCCGACCGCAAGCCCATCGGGGACTCCCTGGTGAACATCGCCGAACTGACGGAGGCCACCTCGGGCCTGCTCGAGGACGCCCGGCCTCCACTGCGCGACGACATCGCCGAGCTGAGGGACCTCACCGGAACCCTGAACAAGAACGAGAAGACCGTGGAGGGCGTGCTGAAGCGGCTGCCGAACAAGCTCAACAAGCTGACGGGGACGGCCTCGTACGGCTCCTGGTTCAACTTCTACCTCTGTGACTTCGACGGCCGGATCGTGCTGCCGAAGACCCGTGAGGTGCTCACTCCCGAGCTCCACGTCGCCCGTGCGAGGTGCGCATGAAGGCGCGCATGATCCCGTTCCGGGAGAGGAATCCCGTCGTGATCGGCGTGGTCGGCCTCACCACGCTCGGGCTGCTGACCGTCGCCGCGTTCAACGCCGACAGCCTTCCCCTGATCGGCAACGGGGAGACGTACAGCGCGGCGTTCTCGGAGGCGGGCGGGCTCAAGCCCGGCGACGAGGTCCGTATCGCCGGGGTGAAAGTCGGCAAGGTCGACGAGGTGGACCTGGACGGAGACCACGTCAAAGTGGTCTTCCGCGTCAAGGGCGAGCCGGACTTCGGCACCAGGACGGGCGCGGCCATCCGCGTCAAGACGATCCTGGGCGCGAAGTACCTGGCGCTGGAACCGAAGGGTCCGGGGCAGCTGAAGCCGGGCAGCGAGATCCCGCTGAACCGGACGACTCCCGCGTACGACGTCGTGGCGGCCTTCAGCGATCTGACCACCACGACGGAGAAGGTCGACACGGAGCAGCTGGCGCAGGCGCTCGACACCATCTCCACCACCTTCGAGGACTCCCCCGCCGAGGTGAAGGCGTCCATCAAGGGCCTGTCGAAGATCTCCCGTACGGTCGCGTCCCGCGACCAGGCGCTGCGTGAACTCCTCGACCACGCGAACGGGGTCAGCGAGGTGCTCGCGGAGCGCTCCGGCGAGTTCTCCACGCTGGTCAAGGACGGCGACGCGCTGTTCAAGGAGATCGCACGGCGGCGGGCCGCGATCCACGCCCTGCTCAAGAGCTCGGCCGCGCTCGGCATCCAGCTGTCCGGCCTGGTCAAGGACAACAACGCGGAGATCGGCCCGGCGCTCAAGGGCCTGAACACGGTGGTGGCGATGCTCGAACGCAATCAGGCGAGCCTCGACCGCAGCATCAAGCTGATGGCGCCCTATGTGCGGGTCTTCACCAACACCCTCGGCAACGGCCGCTGGTTCGACAGCTACATCCAGAACATGGTCGCCACTCCGGTGGTCCCGCGGACGGGAGGTTCGTGATGAGCAGGCGTCTGCTGCGCCGGGCGGCGCTGGTCACGGCGCCGGCGGTCATCGCCGCGGCCGTCGTGACGCTGTGGCCGCAGCCGGATCCGGTCCGGGTCACGGCGTACTTCCCGCGCACGGTCGGCATCTATCCCGGTTCCGACGTACGGGTGCTGGGCGTCCGGATCGGTGAGGTCAAGGAGATCACTCCGCAGGGCGAGCGGGTGCGGGTGACGCTGGAGTACGACCCCGGACGGAGGGTCCCTGCCGATGCCAAGGCGGCGATCATCAACTCCTCGGTGGTCAGCGACCGTTACCTACAGCTGCTGCCGGTGTACCGGAGCGGCCCGGTGATGCGCAGCGGCGATGTCATCCCGGAGAAGCGGACGGCCGTGCCGGTCGAGCTGGACCGCGTCTTCGAGAGTCTGCACACGACGGCGGAGGCGCTGGGCCCGCGCGGCGCGAACAAGGACGGTTCGCTGTCCCGGCTGCTGGGCGTGAGCGCGGACAACCTCGAAGGGCAGGGCGAGAACCTGCACCAGACGGTGGAGGACCTCTCCCTGGCGGTGACGACGCTGTCCGACGGCAGGAAGGACATGTTCGGCACGATCCGCAATCTGCAGGTGTTCACGGCCGTGCTGGCCGCCGACGACAAGAACGTGCGGTCGTTCAACGACAGCCTGGAGCAGGTGGCCGGGCAGCTCGCCGCGGAACGCAAGGACCTCGCGGCCGCGCTGCGGCATCTGGGGGTGGCGCTCGCCGATGTGTCGGACTTCGTACGGAAGAACAAGAAGTCGCTGACGTCGAACGTGGAGGGGCTCAGCAAGGTCACCAAGGTGCTGGTCACCCAGCAGGCGGCGCTCGCGGAGCTGCTGGAGGTCGCCCCGACCGGGCTGTCGAATCTGCAGAACGCCTACAACGCGGGGGCGGGAACGCTCGACACGCGCAACAACCCCGACCATCCGCAGGATCCGGCCGCGCTGCTGTGCTCGCTGCTCAGCACGACCGGTGACGCGAAGGCGGCGGACTGCCGGGAACTGCAGAAGCTGTTCGACTCCCTGCCGGAGATCCGGCCGGGCGGCGCCCTGCCCGTCTCCGGGACCGGCTCGGTCGACCGGACGCTGGGCGGAATCCTGGAGGCCGGCGCATGAGCGATCCGCGTAACAAGCCGCTCCGTGGGAAAGTGCTCCGCACGAGCACGGCGGTGTGGGCGGCGGCCGGCTCGCTGCTGCTGACGGGCTGCGAGTTCAACGGTCTGTACGACGTCGGGCTGCCCGGCGGCGCGGCCGCCGACGGAAACGCCTACCGGGTCACCGTCGAGTTCCGGGACGTCCTCGACCTGGTGCCCCAGTCCGCGGTGAAGGTCAACAACGTCACCGTGGGCGCGGTCGAGAAGGTGCAGCTGAACGGCTGGCACGCCACGGTGCGGCTGCGTATCTCGGACACGGTGAAGCTGCCGGGCAACGCGATCGCCGAGCTGCGCCAGACCAGCATGCTCGGCGAGAAGTACGTGGCATTGTCCGCCCCGGTGGACACCACGCCCGTCGGCAGGCTCACCGACGGCGCCCGGATCCCGCTGTCCCGCAGCGGCCGCAACCCGGAGATCGAAGAGGTGCTGTCCGCTCTGTCGGCGCTGCTCAACGGCGGCGGGGTGGCCCAGCTCAAGACGATCACCACGGAGCTCAACAAGGCCCTGGAAGGACGGGAGAACCGGGTCAAATCCCTGCTGACGGAGCTCAACACCTTCGTCGGCGGCCTCGATGAGCAGCGCAAGGAGATCGTCCGCGCGCTGAACGGCATCGACCGCCTGGCCAAGCGGCTCGGTCAGGAGCAGAAGACGATCGCCCAGGCCGTCGACACCATGCCGCCCGCGCTGAAAGTGCTGGCCGACCAGCGGAAGAAGCTGACGTCGATGCTCACCGCGCTGTCGGAGTTCGGCAAGAGCGGCACCAAGGTGATCAACGCGTCCCGGGACGATGTGATCGCCAATCTGCGGAGTCTGCGCCCGATCCTGGAGCAGCTGAACAAGGCGGGCGACGATCTGCCGAACGCCCTGGAGTTGCTGACGACCTATCCGTTCCCGCGCAACGCGGTGGACGCCATCAAGGGCGACTACGTCAATCTCAAGATCACCGCCGATCTCGACCTCGCGGGCATCTACGGCAACCTCGCCGACGAACCCGGGAAGCCGGACAAGCCGGGGAAGCCCGGTCTCCCCGAGGTCCCCGGCCTCCCGGACGTCCCGGGCGTCCCGGAGGTCCCCGCGGTCCCGGGTGTGCCGACGCCCACCGCGCTGCCGGGCGCGCCGGACGGTCCCGGCAGCCCCTCGGCCCCCTCGGACGACGGGGATGCGCTCTGCCCGCCGGTGTGCACCGGCAGTTACGCCTCCTACGAGAACGGGAGCGGGGACGAGGACGGCTTCCCGCCCGGGGTCTCTCCCGCCCTCGCCGAGCTCATGCTGAAGGGGATGCTGCCGTGATCACACGTACGGTCAAGGCCCAGTTGCTCGCCTTCGCCACGGTCACCGCCGTCGGCGTGTCCTACGTCGGCGCCCGCTACACGGGGCTGGTCGACAGCCTCTTGGACAACGATTACACCGTGGCGGCCGACTTCGCCGACTCCGGGGGCATCTTCGCCGGCGCCGAGGTCACCTATCGCGGGGTACCGGTCGGCCGTGTCGGTGAGCTGCGGCTGACCGGCGCGGACGGGGTGTCGGTATCGCTGGACATCGAGGACGGGCAGCGGATCCCCGCGGACACCGTGGCGGTGGTGGCGAACCGTTCGGCCGTCGGCGAGCAGTACGTCGACCTCCAGCCGCGCGCCTCCGGCGGCCCGTATCTGCGGGACGGCAGCACGATCGCCCGCCGCGACACCCGGGGGCCGCTGCCCAACACGGAGATCATCGGCAGCCTGGACAAGCTCGTGAACTCCGTCGGCAAGGAGGATCTGCGGATCACCGTCGACGAGCTGGGCAAGGCCTTCGCCGGCACCGGACCGGAGCTGAGCCGGCTGGTGGACTCGGGCAATGCCCTTGTCGAGTCGGCGTCCGGCTCGCTCCCGCAGACCATCTCGCTGATCGAGGACTCGCGGAAGGTCCTGAAGACGCAGGCCGACAAGGGTTCGGCCATCAAGGCCTTCTCCCGCGACCTGGCGGCCCTCACCGCCGAGCTGAAGTCCAGTGACGGGGACATCCGCAGGCTGATCGGCGCCGGAGCGCCGGCCGCGCAGGAGGTCAACTCGCTGCTGACGTCCACCCGGCCGCATGTGCCGGTGCTGCTGGGCAATCTGATCAGTGGCGGCCAGATCACGGTGGCGCGGCTGCCGGGTGTGGAGCAGGCGCTGGTCACGTTCCCCGTGGTCGTCGCCGGCAGCTACACCGTGATCCCGGGCGACGGCACCACCCACTTCGGCCTGGTCGTGAACGCCGACGATCCGCCGCCGTGCCGGCAGGGGTACGGGACGCAGCGGCGTGACCCGGCGGACACGAGCGAACGGCCGGCGAACACCGGTGCGCACTGTGCGGCCCCGCGCGGCGGCCCTACCTCGGTCCGCGGCGCCCAGAACGCCCCCGGCGCCTCGGGGCGCGCCGGATCCGGCGGCGGCGCGGATCCGGCCGCGTACATCGCCCCGTACGACCCGGAGACCGGCACCGCCGCCGGACCGGACGGAACGCCCGTCGAGATCGGCTCGACCGGCGGTGAACAGACCGTGTTCGGAAAGGACTCGTGGCAATGGCTGCTCGTCGGACCGATGGCATGAGCGACGTGAGCGGGGGGACGACCGGGGGCAGCGCGGCGCGTGTGGCGCAGTCGCTGCGCCGGCTGTGGACCCGGCTGACGGAGGCCGCCCGCCGGGGCAGGGCGATGCCCGCGTCGCTCGCGGTGGCGACCGTCCTGACAACGGCGACGTCCGGATGGCTGGCGTTCGAGGTGTACGAGCAGCGCGTCGAGGAGCAGCGGAACCAGGCCGTCCTGGCCGCTGCGCGCCAGTCCGCGCTGAACTTCACCTCGCTCGACCACCGGCACTACGGGCGGGACAGCACGAACGTGCTGAAGGGGGCCACCGGCGACTTCAAGGAGCAGTTCGCGGCGCAGACCGCCGAGCTGACCAAGCTGGTCGCCGCGAACAAGTCGGTCTCCGAGGGTCAGGTGCTTGAGGCGGGCATCGTCCGGGCCGACGAGCGGACCGCCCGGGTCCTGGTGGTCGCCGACAGCAAGGTGACCAACGTCGCCGCGCCCCAGGGGCAGGCCCGCACCTACAGGCTGCAGCTCGACCTCGTGCTCGAGAACGGCCGCTGGCTCACGTCCGACGTCGAGTTCGTGGGCTGAACCCATCCCGTATCCCGTTCCCCCAGAGAGGAGAACCCCCGTGGCGAACACGAGCACCCGAGGTCGCGGCGTCGGCTCGCCCGCCCGCCGCTCCATGACCGCGGCCGCCCGGGCGGCGGCCAAGCGCGCCCATCGTCCAGGAAACGGCGAGGACGGGCCGGACGAGGCCACGGTCGTGGCCGGACGTACGCTCCGCGCGGAGGAGCCGGAGCCGGGCGCGAAGGAGGCGGAGCTGGACTGGGAGGCGCCCGACTGGGAGGGGCCGGACCCGGAAGAGCCGGACCCGGAGGAGCCGTCGTCGCGTGGGAGGCGGCGGCGTCGCGGACTGCTGTCCGCCGTCCTCGCCGTCCTGGCCCTGGTGGCCCTGATCGCGACCGTCGTGCTCGTACGGGAGTACGGGGACGCCCGGCAGACGGACCAGGCGCGGCGGCAGGCGCTCTCCGCCGCGCAGAAGGCGGCGCCGGTCGTCCTGTCGTACGACTACCGGCATCTGGACCGGGACTTCGCCGCGGCGCGCGGCCATCTCACCGGCGCTTTCCGCGACGAGTACGGGAGGACGACGGCGAAGGTGGTGGCACCGACCGCGAAGAAGTACCAGGGCGTGGTCGAGGCGACGGTGGCGAAGCCACCGGGCGGTGGCGCCCCCGCGGCCTCGGTGGTGTCGGCGTCGCCCGACAGGGCCGTCGTCCTGCTGTTCGTCAACCAGGTGACCCGGAGCACGCAGGTCTCGGGGCCCCGCGTCGATCTGAACCGGGTGCGGATGACCCTCACGCGCACCTCGGAGGGCTGGAAGGTGAGTGCCGTCGACGCGCTGTAGCCGCAGACCGCCCGAACCCCCTGTCCGTACCCCTGCTGGGGCGCCCCCTGGGTGCCTCAGCAGGGGTCTTTTTTGCGCTCGCTTTCGTGGCCGGGTCTTGACAGCCCTCCCCCACGGCAGGCAATCTTCCGTTAAGCAGAAACAAACTTCCGCAATACGGAAGGAGCACCACACTCCCATGGCCCGCTTCTCAGAAGGCGCAGTCCCGGACCAGCGCTTCGATGTGAACCTGTCGATCCTCTTCACGGAACTCCCGCTCCTGGAGCGCCCCGCGGCCGCCGCCGCGGCGGGCTTCACGGCGGTCGAGCTGTGGTGGCCCTGGATCGAGACCCCGACGCCCGACCAGAGAGAGCTGGACGCCCTGAGGAAGGCGCTGGTGGACGCCGGCACCCAGCTGGTGGGTCTGAACTTCTACGCCGGGCGGCTGCCCGGCCCGGACCGCGGTGCGCTCTCCGTACCCGGCGAGGAGTCGGACCGCTTCCGCGCCAACATCGACGTGGCGGCGGACTTCGCCGCCACGGTCGGCTGCAAGGCGCTCAACGCGCTGTACGGCAACCGCGTCGACGGCGTCGACCCGGCCGTCCAGGACGAACTCGCCCTGGAGAACCTGGTCACGGCGGCCCGCGCGGCCGACCGGGTCGGGGCGATCCTGCTGATCGAGACCCTGAACAAGCCGGAGTCGCCGCTCTACCCGCTGGTGAGCGCACCCGCCGCGATCGAGGTCGTGGACAGGGTCAACGAGGCGACCGGACTCGGCAACGCCAAGTTCCTGCTCGACATCTACCACCTGTCCATGAACGGCGAGGACGTCAGCCAGGTCATCGAGGCCTACGCGGACCGGACCGGCCACGTACAGATCGCCGACAACCCGGGCCGGGGCGCCCCCGGCACCGGTTCGCTGCCGCTGGAGCAGCTCCTCGGCGAGCTGACGAAGGCCGGCTACGACGGCTGGATCGGCCTGGAGTACAAGCCCGGCGACCGCCCGAGCGCCGAGTCCTTCGACTGGCTCCCGGCCGGGGCGCGTTGACGCCCGCGGGGCCCGACGCCGCCTGACTCCCGCGGGGCCCGACGCCCCTCGACTTCTCGAGGGTCCGACGCCCCCTCACCTTCGTACAACCGCTGAGAGGTACCCCCAATGAGCTCCCTCGCAGACTCCCGCGCCGCCCTTCCCAGGATCGCCTGGATCGGCCTCGGCATCATGGGCTCCCCCATGTCCGAGAACCTGCTGAAGGCCGGCTACGCCGTCACCGGCTTCACGCTGGAGCAGGACAAGCTGGACCGGCTGGCCGCGGCCGGCGGCAGTGCCGCGGGCTCGATCGCCGAAGCCGTCGCGGACGCCGACGTCGTCATCACGATGGTGCCCGCCTCCCCGCAGGTCGAGGCCATCGCGTACGGCCCCGACGGCATCCTGGAGAACGCCAGGCCGGGCGCGCTGCTGATCGACATGTCCTCGATCACTCCGCAGACCTCGGTCGACCTGGCGAAGAACGCGGCGGACAAGGGCGTCCGCGTCCTGGACGCCCCGGTGTCCGGCGGCGAGGCGGGTGCCGTCGAGGCGGTGCTGTCGATCATGGTCGGCGGCGAGCAGGAGGTCTTCGACGAGGCCCTGCCCATCCTGGAGGCTCTCGGCAAGACGATCGTCCTGTGCGGCCCGCACGGCTCCGGCCAGACGGTGAAGGCCGCCAACCAGCTGATCGTCGCCGTCAACATCCAGGCCTGCGCCGAGGCGGTCGTCTTCCTGGAGAAGTCCGGTGTGAACCTCAAGGCCGCGCTCGACGTCCTCAACGGCGGCCTGGCCGGCTCCACCGTGCTGACCCGCAAGAAGGACAACTTCCTGAACCGGGACTTCAAGCCGGGCTTCCGGATCGACCTGCACCACAAGGACATGGGCATCGTCACCGACGCCGCCCGCAACGTGGGTGCGTCGCTTCCGGTCGGCGCCGTCGTCGCCCAGCTGGTGGCCTCCCTGCGCGCGCAGGGCGACGGCGGCCTGGACCACTCGGCCCTGCTCCGCGCCGTCGAGCGCCTCTCGGGCGAACCGGTGGCCTGAGCCCGGCCGGCTCCGCCCGCACCCAGGGCCCGAGGGCCCTCCCCCGACATCCGGGCCGTGGCTGCGCTGACACCTGTCCTGTCGCGCCCAAGTGCAGCCGCGGCCCGGATTCACACCCTTCATTTCAACAAACTGTTGACGTTCTCACGGAAGCGAATCTACGCTCCGCTCCTGACGCTTCAGCAGCTCCCGCACGGAAGGCCGACCCTCCCACCCATGACGCAGCGCGTGCTTACGACCGAGTCCGGCGCTCCGGTCGCCGACAACCAGAACTCCGCCACCGCCGGCGTCGGTGGCCCGCTCCTCCTCCAGGACCAGCATCTGCTGGAGAAGCTCGCCCGCTTCAACCGTGAGCGCATCCCGGAGCGCGTCGTCCACGCACGCGGCTCCGGCGCCTACGGCTACTTCGAGGTGACCGACGACGTCACCGGGTTCACCCGGGCCGGCTTCCTCTCCGAGGTCGGCAAGCGGACCCAGACGTTCCTTCGCTTCTCGACCGTCGCCGACTCGCTCGGCGGCGCGGACGCGGTCCGTGACCCGCGCGGCTTCGCGCTGAAGTTCTACACCGAGGAGGGCAACTACGACCTCGTCGGCAACAACACCCCGGTGTTCTTCATCAAGGACCCCGTCAAGTTCCCCGACTTCATCCACTCCCAGAAGCGCGACCCGTTCACGGGCAAGCAGGAGCCGGACAACGTCTGGGACTTCTGGGCCCACGCCCCCGAGGCCACGCACCAGATCACCTGGCTGATGGGCGACCGCGGCATCCCCGCCTCGTACCGCCACATGAACGGCTACGGCTCCCACACCTACCAGTGGACCAACGCCGCCGGTGAGGCCTTCTTCGTCAAGTACCACTTCAAGACGAACCAGGGCATCCGCTGCCTGTCGTCCGAGCAGGCCGCCGAGGTCGTGGGCACGGACGCCAACAGCCACCAGACCGACCTGCTGCAGGCCATCGAGCGCGGGGTCAACCCGTCCTGGACGCTGTACGTCCAGATCATGCCGGCGGCCGAGGCGGCGGACTACCGCTTCAACCCGTTCGACCTCACCAAGGTGTGGCCGCACAGCGACTACCCGCTGCAGCGCGTCGGCCGGCTCGTCCTCGACCGCAACCCGGACAACGTCTTCGCCGAGGTCGAGCAGGCGGCGTTCTCCCCGAACAACTTCGTGCCGGGCATCGGCCCTTCGCCGGACAAGATGCTCCAGGGCCGCCTCTTCGCGTACGCGGACGCCCACCGCTACCGTCTCGGCGTCAACCACACCCAGCTGCCGGTGAACTCCCCCAAGGCCGTTCCCGGCGGAGCCGACAACTACGGCCGCGACGGCTTCATGGCCATCCGCAACGGCTCGCGCACCGACAAGAACTACGAGCCCAACTCGTACTCCGGTCCCGCGCAGACGGACGCCGCCCTGTCCGCTCCGCTGGCCGTCCATGGCCACACGGGCACCCACGCCGCCCCGCAGCACACGAAGGACGACGACTTCTACCAGGCCGGCGAGCTGTACCGCCTGATGTCGGCGGACGAGAAGTCCCGCCTGGTCGCGAACATCGCCGGTGGCCTCTCGCAGGTCTCCCGCGACGACGTGATCGAGAAGAACCTCGCCCACTTCCACGCCGCCGACCCGGACTACGGCAAGCGCGTCGAAGAGGCGGTCACCGCCCTGCGCGAGGACTGAGCGCGCACGGAGCGAGTACTGAGCGAGGGTTTCGCTCTCCCGACCGCGTACGGGAGCCGACTGGGAGGTCTGGCTTCCGTACGCCGTCCGAACCGCCGGCCCGGATGAGGGGTGGCCGACGGCGAGGACAGCGCGAGGACCGCGGCGGCGTGCGAGCCAGTGCGGTGGTACGGGCCGCCCGGCGCCCTTCCTGACCTGAAGGAAGGACCGGCCGGACGCCCATCGCCCCGCCGCGGTCCCAGCGGCCCCTCTCCCGGGGCCGGTCACCACCCCACAGACTCCGCCCGGCGGCGCGAACGTCCTGTCTCGCCGGCCTCGCACCGTCGGGCGGCAACACCCTCAGACGCCTCAAAGCCAGGGCGCACGGTGCGGTTTACGGTCCCGCACCGCGTTCCCGAGCGATCGGCCTGTGACCTCCGCGCAGAGGTCCCAGGCCGATCGCGCATGTGTAGCGGGAACATCGCGGGAGCATGGCGCCGGGGTCCTCTCAGCGCATGATGGTCACGGGGTGCTCCGGGAGGTCGAGCCGGGCGCGACGGTCTTCGGCCAGCCCCGGGCGACCGTTCTCTTCGCCTTCTCCAGTTGCGCGTCCGTGGGAAACTGCGGGGTTCCCTCGACCGTCGGCAGCTTCGCGGCGGCGGCCTCGTCGAGGGTGCCGTCCTGCGCCATGACGTCCATCAGCACCGGGCGGGCGTAGCCGACGAGGCGGAGGTTCTGGCCTTCGACGCTGAAGAGGTACTCCTGCCACAGCCGGGCGGCTGCCGGGTGCGGGGCGTCCTTGTTGACGGCGAGTGCGTAGTACTGGGCGAAGCTGCCGTCGAAGGGGATGGCGACCTGCCAATCCACTCCCCGGCCGCGGAACCGGTCGGCGTAGTCGAGGTTGACGTAGTCCCAGTCGATGCTGATGGGCGTCCTCCCGCTCTCGACCGCGGCGGAGGTGGATTCGACGGGGCTGAAGTTGCCTCGCTTCCTCAGCTCAGCGAAGAAGTCGAGACCGGGCTCGATGTCGTCGAACGACCCGCCGTTCGCCAGGGATGCCGCGTACACGCCGGCGAAGGCGGTGTTGGACCGGGTGGGGTCGCCGTCGAGCGACACCTTGCCCTTGTACTGGGGCTTCAGCAGATCGGCGAAGGTCCGGGGGCAGGGGTCGACGCGCCGGGCGTCGCAGCCGATGGAGATGTAGCCCCCATAGTTGTTCGCCCAGCGGGCCCGCGGGTCCTTCTGGTTGTCCGGGATCGCGTCGAAGGCGGCGACCCGGTACGGCGCGAGCAGGTTCTGCCGGGCCGCCGACCGCGCGAAGGTGTCGCCCACGTCGATCACGTCGGGGGCGTCGGCCCGCCGCCCGGTCTTCTTGATGGCGTCGATCTCGTCCTGGCTGGACCCCTGCGGATCGTCGACCGTGACCTTGATCCCGTACTTCTTCTCGAAGCCGTCGATCAGACCGCCGTAGTTGGCCCAATCACGGGGAAGCGCGATCGCGTTGAGCGCGCCCTCGCCCTTCGCCGCGGCGATCAGCGCCCTCATGCCGCCCGCCTCCTCGGCGGAGGTGGCCACCCGTGGCGCCCTGGGCTCGGCGCGCGGACTCTCGCCACAGGCACCCAGGAGCACAAGAGCGAGACAGCAGCCGACGACGGCCACTGCTCGGACACGGGGTGCGGTCACATGGGCTCCAGGACGCGGTGTGGTGCCTCCTTGGTGCACTGGGGCGATGAACCGGTCATCAGAGCCAGCGTACTCGGACGAACCGGGGCACACCGGGGCCCTCATCACGCCGTGTCGTCCCAGAGGTCGACCAGGGCGTCGCCGAGGCCCTCCACCGACGGGCCGGCGCCGCCGTGGAGGGACAGTTCGGCCCAGATGATCTTTCCGGTCCGGGTGTAGCGAGTCCCCCACCGCTCGGCGAACTGGGCGACCAGGAAGAGTCCCCGGCCGCCCTCGTCGGTGAGGGTGGCGCGCCGCAGACGGGGGGAGGTACTGCTGCCGTCGGAGACCTCGCAGATCAGGGCGCGGTCGTGGAGCAGCCGAACCCTGACGGGGTCGCTGCCGTAACGGATGGCGTTGGTGATCAGCTCGCTGAGGACGAGCTCGGCGGAGAAACCGATGTGCCCCAGGCCCCACTCCTCCAGCCGGCGGACACAGGCCGTGCGGACCGGGGCCAGCGCCGCCGGGTCCCGGGGCACGTCCCATTCGGCGACCCGGCCGGGGTCGAGCCGGCGGGTGCGGGCCACCAGCAGCGCGATGTCGTCCCTGGGCCGGTCGGACATCATGGCCTCGATGACCGCGGCGCACGTGGCCTCCGGAGTGCGGTCGGGGCCGGCGAGCGCATCGCGCAGCGCCGCCAGACCGACGTCCAGGTCGTGCTCGCGGTCCTCGATCAGCCCGTCGGTGTAGAGCACGAGCCGGGACCCCTCGGCCACGGTCAGCTCGGCGCTCTCGGTGGGCAGACCGGCCCCCAGGCCCAGCGGCGGGGAGATCGGCAGCGAGGGGAAGTCGACGGTCCCGCCGGGCTGCACGACCGCCGGTCCCGGATGGCCCGCGGTGGCGACGGCCAGCTGCCCGGAGACCGGATCGTAGACGGCGTACAGGCAGGTGGCCCCGCTGATCCCCTGCCCGTTCCCGGCCGCGGGGTCCTCGTCGCTGTCGAGCTGGGCCACCAGCTCGTCCAGACGGCCCAGCAGTTCCTCCGGAGGCATGTCCAGGACGGAGAAGTTGTGGACGGCCGTGCGCAGCCGGCCCATGGTGGCCGCCGCGTGCAGACCGTGGCCGACGACGTCGCCGACCACGAGCGCGACCCGCGCGCCGGACAGCGGAATGACGTCGAACCAGTCGCCTCCCACCCCGGCCCGGGCGGGCAGGTAGCGGTGGGCCACCTCCAGGGCCGTCTGCTCGGGTACGCGGCGGGGCAGCAGACTGCGCTGCAGCGTGACGGCCATGGTGTGCTCACGCGTGTAGCGGCGGGCGTTGTCGATGCACACGGCCGCCCGGGCGGCCAGCTCCTCGGCGAAGGACAGGTCCTCCTCCTCGAACGGCGGGGAGCCGTCCGCCCGCCAGTAGTGCGCCGTTCCGAGCACCACCCCCCGGGCCCGCAGCGGGACCACGATCAGGGAGTGGATGCCGAGGTCGAGGACCTGCCGGGCGCGGCCGGGGTCCTGGGCCCGCCAGCCCTCGGAGGCGTTGAGGTCCCGCACCAGGACCGCGCGGCCGCCGGCCGCGCCCGCGCCCGCGCCCATGGGATGGGAGCGGACGAACCGGATCAGCTCCCCGGCCGGATGGAGCGGATGGTCTCCCTCCAGGCCGACGACGGTGGTCCTGCGCATCTCGGTGCTCGCGCCGGACGGCTCCTCGCCGCGCAGGACCGGGTCCTGGAGCTCGACGGTGGCGATGTCGGCGAAGCGGGGGACCACGACCTCCGCGAGCTCCTCGGTGGTGCGGGTGACGTCCAGGGTGGTGCCGATGCGCATCCCGGCGTCGTAGAGCAGCCGGAGCTGCTCGCGGGCCGTCTCTGCCCTGCCGGCGAGAGCCTGCAGTTCGGTGGTGTCCCGCAGCGTGACCACTCGGCTCGCCGGCCCCAGGGGGGCGGTGAACCGCTTGTTGACCGCGAGGAGCCGGTCGCCGGCCAGGTGCACCTCGTCGGTGGCCGGGCGCTCCGACGTGAGCAGCTCGGCGAGGTCCCCTTCCAGTCCCAGCTCGTCGGCGTGGCGGTGCTCCGCGTCCGCCGGCAGGTTCAGCAGCCGGCGGGCCTCGTCGTTGGCCAGCAGCAGCCGGCCGTCGCCCCCGATGATCAGCACCCCTTCACGTACCGCGTGCAGGACCGCGTCGTGGTGCTCGTACATCCGTGTCATCTCGGCCGGGCCGAGGCCGTGGGTCTGCCGCCGCAGCCGGCGGCTCACGAGCGCCGACCCGGCGCCGGCGAGGGCGAGGGAGCCCACCGCGACGCCGAAGAGGACGGGCAGCTGCCGGTTCACCCTGTTCTGGATGTTGCCCACCGTGACGGGGACGGCGACGACGGCGGCGACCGAGCCGTCAGGGGCTTTGACCGGGACCGCCGAGACCACGGACAGCCCGAGGGAGCCCTGGAAGGTCCTGGTGAAGGACTTGCCTTCGGCCGCCTCGGCGTAGGGGCCGATGACGTGTTTCCCGATCTGGGAGGGGTCACTGTGGGTGAGGGTGATCCCGTCGGGCCGGTACACGATGATGGCGTCGACGCCCGCCGCCTTACGGACCTGCTGGGCGCTCGCCTGCAGCATCGCCGTGGGATCGGGGCTGTCCAGTGCCGTGAGGATGCCCGGGGAGCTGGCGAAGGTCCGGGCCGCGGTGAGCGTCCGGTTCTGGGCGTCCGCCATGCTGTCGCGGCGGGCCTGCACGACGAGTGCCACCAGCCCGGCGGCGACGACGAGGACCACGACCGCCAGCTGCAGGAGGAACACCTGGCCCGCGAGGCTGCGCATGCCCAGCGGGGACCGCAGGCTCCGCGACAGCCGCGCGCCACCCCCTCGGGGCGGCCGGTCGTGCTGCTTGCCCTGCTGATCCTGCCGGTCCTGCTGGCCCTGCTGGCCCTGCTGGCCCTGACGGCCGTGGCCCGGGCGGTGCAGCCGACCGGGCAGAATCCTCCTGGTTGAATTCAGCAACTTACGTCTGATTCGAACCAAAGCTCCGCGCATAGTTCATTTGTATCGTTTGCGGGTTCCGGTCCCCGGGCGATCAGGCGGGACGCAGGCCGCGCCCCGCGGCCCGCAGCCCGCGACCGAAGGGCGGTCCACCCCCACGGTGGACCGCCCCGGCCGGCTGCGGATGGTGCGTCAGACCTTGAGCGCCTTGATGGCGGTGGGCGCGTGGCCCGGCTCGGTGGCGATCTCCTCGAACTCGGTGACGTCGCTGATGTCCGCGGTGCGGCTCATCGAGATGTTGGTGATGCGCTCCAGGATCGCCTCGACGACGACCGGCACCCGGTACTCGGCGGCGAGCTTCTTGGCCTGCTCGAAGGCGGCGCCCAGCTCGCTCGGGTCGGTGACGCGGATGGCCTTGCAGCCCAGACCCTCGGCGACCTTGACGTGGTCGACGCCGTAGACGCCCAGCTCCGGGGAGTTGATGTTCTCGAACTCCAGGTTGACCTGGAAGTCGATGTCCAGGCCGAGCTGCGCCTGGCGGATCAGGCCCAGGTAGGAGTTGTTCACGAGGACGTGGACGTACGGGATCCGGTGCTGCGCGCCGACCGCCAGCTCCTCGATCATGAACTGGAAGTCGTAGTCGCCGGAGAGGGCGACGACCGGGGCCTCCGGGTCGGCGGTGGCGACGCCGAGCGCTGCCGGGATGGTCCAGCCGAGCGGGCCCGCCTGGCCGCAGTTGATCCAGTGGCGCGGCCGGTAGACGTGGAGCATCTGCGCGCCGGCGATCTGGGAGAGGCCGATGGTCGTGACGTAGCGCGTCTCCGGGCCGAAGGCCTTGTTCATCTCCTCGTAGACGCGCTGCGGCTTGATCGGGATGTCGTCGAAGTGCGTGCGGCGCTGCAGCGTGGCCTTGCGTTCCTGCGTGGAGGCGACCCAGCCGGAGCGGTCGGGGAGCTTCCCGGCCGCCTTCAGCTCCTTGGCGACCTCGACGAAGAGCTCCAGCGCGGCCTTGGCGTCGGAGGCGATGCCGTAGTCGGGGGCGAAGATCTTGCCGATCTGGGTGGGCTCGATGTCGACGTGGACGAAGGTGCGGCCGCGGGTGTAGACGTCGAGCTTGTAGCCGGTGTGGCGGTTGGCCCAGCGGTTGCCGATGCCGAGGACGAAGTCGGACTCCAGGAAGTTCGCGTTGCCGTAGCGGTGCGAGGTCTGCAGGCCGACCATGCCGGCGTTCAGCTCGTGGTCGTCCGGGATGGTGCCCCAGCCCATCAGGGTCGGGATGACCGGGGTGCCGGTGATCTCGGCGAACTCGACGAGCAGGTCGGAGGCGTCGGCGTTGATGATGCCACCGCCGGCGACGATCAGCGGGCGCTCGGACGCCAGCAGGTACGAGATCGCCTTCTCGATCTGGGCGCGGGTCGCGGCGGGCTTGTAGACCGGCAGCGGCTCGTACGTCTGCGGGTCGAACTCGATCTCGGTGAGCTGGACGTCGATGGGCAGGTCGATGAGGACCGGACCGGGGCGGCCGGAGCGCATCAGGTGGAAGGCCTGCTGGAAGACGCCCGGAACCTGCGCCGCCTCCAGGACCGTCGTCGCGGCCTTGGTCACCGGCTTGGCGATCGAGGCGATGTCGACGGCCTGGAAGTCCTCCTTGTGGATCACATGGGTCGGCGCCTGGCCGGTGATGCACAGGATCGGAATCGAGTCACCGATGGCGGAGTACAGCCCGGTGATCATGTCGGTGCCGGCGGGACCGGACGTACCGATGCAGACACCGATGTTGCCCGGGTTGGTCCGGGTGTAGCCCTCGGCCATGTGCGAGGCGCCCTCGACATGGCGGGCGAGGGTGTGGTCGATGCCGCCGCCCTCCTTGAGGGCCTTGTAGAAGGGGTTGATCGCCGCGCCCGGCACACCGAATGCGTGGCTGACGCCTTCGCGCTTGAGGATCTCAACTGCCGCTCGGGCGGCGGTCATACGAGGCATGGAGTGCTCCTGCTTCGGCCTGGCGGATCGGGCTCTGTCGCGCCACCTGAGAGCGTCGATTCCGTGCTGGTCCCTACACCCTCCGCACCTTCTTCCATGATGCGGAAGTTTGTTTCTACTATTCGGAAGCAATCTAGGCCGAGCCATGGGTGGCGTCAAGGGAGGACGGGGCAGAGGCGGGCCGGCGATGGCCGAAGTCCCTCCCCAAGGCCTCGCGGTTGGTGGACGATGGACCATGAGGCGCGTCCGAGGGCGCCGGAGGGGGACGGACATGGGAGATCACGTACCGGTGCGCTGCCCGGTCTGCCGTCGTACGCACACGTTCGCGTCACCCGTCTATCCCTGCGCGTGCGGGGCGCCGCTCGCCCCGCCCCTGCTGCGAGGCGCTCCCGCCGAACCGATACGGCACCGCACCTGGACGGACGACTGGGTCACCGTGCGCTGCCAGGCGTGCGGGCGTCAGGACCAGTGGCCGCAGCCGGAGCTGGGCTGTCCGTGCGGGACGGTGCTGCGCATCCCGGTGCGACCGGTGACGGCGGCGCCGACGTCGTCGGCGGGTGCGACCGCGGCGCAGCGGGCCGCGGCGGCCGCGGCGGGCGCCGCAGGCCCCGTTGCGGACGGGACGACAGCCCAGCCGTCCGTCTCTCCCGGCACCCCGGAGTCCCCCGGGCCCATCGGCTCGCCTGCGTCGGGCCGCCCCACGCTCATCCCTCCGCCGCGTACGGTCGCCGCGCCCCGCCCCACCTTCCACCCGGTGACGATCCGCACGGCACGCGACGCGGTGACCGCCGCGGCGCTCTACCTTCGCTGGCTCGGCTTCCAGGAGGTCGTCCAGCCCGAGGAGAGGCCCGCCTCCGGGATCGATCTGCGCGCGCCCGGCCTGGTCGCGCAGGTCGACCCCACCACCCGGCCGACGGGCCTGCGCGCCGTCGAATGCCTCTGGCTGAACGCCTTGAGCGCCTCCGCCGTCAGCGTCTTCTTCTCCCTCGCGGGCTACGCGGCGGACGCCCGGGCCCGCGCGGACGATCTCGGCGTCCCGCTCTTCGTCATGGACCTCACCGGCACCCCTCAGCCGGTGAACGCGCCGGCGGACGAACTGCTGTCCACCGGCGCGTAGGGCTTACGGACGGAAGCGCGCGACGGGCACGCGAAAGCGCCGTGGCCGACAGGAAGTTCCTGTCGGCCACGGCGCTGAGGGCCGGACGCGCCCGTTCACCGGAACGCCCGCCGACATACGTCAGGCGTAGGCGTATCCCCGGCGTAGGTGTACGTCAGGCGTACTGCCTCGTCGGGCGTACTGCCTCGTCAGGCAGCGGCGGCGAACTTGGGGTTCGTGCCGTACTGGTTCTCGGCCGACTTGCCCTCGCTGGCGAGGAAGACCAGCAGGATGATGGAGCCCACGAGCGGGATGAAGGCGATGAGGATCCACCAGCCGGAGCGGTCGGTGTCGTGCAGGCGGCGGACCGTCACACCCAGGTTCGGCAGGAGCACCGCCACGGCGTAGATGCTGTAGATCACCGGGGAGGTGCCGAGGGCGAGGTCGAGCGCGAACGTCACGGCCAGGGCGATGACGTTGAAGAGGATGAACATCCAGTATTCCTTGCGGCGCGCACGGCCGCTGAACACCGCATACTTCTTCAGAACATCCAGGTAGTAGTTCATTGCGTCCCCCCAAAGGATCGCGAGCAGGGCCGGTCCTCATGGAGCGGCCACCGGCCGGAGGTACTCGGCCGGTGGCTGAAAATAGAGCCTTTGATGTGCGCTGGTCAAAACGTTATCCGGCGCCCCCGAATCGTCGCCTGAGTTCCACCTTCCGCACCTTGCCGCTCACCGTCATCGGGTAGGCGTCCAGGATCTCCAGCCGCCTGGGGATCTTGTAGTGCGCGAGCTGTTCGCGGCAGAAAGCGGTGAGTTCCCCCAGCGTCGGCGGGTCGGCGGGATCGCGCGCGATGACACAGGCCAGGATCTCCTCGCCGTACCTCTCGTCGGGGACGCCGACGACCTGGACGTCGGCGACCTTGGGATGGCCGTACAGGAACTCCTCGATCTCACGCGGATACACGTTCTCCCCGCCTCGGATGATCATGTCCTTGATACGGCCGACGATCTGGACGTAGCCGTCCTCGCGGATGACGGCGAGGTCGCCCGTGTGCATCCAGCGGCCGGCGTCGATCGCCTCGGCGGTCTTCTCCGGCTCGTTCCAGTACCCGAGCATCACGCTGTAACCGCGGGTGCACAGCTCGCCCGATGCGCCGCGTGGCAGGGTCACCCCGCTGACCGGGTCGACGACCTTGACCTCGACATGCGGCAGGACCCGGCCGACGGTGCCGGTGCGGCGCTCCAGGTCGTCGTCGCGGCGGGTCTGGGTGGAGACCGGGGAGGTCTCCGTCATGCCGTAACAGATCGACACCTCCGCCATGTTCATCTCGGAGACGACCCGCTTCATCACCTCCACCGGGCAGGGCGAGCCCGCCATGATCCCGGTGCGCAGCGAACTCAGGTCGTACGTCGCGAAGTCCGGCAGATTCAGCTCGGCGATGAACATCGTCGGCACGCCGTAGAGCGAGGTGCAGCGCTCCTGCTGCACCGCCCGCAGGGTCGCGGCGGGGTCGAAGGACGGAGCCGGGATGACGATGCAGGCGCCGTGCGAGGTGGCACCGAGGTTTCCCATGACCATGCCGAAGCAGTGGTAGAAGGGCACGGGCAGACAGACCCGGTCCTGCTCGGTGTAGCCGATCATCTCCCCCACGAAGTAACCGTTGTTGAGGATGTTGTGGTGGGAGAGGGTGGCGCCCTTCGGGAACCCGGTGGTGCCGGAGGTGTACTGGATGTTGACGGGGTCGTCGCACGACAACTGCGCCTCACGGGCGACGAGTTCGGCGGCGAGGTCAGCCATGTGGTCGACGGTGTGGCCGGCGGTGGGTTCGTCCGCGCCCGTGGACCCGGCGGGGGACTCAGCGGGGGACTCGGCGGACGAGACCAGCTCGTCCCAGCTGTCGTCGCCGATGTAGTGCACCGACCGCAGCGCGGGGCAGTTGCCGCGCACCTCGTCGACGATCGCCCGGTAGTCGCTCGTCCGGTGGGCACGCGAGGCGACGAGCAGCGTGACCCCGGCCTGGTTCAGGACGTACTCCACCTCGTGGGCGCGGTACGCCGGGTTGATGTTCACCATGATCGCGCCGATGCGTGCCGTCGCGTACTGCACGAGCACCCACTCCGGGCAGTTCACCGCCCAGATGCCGACCCGGTCGCCCTTGGCGACACCGCGCGCGAGCAGCGCCCGGGCCAGCCGGTCGACGTCCGCGCCGAACTCCGCGTACGTCCAGCGGCGCCCGGACGGGACGTCGACGAGCGCCTCCCGCTGCGGATACGCCCCGATCACGCGGTCGAGACTGCGACCGATCGTGTCGCCGAGCAGCGGGACCTCTCCCGTGCCGTGCGTGTAGGACAGGGGCGAGGTCATCGCAGGTCCCCCTCGTCGTACTCGGCCGTGGAGCCCTGTGCCGTGCGCTCACGGAGCTCGATCCTGCGGATCTTCCCGGACACGGTCTTCGGCAGCTCGGCGAACTCCAGTCGGCGCACGCGCTTGTACGGCGCGAGGACGGCCCGTGAGTGCGCGAAGATCTGCCGCGCGGTGTCGGCGGTCGGCTCCCAGCCGTCCGCGAGCACCACATACGCCTTGGGCACGGCGAGGCGCACCGGGTCGGGTGCGGGGACGACCGCTGCCTCGGCGACCGCGTCGTGCTCGAGCAGCGCGCTTTCCAGCTCGAACGGCGAGATCTTGTAGTCGGACGCCTTGAAGACGTCGTCGGCGCGGCCGACGTAGGTGATGTAGCCGTCGGCGTCGCGCGCGCCGATGTCGCCGGTGCGGTAGTAGCCGTCGGCCATCGCCTCGGCCGTACGCTGCGGGTCGCCGTGGTAGCCGGTCATCAGCCCCACCGGGCCGGCCGAGAGATCCAGCGCGATCTCCCCCTCGTCGGCGCCCGGCTTTCCGCTGACGGGGTCGAGGAGTTCGACACGGAAGCCGGGACTGGGCCGGCCCATGGAGCCCGCCTTCAGCAGCTGGCCCGGGCTGTTGGAGACCTGGACGGCCGTCTCGGTCTGTCCGAATCCGTCGCGGATGGTCACGCCCCAGGCGCGCCGCACGGATTCGATGACCTCGGGGTTGAGCGGCTCACCGGCGGCGACGACCTCACGGGGCGGTGTGCGCAGTTGGGTCAGGTCCGCCTGGATCAGCATCCGCCACACGGTCGGCGGGGCGCAGAAGCTGGTGACGCCGGCGCGGTCCATCTGTGCCATCAGCCGGCCCGCGTCGAAGCGCGTGTAGTTGTGGATGAAGACGGTCGCCCCGGCGTTCCAGGGAGCGAAGAGATTGGACCAGGCGTGCTTGGCCCAGCCGGGCGAGGAGATGTTGAGGTGCACGTCGCCCGGCTTCAGTCCGATCCAGTACATGGTGGCCAGATGGCCGACCGGATAGGACACATGCGTGTGCTCGACGAGTTTGGGCCGGGCGGTGGTGCCGGAGGTGAAGTAGAGCATCAGGGGGTCGTCGGCGCGGGTCGGGCCGTCGGGCTCGAACGCCTCGGGTGCCGCGTAGGCGTGCTCGTACGGGAGCCAGCCCGTGACGCCTCCGGCGCCCACCACGATCCGGGTGTAGTCGCCCGGCACCTCGTCGAACTTGGCGGTGTCGTCGGTCCGTACGATCACCTGGCGCACCCGCCCCCGCTCGATGCGGTCCCGCAGATCGAGCGGGCCGAGCAGCGGGGTCGCGGGGATGACGACGGCCCTGAGCTTCATCGCGGCGAGGGCCGTCTCCCACAACTCGGCCTGGTTGCCGAGCATCACGAGGATGCGGTCGCCGGCGCGGACGCCCTGCTGCCGGAGCCAGTTCGCGGCACGGTTCGAGCGGGAGCTCAGCTCGGCGAAGCTGAGCAGGGTCGTGTCGCCGTCCTCCTCGACGATGTGCAGCGCGGGCCGGTCGTTGCCCTCGGCGATCGCGTCGAACCAGTCCAGCGCCCAGTTGAACCGGTCGAAGCGCGGCCAGGCGAAGCCCTCGTACGCCGTCGGGTAGTCCTCCCGGTGCCGCAGCAGGAAGTCCCGGGCGGCCCGGAACCTCTCCGTGGCCCCGAACCCTTCCGCGTCTCCGAACTCCTCCGCGGCTCGGATCTCTTCCGCGTCCCGGAACCCTTCCGCGTCGCGGCGCCTCTCCGCGTCCCGGAACCTCTCCGCGTCGCGGAACCCTTCCGACTCGCCGACTGACGTCATGTGTCCTCCTCGTTGCGGGACCGCTCATCAACATCGTGTAATCGGTGACGCAGGTCTCACTACCCCCGTACGGGGGTGCTGTGCCCCCCGTACGGGGGTGGCGTGCTGCGGGGAGGGCCGAATCGGATGACCTCAGCGACCTCGGGTGCCTCAGGGATGGGGGCGGAAGCGGTGGTGGAGGCGGTGGAGGTACGGGCCGCGCTGCTGCGGCTGCGCCGCGCCACCGGCCTGCAGATCGCCTTCGGCGGTCTGCTGCGCGAGCCCCGCCGGATGCGTATCGCCGAGCTCAACGGCGCGGCGACCGGCGCGCTGCGCGGCCTGGCGATCCGGTCCGGAAACGGTCTCGGCGGCAGGGCGATCGCGCTGTCGCGGTCGTGCGCGGTGACGGACTACCGCGCGGCGCGCCACATCAGCCACGAGTACGACGCGGCGGTGGCGGCGGAAGGGCTGCGCTCGGTGCTCGCGGTGCCCGTCGTCGTACGCCGGAAGGTGCGGGGCGTGCTGTACGGGGCGCTGCGGCAGCCGCTGACCCTGGGCGACCGCACCCTCGACGCGGCGGTGGCGGCCGCGCGCGACGTGGAACAGAGCCTGGTCGTACGGGACGAGGTCGAGCGGCTGGTGGCGGCGGAGCGGGCGCCGGCTCCCGACCATCCTGCGCGGGCGGACGAGGAGGTGCGCGCACAAGTCCGCGCGGAAGTGCGCGCGGAGGTCCGCGAGATCCATTCCGAACTCCGCGCGCTCGCCTCGCGGATCGTGGACGCCGGGCTCCGCGCCGACCTGCTGTCCATGTGCGACAGGCTCACCGCCGCGGCCACGCCCGGTGCCGCTGTCCGCGATACCGGCATCGCCCTGGCGCCGCGCGAGCTGGATGTGCTTGCCTGCGTGGCGACGGGTTCCACCAACGCGGCCGCGGCCTCCCGGCTGGGCCTGCGCCCGGAGACGGTCAAGAGCTATCTCCGGGCGGCCATGCGCAAACTGGGCGCCCACACACGCCTGGAGGCGGTGGCGGCGGCGAGACGGGCAGGGCTGCTGGCCTGAGCGCCGGGACGCGGCGGGGAGGTGCGTGCGGCGGGCGGGTGCGGGACCGGACGGCGCACTGGAGCAGGCCAATTGCGACGCCGACGTGGACCTTGGCACCGACCGCGCCCGACCGTGCCCGACCGTGCCAGACCATCGTGTCCGTCCTCGCGTCCCCAGGCGCGGGCCCGGGCCGGGCCGCGGTCGCAGGACGGAGCGAGGGAGAGGTGCATGTCGAGGGAGAGGTGCACGTGATGGTGTCCACGGACAGGATGCTCGCCTTCGCGGCGATGTCGCTGCTTGTGATCGTGATTCCAGGGCCGAGCGTGCTCTTCGTGATCGGGCGTGCGCTGGCGCACGGGCGACGCACCGCCGTGGCGACGGCGCTCGGCAACGTCTTCGGCTCGTACGTACTGGTCGTCGCCGTCGCGCTGGGTATCGGCTCCCTCGTGGAGAGCTCCGTGACCGTGTTCGTCGTGGTGAAGCTGGCCGGCGCCGCCTACCTCGTCCACCTCGGTGTGCAGGCGTTCCGGCACCGGAAGGAGCTGAGGGTCTCGGCCGCCACGGCCGGCGTTCCCGCCGGCACGGTTTCCGCGCGCCCGGGGCGCGGTGATCTGCGGACGGTCGTGGACGGGGCGGTCGTCGGGGTCACCAACCCGAAGGGCATCGTCTTCTTCGCCGCCGTACTCCCCCAGTTCGTGGACCCCTCCCTGGGCCATGTGACCGGCCAGATGCTCCTGCTGGGACTGGTCCCGATCTCGATCGGGCTGGTCACGGACACCCTGTGGGGGCTCGGTGCGGCGTCGGCGCGCAACTGGTTCGCCCGCTCGGAGCGGCGGCTCTCACTGGTCGGCGGCGCGGGCGGGTTCGCCATGATCGGGCTCGGGGTCACGGTCGCGGCCACCGGCCGCGCGGACTGACACGCCAGCACCCCCTCGCGGGCATTCGGCGCCGTCACCGTCAGGAGCGCGTCAAAGGATGGCCCGTACGGATCAGCGCCGCGTCATGAAACGGCGGTCCCACTTCGCCGGGCGGGACACCGGGGCAACGCTTCCAGGTGCCGGTACACACGTACGGCAGCTGATCCGTTCGCCCGGAGGGCATCATGGACAATCTCGTCATCGACGAAGCGGACCCCGACGAACCCCGCCCGGCGGGGCCGCTGTTCGTACCAGTTCGGCTCGGCTCTGCCGGGGGACACCAGCTGCGCTTCATGCGCACACCGCTCGGCGTACGCACCGCCGTCGGTTTCACCAGTGAACGGCGTCTGACCGCCGTCCTGGGCAGCACACAGACGTGGATCAGGCTCGCGGAGCCCGCGCTGCGGGCCCTCTCGGAACCTCTCGGGGTGACCGCGGTGACCGTGGACCCGCAGCTCACCGCTCCGGCGCCGGCCGCCCCTCGCCCCACGCCCGCGGAGCCGTCGTGCTCGCGCCGCCCGGCCTGGGACCCGGAGGCCGTCGGTGTGCTCCGGGTGACCGGTGCGGCGGCCGCCATGTATACGGCCGTCGCCGCGATCCACGGGATTCTCAGCTGATGGCCGGCCAGTTGACGCACGCCGTGTCCGTACCGGCCGCGCCCGTCTCCCTGCCGCCGCCCACGACACCACCGGCCGCGACGCCGGCCTCGGCTCCGGACTCGGGTACGGACTCGGGTACGGACTCGGCTCCGGACGCAGGTACGGACTCGGGTACGGACACAGGTACGCCGGTGACGACGACCGCGACGCCGTCCGTGTGGCCCGCGTCCGCCGCACCGGCCCCCGGCGGCGACATCACGATCTCCGGAGTCTCGCTGGCCGGACTCGCGGAGCGGTACGGGACGCCGACGTACGTCCTCGACGAGGACGAGGTACGCGCCAGGGCGCGGGCCTGGCGCCGGGCGCTGCCGGACGCCGAGATCGTCTACGCCGGCAAGGCGTTCCTGTGCCGGGCCGTCGTCGACTGGATCGAGGAGGAGGGGCTCGGGCTCGACGTCTGCTCGGCGGGCGAGCTGGAGCTGGCCGCGACCCGTGGCTTCCCCGCGGACCGGATCGTGCTGCACGGCAACGCCAAGTCGCCGGAGGACCTGCGTTCCGCGCTGCGGATCGGCGTCGGCCGCATCGTCATCGACTCGGACTGCGAGATCGCCCGTATCGCGGCGCAGGTCCAGGGCCCGGGGGCGCAGCAGGTGATGGTGCGCGTGCTGCCCGGGATCGAGGCGGGCGGGCACGAGAAGATCCGGACGGGCGCGGAGGGCCAGAAGTTCGGCCTCTCGATCGCCGGAGGTGACGCGGAGGACGCCGTGTCGCGGATCCTCGGCCAGCCCAGCCTCGAACTGGTCGGCCTGCACTGCCACCTGGGGTCGCAGATCACCACGCCCGAGCCGTACGCCCAGGCCGTGCGGCGCCTGGTCGCGTTCCTGACCCGCATCCGCGACCGCTACGGGATCACCCTGCGCGAGCTGGACCTGGGCGGTGGCTTCGCGGTGCCGTATCTGCCGGACGACCCGGCACCGTCGCCCGCCTGGTTCGGGCGCCGTATCAGCGACGAGCTGCTGCGCGCCTGCGACGAGTTCGACTTCCCGATGCCGCGGCTCACGGTCGAGCCGGGCCGCTCGATCATGGCACCGGCGGGTGTGGCCCTGTACCGGGTGCTGTCGGTGAAGCGGTCGGGCGGCCAGGTCTTCGTCGCGGTGGACGGCGGCATGAGCGACAACCCGCGACCCGCGCTGTACGGGGCGCGGTACGCGATCCGTATGGTCGGCCGCGTCCCGTCCGGACCGATGCGCGCGACGACGGTGGTCGGGCGGCACTGCGAGGCGGGCGACGTACTCGCGGAGTCGGTGGAACTGCCCGAGGACGTACGGCCGGGCGATGTGCTGGCGGTGCCGGTGTCGGGGGCGTACCACGTGTCGATGGCGTCCGGCTACAACACCACCGGCAGACCGCCGGTGGTGGCCGTGGCCGCGGTGGGCCGGTCACGGCTGCTGGTACGGCGCGAGAGCATCGACGATCTGCTGCGGCGGGACGTGGGCCTCTGACGGCACGTGCCACCGCCGGCACATACCACCGCGGAAGGTGCCACCCGCGCCGCGGGCACGGGCCGCCGCGGGCACGGGCGTCAGTCCGTGAACTCCGCGAAACGCACCTCACGCGCCGTGGCCGAGGTCATCGCGGCGAGCAGCCGCTCGCCCTCCTCGGCCACGGCGGTGCGCTGTGCCCGCGTGAGCGTCCCGAAGCTCTGCACGGTGAGGGTCGCGGTGGTCCCTGGCGCGGTGGTTCCCGGCGCGCTGGTTCCTGGCGCGCTGGTCCCGGAGGCCGCGGTCCCGGAGGCCGCGGTCCCGGAGGCCGCGGTCCCGGAGGCGTCCAGCCTCCACACGCCGGCGAGCAGTCCGTCGACGAGGAACACGCAACGGGCCTGGTTGCCCTTCCAGGTCCGCTGCCTGAACTCCTGCGGGACGAGACGGGAGCGGTCGGCATGGGAGAGCAGGAGGTTGTCGAACTCGGGCAGGAAGCGCGGCGGTGCGGGGGTCTCCGGGTCGGGACGGGGTGCGTCGGGAAGGTCGAACAGTTCCGTGCCGCTCTCGTCCCGGAACGTGAGCAGCTCGGGCCGCAGCCGCTCGAAGGCGTCCCGCAGCCGGGTCAGTCCCGACCAGGCCTGCATGTCCTTCACCGAGGCGGGCCCGAAGGCGGCCAGATAGCGCCGTACGATCGCGTCCGGCCGGGGAACGGGTTCGACGGGCCGGCCGAACCACTGCTCGGCGGTGGTGAGCGTGACCTGGCCGCTTCGGCCCCACAGCCCGCGCGGGGTGATCTGCACCAGCGGCAGCAGACAGCGCACGGCGGTGGTGAGGGCGAGCGGATCGGCGTCGGGCCAGTGCGCGAGCAGGGCGTCGCGGAGCTCCCCGACCGGCCGGGGGCGCTCCTCGACGAGTTCCCGGCCGATCGCGGTGAGCCGGTCGAGGTCGACACCGTCCAGCCGCTTCAGGAACATCCTCAGTTCCCGGTCGGGGCCGCCCGCCTGCGCGAACGGGCGCAGGGTCAGACAGTCGCGCGCCGTGTGGGTGTGGATGGTGGAACGCATCGTGACCAGGCGGGCCACCTCCCTCGACTCCATCAGCTCGGAGAGTTCCTGCGGACGGAAGCCGTGCAGACGGGCCGCGAGGGCGTAGTACGGCGGCTTGACGTTCTGCGCCTGGAGCCCCACGAGGTGGTCCACGGCCGCCGCGGCGGTCATCCGGTGCTCCGGATCGCGGCGCAGCAGCAGCTGACGGTCCAGGGTGGCGCGGCCGAGGGCCCTGGGGCCGAGAACTGGGGGTGTCTTCGAGGCCATGACCGGCACGCTACCCGCCCTTGCGGACAACTTCTGTCCGCAAGGACCGCGACGTAGCCTCGGGCCCGCGATGCCGATGTGCCCGGGTCCGTATTGCCGATGCTCCGGGCCCGCGACGCCAGGTGCGGCCAGGTCCGTGACGATGCACCGGGTCCGCGACGCCAAGTGCACCCGGGTCCGGGCCCCCGATGCACCCAGGTCCATGACGCCGGTGCGCCAGTGCACCCCGGTCCACGATGCCGGTACAAGTGAGCGCGTATATCCTGCTCCGTGGCCGCTCAGTGGCCGCTCCGTGGCTGCTCATGGCCGTTCATGACCGTTCAGAACGCATGTGCACCGCGTGTACGCAGACACGCGGCCTGCACCTCGCGCGGGAGGTGACCCAGGATGTCCGACCGACGAGCCCGTTCCGCCGCGGCCCCGAAGAGACACGCCTGGCGCCGCCGAGTGTCCCCCGACCCGGCCCCGCCCGCGCCGCCCGAGCCCCCTCCCGCGCCGTCCCCGCCCCCTCCCGTGCAGAAGGACCAGGGCAGCATCGTCCAGGCCGCGCTGTACCGCGACGGCCACCGCGTCTCCTCGCCCGCGTCGCTCGCGGAGACCTTCCGGCAGCTGCGCGAGGATCCCGCCGGCATGGCCTGGATCGGCCTGCACCGGCCGACCGAGTCCGAACTGCTGTCACTTGCCGCGGAGTTCGACCTGCACGAGCTGGCCGTCGAGGACGCACTGGAGGCCCATCAGCGCCCCAAGCTGGAGCGCTACGGCGAGACGCTCTTCGTCGTCCTGCGCGCCGCCCGCTACCTCGACGCCCAGGAGGAGGTCGACTTCGGCGAGCTGCACATCTTCGTCGGCCGCGACTTCCTGATCACGGTCCGCCACGGCGCGGCTCCGGACCTCTCGGCGGTGCGCCGCCGCATGGAGTCCACCCCCGAACTCCTGGCCCTCGGCCCGGAGGCGGTGCTCTACGCCGTCCTCGACGCGGTCGTCGACGGGTACGCCCCGGTCGTCGCGGGCGTACAGAACGACATCGACGAGATCGAGACCGAAGTCTTCGGCGGCGACCCGGCGGTGTCCCGCCGCATCTACGAACTCTCCCGCGAAATGGTCGAGTTCCAGCGTGCCACCCGCCCGCTGGTCGGCATGCTCCACGCCCTGATGGCCGGCTTCGCCAAATACGGCACGGACGAGGAACTCCAGCGCTACCTCCGCGACGTCGCCGACCACGTCACTCACACCAGCGAACGCGTCGACGGCTTCCGCCAGGCCCTCGCGGACATCCTGACGGTCAACGCGACGCTGGTGACACAGCAACAGAACGCGGAGATGCGGGCGCTCGCGGAGGCAGGCTTCGAACAGAACGAGGAGATCAAGAAGATCTCGTCCTGGGCGGCCATTCTCTTTGCACCCACACTGGTGGGAACCATCTACGGCATGAACTTCGACAACATGCCGGAGCTGCACTGGGCATTCGGCTACCCGTTCGCGGTCGCCCTGATGGGGATCGTCTGCGTGAGCCTGTACTTCATCTTCAAGCACCGCGACTGGCTGTAACGACAGGCAAGATCCGCCCATCGACGTCGTGTTCGCGAACTACTAGAGGCATCACGTCGAGGCCCTGGGGAGAAGCTGGCGCTGGGTGCAGGATGGGCGCGTGCCCATCATGGTTGCCGAGATCCGCGTGCCGTTGCTGCCGACGCTCGACCTGCTGGACGGCTCCTACTCGTTTCCCTGGATCGAAGAGGCCGAGGAGTTCGGCTTGGGACCACGGGTAACGCTTCCGCTGCCTGCGGTCTGAAGACCCGTACGGAGCCTTCGCCCTCCCTGCCCACGGACCGGGTCGAGCGCAGCGGGCCACCGTGTGCGTGACGAAGTGCAGCTCCTGGTGGACGAGTTGTCGATCAAGATCAACCTGTCCTCCCGGAGTTCCGCGTGCAGGCCGGACAGGACCGGGCAGCGCGCGGTCAACGTCTCGCACGCCAAGATCAGAGTAGGCGAAGGTACGCATCGAACGGTGGGAAGGGATGGCGATGATTCTGGAGCTGCTGCCGGACGTGGGAGTTGCCACGCTCAGGCTCGGTATGTCGGCCGACGAGGCGGTCGGGGCCGCACGCGAACTGGGCTTCGCTCCGTCCGACCCGGACTACAGCGACGCGCCTGGACAGGTGCTCTGCGAACACGGGGAGTCCCGGATGGAGTTCAGTCTCGGCTTCACCAAGGGCGCCCTGACCGACATCCATGTGTACCGGTTCCGGATCGAGGAAGCGGATGTGACGGTCGTCCTCGACGGGCTCGACGTCTTCCGGACCCTCAGCGAAGAGCTGCTGGAGCGCCTTGAGGAACGCGGCCACACGGTCGTGCAGAACGGCGACGGCGTGGACACCCTCCCAGACCTCAAGGTGATCCTGTCGAATGAGAGCAGCTTCGAGTACCCGACGGACGAGGAGGGAGACCCGATCTACTTCGACTACGCCCTCGTCACGTCGGTGGACTTCCGGGGGCCGCGCGGCGACTGACGCCGGCGGCCATCGACCGGGCTGCTCAGCGCGCCGGACCTCAGGGGCAGGTGGGGCCTGGCCCGGTGGGGCGATCGGTCCGCGAGTCTTGATCGCTGCCGGGCCTGCTGATTGGCTGGCCGGCATGACTGAGCTCGGAACGGTCGCCTGGCCACCTGCCCCGATCAGGACCGAGAGGCTCGTGCTCCGTGAGCCCGAGGCCCGGGACCGTGCGGCGTTCATCGAGCTGCACGCCTCGCCTGAGGTGCACACCTACCTCGGCGGCCCCCGGCCGCGTGACGAACTTGAGCGCGAGATGCCCGAGGTGCCCGAGCGGTGGCCCGGGAGCTTCGTCATCGAGCTCGACGGGTCGATGATCGGCCAGATCCTGCTCAGGAGAGCAACGGGGCACAGTCGCCCGGCGGCGACGGGAAAGGCCGATCTCGGCTACCTGTTCCTGCCGCGAGCGTGGGGATTCGGATACGCCGCCGAGGCGTGCGCGGCGGCCCTCGGCTGGCTCGCCGGCGTCCTTCCCGGCGAGCCGGTGGTGCTCACCACCCAGACCGCCAACGTCGGCTCGATGCGTCTCGCGGCGAAGCTGGGGTTCATCGAGGTGGAACGATTCGAGGCCTACGGCGCCGAGCAGTGGCTCGGCATGTGGTCGCCGGTCACGCCGTCCGATTGAGCTCGTGCCCGACGGCGCGGATCCGCAACTCGACGGCACTGCGGGGACGGAGTCCGGTGCCTTCCTCCGCGTGATCTACTCTCCTGGCAGGAGGGCATCGTGAGCGGCTTGGCGGCGTTGTTGAAGCGGACCTGGGTGGACTGGGCTGTCTTCCTCTGGATGGTCGTGACCGCGGCCAGGTGCAAGAGCCCGTTTCTGGTTGTCTTCTTCTCGGTCGCCGCGCTTGCAGCCGCGGTCATCGGGGGCCGTAAGATCTGGCGGCTCGTACGCCCGGCCGGCTCAGCGCCGACGCGTTCCGCGAGCGAGGCGGGGGCACACCACGGGAGTTGAGCCAGAGCTGACCAGCGGAACACAGCTACACCTATCATCGTTCGAGGCGCAGACATGGCGCCCCGTCGACAGTTGACACTCAACGGACCGAGGAAGCGTGGCGCAATGACCAGTCGACTCATCGCGATCTCCTTCGACGCGCACCAGCCGGAGCGCCTGGCGCATTTCTGGTCCGGGGTCCTGAACTTGGTGAGTGCCGACGATTCCTACGACGGCGTCGCCCTGATGTCCGGGAATGACGCCGGCTACCGCCTCGGCTTCCGTCCCACCCAGGCGCAGAAGTCCGCCCAGAACCGGCTGCACTTCGACCTGACCAGCTCCTCCCTGGAGGAGCAGCAGGAGACCGTGGCCAGGGCGCTCGACCTGGGCGCGCAGCACGCCGACGTCGGCCAGGGTCCGGACGCGGCCCATGTGGTCCTCGCCGACCCTGAGGGCAACGAGTTCTGCGTCCTCGAGCCGGGCAACAAGTTCCTCGCCGGCTGTGGCCTCATCGGAGCGCTCGCCTGCGATGGTTCGCAGGCCGTGGGCTACTTCTGGAGCGAGGCGCTGGGCTGGCCGCTGGTCTGGGACCAGGACGAGGAGACCGCCATCCAGTCACCGAACGGCGGTACGAAGATCACGTGGGGCGGTCCGCCGCTGATGCCGGACCCCGGCAAGGACCTGCACTTCGACCTCGCGCCGGACGGCGATCAGCAGGCGGAGGTCGAGCGCCTGCTCTCCCTCGGGGCGAAGCGTCTCGACTCCGCCCACGGCGAGGACGGCGCAGTGCTGCTGGCCGACCCCGACGGCAACGAGTTCCGCGTACTCACGGGCCGGTGAAGCCGGCACCCAAGGGAGCCGCGTTCGGCGGTTGCTGCTGCGGGCCCACCGTCCCACGGGCCCTTGCGGCTCCGTCCTGGTCTTGCTGGATTCCCAGCCGCTGACGGTGACCCGGCACGCCATCACCGCGGCAGCCACGTCGTCCCCATGAACCGTATGGATCGCCTACGAGGACCAGGTCAGCTCCCTGCCGGGGCGGCCCACTTCGTACCCGGCTGTCCTGTCTCGCGGAGGGTTGGCCGTGGGCCGTGCCGTAGTGAACGTTGGTCACGGCGAGGTTCGTCTCATCAGGCTCAGGTGGCGGCCACGGCCGCGCGCAGACTCTCCCGGTGCGCCTGAGCCGCGGCCATCACCTGGTCGAGTGCGTCCCGGGTGCGGATGAGCTCGGCGATGTGGTCGGAGAGCCGGTCACGTTCCTGGATCATCCGCTCCAGCGCGGCGTCGGAGTGCTCCTCGCTGGGCGAATCGACGCACGGCAGCAGTTCAACAATGGTGCGGCTGGAGAGCCCTGCGGCATACAGCCGCTGGATGAACGTGACCCGCTCCACCTCGCTGTCCGTGTAATGCCGCTGGCCGCTGGCGCTGCGGGTGCTGGTGAGCAGGCCCTGCTCCTCGTAGTAGCGCACCGACCGGACACTGACCCCGGCCCGCGCCGCGAGCTCCCCGATACGCATCTCGTCCTCCTGGCTATGACCTGCAGCACAACAGCTTGCCTCTGACGTCAATGTCAGGTTTTAGCGTAGCTGCTGTGCCCGAGGTTCGGGCGCTACGGAGCACGAAGGAGCCCCACAGTGACGACGCTCTTCGACAGCCATCGACTCGGCGACCTGACCCTGCCGAACCGCGTGGTGATGGCCCCGATGACGCGGGTCCGGGCCGCCGCAGGCGGTCTGGCGACACCGTCGATGGCGACGTACTACGCCCAGCGGGCGACGGCCGGGCTGATCCTCACCGAAGGAGTGCAGCCGAGCCTGATCGGGCAGTCGAATCCGGGGACGCCGGGACTCCACACCGATGAACAGGTCGAGTCGTGGCGCCCGGTGACTGCTGCGGTACACGCCAACGGCGGCCGGATCTCCGCCCAGATCATGCACGGCGGCCGGGTCTCCCACTCCGACACCACCGGTATGCAGCCGGTCGGGCCCTCGGCCGTCCCCGCCGCCGGCGACGTGTTCACCCCGACCGGGCCCCAGCCCGCGCCCGTGCCGCGCGCTCTGGACACCGCCGATGTGCCTGAGCACGCCCAGTCGTATGCCGAGGCCGCTCGTCGCGCCGTCGACGCCGGCTTCGACGGGGTCGAGCTGCACGGCGCCAACGGCTATCTGATCTCTCAGTTCCTCTCCTCCAACGCCAACGTGCGCACGGATCGTTACGGAGGCTCGGTGACCAACCGGATCCGGTTCGCCGTCGAGGCGACAGCTGCCACGATCGACGCCGTGGGCAAGACCAGGACCGGCATCCGCCTCTCTCCGGGTGGGACGTTCTGGGGCGTTGCGGAAACCGACGTTCCCGTGCTGTACGCCGCGCTGCTCACCGAACTGGCCCGCCTCGAAGTGGCCTACGTCCATCTCGAAGCCACCACCGACGAACACGTGCTCCTCGGACTGCGCCGAGCCTGGCCGGGCACCCTCATCGTCAACCCGACACTCCCGATGGGACCGAAGCAGACCGGCCGGACGGACGCGGATCACTGGCTCGGTCTGGGCGCGGACCTCATCAGCTTCGGCCGCGCCTTCATCGCCAACCCGGACCTGGTCGAGCGACTGCGGCTCGGACTTCCGATCGCCCCGGTGGACGAGGCCACGTACTACCAGGGCGGCGACGCGGGTTACCTCACCTACCCGGCCTATCAGCACACGGGCTGATGCGGCAGGCGGTCTCCCTGGACCGCTGGACGTCGAGGTGGGGTCGGTGCCCGGTCCCGTCCGGTCCCGTCGCGCGCCCCGCCGTCGACACCTCGATGCTGTTGGCACAGTCAGTCCGATCGCGTGGCGAGCGTCGGTTCGCCACGAGATCGGACTGCCTCAGTGCCGTGGGCTGCGAGGATGCGCTGTGTGGTTACAGATGCGGAGTGGGAGCGGATTCGAGGGGGCCTGCGCTTCGGGCAAGTCTTGCGGGGCACAGTCGTGAAGGTGCCCAGACCTGGGGCGATCGGGATCTTCGTAGATATCGGCTTGGGCGTCGGGGGCTTCGTCGACGTCCTGCTGTTGCCGGAACAGGCGGAACGATGGCCCGCCGAAGGCACCGTCACTGATTTCGAGGTTTGGTGGGCGTTCGACCGTCAGCAGCTCCGGCTGAAGCCGTCCGATCCGCAGTACTTGCGGAAGAACTTCGCGGACTTCTTTGCCGACATCAGACCCAGTTGGCCGGCCGACATCGGCCGGCCCCTTCCCCGGCCTCATCGGCTGCATCGAAACCGCACCCACCTCCGGTGAGCCAGGAAGCCCGGCGGCTTTGCGACAATGAGCCGGAACGACGACTGTCATGGGCCGATTCCGACAAGCCGGCCGGGCTCGCACGCGCGATCGACGCTGTGATCACGCCATGCCGACACTGCCTCATTCTCCCATTCAGCTCACCGTGCCCTTGCGCTTACGGTGCGTCATGGGCGCACTCGCGACAGCCCCCGCGCCTGACGGAAGTTCGCCGGATGAACCCGGGGAAGGAGCACTCCTGGCATGGTCAATGTCCTCAGCAGCGGCGTCTGGACGGGTGTCGACGTGGACGCATCGCAGTTCAGCGGTCTGCAAACCAAGCGTCTCGCCTGGGGCGACGTCACGGACGATGTGAAGAGCTCCTACGTCTTCGAGGGGTGCTCCACCCAGGTGTCACTCGACGGCATCCCGAGTGTGATCGGCACCTTCAAGCACTACAACCACGTGATCCCCATGCCGCCGAACCCGATGTTCACGGCGGAACTCACCGTCACCGTGGCCTTCGGCAACAAGGACCGGCGCACGGTCGGCCCGATGAAGTTCCAGCATCACGAGACGCCCAACGTGGGTGCGTCACAAGAAGACACAGTCGAACTGGAAGAGGTCAAGTTCGAGCAGGTCGTGGAAGTCGACGGTCGCTGGTACGACATGCACGTCCAGGGGTTCCTGCAGTTCGGCCAGATCACCAGGCACTTCGTCAGCGTCGAGGACGCCAAGGACCCCAACACCGCTGAACTGAGAGCCTCGTTCACGCCGTATCAGGGCCCGGCATAGCCTCGATACGAGGACGGCACCCACGCCCGGGACCTCATCGAAGACCACGGACCGCTTCGCGAAGCCGGAGACGAAGCCCCGACTCCCCTCAGAGGTCCGGGCTGCTCCCGAAGCTCGTGCGCTTCGGGCCGCAGGACGCCGCGACCCAGGAGTGCCACGTGTCTGCCTCCAGCACAGCGAACGGTTCGACGAACTGGCAGCCATCCCAACACCGCCCTCGGTGACCGACACGGCTGCCGCCTGACCTGCGGCAACGCACCTTGCTCAGGCCGCCGCAGCAGTCGATCATTCAGAGATGAGACCCGAAGTTCAGACATTCGTCGCCCACGGACCCCTGCCCGACTGGGATGCCGACGAGGAGGAGATCGACCGGCGGGTCAGACAACTCGAAGCCATCTCCGCGCCTGTCACACCCGACGAGGCGCAGGCTTTGGCTGCCTGCTTCGGCCCCGACGACTGCTATGGCGTCGCCTGGTCGCTGGTGCACCTGATCGAGACCAGCCCAGGGCCGGTGCCGCCGCTGACGCCACCCGACACCGATGCCGGCGAATGGCATCAGACGCTCTGGAATCGCTGGGGACAACATGCGCTCACCGACGGGGACTTGACGCGTTAGGACCCTGAGGTGTCTGGACAGCGCCGTTCACCGGGCTGACTCCGCGCTGCTTCACCAAGCTGGTGACCGCCTTGCGGGGCGAGGGCGAGGGTGCCGAGGAGCACGCCGGGGACACCCCCCTGGAGCCTGCCCCTGTCGTACAGCTCGGCCTGAACTCGGGGGCATGCAGCCGCAGGACGCCGGAATCGCCGGAATCGCCGGAATCCTCACGCCCCCTCGGCGGTGAGCCGGCCGATGGCTCGGATGACCTGCCGTCGGGTGGCCAGGCGGCGGGCGAGGAAGGCCATCACCCGGTTCATGCGTCCCGCGATGACGCTGGGGGGCGGGTTCCTGCGGTCCAGGGCGGTCAGCGCGGTGCGGACGACGTCGGCGGGTGAGGCGAGCCTGGTCCCTCCGGCGGCCTGCTCCGTGCCCGCCACGTCGAAGAACTCGGTCCGGGTGGCACCGGGGGACAGGGCCAGCACCCGCAGACCGGTGCCGCGCGACTCCTCCCACAGTGCCTCGGTGAGGCTCAGGACGAACGCCTTGGTCGCCCCGTAGACCGCCATACGTGGGTTGGGCTGGTAGGCCGCCATGCTCGCCACGTTGACCAGCACCCCGCGCCCCGCCGTACGCAGCTGCTCGATGAAGGCGCGGCTGATGTCGGCCACCGCGGTCACGTCGACGGCGATCTCCTGGCGCAGCCGTACCGGATCAGCCTGGTGGAAGGGGCCGAAGCCGGCGAACCCGGCGTTGTTGATCACGCTGGTGACGCGTACGCCGAGCCGCTCCATCCGCTCGGCCAGCGCCTGTCCGGGGTTGTCCGTGGCCAGGTCCATCTCCACGACGTGGACCTGGATCCGGTGCCGTGCGCGCAGCTCGGCGGCCAGCTCCTCCAGGCGTTCCCGGCGGCGGGCGACCAGCACCAGGTCGGAGCCGCGGGTGGCGAGCCGGCGGGCGAACTCGGCGCCGAGACCCGCGCTGGCGCCGGTGATCAGTGTGGTCTGTCCGTGGTAGTCGACGGCTGCCATGGTTACCTTCTTTCAGTCGCTGCCTTCCTGGCAGTTAATGCCAACTAGTCGGCTTCTGTCTAGAGGGGGTAGCCTGACGTCCATGACGACCTTGTGGGACCGTTCACGGCAGATCGCCGTCCAGGCGATCCTGGACACGGCGGTCCGACTCTTCGCCGAACAGGGCTACGAGCAGACGACGATCACGCAGATCGCACGGGAGGCGGGGATCTCGCAGCGCTCCCTGTTCCGCTACTTCGGCACCAAGGAGGACCTGGTCTGCGGCGACCAGGAGGCGCTGGGCAAGCTGCTGAAGCAGACCGTGGAGCAGCAGCCGGCCGAGGTGTCCGCGTGGGATGCGCTGCGCGCCGGGTTCGAGGTCGTCCTGACCGCCAACCACACCCCGGAGCGGGTGCTGCAGCTTTCCCGCCTCATCTTCGACACCCCCTCGCTGCACGCCCGCTACATCGAGAAGCGACTGCGCTGGCAGGCCGACCTCGTCCCGGTCATCCAGGCGCGGCTGGACACCGGTACCCGCCCCGGCCCGGCACCCACCGAGGCCCCGACCTCGACACGGGCCACCGCCCAGGCCCCCGACCCGCGCGCGAAGGCGATCGTCGCGACGGTCTTCGCCTGTGTCGACACGGCGACCGAGCTCTGGACCAGACACGACGGGCAGCTCGACCTGGCAGACCTCTACGACCAGTGCCTCGCAGCGGTGCGGGGCCACGGCTGAGAGTGCCGAACCAGGCATCGAACGATCCGGTCCCGGATCCGGCAGCGTCCGGGAGAACGCGAGAGAACGTCAGGGCAGCGTCCGGGAAACGCCAGGGCAGGGCCCGGGAGACGTCAGGGCAGGGTCAGGATGCGGGGACCCTGGTCGGTGATGGCGACGGTGTGCTCGATGTGGGCGGCCCGGCTGCCGTCGGTGGTGCGCAGGGTCCAGCCGTCGCTATCGGTGCGGTAGATGTTCTGCCCGCCGGCCATGAGCATGGGTTCGATGGCGAGGACCAGGCCGTGACGGAGAGGGAACCCACGGCCGGGGCGGCCTCGGTTGGGGACATGAGGGTCTTCGTGCATGCGGCGGCCGATGCCGTGGCCGCCGAAGTCGGCGGGCATGCCGCAGCCCGCCTTGCGGGCGACGGTGTCGATGGCGTGGGAGATGTCGCCGATGCGGCTGCCCACCTGGGCGGCGGCGATGCCTGCGTCGATGGCCTGCTGGGTGGCGTCGATCAGATCGAGGTCGCCGGGGCGCGGCGTTCCGACGGTGAAGGTGATGGCCGCGTCGCCCGTCCAGCCGTCGAGGTGGGCGCCGCAGTCGATGCTGACCAGGTCGCCGTCGCGCAGCCGGTAGCCGGTGGGGATGCCGTGCGACACGGCGTCGTTGACGGACGTGCAGATCACGGCAGGGAAAGCGACCGGGGCGAAGGACGGCCGGTATCCGAGGAACGGAGAGCCGGCTCCGGCCTCGGCCAGAACCGACCGGGCCGCTTCGTCCAGCTCTCGCAGGGACACCCCCACGTCGGCCGCTTCTCGGACCGCGGCCAGGGCACGGGCCACCACACGTCCGGCTTCCCGCATCGCGTCCAATGCGGCATCGGTCTTGATCTCCACCATGCGTTCGGCTCTCCACAGCACGTCGATCCAATACTTATACCGGTATTAGTATCACGGTCACGCGGGATCCTCTGGCACCCTCGGAATGGCGCCCTCGGAGAGGCACCCTCGGACCGCCCGGAACCGCCGCTTTGCCGAACCGGCAACAGGACTCGCCACGCCTGTGCCGTTACGCGCATGATCGGGTACCGGTCCTGGCGCACGGCAGGTCGCATTCTTGGAGGAGTCATGTCGCAGCAGGCCACGGACGTCACCCACCGGCTGGTCTCCTCGCCCGCAGGCCGGACCCACCTGGTGGAGCAAGGCACCGGGCCGCTGGTGTTGCTCGTCCACGGTTTCCCGGAGTCCTGGTACTCCTGGCGCCACCAGTTGCCCGTCCTGGCCGCAGCCGGGTACCGCGCGGTCGCGATCGATGTCCGCGGCTACGGTCGTTCCTCCAAGCCCGGCGATCCCGAGGCGTACCGGATGCTGGAGCTGGTGGAGGACAACGCCGCCGTGGTGCACGCCCTGGGCGAACAGTCCGCGGTGGTCGTCGGCCACGACTGGGGGTCGGCCATAGCCGCCAACTCCGCCCTGGTCAGGCCGGACGTCTTCCGCGCGGTGGGGATGCTCAGCGTTCCGTACGCCCCGCGCGGCGGACCGCGGCCGAGCACGGTCTTCGCGCAGCTGGGTGCGGACGAGGAGTTCTACGTCTCCTACTTCCAGGAGCCCGGCCGGGCCGAGGCCGAGATCGAGCCCGACGTGCGCGGCTGGCTCGCGGGCTTCTACGCCGCCCTGTCCGCCGACACCATGCCCGCGCCCGACGCACCCGGCCCGCACTTCGTCGGCCGAGGCGCGAGGCTGCGCGACCGCTTCCCCACCGGGCGGCTGCCCGTCTGGCTCGGCGAAGACGATCTGGACGTCTACGCCGGGGAGTTCGAGCGGACCGGCATGAGCGGGGCCCTCAACCGCTATCGGAACATGGACCGGGACTGGGAAGATCTCGCCGACTTCGACGGCGCCCCCCTCACCCAGCCGTCCCTGTTCGTCGGTGGCGGCCTGGACGCCTCCACCACGTGGATGGCCGATGCGATCAGGGCGTACCCCACCACCCTGCCCGGCCTGCTCTCCAGCCAGATCCTCGACGGCTGCGGCCACTGGATCCAGCAAGAGCGCCCCGCCGAGATCAACCGGCTCCTGACCGACTGGCTCGCCTCCCTGCCCGCCTGAAGCCTCTCCGGAAACCGGGCACCTGTCGTGTTCGAGGACCCGGAAGAGGACGGCGAGGAGCCGTGGGACTTCGACGCCGATCGGCCCGGGTCAGAGTGTGCGGCTCAGCAGGCCCAGCAGCGCTTGCCAGTGGCGTTCCTCCGCCTGGGCGTCGTGGGCGGCGGTGTCGGCCTGGGTGAAGCCGTGGCGGGCTCCGCGGTAGACCTCGCTGTGATACCTGACGCCCGCTGCGGTGAGGGTCCTCTCGAGGAGGGCGATCTGGTCGGCCGTCATGGACGGGTCCTCGTCCGCGTGCCCGAAGTACAGCTCCGCCGTGATGCGGTCGGCGAGCAGGTGCGGACTGTCCGCCGCGTCCGTGGCCAGGCGTCCGCCGTGGAAGCAGGCCGCGGCCGCGACCCGCTCCGGGTACGTTCCGGCGGTACGCAGCGCCAGAACGGCGCCCATGCAGTAGCCGGTGAGGCCGACCGGTCCGTCGTCGGCCAGGGGTGAGGCGGCGAGATACGACAGGTAGGCGTCCGCATCGCGCATGGCCAACTCTGGGGTGAGGGCTTGCATGACCGGGCCGAGCGCGTCGAAGAGCTCGGGGCGCCGGCCCGGGTCGATGAAGTCGGGCAGTTCGACCACGGGGGCCCTGCCGTGGCGGTAGAAGACGTTGGGGACCAGGACGGTGTAGCCGGCCGAGGCGATGCGGTCCGCCATCGCCCTCAGCCCGGGGCGCAGCCCGAAGGCGTCCATGTAGAGCAGCACCGCCGGGTGCGGGCCGCCGTCGTCGGGATGGGCCAGGTAGGCGTCGGCTGTGCCGTCCTGGGTGGGGATGTCCACGAAGGTTCCGCTCACGGCGGGCATGACCGTTCTCCTTCTCGTGGGGGCGGGCCCTTCACCGGGCCAACCGGCAGGTGGGGACGGCTGGACCCTTACGCCAGGACGTTACCTTGCCGCCCTCCCCGCCCGGGCAGGCACGCCAGCCCGCCGGCTCCCGCCTCTCAGCCCCCGCCTCGCAGCCGGCGACAGCAACAGCAACAGCAACAGCAACAGCCCATCGAAGCGCGACCGCCTCGGCGGTGCGTGGTTTTCTCTCAGCCGGCGTAGTGCGCCATCACCGGGCCGGTGCAGATGGCGGGCCGGCAGGGCCTTTCCGCCAGACGAAGACCTCGGTGCTCGGGCGGCGTTCGGAGAACCGGCCCGACGGGGAGACCCGGCACAGTAGTCGACGCACGTCCGCCTCGAAGTCCTCGCGGCGCGTGCCGAACAGGTGCGGAGCAGAGAACGACATCGAGAACACCCACGCGACGACATCGTCGTACGTGCGCTCCAGCGCCTGTCCGCCGGGGACGACGAGACGCCGGGGGCCGGTGAATCCCGCCCGGGTGAGCACCGCCGCCTCACCGCCGGGTGTTCCCTGCGGCAGCACGCCCCGGCCGGCTCGTCGGACCGGTCCGAGGTAGTGCCGGATCAGGTCCTCGACGGACTCGTACGGCACGGCGGGATGCGGAAGGCCGTCGATGGTTCGATGCTCGTTCTTCAGGTCGGAGATGTGCACCAGCGCGCCGCCGGGCCGGAGCATGTCCCGGATGGAAGCCGCCACCAGGTCGCGATCCATCCAGTGGAAGGACTGACCGAAGATCGCGACGTCGAACGCTCCCAGGTCTGCGGGCAGTTCCTCGGCACGGGCCCGCACCCACCGCAGCTTCCCGGTCATTCCCGCGTCGGCGGCCGCGCGTCCGGCCTCGGTGATCATCCCGCCGTCCGGGTCCACACCGACGATGTCACCGAACAAGTGCGCCAGCGTCAGGGCCAGGGTGCCCGGTCCGCACCCCACGTCGACGAGACGCCCACGCCCGTCGGGCTTCAGGATCTCGGCCAGCGCGTCCGCCAGCCCGGGGGCGTAGGGCAGCCGCCCGCGCCGGTAGTAGGCGGCCGTGCCCGAGAACAGCGTGTCGTCCCACTCCCAGCCGGCGGCCGCATCCACGGTCAGCCGAGCCCAGGGGCGTCGGTCAGCCCATAGGTGTCGGTGAGCCCAGGTTGGTCGGTGAGGTGCAGGCGGTGGGGCGGCCGGTGCGGCAGGGGCTGGGCGTCGGCGGCGCGCAGGCCGTCCAGGGCCAGTTCGAGGTAGCGGCGCCATGCCTGTGGCTGCGCGGCCAGCAGGGGCGCTGCCGTCCGGTGGATGCCGCCGAGCAGCAGCACGATGTCCGTGCCCGTGATGTCGTCGCGGACGACACCCTGTTCGCGTGCCCGGGCCGTGAGGGCCTCGGCGGCGGCGCAGAGACGGTCGATCGTGTCCCGCACCTCGGCGTGCTGCAGCGACGGACGTCCGAAGACTTCGCAGAACGCCCGGTCGGCGGCGATTACTTCGACGCCGTCGGTCATGAACTCCCGGAGCGCCGCTGCCGCGTCGTCGGCCTCGCGAAGGCCGTCCGCCGTGCGAATGAGCCGGTCGAGCATCTGCAGCACGATCGCCGCGAGCAGGTCCTCCTTCGAGGGGAAGTGCCGGAACACGGTGCCCTTGGCGACGCCGGCGCGTTGGGCGATCTCGCCCATGGACGCCTCGACCCCGTGCTCGGCGAACGCCGCGCTCGCCGCCTCGATGAGCAGGCACCGGTTGCGCACCATGTCCGCTCGCCGGCCCGGAGCGGCCTTCGTCTCGGTCATACGGCCCTCCTCCTGCTGGGAGCCCAACACCAAGGTGACCGGGCGGTCGCATTAGCCGTTACGGTCGACATGACCCGACGGTCATGATCGCGCACGCGATCGCGGTGGCCATGGTTCGCGACAATCCCTGCTGTTCGCGATGATTCATACGCAAGGATTCCTCCACAAGACTCACGACGCCTGGCGCAGTACCCGTCCCGAGATCCTCGAGGTCACCGCATGATGCCGAGCCGATCGAGCAGTCATGGCTGACGCGGCCTCACGCGCGGAGCAGCGGGTCGCGGGTGTGCGGGACCATCCGGCCGGCCGCTACGCGCTGGCCCGGACGTTCTACCGGCTCGCCACCGGACCCCGTCGCCGGTACGGCCATGCCGAGCTGAGTTTCATGCGCTGGTCGCTCGGGCGCGGCGTACTCGCGCCGGAGACGGCCGACCCACCGGGCAGTCCCTGGTGGCGCGCCGTCAACGAACGGCTCCTGCGGGACAAGACCGAGGCCCATCTGCTGTCCACCGGATCCACCGGCACGGCCGGTGCCCGAAGCGTCGAGTACTGGGTGGACTTCATCCACAGGCCCGAGCCCGGCCGCTGGTACCGCGCGCACAACGCCAGCATCGTCGCCGGCTATCTGCAGCACGAGGATCTGGCCGCCGCCGAGCTGCAGGTGGAGCGATTCATGATGAACGTCGCGCTGCTCCGCGTCCTGTTCACCCACGCGATGCTGGTGCGGCCACGACTCGCGCTCGGCCCGCTGGCCGCACTCGGCCCTCTGATGGCCGACCCCCGCCACCGGGCCGTCAGGATGTACCTCGACCTGGGCCGGTCCTTCCCCCCTGAGTACCCGGTGTCCGCGCCCGTCGAGGAGACCGTCCTCGACGAGCACCCCCTCGCGCGGATGCTCGACTACGGCGTGATCGCCCCACGTCTGCCCGAGCTCTACGAGTTCTCCGCCATGGCCCTGGAGCAGCCGCGGCTCGGCGCCCTGCTGGACGACGGTGTGCCGTCCTACGCGTGGCCGCACGCGGACCGGCCGATCTGGTACGTCGGCAACACGGGCCCCCACCTGCGCGCCATCGCCCGTGCCACCGGCGTACGCCTGCTCTGGGAGCCGTCGCCCTATGCCCCCGCCCGTCGCGGACCGCACCGCACGGCGCACCGCACGGCACACCGCGGCCCGCGCCGGTGACGGCACAGGTCAGCGGGGCATGGTGTTCAGCTGCTCGGAGAGTGTCGCGATGCTCTGGAAGGTCGCTCCGAGCAAGGAGACGTGCTTCCAGTGCAGTGTCCCGTCCGGGGCAACGAGGAAGATCGCGCGCCGTAGCCCGATGCCCGGAGCCGCGATGCCGAACGACCGTGCCACCGCCCGGTCCGTGTCGGCGAGCAGCGGCATGCGGAGACCGTGCTTGCGGGCGAAGGCCTCGTGGCTGTCGACGCCCTGCGGGCTGATGCCCCAGACGAGGGCGCCCAGATCGGCGAACACCTCCAGGCCGCTGGAGTACGAGCACAGTTGCTTCGTGCACACGCTGGTGTCATCACCGGGATAGAAGGCCAGGACCACAGGCTTCCCCCGCTGCTCGCGCAGGGCGAACTCGCCCCGCTCGAAGGACTCCCCCACCAGGACTCCGCCTTTGAGGACGAAGTCACCTACCGCCTCGCCCACCGCAGGTCCGGTTCCCATGGCCCACTCCCGTCGCGCTCTCGATGGCTTACCGCACCTTGGTGTACACCACTGCTCCCTCCCGCCCCGAGGGAGGCCCCCGCCAGTGGCTTCCCTCACCACCGAACGCCGTCGGTCCCTCTCCCCTCACGGCATGGCGGGCCGCACCGGATACGGGACGAAGGTGCTGCTGTTCTGGTCGATCCGCAGCGGCCGGCCGAGCGGTGGCGCGGCGCGCTGGGGGCAGTCGAGGCGTTCGCAGACGCGGCAGCCCATGCCGATGGGTGTGGCGGCGGAGCCGCGGTCGAGGTCGAGCCCGTCGGAGTACACCAGCCGGTGGGCGTGGCGGATCTCGCAGCCGAGGCCGATGGCGAAGGTCTTGCCGGGCTCGCCCCAGCCGCCCCGGTGGCGGGTGACGGCGCGGGCGGTCCACAAGTAGCGCCGGCCGTCGGGCATTTCGGCGATCTGGACATGGATGCGGCCGGGCGCGGCGAACGCCTCGTAGACGTTCCACAGCGGGCAGGTGCCGCCCGCGCGGGAGAAGTGGAAGCCGGTCGCGGACTGGCGTTTGGACATGTTGCCGGCGCGGTCGACGCGCACGAAGCTGAACGGCACACCGCGCAGCCGGGGCCGCTGAAGTGTGCTGAGGCGGTGGCAGACGGTTTCGTAGCCGAGGCCGTAGCGGTCGGTGAGGCGTTCGATGTCGTAGCGCACCTCTTCGGCCGCGGCGTGGAAGCTCCGGTACGGGAGGATCAGCGCGGCGGCGAAGTAGTTGGCGATGCCGATGCGGGCCAGGGCGTGGGTGGGCGTGCCGGCGCGGAAGTCCTCGGCCGCCTGGCGGTCCAGTTCGTCGCCGTACTCGAGGAGGGCGAGCTGGGTGGCCATGCGGAAGGCGCGCTGTCCGGGGCGCAGGCGGGTGGAGAGGTGCAGGGTGCGGGTCGGCTCGTCGTAGTGGTGAAGGTGGTCGCCGCTTTCGGCGGTGAGGCGGATGCCGTGGGCGTCGGCGAGCCGTGAGGTGAGGGCGCGTACGACGTCGCCGGGGCGGATGCCGATCTCCTCGGACAGGCGCTCGGCCGCGAGGTCGGTGTCGTGGAGGTAGTTCTGGCGGCGGTAGAAGAACTCCCGGATCTCCTCGTGGGGTGAGCGGGGCGCCTCCTGCGTGGTGTCGCGGCCGTCGGCGGCTCCGGCGAGCCGCTCCGACAGGAGTTGGTTGCGGCGGCCCAGGTCCAGCAGGACCTGGGCGACCGCCGGCATCCGCGAGGCCAGTTCGGCGATGTCGGCCGGCGACACCCGGGACTCGGCGATCTCGCCCGTCAGCGCCTCGCGGAGATCCGCCACCAGCCGGGTCGTGTCGCGTTCGGAGAAGAAGCCCGGGTCGACGCCGAAGCTCTCGGTGAGCCTGAGGAGCACGGCCGGGCATAGGGTCTGGCGCATGCGCATCGTCTCGCTGCTCCCCGCCGCCACGGACATCGTCGCCGAGCTCGGGCTCGCGGGAGACCTCGTGGGGCGGACCCATGAATGCGACTGGCCGCCGGAAGCCGTCGCGTCCGTGCCGGTGGTCACGTCCGCGGGGTTCTCGGCGGACAGGATGAGCAGCCGCGAGATCTCCGACGCGGTGGGCGGCGCGCGGCACTCAGGGTCCTCGCTCTACGCGCTCGACACCGACAGGCTGGCGTCCCTGGCGCCCGATGTGATCCTCACCCAGGACCTGTGCGACGTGTGCGCCGTCTCGTACACGGGGGTGTCCCGGGCCGTACGGGTCCTGGACGCGGATGCACGCGTACTCAGCCTGGAACCGAAGACGCTGGACGACGTGCTCGACTGTCTGCTGCGTGTCGGGGCGCTGCTGGGCGTGGAGGAGGTCGCACGGCGGCGCCACGCGGAACTCACCGTCCGGCTGGCGGCGGTTCGCGAACGCACGGCGGGACTGCCGCGGCCCCGGGTGGTGGCCATCGAGTGGCTGGCCCCGCTCTGGCCCGCCGGACACTGGGTCCCCGAGCAGATCGCCTGCGCCGGAGGGCAGCCGCTCCTCGCCGCGCCGGGTGAACACACCAAGCCGATGACGTGGGAGGCCGTCGTGGCGGCCCGGCCCGATGTCCTGCTCGTCCTGCCGTGCGGCTTCAGCCCGGACCGTACCTTCCAGGAACGGGAGTTGCTGACGCGGCTGCCCGGCTGGGAGGAGCTGCCTGCGGTACGGCGCGGCGCGGTCTGGGTTCTCGACGGGCCGGCCTACTTCAACCGTCCGGGGCCGCGCGTGGTGCGGGGCGCGGAGGTCCTGGCGCATGTCCTGCACGACGAGGGGACGGGCGCTGCGGTCACCCCCGGCGAGGCACGGCGGCTGGCCGACGCCTGACCACGTTCGCCTTCCGGGCGCCGGTGCGGTTCACGGGCAGGGAGGCGACGGACGCACGGACACCCGGACGATCCATGGCGCAAACTCTGGCCGGTTTTCATCTTGTGTCTGAATCTCCACCCTCTGTCGTGGATCGCCATAAGGTTAGGCTAACCTTCGCTCCGTGAATGTCGGTGAAGAGACGTCCGCGGCCCTGACTCCCCGCGGTCATGAACTGTCCGCCACGGGGGTCACCGTGGCGTACGACGGTGTCGATGTCGTGCACGACGCGTCGTTGACGCTGCGGCCCGGGGAAGTGACCGTCCTGGTGGGTCCGAACGGCAGCGGGAAGTCGACGCTGCTGCGCACGATCGCGCGCCTACAGCGGCCCAGGACCGCCACCCTCGTCATCGACGCCGACACCGACGGCCTCACCCTGAGCCCCCGTGAGTTCTCACGACACGTCGCCCTGCTGACCCAGGGACGGCCCACCCCCGGCGGGCTGACCGTACGGGACGTCGTGGAGTTCGGCCGCTACCCGTACCGGGGCCGCTGGGGCAGGGCGGACCCGGGTGGCCGGGCCGCGGTGGACCGCGCGCTCGCCATGACCGGCGTCGCGGAACTCGCCGAACGAGGCGCCGAGCATCTCTCCGGAGGACAGCTCCAGCGCGTATGGCTCGCCGGCTGCCTCGCCCAGGAAACCGGCGTACTGCTCCTCGACGAGCCGACGACCTACCTCGACCTGCGCTACCAGATCGAACTCCTCGACCTCGTCCGCGACCTGGCGGACGATCACGGCATCGCCGTCGGCGCCGTCCTGCACGACCTCGACCAGGCCGCGGCCGTCGCCGACAGGATCGTGCTGCTCCACGAGGGCCGGATCATCGCCGACGGCCTTCCCGAGGACGTACTCGAGGCGCGGCGGCTGACCGACACGTACGGCATCCGCATCGAAGTCGACACCGATCCCCTCACGGGCCGGCTGCGCACCCGCGCGATCGGCCGACACCACACGCGAAGCGAAAGGCTCAGCACCACCTCATGAGACGCCTCCTCCTCACCGCCGCCGCCACCGCCGCGGCGCTCTCCCTGACCGCCTGCGGGACCACCGAGCCCGCCGCCGACGACGCCAAGAAGACCGCCGAGGCCATCACGCTCACCGACGCCTCCGGCGCGAAGGTGAAGCTCGACGGACCCGCCAAGAAGGTCATCGGCACCGAGTGGAACGTCGTCGAGAGCCTGATATCGCTGGGCGTCGACCCTGTCGGCGTGGCCGACGTCAAGGGCTACACGACCTGGGACACCGCGGTCCCGTTGAAGAACGAGCCCAAGGACATCGGCACCCGGGGCGAGCCGAGCATGGACACCATCGCGTCCCTGAAGCCGGATCTCATCGTCGCCACCAGCGACCTGCCGCCGGCCGCCGTGAAGCAGCTGCGCAAGGTCGCCCCGGTGTTGGAGGTGCGGGCCGCCGACGCCGCCGACCCGATCGGGCAGATGACCGAGAACCTCGACCTGATCGCGCAGGCCACCGGCACCACGGAGCAGGCCGGCAAGCTCAAGAAGGACTTCGAGGCGAAGCTCGCCGAGGGCGCCAAGGCCCTCGTCGACGCCGGTCTCACCAACACGAAGTACGCCTTCGCCGACGGTTACGTCGTCTCCAACCAGGTCTCGATCAGGCCGTACACGAGCGGCTCGCTCATCGGCGCCGTCAACGAGAAGATCGGTCTGAAGAACGCCTGGACCGTCAAGGGCGACCCGAGCTACGGCCTCGCCGCCACCGACGTCGAGGGCCTCACCAAGCTCGGCGACGTGCAGTTCGCCTACATCGGCAGCGACGGCGACAAGGCCAGCACGCCGTTCGCCGGTGTCCTGGCCAAGGACAAGGTGTGGACGTCGCTGCCGTTCGTGAAGAAGGGCAACGTCCACCGGCTGCCCGACGGCATCTGGATGTTCGGCGGACCCGAGTCGATGAACAAGTACGTCGACTCCGTCGTCGCCGCGCTGACGAAGTAACACCCATGGCCGTCACCGCTTCCACCCCCGCCACCCGTCCGTCGGCGGTCACGTCCCGGACGGGCGCGGCCGCGGTGACGGCCGCACTGGTCCTCCTCCTCACGGTCCTCGCGGTCGTCGACATCACGCAGGGCACGGCCGCCGTCGGCGCGCCCGAGGTCTGGAAGGCGCTCACCGGACGCGCCGACCCGGACGACGCCTCCGTCATCATCGCCTCCAGGCTGCCGAGGATGACCGCCGGACTGCTCGTCGGGGCCGTGCTCGGCATGGCGGGCGCCGCCCTGCAGGCGGTGAGCCGCAACGTGCTCGCCTCGCCCGACACCCTCGCGGTGAACGCGGGTTCCTACCTGGCCCTCGGACTGGTCGCGGTCACCGGTGTCTCGCTGCCGCTGTTCGCCTCCTCCGGCGTCGCCTTCGCCGGCGGCCTCGCGGCGGCGGCCGTCGTGCTCGGGCTGTCGGGCCTGGGCGCGGGCACCGTACGGCTCGTGCTGGCCGGCAGTGCCCTCGCCCTCGGCCTCACCGCCGTCACCGAGAGCCTGCTTCTGCTGTTCCCCCGGCAGACCGAGGGCCTCTACCGGTGGAACCAGGGCAGCATCTCCCAGAACGGCTTCGACGGCGTGCTGCAGATGGCGCCGATCGCCCTCGTCGGCCTCGTCGGGCTGCTGCTCGTCGCCCGCCGGATCGACGCCCTGGCCCTCGGCGACGACGCGGCCCGCGGCCTCGGCGTCCCCGTCCGTGCCACCCGTGTCACGGTGGTCGTGCTCGCGGCGCTGCTCTCCGCGGCGGCCGTCACGCTCGCCGGACCGATCGGCTTCGTCGGCCTGTGCGCCCCCGCCCTGGTCCGCCCGCTCGGCCGCAGGTTCCGCGCGTACTCCCGCTCGCGTACGGCCGTGCCGGCCGCGGGCCTGGCCGGTGCGGTGCTCGTGCTCGGCTCGGACGTGCTCCTGCGCGTCCTCGTACCCGCCGACGTGGCGGTCGCCGTGCCGACGGGCGTCGCCACCAGCCTCGTCGGTGCCGTGTTCCTGGTCGTGACGGCCACCCGCGTCCGGAGCACCGCAGGCGCCGACGCCTCCGACCGGCTGCGCATCAGGAGCCGGGCCGTCTTCCTCACCACGACCGCCGTTCTGGTGGCGGTGCTCGTCGGTGTCACGATCGCCGCCGTGCTGCTGGGCGACAGCAAGCTGCTGCTGGGCGACGTGGTGAACTGGGCCCAGGGCCGGGCGGGTCGTACCGTCCAGTTCGTCCTCGACACCCGGGTGCCCCGGGTCCTCGCGGCGCTCCTCGCGGGCGCGGCACTCGCCCTGGCCGGAACGCTCGTCCAGGCCGTGACCCGCAATCCGCTCGCGGAACCAGGCGTCCTGGGTGTCTCCGGCGGGGCCGCGCTCGGCGCCGTGCTCCTCGTGACGACGGTGCCGGTGGCCGGGTCATGGAGCGTGGCCGGTGCGGCGTTCGCCGGCGCCGCGGTCAGTTCCGTACTCGTCTTCGGACTCGCCGCGCGGGGCGGATACCAGCAGAACCGGCTCGTCCTCGTCGGGTTCGGCGTCGCCACCGGAACGGCGGCGCTGATCAGCCTGCTGATCGTCCTCACCGACCCGTTCAACGCGACGAAGGCCCTCACCTGGCTGTCGGGCTCCACCTACGGGCGGACCCTGCCCGACGTGGCCCCTCTGGCCGCGGTGCTCGCCGTGGGCCTGTTCCTCGCGGTCCTGCGGCGCACCGAACTCGACCTCGTGTCACTGGACGAGGACACCCCGAGGCTCCTCGGGCTGGATCCGGCACGGGGACGCCTCGGCTTCCTCGTGCTCAGCGTCCTGCTCAGCGCCACCGCCGTGGCGGCCGCCGGGACGATCGGCTTCGTGGGGCTCGTGGCACCGCACGCGGCCCGGGCCCTGGTGGGCCGCCGGCACAACCGCGTGGTGCCGGTCGCGGTGCTCCTCGGCGCCCTGCTCGTCTGCACCGCGGACCTGATCGGCCGGACCGTCATCGCGCCGGCCCAGCTCGGCGCCGGCCTGATGACCGCGGTGATCGGCACGCCGTACTTCCTCCATCTGCTCGTACGCAGCCGCCGGTAGGTGACCTGCGAACGTCCCGGTCGCGGGTCGGCTTCGGGCCGCGGCGCGGATCAGCCGCCGGCCGCGGCGGCGTTGATCTCCCGGGTGCCGAGGTGGGGCCGGGGTGCGCCGGCCGCGGTGACGGCGATCATCGCGCGTCCGAGGGTCTCGGTGGTCGTGACCTGGTTCGGCGCGAGTCTCCTGAGGAGCGGGTACAGGGGTGCGGCCACCGTGTAGAGGGCGCGGTACAGGCGGGTCCTCGACCTGACGCCGTGCATCGGCTGGATGTACCCCGGGCGGAACAGGTAGGTGTCCATGGGGAGTTCGAGCAGGCGGTTCTCGGTCCTGCCCTTGACCCGGGCCCACATGCTGCGGCCCTGTTCGGTGCTGTCCGTGCCCTGCCCGGACACGTACACGAACCTGAGGCCGGGGTTGCGGCCGGACAGGGCGCGGGCCACCGTCAGGGTCAGGTCGTAGGTGATGCGGCGGTAGGCCTCCTCGGTCATGCCCGCGGAGGAGACGCCGAGGCAGAAGAAGCAGGCGTCGTACCCGGACAGTGCGTTCACGACGTCCGTGCGGGTCATCAGCTCCGCCAGGTCCGGGGCGACGATCTGCCGCAGTTTCGCGTGCTCCACGCCGAGCTCCGTACGCCCGATCACGAGCACGTCGCTCACCCGCTCGTCGCGCAGGCACTCGCGCAGAGCGCCTTGGCCGACCATGCCGGTCGCACCGAGCAGAATCACCTTCATCGGTTCGTGGCCCTTTCGTTTCGCTTCGGATGTGCCGGCCGGTCAGACCGGGTGGACGACGCCGGTCAGTTGCTCGGAGACGGACCAGAGCCGGCGCTGGTCCTCGGTGTTGTGGGACTTCTTGCTCGACGTGACGACCTCGGGGTGGCCGCGCATGCCGGTGATCCCGTCCGGCCCGTAGAACTGCGCGCCGCTCGCCCGCGGGTCGGTCGCGGCCCGCAGCGTCGGGAGTGCGCCGGCCGAGGCGTCCTGGGCGAAGAGGGGGACGACGACCCTCTCGAACAGCACGCGCACCGGCGGGCTGGAGTTGCGTGCCAGTTCGGTGCCCGCGCCGCCGGGGTGGGCCGCCAGGGAGATGGTGGCGTGCTTGCCGGCCAGGCGGCGCTGGAGCTCGTAGGCGAACAGCAGATTGGCCAGCTTGGACTGTCCGTACGCGCCGGTCCTGCTGTAGCCGCGTTCGGACTGGAGGTCGTCGAAGTCGATCGAGGCACGCAGCCGGTGGGCCTCGCTGCTGACGGTGACGACGCGCGAGCCGGGGACGGTGAGCATGTGGTCGAGCAGCAGGCCGGTGAGCGCGAAGTGGCCGAGGTGATTGGTGCCCAGCTGCAGCTCGAACCCGTCCGCGGTGGTGGACTTCGGCGTCCACATCACGCCCGCGTTGTTGATCAGCAGGTCGATGCGGTCGTGGCGGGCACGCAGCTCGGCGGCGGCGGTACGGATCGAGTCGAGCGAACTCAGGTCGAGCCGCTGGACGGTGACGGCGGCCCGCGGGGTCCTGGCGGCGATCCGGGCGGCGGCCTCACGGCCCTTGTCCGTGTTGCGCACCGCGAGGACCACATGCGCACCGCGCTCGGCGAGCGCCGCGGCGGTCTCGAAGCCGAGGCCGGTGTTGGCTCCCGTGATCACCGCGGTACGACCGCCCTGGTCGGGAATGTCGGAGGTGTTCCACTTGGTCTTCGCCATGGCCCCAATGTAGCCATCGCCAACAATGATGTCAACGCCAACATCGAGACCGCGAGGCCCCGCCCCGGTCAGGCGGGGCGCCGGTCCGCTCAGGCGGGGCGCCGGTCCGGTCGGACGAGGACGCGTCCGAGGAAGTCGCGGATGTACTCGGTGATGGGTTCGAGGTGGCTCTCCAGGGCGAAGTGCCCGGACTCGAGGAGGTGCATCTCGGCGTCCGGCAGGTCCTGGCCGAACGCCTCCGCGCCCGCGGGGCCGAAGATCTCGTCGTTGGCGCCCCAGACCGCCAGCAGAGGGACCTGGGAGTCCCGGAAGTACTGGTGCACCCGCGGGTAGAGGTCCACGTTGGTCGGGTAGTCGCGGAAGAGCCTGAGCTGGATCTCGTCGTTGCCCGGCCGGTCCAGCAGCGCCTGGTCGTGAACCCAGTTGTCGGGGCTGACCAGGGTGTGGTCGGCGACTCCGTTCACGTACTGCCAGCGGGTGACCTCGGCGGTCAGGGCGGCGCGCATCGGGGCTTCGGTCTCGGGCCCGGGCGCCTGCGTGTAGGCGAAGACGCCGTCCCAGAACGGCTTGACGAAGCCTTCGGTGTAGGCGTTGCCGTTCTGGGTGATGATCGCGGCGACGCGGTCGGGGTCCTACAGCGCCAGCCGCCAGCCGATGGGGGCGCCGTAGTCGTGCACGTACATCGCGAACCGGTCGACGCCCAGCTGCCGGAGCAGGCCGGAGGTGACCTGGGTGAGCGCGTCGAAGGTGTACGGGAAGTCCTGGAGGCTGGGCATCGCCGACTGGCCGAACCCGATGTGGTCGGGCGCGATGACGTGGTACCGGTCGGCGAGAGCCGGGATCAGCCGGCGGAACATGTGCGAGCTGGTCGGGAACCCGTGGAGCAGCACCACGACGGGTGCCTGGGGGTCGCCGGCCTCCCGGTAGAAGACCTCCAGGCCGTCGACGGTGGCGGTGCGGTGGTGGACTGCGGAAAGCATCTCTATAACCCCTCTCGTGAGTTTCAGTGGTTATAGGTCCAGTGAAGCCCGGCTGCTGTAACCTGTCAAGACGATTTGATCGATTAGAATCGACCGCGGCCCGAGGGGCCGCCACCCCACCCCGTCCGGAACCGGCCGCCCCGCTCAAGCCTCCGTCCGCCGACGGCCGTCGGCCACCGCAGCAGCCCCGGTCGAGGCCCCGCGCAACCCGCATCACGTAACCTGTCAAGCGAGTCAATACGGTTAGGAGGTGTCACCGTGACCGATCGTGAGCAGCAGGACGCGCTCGTGGAACTCCTCAACACGACACCGGTGGTCCGCGGGGTCGTCCAGGACCTGCTGGAGGACCCGGAAGCGGCGAGGGCCTGGCAGCAGGAGCACGGCGGCAGCGGCACCGCGGAAGAGCGCAGGCACCTTCTGCAGGTGCGCGACGCGCTGCAGGACGTGGTGCGCGGCAGCCGGCCGGCGGAGTCACTGGCCCCGTTCCTCACCGGCGTCACCTCCCGCCCCGAGGTCTCCGAGGCGGGGGTGTCCTGGCGACTGGAGGCCCCCGAGGAGCGCCGGACGGCGGTGGAGGCGGTGCTGGCCTGGGGCATGCTGCAGGAGACGGCACCCGGGCGGCTGCGACCGTGCGGCAACCCCGAGTGCCGGCGCTTCCTCCTCGACCGGAGCAGGACCAACAAGGGCCGCTGGTGCTCCATGGCCGTGTGCGGCAACAGGATGAAGGCCAGGCGCCACTACCAGCGCACCCGCGACGGCGCGACCGCGTAGCCGCCTGGACGTACGCCGGGAATCTCCCGGTATGCCGGGCATGAGGACCGCGGACTAGTATCGGGCGCAGCGCGGATCACAGCGCCATGAGGGGCTCTTCCGGCCGGTCACCCACGCAGGAGAACCGCAATGGCGACGCTGCTGTCTCTCAACGCAGGCATGCCGAAGGACGTCCCCTGGCAAGGGAGGACCGTCCACACCGGTGCGTGGAAGGCACCCGTGCGCGGCCCCCGGATGGTGCGGCGGCTGAACATCGACGGCGACGGCCAGGGAGACCTGGCCGGGCACGGCGGCGAGATGCGCGCCGTCCTCGTCTACCAGCTGCAGTCCTACCGGCACTGGCAACAGCACCTCGGCCGCGACGATCTGACCTTCGGGATCTTCGGCGAGAACTTCACCGTCGACGGCCTGCCCGACGACGAGGTGTGCATCGGTGACCGCTACCGCATCGGCGAAGCCGAGTTCGAGGTCACCCAGCCTCGCGTCACCTGCTACCGCGTCGGCATGCGCCTGGGCGAGCCCGCCATGGCATCCCTTCTGGTGGCCCACCACCGCCCCGGCTTCTATCTGCGCGTCATCACCGAGGGACACGTACAAGCCGGCGACGAGATCACCCTCGTCCGCAAGGGCCCGGAACACCTCAGCGTCGCCGACATCGACGCACTGCTCTACCTCCCGCACCGCGACCCCGCCACGCTGCGCAGAGCGCTGAACATCCCCGCCCTGAGCCCCGGTTGGCAGGAGTCCTTCCGTGAACTGGCGGACGCCGGGCGGCCCGGACGGGAACCGGGGTGGCCGGGCTTCAGGGCGTTGCGCGTCGCGCGCATCGTGCCCGAGACCCCCACCGTCACGTCGTTCCACCTCGACACCACCGACGGCACACCGCTTCCCGAAGCGCGCGCCGGCCAGTACCTGTCCATCCGCCTGCTCACCGGGGACGGCGCCCCCGCGGTGCGCAGTTACTCCCTGTCCTGCGCACCGGGGGCCGGCAGCTACCGCATCAGCGTCAAGCGCGAGCCCCACGGGCAGGTCAGCGGCTACCTCCACACGCGCCTGCGCCAGGGGGATCTCGTGGACATCGCAAGCCCCCGCGGAACCTTCGTACTCGACGAGGGGACCGGCCCCGTCGCCCTCTTCTCCGCGGGGATCGGCGCCACCCCCGTGCTGGCGATGCTCCACCGGCTCGCCGCTCTACGAGACCCACGCCCGGTGTGGTGGATCCACACGGCCCACGACCGCGCCCATCACGCCTTCGCCGCCGAGGCCCACGCACTCCTGGAGCAACTCCCCGACGCCCATGAGCACACCTGCTACACCGCGGGCGGTGAACCCGCCCCGCACACCGGCGGCCTCCACGTCGTACGGGGCCGCCTGACCGCCCGGTCGCCGGCGGAGCTGGGGATTCCCGTCGACGCCGACGCCTATCTGTGCGGGCCTCGCGCGTTCATGGAGGACCTCGGCGGCCATCTGCGCGCTCACGGCCTTCGGCCCGAGCGGATCCACACGGAACTGTTCGGCGCTCCGTCCGCCGTCAATCCCGGCGTCGCGCCGACCGCCGAGATCCGGCCGCATCAGCCACCCGGCCCCCCGGGGACCGGCCCCCTGGTCACCTTCGCCCGCAGCGGCATCACCACCCCCTGGTCACCGGCCCGTGCCACGCTCCTCGACCTGGCGGAGTCCTGCGACATCCCCACGCGCTGGTCGTGCCGTACGGGTGTCTGTCACACCTGCGTCACCTCGCTCGTCACAGGTGACACCACCTACACCACCGAGCCGCTGGAAGCCCCCGAGGCCGGCTCCGTTCTGATCTGCTGCAGCCGGCCGGCCACCGACGTCGTCCTGGACCTGTAGCCGGGGCCGACCGGTCTCCCGAGCGCCGGCGGGAGAGCGTGGGCGTGCGCACCCCGTCCCTGAGGCGCCCCTGAGCCGTCCCTGAGCCGTCCCTGAGATATCCCCGGTCCGCCCCCGAGATGGTCCGGATCGGTTTGACAGGCCTTCCTGACAGCTGTCAGCTTCTACTGACAGGTACCGATGAAGGGGGCGTGATGACCGGAGTACCGGCCCCGCACCCGACCGGGGACGAGCTGCTGAGGATTCTCGCGGCGCTCGGCAATCCGCACCGGCTGCGGATCGTCGCGGCGCTCGCCGAGGGCGGACGCAACTACGTCAGCAGGCTCGCCCGCGAGCTGGGCATCGGCCGACCGCTGCTGCACATGCATCTGCAGCGGCTGGAGGCCGCCGGGCTCGTCACGGGGTCGCTCGAGGTGTCGGAGGACGGAAAGGCCATGAAGTACTTCGAGGTCACCGCGTTCGCCCTCACCCTGACCCCGGGCGTCGTCGTGGAAGCAGCCCGGACGATCACCGACGAGGAGAAGGCAACCGTGAAGGAGACAGGGCGATGAGCGGAGACTGGGCGGGAGCGGTCGGCGCCGGTGGTGTCTTCCTCTTCCTGATCGTGGTCGCGTGGCAGATCGCCGCGACCTGGCGGGCCAGGATGCTCGCGGCCCGCGAGGAGCAGTACAAGCAACTCGCCGCGAAGTACGCCGCGTTGCTGGAGGACAACGTCGAGCTGCACCGGCGCACGCTGGAGGAGCTGACGCAGGCCCGCATCTCGATCATGTCGATGGAGAAGATGATGCGGTCCATCGAGTAGCCCCCGGCACCGGCACCGGCATCACGGGCACGGTCGCTCACCGGACACCACGTACCGCGCGCCGCTCGCCGCCTGCCGCATGGCACACACCGTACGTACGGCCGGGAGGGCCAACTCCCGGCCGTACTCATGGAGAACAGATCCCAGGCAGCACCACCCCGTCACTCCGCGGCAGGCAGGTCGGCAAACCGTCACGCCGCGGTGCGGGTTCCGTGCGCCACGAACTCCACTCCCAGGAGACTACTCATGAACGCGCTGCTCACGCGTGTGGCCGTCGCCCCCGGCGGCCACCGCGGCAAATGGCTCGTCCTTCTCGCATGGCTCGTCCTCGCCGTCGCCCTCGGCCCGCTCGCGGGCAAGGTGGGCGAGGTCGAGGACACCGGCGCCAACGCATTCCTGCCGCGCGGCGCCGAGTCCGCGCAGGTCAACACGGAGCTGGAGAAGTTCCGTACCGACACGGTGATGCCCGCCGTGGTCGTCTACACCGGCGAGGGCGCGGACGCGAAGGCCGCCAGTGACCGTGCCGCCTTCGCGGAGTTCGCGGCCGAGGGCGAGCGGATCCCGCCGGCCGTTCCGTCCCGGGACGGCGAGGCGCTGATGACCGTCGTGCCGCTGTCCACCGAGGACGCCGACATCACCGCCAGGATCGACGAACTCCGTGAGATCGCGGGCGCCAACGCACCACCGGGTGTCGAGGTCGCCGTCGGCGGTCCCGCCGGGGCTCTCACCGACCAGGTCGCGGTCTTCGCCACCCTCGACTCGACCCTGATGATCGCCACCGCACTCGTCGTGGCCGTCCTGCTGCTGATCACCTACCGCAGCCCGGTCCTGTGGCTGTTCCCCCTGCTCTCGGTCGGCCTCGCCGCGGTCCTCACCCAGGCGGGCACCTACCTGCTCGCGCGGTACGCCGATCTGCCCGTCAATCCGCAGAGTTCGGGCATCCTGATGGTGCTGGTCTTCGGTGTCGGTACGGACTACGCGCTGCTGCTGATCGCCCGCTACCGCGAGGAACTGCACCGCCACGAGGACCGGCACGAGGCGATGCGGCTCGCCCTGCGCCGCTCCGGGCCGGCGGTCCTGGCCTCCGCCGGCACCATCGCCGCCGGCCTGGTCTGTCTCTCCCTCGCCGATCTCGACTCCTCGCGCTCCATCGGGCTGGTCGGCGCGGTCGGCGTGCTGTGCGGCTTCCTCGCGATGGTCACCGTTCTGCCGGCGCTGCTCGTGATCACCGGCCGCTGGGTGTTCTGGCCGTTCGTACCGGCGTACGGCACTCCGGCCCGCAAGGCCCGCACGGTCTGGTCCCGTATCGGAGCCGCCGTCGCCCGCCGTCCTCGCTGGTCCTGGATGATGTCCGTCGCCGTCACCGGCGTCCTCGCGCTCAGCGCCGCCGGGATCAGCATGGGCCTGCAGCAGTCCGAACTGTTCCAGGACAAGCCCGAGTCGGTCCTCGCCCAGGAACGGATCTCCGCGCACTACCCGTCGGGCGCCTCCGATCCCGCGAGGATCGTCACGCGCGCGGCCGCCGTCACCGAGGTGCGGGCCGCGGCCTCCGGGGTCGACGGCGTCGCCCGTGTCGAGGACGGCGAGCGCACTCCCGACGGTGAACTCGCCACCCTGTCCGTGGTGCTGAAGGACGTCCCCGACAGTGAGGCGGCGAAGGGCACCGTCGACGACCTGCGCGCGGCCGTGCACGGGGTCGACGGCGGTGACGCGCTCGTCGGCGGCACCACGGCGCAGACCCTCGACACCCAGCGCGCGAGCGACCGCGACCTGAGGACGGTCATCCCGGTCGTGCTCGCCGTCGTCCTGCTCGTCCTGGTCTGGCTCTTGCGCGCCCTGATCGGTCCGCTGCTGCTGCTCGGCACCGTCGTGCTGTCCTTCTTCGCGGCGCTCGGCGCCTCGAACCTCCTCTTCGAGCATGTACTCGGCCATGCGGGAGTCGACTGGTCGATCCCGCTGCTGGGCTTCGTGTTCCTCGTGGCGCTGGGAATCGACTACAACATCTTCCTCATGCACCGCGTACGGGAGGAGACCGGTCGTCTCGGCCACAGCCGTGGCGTACTGGAGGGTCTGACCAGCACCGGAGGCGTCATCACCTCGGCCGGTGTCGTCCTGGCCGCCACCTTCGCGGTCTTCGCCGGGCTGCCGCTGGTCACCATGGCCCAGATGGGCGTCCTCGTCGGCGTCGGCGTCCTGCTCGACACCTTCCTGGTCCGCACCGTCCTGGTCCCGGCCCTCGCGCTCGACCTCGGCCGCTGGTTCTGGTGGCCCGGCCGTCTCTTCCGCGACCTGGCCCGGGAGCCGGGCGCCACGCGTGCATGGCCGTCGCCGCCGGGTGACGCGGCTGCCACGCCGGACGGCACCGCTTCCACACCGGGCGGCACCGCTTCCACGCCGGACGGCAGGGCCGTTCGGCCGTAGGGCCTCGGTGACGGCCGGACCCCGCCCGGGCGCGCCCCCGGGCGGGGTCCGACGTGCCGTACCGGTCCGGTACCCGGGGCACCGAGCACGGACGTACCGGAGTTTCCGGCGCTGGTGGTACGGAGCCTCAGTGCGCCGCCACCGAAGCGCCGGGAGCCGTGTCCCCGGTCGTCGCGGGCGCCGTGACGGCCGCGGGCTCCAGGACCCGCTGGGCCAGATGCCCGAGGATCAGGCCGAGGGCGGTCCAGAGCAGGGCCTGGACGCCCAGCGAGGCGAGCCGGAACTGCCACAGGACGTCGGCCGGGAAGTCGTGCGGGATCGGGTCGCCCGCCGGGAGGAAGGCCAGGGCGAGCCCCACGGCCACGGTGAAGACCGCACAACCGGCGACCGTGGCATACCAGTTGCCCCAGCGTGGGGCGAGCTTTCTGCCGAGCAGTACCGCCCCGACGGCGAGCAGCACCCCGAGGGCGATCATGAGGAAGTACAGGGCGGTGCGCTGGTTCAGGGTGTCGGGGTCGCCGACGGCGGGCGGGTTCGCGGGGTACTTCAGGAACGGCACCAGGGCCACCGTGACGAAGCCGCCCAGGGCGACGAGGGCAGCGGTGGCGCGGGACCGGAAGGCCCCGACGCGTCCCAGGGCGAAGCAGAGGGCCAGGGCGGTGATGCCGCCGAGCGCCGTTCCGTAGACGAGGACGGCGGTGGCGAGACCGGCGGTCGACTGGACGGCCCTGCTGACCAGTTCTTCCGCCGGGTCACCGCCGTGGCCGTGCGCGTGGGACGCCGATTCCTCGACGGCTATCGCGGCGTCGACCTGGGGTTCGCCGATCAGGTAGGCGAGGCCGAAGGCGAGCAGCCCGGCGAGCACGCCCGCGATCATGCCCCGGACCAGGAGGGTCCGGACGGTTGCGGAGTTCATGTGTGTGTTCCGCTCCGTATCAGTGGCAGGGGAAGCCGAGCAGATGGCGGCCGTCGTGCACCCACTCGTGGACGCTCTCGCCGGAGAAGACGGAGAAGGCGCCCTGTTCGGCGCCGACGAAGTACAGCAGGACGAGCATCAGCAGTCCGAAGAAGGCCGCCCAGGGGACGATGGCCCGGATCGGGAGCTTGGCCACGGCGGGCGGGGAAACAGGAACTGCGACGGGCGTGATGGCGGACTGGGCCATGCCGGTACCTCCTCGGGAACACGCGTCCCGCATCGTGTGGAGCATGCGACGACGGCTGCGGGTCTGACTCGCCCTGCGGTCCGCCCAAGAGGGGTTGGGGCCGCCTGGCACACAGTGGCGCGACCGTGCCGGTTTCTCACCGGTCTTCCGAGAGCGCCGTCGTCCTTTCGGGGAGAGGGTAGCGGCCCCCGCATCTCGCGCCAATACCGCCTGTGAGCAGCGATCTTCATCACAGTGACGATGCGGGTGCCGTCGTAGGATCCGGGCGGGCACCCGGTGCGGTGCCCGCTGCCGCACGGGGAGGTTTCCGGCCATGTCCATCCGGCTCACACTCTGGTGTGCCGCTGCGGGGCCCGCGGTGCGTGAGGCGCGGTTCGGGGACGGTCCGCTCGACGCACGGGGCAGCGGCGAGGCGCGTACCGCCGCGGCGGCACTGCCCCCGTTCTCCGCGTGCTTCCGCGGTCCCTCGGTGCGGTGCGGACAGACCGCGCAGGCCCTCGGCCTGGCGGCCACGGCGGAAGAGCGCCTGCGTGACCTGGACTTCGGGACCTGGCAGGGCCTCACGCTCTCCGAGGTCGCCGCCGGCCATCCCGAGGCGCTCGCGGCCTGGGCCACCGATCCAGGGGCCGCACCGCACGGCGGCGAGTCCGTGCGGACGTTGTGCGGACGGGTCGGCGGCTGGATGGACGCCCTCGGGGAGGACGCTGGGCGCGTGCTCGCCGTCGTCGAACCCGCGGTGGTCCGCGCGGCGGCCGTGCACGCGCTCGCCGCGCCCCTGACGGCGTTCGGGCGCGTCGACGTACCACCGCTGTCCGCGCTGACCCTGACAGGCCGGTCCGGGCGCTGGAATCTGCGGCTCGCGGCGGCGGCCTCTTCCGGATGACGAGGCGGCGAGCCGGTGACCGCACGTGTCCGGCTCGTCATGTCTGGTTCTGATTTCAATCAGACAGGACAGACCTGCTCCGATCAGGCCTACTGGAAGGGAGAGGTGTCCGGCTTCCGCCGTGTGGCCCGACAGGCACGGCTGCGCCGGGAAACGCAGACACAACCGACGATGGACTGCAGTGACTGCAGGTGAAAACCGATGGTGTCGTGGATCGACGAACAGAACAGCGCTTTTGACCATGTGATTCCCCGGAGACGCGCCAGGGCCGTCGGTCGCTACGTCCTGGGAGAAGTGTCGTGACCGGCAAGAGCGTTGGGGCGACGGTCAGTACCGAGGAGCGGCTCGCCGAGGTGCTGGCCGGTGTGGTGGACACCGAGGAGGTGCCGCTCGACAGCAACTTCTTCACGGATCTGGGGGCCGATTCCCTGGTGATGGCGAAGTTCTGCGCCCGCGTCCGCAAGCGCGACGACCTGCCCACCGTGTCCATGAAGGACATCTACCAGCACTCCACGATCGAGAGCCTGGCCGCCGCCTTCCCCGACACCGCCCCCGCCCCACCACGGACCGACACCCCGTCCGGCGCCGCGTCCGGCGTGGAATCCGGCGTGGAGTCCGGCGTGGAGTCCGGCGCCGGCACGCAGACGCTGCTGGCCGAGGTGCTGGCCGGCGTGATGCGGACCGAGCGGGTGCCGGCCGACGGCGACTTCTTCACCGACCTCGGCGCCGATTCGCTCGTGATGGCGAAGTTCTGCGCCCGCGTCCGCAAGCGCGACGACCTGCCCACCGTGTCCATGAAGGACATCTACCAGCACTCCACGATCGAGAGCCTGGCCGCCGCCTTCCCCGACACCGCCACGGCCCCACCACGGACCGACGCCCCGCCCGGCGCCGCGGCCGACGTGGAATCCGGTCCGCAGACGGGGCGGACGTCCGGGACCGGTGCCTGGCGTTACGTCCTGTGCGGTACGGCCCAGCTGCTGACGTTCGTCGGCTTCTCCTGCCTCGGCACCCTCGCCCTCCTCCGCGGCTACATGTGGATCGCGGCAGGCTCCGGGACGGCCGACGTCTATCTGCGGGCGGTCGCGTTCGGGGCAGTGATCCTCCTCGGGCTGTGCGCCCTCCCCGTCGCGGCCAAGTGGATACTCATCGGCCGCTTCACCCCGCGGAGCATCCCGGTGTGGAGCTTCGCCTACCTGCGTTTCTGGTGGATCAAGACGCTCATCCGCACCAGCCCGGCGCGACTGTTCGTCGGATCACCGCTGTACGTGCTGTACCTCAGAGCCCTCGGTGCGCACATCGGCAAGGGCGTCACCGTGCTCACGCGCTTCGTTCCGGTCTGCCCCGACCTGATCACCATCGGTGACCGCACGGTTGTCAGAAAGGACGTGCTGTTCTCCGGCTACCGGGCGCACGACGGCCGGATCGAGACGGGCACGCTCACGCTCGGCAGGGACGTGACCGTCAGCGAACAGGCCGTCATCGACATCGGGACGTCGATGGGCGACGGATCCCAGCTGGGCCACGCCTCCTCCCTTCACTCGGGGCAGACGGTGCCGCCCGGTGAGGCGTGGCACGGGACACCGGCACGGCCGTCGAGCGTCGACTACCGGGCTGTCGGGCCCGTGGAGTGCGGCACGCTGCGCAGGGGCCTGTACAGCCTGTGGCGAGTGATGGCGATCGTGCTGATCTACCTGCCGCTGACGGTGGCCGGTGTGGACCTGCTCCTGACCCTCCTGCCGCAGCTGAACGCGGTGGTGTCCGCCGGACCGCCGGTCTTCACGAGCCTGGCGTTCTTCCTGGAGACGCTCGTCGCCTCCCTGGTCGTCTTCTTCGGCGGCCTGCTCGTGGGACTGCTGACGGTGAACACGGTGCCGCGACTGCTCAGCCCGGTGAACAAACGCGGCAGGATCTATCCGCTCTACGGATTCCACTACGGCGTCCAGCGGGCGGTCACCCGGATGACCAACATCAGGTTCTTCACCACGCTGTTCGGGGACAGCTCCGCGATCGTGCACTACCTGAGGTCCCTCGGCTACGACCTGGGCCGTGTCCAGCAGACCGGGTCGAACTTCGGTCTGCTGGTCAGATACGACACCCCCTACCTGAGCCGGGTCGGCAAGGGAACGATGATCGCCGACGGCCTGTCGGTCATCAACACCGACTACTCCAGCACGTCGTTCCGCCTCTCCCCGGCCACGATCGGTGCGAAGAGCTTCCTCGGCAACAACATCGTCTACCCCCCGCGCGCCAGGACCGGCGACAACTGCCTGCTCGCGACGAAGGTCATGGTCCCCGTCGAGGGACCGATGCGCGAGGGCGTCGGCCTGCTGGGCTCACCGAGCTTCGAGATCCCGCGCACCGTGCTCCGCGACAGCAGGCTCGACCACTTCGGCCGGGGCGAGGAGCTGCGCCGCCGGCTCGCCGCCAAGAACAAGCACAACGCGCTCACCGCCGGCCTGTTCCTGCTGACGCGATGGCTGCACTTCTTCGCGCTCGCGCTCATCGCCATGGTCGCCGTGGATCTCTACCACGTCTTCGGCGCCGTGGTGTTCGCCCTCTCGGGCCTGCTCTCACTGGCGTTCAGCGTCGGCTACTTCGCGCTGGTCGAATGGGCCTCCATGGGATTCCGCCGGCTCAGGCCGCTGTACTGCTCGATCTACGAGCCGGCCTTCTGGGCGCACGAACGCTTCTGGAAGCTGGGGGCGATCCACGTCTACATGCAGATCTTCAACGGCACCCCGTTCAAGGCCATGCTCTGGCGCCTGCTGGGGATGAGGATCGGCCGCCGGGTCTTCGACGACGGCTGCGCGACGGCCGAGCGCACCCTCGTCGGCATCGGGGACGGCTGCACCCTCAACGCCGGGACCGTCATCCAGTGCCACTCGCAGGAGGACGGCGCCTTCAAGTCCGACCACATCAGCATCGGGGCGAACGTGACGCTCGGCGTAGGCGCGTTCGTCCACTACGGGACCACGGTCGGCGACCATGCCCAACTCGGCGCCGACTCCTTCCTGATGAAGGGCGAGGAAGTGCCCGCCCAGGCCCGGTGGAGTGGAAACCCGGCCACGGCCCTCGTCGCGAGTGATCGAGCCACGCCGGAGAGGCATCAGGGCGAAACAAGAGAGAGCTTCACGGACTCATGAGGCAGGCGCGGGGCACCGGGCCACGGATTCAGGCACTGTTGCGGCCGATGCTCGCACCGCCGTCGACGCGCAGGATCTGGCCGGTGATGAAACCCGCCTTCTCGGAGAGCAGGAAGGCGATGGCGGCGGCGAGTTCGTCCGGGCGCCCGAACCTTCCCATGGGAACACCCGCCAGGTAGCGGGCGGCTCCGGCCGACCCGGGCGGGTTGTTCTTCCGGAACAACTCGGTGTCGGTGGGGCCCGGGGCGACGGCGTTGACGGTGATCCCGTGCGCGGCGAGCTCTCCGGCCCAGCCTCTCGTCAGGAACTCCATGGCGGCCTTGGCCGCACCGTAGGACGTGCGATCGGGCAACCCCAGGGTGACCAGGCTGGTGACGTTCACCACGCGGCCCCAGGACCGTTCGAGCATGCCCGGCAGGACGGCCTGGACGATCTGGACCGCGGTGCGCACGTTCATGTCGAGAACCGCGTCGAGGTCGGACAGGGCGACCTCCCCGACGGGCGCGGGTCGCACCGTCCCCACATTGTTGACCACGGCGTCGACCGGCCCCGCGTCCAGCACGTCCCGCAGGACCTGATCGGTGGCCGCACGGTCGGCGAGGTCGGCTTCGTGGAACTCGCCGGGAAAGGACTGCGGTGCGCTGCGGGCGATGCCCACGGGAGTATGGCCGTCTCCTGCCAACTCCTCGGCGAGGGCGCGGCCGATGCCCTTGGACGCGCCCGTGATGAGTACTCGCCTGCGGGTCATGGGTTCACTCCGTCACTGGGCTGGTCCGCACATCGTTTGTGTGTGGGGGCGTGGGGCCTCGCCCTCGACGAAAGGACACCTGTTCCTGTCGTTATGCGGCAAATGTCAGGGTAGTCAATTGCAGTTCCCCGGCTACGTGACCACGGGCAGGGCTACGTCGGCACCGAACCGCCGCCCGGCCGACGCGAGCATCCCGGCACCGGCGTCGATGCCGGTGACGAGCGCACCGCCTACGACGCCACGACGCTCCGCGGCCGTCCGGGCCTGCCGCGCCCCGGCAGCCGCTACGGTGCGGCCTGATCGAGGATCCGCCTCGGCAGCCGCAGGCTCAGCAGCACCGTCAGCGCGATGCCCGCGAGCTGCACCAGCAGCGTCGTCACCAGCGCGTCGCGCATGCCCAGCGCGGGAACCAGGCCGAGGAACAGGGAGCCGAGGGTGGCGACGCCGAGGGCGAGAGCCGACTGCTGGGTGGTGATCATGACTCCGCCGCCCACTCCGGCCCGGTCCGCGGGCACCTCGGAGAGGACGATCCGGAAGAGGACGGGGAGCTGGAGGGCCTGGCCCAGGCCGGCCACCGCGACTCCCGGCATCAGTGGCAGGACACCCAGGTGCGGCCAGTCCCGCCAGGTGGCGAGGGCGATCAGGGCGACGCCGAGGTCCTGGACGAGTCCGCCGGCGGTCACCACCCGGGTGCCGTACCGGGCCACGAACCGCGGGCCCGCCAGCGATGCGGCGAAGAAGCCGACCGCCATCGGCACGAGCGTGAGTCCCGCGGAGACCGGGCCGAGCCGCGCGCCCTGCTGCAGCGCCACGGCGATGACGAACATGAAGCCGCTGAAGCCGATCGAGAACGGCACGATCATGACGAGTCCGCGCCGCAGCGACAGCAGCCGGAACAGGCTCGGCGGCACCAGCGGCGTACGGCCCTTCCGGTCGGCCCGGAGCTCCACGCGGTAGAAGGCGTACGCCGAGAACGGGAACGCGGCGAGGGACAGCCAGGTCCACAGGGGCCGGCCCGTGGCGCGCCCCTCGGTCAGCGGTGCGAGCAGCGTCAGCAGCGTGGTGGCGAGGAGCAGGGTGCCGGCGACGTCGACGGGCTCGGGCCGCTGCGAGCGGGTCTCGGGCACGGCGCGTGCGCCGAGGAACAGGCCGCGCGCAGGGCGTCCGCCCGGTCTACCCCTCGGCGGCGGTGTGCAGGTGCGGGCGCGCGAGGTTGTCCGGCAGGAGGATGCGCCGGAGTTCGTCCTCGGTCAGCAGGCCCTTGTCGAGGACGAGTTCCTGGACGCTGCGGCCCGTCCTGAGTGCCTCCTGGGCGACGGCGGTGGCCTGTTCGTAGCCGATGTGCGGGTTCAGCGCGGTCGCCAGGCCGATGGAGCGGGCGACGAGGCCGGCGAGGTGCTCGCGGTTGGCCGTGATGCCGGTGACGCAGCGCTCGGCGAGGGTCAGACAGCCGGCCCGCAGATGGGTGAGGCTCTTCAGCAGGCTGTGGGCGATGATCGGTTCGAAGGCGTTCAGCTGGAGCTGGCCCGCCTCGGCGGCCATGGTCACGGTCATGTCGTTGCCGATGACCTCGAACGCGATCTGGTTGACCACCTCGGGAACGACGGGGTTGACCTTGCCGGGCATGATGCTCGAACCGGCCTGTACCGGGGGAAGGTTGATCTCGGCGAAGCCGGCCCTCGGCCCGCAGGACAGCAGCCGCAGGTCGTTGCACGTCTTGGAGAGCTTGACCGCGATCCGCTTCAGCACGCCGGACAGCTGGACGAACGCGCCGGCGTCCTGGGTGGCCTCGACGAGGTCGTCGGCGACCGTCAGCGGCAGGCCGGTCACGGTCCGCAGGTGCCCGGTGGCCAGTGCCGCGTAGCGGGGATGGGCGTTGAGTCCCGTACCGATCGCCGTACCGCCGAGGTTGATCTCGTGGATCAGCGCGCGTGCCTCGGTGAGCCGCCTGTGGTCCTCGCCGAGCATGACGGCGTACGTCGCGAACTCCTGGCCCAGGGTCATGGGCACCGCGTCCTGCAGTTGGGTGCGGCCCATCTTCAGGACGTCCGCGAACTCCGCCGCCTTCGCCTCGAACGCGGAGCGCAGCACGTCCATGGCGTCCAGCAGCCGGTGGGCGGTGAGGTCGAGCGCGACCTTGACGGCGGTCGGGTAGACGTCGTTGGTGCTCTGGCCCGCGTTGACGTCCTCCAGCGGGTGCAGACTCGTGTAGTCGCCCTTGCGGTGGCCGAGGAGTTCCAGGGCGCGGTTGGCGATGACCTCGTTGGCGTTCATGTTCGTCGAGGTGCCCGCGCCGCCCTGGATCACGTCGACCACGAACTCGTCGTGCAGCTTGCCGCCCCGGATCTCCTCGCAGGCGGCCACGATCGCGTCGGCCTTGCGGCCGTCCAGCAGCCCGAGTTCACGGTTGGCGAGGGCCGCGGCCTGCTTGACGCACGCGAGGGCCGTGACGAGGTCGGGGTAGGACGAGACCTTGGTGCCGGTGATGGGGAAGTTCTCCACCGCCCGCAGGGTGTGGATGCCGTAGTAGGCGTCCGCCGGGACGTCGCGGTCGCCGAGCAGATCGTGCTCGCTGCGGAACTCGCCGGGTGCTTCGGGGCGGTCGTGGTCGTGCTTGGGCATGGCGGTACGGACTCTCCTGTCGGGCGCGTACGCGGAAGGGCGAGGCGGAGGGTGGGGAGGGAGTGGGGCACGGTGGCGGGGCGGGACGCGGACGGCCGGGCCCGGAACAGCGGTCATGCCTCGACGAGTTCCGCCGCCGGGCGGGCGCCGCAGGGCATCTCCTCGCCGAGCGCGTGGCGCAGCACCCGGTCCCGCTCGCGCGGGTCGGTGGTGGCGAGCAGGGCGCTGAGTACGGCGATACGGGCCTGGCCGGCGCGGAGCGTTCCGGTCGGCACGGCGCCCGCGGCCACGAGGTCGACCGCGCCGCCGTGGGTGTAGATCTCGGTGACGGGCCCGGCCTGGACCCTGGTGGTGAGGGCGACGAGCACACCGCGGGCGGTGGCGGCGGAGACGGCCTCGACGAAGTCGGGGGTCGCGTTGCCGGCGCCCGTGGCCACCAGGACGATGCCCTCGGCCCCCGCGTCCACGGCCGCGTTCAGCAGCAGCGGGTCGGCGTCGGCGTGGTGCATCACCATGTCGACGCGCGGCGCGATGCCGGGGATGCCGGGCAGGGCCAGCGGGGCCCGGCGCTGCGGCTGACGCAGCACGGAGACCCGGCCGAAGCCGATGTTCCCGATGCGGGCGCCGGACGGGTCGCCGAAGGCGTCGGGGGCGAGCGTCTGTGTCTTGACGGTGCCGCGGGCCGGGTGCAGCTTGCCGTCGAAGGCGACGACGACGCCCAGACCGGACGTCGTCGCGGCGGTCAGCAGCGCGTCGTGGAGATTGCCCGGTCCGTCGCCGTCGGTCGCGTCGAGCGGGAGCTGCGCGCCCGTGAAGACCACCGGGCGGGGGTCGTCGTGGTGGAGGTCGACCAGGAACGCGGACTCCTCCAGGGTGTCGGTGCCATGGGTGACGACGATGCCGTCCACGTTCGGGTTGGTGAGCACCTCGTGCACCGTGTGGAGCAGGGTCAGCTGGTGGTGGGTGGTGAGGCGCGGGCTGTTCACGCTGAACAGGTCGACGACCTCGATGGCGACGCCCTCGGGCACGGCGGCGGTCGCCATGACCTCACGGCCGTGCGCGTCGGCGGCGAACCCCGACCCCTGCCAGCGGCTGGCTATCGTCCCACCGGTGCTGATGACGACGATCCGTCCCACAGTGCCCTCTCCTCGTCCCTTGCCGCAGTGAGGCGGCGTATCCGACGGGGCACGCGGCCCGGCGGTCGCTCTTGGCGCCGGCCGAGCTGCGCCCCATGGCTGATCCGGAGGTGGCCGGAGCAGTCGTACGCAATGATAGAAGGTGCAGTACGCAATCGGATCGCGATTTCAGCCCAGGCTTCCGACGCGCGTGGTGGATAATTGCGCCATGGATGAGATCGACAGGGCTATCTTGCGTGAGCTCCAGGACGATGGCCGGCTGAGCAATCAGGAGCTGGCCCAGCGGGTGGGCCTCACGCCGTCGCCGTGCATGCGGCGGGTCCGGCAGCTGGAGCAGGACGGTGTGATCCAGGGCTACCGGGCGGTCATCGACCCCGACGCGGTGGGCCGGGCCTTCGAGGTGCTGGTCTCCATCGAGGTGAAGCGGGACCGCGAGGTGGTCGAGGCGTTCGAGTCCGCCCTCCAGGACATCCCGGATGTCGTCGAGGCGTACCGGCTCTTCGGCAGCCCGGGATGCCTGCTGCGTATCGCCGTGGCGGATCTGCGCGCCTACGAACGGCTGTGGATCGAGCGGCTGACCGCGCTGTCCGGGGTCACCGAGGTCAACTCCCAGATCATCATGAAGCGGATCAAGGAGCCGCGCGGGCTGCCGGTGGACGGCTGACCCCGGTCACCGCTCAGCGCCCGCCGTCCGCTGCCCGCTCCGCCGGTGCGGCGCGCGAGAAGTGGCGGGACGTGGGCACCAGGGCCGCGAGGGCCGGGACGAGGAAGCAGATCAGGGCGCAGGCACCGAGGACCGGTGCGGCGCCGAACGCGCCGATGGCGGGGGCGATGAGCGCGAGCCCGACGGGGGCCAGCCCGTAGGACAGCATGAAGTCCAGCGAGGAGACACGCGCCAGCTTGCCGGGCTCCACCTCGCGCTGAGTGGCGGTGAACCAGGGCACGTTGAACAGTTCGATGCCGATCCCGGCCACGGCGTAGGCGGCGACGACCACGGCGGGATGCACCGGCAGCATGAGGCTGAGCGGGGCGACCCCGTAGGCGGCCAGCCCGGCGAGGGCCGCCCGGCCCTGCGCGCGCGGCCGCCAGCGGGCGATGAGCAGGGCTCCGGCGAGGGCGCCGACGGTGTACGCGGTGGTGGCTGCGGCGAGGACGACCTCGCTGCCGTAACGGTCCCGGCTGATGAGCGGCAGCGCGACTCCCGTGGCGGAGTAGCCCGTGGCGATGACCGCGGTGAGCGCGGCGAGACCGGCGACGAACCAGGGGTGCCTGCGGGCCTCACGTATCCCTTCCATGAACTCCGCACGGAACGAGGCGCGTTCCGCCGATGGCGCCGGTGCGCCGGTGACGCCCCGGCCGGGGACGAGTGCCGCCACGAGCCAGAGCAGCCCGATGCCCAGCAGCAGCGCCGCGATGTCGAGGACCACGGCGAGCAGCGCCGTCAGCGCGGGCCCGGCCAGGGCGCTGACCCGGACGGCCAGCGTCATCGCGGCGTTGGCCTGCTGCCTGCGGCCGGCGTCGACGACCTCGGCGGTCAGGGCCTGGAACGCCGGCCGGCACGCGCCCTGACCGGCACCGGCGAGAGCCGCGGCGGCGGCCATCAGCGGCAGTGAGCGCCCGAGTCCCGCGGCGAGCAGCGGGGCCGCGACCGCGGCGGCGAGGGCCGACCACAGCACGACGGCGCGGCGGGAGTGGCGGTCGGCCAGCACTCCGCCGACCGCCACCGCCACGAGGAATCCGGCGGTTCGGGCGGCGAGCACCAGGCCGAGGCCGGCGGGGGTGAGCGACCGGTCGAGCACCGCGAGCCCGAGGACGAACGGCAGGGCCCAGGTCGCGAGTCCCGATGCGGTGGTGCCGGACCAGAGGCGCAGGAACGCGGTGTCGCGCAGGACGGACGGCCGCTTCAGCGGTGGTTCCTGCCTGAGGTCGGTCGGTGCGGGCGAAGTCGGCACGGTGAGGCTCCTGTTCCGGCGTGCGGTCTGCCACAGCAGAGTGTTAATGAAAATGATTACCATTACAGTACACTCTGGCTCGACCGCTCCCGACCGGTGCGTGTTACCCCCTGCCCACATCCCCTGGAGGACCCCATGCGCCACCCCGCCCACCTAGGCATCGCCCTCACCATCGCCCTCTCGACCGCGGGTTGCTCCGCCTCGACCGGCCCTTCCGCCCCGGCGGACAGGGCGGACACGGCGACGGCCGGTGTGACCACGGTCATGAGCTGCGGCCGGAAGCTGACCTTCGACAAGGCGCCGGAGCGCGCCGTCACGCTCGACCAGAACGCCACCGAGACCCTGCTGGAGCTGGGACTCACGGACCGCATGGCCGGCACGTCCAATCTGAAGACGCGGATCCCGGAGCAGTACCGGGCCGCCTACGCCCGCGTCCCGGTGCTCAACCCCCGGATCCTCACCGGTGAACAGCTGCGTGCGGCCGGCCCGGACGTCGTCGTCGCGTCCTTCGCCGACCTGTACACGAAGGACCGGGCGGGCACCCGCGAGGAACTCGGCGCGCTCGAACTGCCCGCGTACACCAGCGCGGTGGACTGCCCTGAGCGGAGCGAGCCGGGCAGGACGCCGTTCGACCTGCTCTTCGACGACTACCGGAACTACGGGCGGATCTTCGGCGTCGAGGACCGGGCCGCCGCGCTCGCGAAGAAGCAGCGGACGGCCGTCGAGAAGGCGGCCGCCACCGCCGCGAAGGTCAGGGGCGACGGCGCACGGAAGCCGACCGTCGTCTGGGTGTACTCCGTCTTCAACGGGGCGCCCTACGTCGCCGGCAGGAGCGGGATGCCGAGCGCGATGAGCGCGATCGTCGGCGCGAGGAACGCCTTCGACGACGTGAACGAGGACTGGCCGGAGGTCACCTGGGAGGAAGTCGCCCGGCGTGACCCGGACTTCATCGTGCTCGGCGATCTCTCCGAGCGCGGCAGGCCGGGTGACAGCGCCGAGGAGAAGCGCGCCCTGATGCGCGAGGACCCGGTGGTGTCCCAGCTGAAGGCCGTACGGGAGAACCGGATCATCGAGGCGCCCGGCATCGAGATGGACCCGTCGGTGCGCTCGGTCCACACGCTGGAGCTGCTGGCGAAGGGCATGAAGGACCTGGGCCATGCCCGCTAGCCGGAACGCCTCCCCCGGGGCCGGCGTGAGCGTGGCGGACCTGCTGCACCCGGCGGCCGTTCGGACGGCGCCGGACCGGAAGGCCGGACCGGCGCAGGGCCACGAACCCGGAGCAGCGCAGGACCGGAAAGCCGGAGCGGCGCAGGGCCACGAACCCGGAGCAGCGCAGGGCCGGGACGGCGGGCCGGCGGGTCCCGGCACCGTGCCGGTCCCCGGCCGCTCCCCCCTTGCCCGGGCCGTCCTGTTGCTGTGCGGCGCCGCGGCGCTCGTCGCGTCGGTCGCGGTGTCCGTCCGGATCGGCACCACCGACATCGGTTACGCGGATCTGGCCAGGACCTTCGGCTTCCATCTGGGCCTGGACGTCGAGCCGTTGCCCCGGCTCGTCGACTCGCTCGTCTGGGATCTGCGCGTCCCCCGCGTACTCATGGCCGCCCTCGTCGGTGCCTCGCTCGCGGTGTGCGGCGCCGTTCTGCAGGCGGTGACCCGCAACGCGCTGGCCGACCCGTACCTCCTCGGGGTGTCCTCGGGCGCGTCCACCGGGGCCGTGGCGGTGGTCGTCCTCGGGATCGGTGCGGGCACCCTCGGGGTGGCCGGCGGGGCGTTCACCGGCGCCCTGCTGGCGTTCGGGCTGCTCGCCCTGCTGCTCAGGCGCAGCGGTCTGGACTCGACGCGGATCGTCCTGACGGGTGTGGTGGTGGGGCAGCTCTTCACCGCGCTGACCTCACTGGTCCTGATGGCCTCCGCGGACGCCGACACCACACGGGCCGTCACGCACTGGCTGCTGGGTTCCATGGCACCCGCCCGCTGGGACTCGGTGGTCCTGTGCGCGCTCGTCACGCTGTGCGGGCTCGTCGTGATCGGGCTGTACGCGCACACCCTGGACGGGCTCTCGTTCGGCGCCGACACCGCCTCGTCGCTCGGGATCGACGTACGCGCCACGCGCAGGGTGCTGCTCGTCGTGACGGCGCTGCTCACGTCCGTGGCGGTCGCCTCCGTGGGCGCGATCGGGTTCGTGGGGCTGATCGTGCCGCACGGGACCCGGTTCCTGGCCGGCCCGCTGCACCGGGTGCTGCTTCCGTGCACGGCGCTGGCCGGTGCCGTGTTCCTGGTGTGGACCGACGCGCTCGCCAGGGTCGCGTTCGCGCCACGGGAGGTCCCGGTCGGGGTCCTCACCGCCCTCCTCGGGGTGCCGCTCTTCCTTCTCGTCCTGCGCAAGCGAGGTGAACTGTGAGGATCACCGCCGAACGCCTCAGCTGGTCGGTGTCCGGCACGACCGTCGTCCGCGACGTCGGTCTGGACATCGCGGCGGGCGAGACCGTCGGCCTGCTCGGGCCCAACGGATCGGGCAAGTCGTCGCTGCTGCGGTGTCTCGCCGGACTGCGCACCCCGTCCGCGGGCACGGTCCGCTACGACGGCGAGGCCATCGGGGACTGGAGCGCGCGCCGGATCGCCCGGCGGGTGGCGTTCGTCGAGCAGACCACCGGCACCGACAGCGAACTGCGGGTCACCGAAGTGGTCGGGCTCGGCCGGACGCCGTTCCGGGACGGCTGGCGCGGTCCGACCGCGGAGGACCGGGCCGTCGTGGCCGCCGCGCTCGACCGCACCGGGCTCACCGCGCTGGCGGACCGGCCGTGGAAGGCCCTTTCGGGCGGCGAGCGGCAACGCGCCCACATCGCACGGGCACTGGCGCAGCGGACCTGGTGCCTGCTGCTCGACGAGCCCACCAACCACCTCGACGTGCGGCACCAGTTGGAGCTCATGGAGCTGCTGGCCCGCACCGAGCAGACCGTACTGGTCGCGCTGCACGACCTGTCACTGGCCGCACGGTTCTGCGACCGCGTCCTGCTCATGGACCAGGGGCGCCTGGTCGCCGCGGGCGTTCCCGGCGACGTGCTGAGTCCGGACCGGCTCGCGGAGGTCTTCCAGGTCGACGCCGAGGTGGGGCCGGACAGCCTGGGCAACCCCGCCGTCGCCTACCGCGGCGTCGCCGCGCCGCGGGTCGACGGCTGAGGACCCGCATCCCCGAATCCCCGGATCCCTCACGCCCCGTCCCCGAACACCACATCCGCTGACCGATGTCCGATCCCCGCACCCGCACCCGCACCCGCTTCAAGACTTCCGAGAGAAGGAGTACCCGTGGACACAACCGACCGCGGCCCCGCCGTGACGACCGTGGACGAGCTGCTCGGCGCCGTCCTGGCCGGAGAGCACGGCCCCTGCCCCTCCACACTGACCGCCACGAGCGTCTTCTGGATCCACCACGGCACCCGGCTGGCCGGCGGCCAGGTCACCTACCTCAACCAGTACGTCCTGGTGCGCCTCGGCGGCTCCTTCGGCGGCTGTGCCTTCGAGGCCGGTGAGATCGACCCGGCGATCTGCCGCGACGCCTCCGGCACCACACTCGACGTCCTGCTGCGCGACGGGCCCCGCCCGCTGCGGATGGCCGCCCTGGACGCGTATCTCGCCGAGACACTGCCGCACCGGGAGGCCGCCCGGTCCTCGCGGGCCGAACCGGTCACCCTGCCGGCCGGTCCCCCGGAGGTCCGGGCGAGGGCCCGGGACACCGCGATCGCCGGGCTGCTCGACATCGAGGACGGCGCGCGGGTGGCCCTCATCGGCGTCGTCAACCCGCTGCTCGCGGCGATCAGGGAGCGCGGCGGCACACCCCTGCCGTGCGACTTGAATCTGCGGACGACGCAGTGGGGCGAGCCGGTCACCGACGACATGCACACGGTGCTGGACGCCGCCGACGCCGTCGTGGCGACCGGAATGACGCTGAGCAACGGCTCGTTCGACACGATCGTGGCCCACTGCCGCGAGCGCGGCGTGCCGCTGGTCGTGTACGCACAGAGCGGCAGCGCGGTGGCCAGAGCCTTCCTCGGGGCGGGAGTGACCGCACTGTCCGCGGAGCCCTTCCCGTTCTCGCAGTTCAGCGCCGAGGAGACCGTCCTCTACCGCTACCGTCGCCACACCGCGAGCGGCTCGTGACGGCGCGAACCCGCCGGGCGAGGGCCGACACGGGCACCGCCGGGGTCGGCACCGGGCACGCCTGCTGCCACCACGGGGAGATCCTGCAGGGCGTGTTCCTCGACGACCGCGGGCGGCGCTGCGCCGGGCTGGTCACCCTGCCGATGAACGGGCCGGGCACACGGGCCCGGTTCGTGCGACGGCCCGAGGCCCCGCCCGGCGCGTTCACCGTCACCCCGCACGACCGTACGAAGGCGCTGCGCGCCGTCGCCCTGGCCGTCGACGAGTGTGCCCGACGGTGCCGCGAGCCTTTGTGCGGCGGGGAGTTGCGGCTCACCGGCGACATCCCGGTGGGGCTCGGGATGGGCTCCTCCACCAGCGATGTCATCGCGGCCGTACGCGCGGTCGCCGACGCCTACGGTCTGCGGCTGCCGCCGGGGACGGTCGCCCGGCTGTCGGTACGGGCGGAGCTGGCGTCCGACCCGCTCATGCTCGGCGCCCGTCCCGTGCTGTTCGCGCAGCGGGAAGGACGTGTCCTGGAGGTCCTCGGCGACGCCCTGCCGCCGGTCGTCGTCGTGGGCTGCACCCTCGGCGGCGGCGGGCCGGTGGACACCCTGTCCCTGCCCGCCCCGGTCCACGACGACGAGGACGTACGCGCCTACGAACGTCTGCGGGCGCTGCTGCGCCGGGCCGTCGCCACCGCGGACCCGGGGCTTCTCGGCCGGGTCGGCACGGAGAGCGCCCGGCGCGCCCAGCGCCTGCTGCGGCACCCGGAGTTCGACGCCCTCGTCGCGATCGCCGGGCACACCGGCGCCGTGGGCGTCCAGATCGCCCACAGCGGCACCGTGGCCGGACTGCTCTTCGACCCGGCGGCCCCCGGGCTCCCGCACCGGGTGGAGCGCTGCCGCCACGACCTGGAGCGCGAAGGCATCCCCGCCACCCGGACCTTCACGACGTACACCCCGACCGAGGAGTTCATGAATGGACCAGCACATCGCGGAATCGATCGGCAGGCCGGACCTGATACGTCTGGACGACCGGCTCGTGTGTCTGCGCTTCGAGACCATGAAGGTCGTCTCGGCCTCGGCGGCCGTCCGCCATCTGCTCGACACCGGAGCGGTACGGCCGGGTGACACGCTGCTGGACAGTTCCAGCGGTATCTACGCCTACGCCCTCGCCCTGGCCTGCCACCGCCACGGAATGCGCTGCCACATCGTCGGCTCGACGACGGTCGACCACACCCTGCGCACCCAGCTCGCGGTGCTCGGCGCGACGCTCGAGCAGATGGAGCCGTGCAGCGACCTGAAACTCGATCAGAAGCGGCGCGTCGCCCGCATCCAGGAGATCCTGACGGAGCACCCCGACTACCACTGGATGCGCCAGTACCACGACGACATCCATTACCTGGGCTACCGGGACGTCGCCGAGCGCGTCCGGCAGGAGACCGGGGACGTCCCTCTCACCGTCGTCGGCGGGGTCGGTTCGGGGGCCTCGACCGGTGCGCTCGCCCGCCGGCTGCGGGAGGACGGGCACGGCGTGGAACTCGTCGGCGTACAGCCGTACGGCAGTGTGACGTTCGGCAGCGAACACGTCGCCGACCCGGACATCATCATCGCCGGGATCGGCAGCTCCATCCCGTTCGCCAATGTCGACCACGGGCTGTACGACACCGTCCACTGGCTCGCGTTCGAGGCGGCGCTCGCGGGCAGCGTCGACCTGCTCCGCCGGCACGCGGTGTTCGCGGGGCTGTCCACCGGGGCGGGCTATCTCGCCGCCCGCTGGGAGCGCGAGCACGACCCCGCGCGCACCGTCGTGTTCCTCGCCGCGGACACCGGCCACCGCTACGTGGACACCGTCTTCGCCCGGCACCGGGAGGCCGCCCGTGTCGAGGACCTCGCGCCGCGCACGGTGAGCGCACCGGCCGAACTCGCCCTGCCCTGGTGCCGGATGAGCTGGGACCGTGCTCCGGCACCCGCCTCCGCGGTGGCATCGGCGGAGTCGGTGGCATCGGTGGAGTCGGCGAGGTCGGTGGCCGGTGGCGTCCGTGGTGCCGTCACGGGCCCCCCGCACCCGGCGGGCCGGTGAGCAGGGTGATGTGCGGGACGCCGGTGCGGGGGTGTTCCGCCACCTCGGCGTCGACGCCGTAGACCTCGGACAGGAGCGCGGGAGTGAGGACCTCGCCGGGTGCCCCGGTGGCCACCACACGGCCGCCGGCCATCACACAGATCCGGTCGCAGAACGCGGCGGCCAGGTTGAGGTCGTGCAAGGCGACGACGGCGGTGACGCCGAGCCGGCGGACGAGGCGCAGCGTGTCGAGCTGATGACGCAGATCCAGGTGGTTGGTCGGCTCGTCCAGCACCATCGTCCCCGCGCGCTGGGCGAGCGCGCGGGCGATCAGCACGCGCTGCTTCTCGCCGCCGGACAGCCGGCCGAAGGGGGCGTACGCCAGGCCGGCGGCGTCGAGTTCGGCGAGCGCGTCCATGATGACGGCCCGGTCGTCGGCGCTGTCCCCTTCGAAGGCCCGCTTGTGCGGGGTGCGGCCCATGGCCACCACGTCGTACACCGTGAGGTCGAAGTCCCCGGCGGACTCCTGAAGGACGGCCGCGAGCCGGCGTGCCAGGGACTTGCCGGACATCCGCCGGACGTCCTCGCCGTCCAGCAGGACCCGCCCCGACGTGGGGCGCAGCGCCCGGTACACCGTACGCAACAGGGTGGACTTCCCTGCGCCGTTGGGCCCGGCGAGCGCGACCACCTCGCCGGGCGCCGCCCGCAGGGACACCTCGTCCACGAGCACCGTGCCGTCGACGACGACCGACACGCCCTCCAGGGCCAGCGTGCCGGGCGCCGCCGCGGTCGTGCTCCTGCCCGCGTCCGAACCCCTGCCCCTGCCCCTGCCCCTGCCCGCGTCCGTGGCCGAGTCCGTGGCCATGTCCGTCATGAGGACCTCCGTCGCATCAGCCACAGGAAGAAGGGACCGCCGACGAGGGCGGTGAGGATGCCCACGGGGATCTCCTCGGGGCTCATGAGGGTGCGCGCGGCCAGGTCCGCGGCGATGAGGAAGGCCGCGCCGAGCAGCGCGGCGGCGGGCAGCGCACGGCGGTGGTCGGCACCGACGAACAGCCGTACCACGTGCGGCATGATCAGACCGACGAAGCCGATCTGCCCGCTGACCGCGACGATCGTGCCGATCATGAGGGCGACCAGGATGAACAGCGCGGCACGGAAACGGTGTACGTCCAGGCCGAGGGCGACGGCGGCCTCCTCCCCCGCGAGCAGCAGGTTGAGCGGACGGCAGACGCCGAGCAGGACCGCCGTGCCGAGCAGGACCGCGCAGACGGGGATCCACACCACCGTCCAGGTCGTGCCGGCCAGCCCGCCGAGCATCCAGCGCAGTGCCGCCTGGGTCTTGTGCGGGTCGTCGGAGGTGACGATCAGGAAGCTCGCCAGCGCGGAGAGCACCTCGGCCGTCGCCACTCCCGCCAGCACCAGCCGCACCGTGGTCATCCGTCCGCCCGACCGGGCCAGGAAGTAGACGGCGACCAGGGCGATGAGCGCCCCGAGGAACGCCGCGACGGGCAGTGAGAACACGCCGAACAGGCCGACGTTGAAGACGACGACGAGCACCGCCCCGACCGAGGCGCCCGACGACACCCCGAGCAGCATGGGGTCCGCGAGGGGGTTGCGGACGAGCGCCTGCAGCGCCATTCCGGCCACCGCCAGGCCCGCCCCGACGACGCCGGACAGCAGTACGCGCGGCAGCCGGACGTCGATGACGATCGTCTCCCGGACCGGGGTCCAGGTCGGGTCGGCCAGGCCCGGATGCACCCGGTGCAGCAGGATGCCCCAGACCTGCTCGGCCGGGACGCTGATGGAGCCGGCCGCGATCCCGGCGGTCGCCGCGATCACGACCAGGGCGGCCAGCAGGGCGAGCACGAGCGGGTAGGGAACGCCGGGGCGCCGGGCGGCGGCCGTACGCTCCGCCCGGCTCACGCCGGCCGGCCCCGTCGCGTCGGTCGTGCCGGTCGTGCCGGTCGCCCCCGTCGCCTCGGTCGATTCCGTCGATTCCGTCGTGCCGGTCACCTGAAACGTTCCGCGTGGAGCTGGCGGGCCAGGGACTCGACGCCCGAGGGCACCCGGACACCCAGCACGGTGGACGACAGCGGCAGCACCGCGAACCGCTTGTTCCTGATCGCGGGCACGTCCTTCAGCGCCGGGTTCGCCAGCAGGAACTTCTTCTTGTCCTCGACCGACTGGTCCCCGTAGTCGTAGATGACGATGACCTCGGGGGCGCGCTCGGCCACCTGCTCGAAGGACACGTCACCGAACGCCTTGTCCAGGTCGGCGAAGAGGTTCGCCCCGCCGGCCCGCTTGATCATCTCGTTGCCGACGCCCGCGCCGCCCGCGGTGAAGGCCGTCTTGTCGCCACTGTCGTACACGAAGAGCTTTGTGGGAGTGACGCCGGCCAGCTCGCGCTCGACGGTGTCGAGCGTGCCGTGCAGCCGGTCCAGTTCCCGCTCGGCCCGGTCCGTCACGCCGAAGATCTTCGCGACGGTGCGGAGCTCCTGGTCCATGTGCGCCATCGTCACCGGCCCGGAGGGGCACTCCTCGACGTTCAGATAGGAGTTGATGCCCGCCTTGGAGAGCGCGGCGCGGCTGCGCCCCTCCTTCTCGTCGAAGGTGCTGGCGAAACCGCCGTAGGCGAAGTCGGGTTCGGCGGACAGCAGCACCTCGAACGAGGGGTACTCCTTCGCGAGCACCTTGAGCCCGCGATAGGCGTCCTGGTACGCGGGGAGGATCCGGTCGTCGAGGTAGGCGGTGCCCACCATCGACTCCTCCAGCCCGAGCGCCAGCATGACCTCGGTGGCGTGCTGGTTCAGCGACACGGCGCGCTGCGGAGGACGCTGATACGTCGTCTTCACCCCGCAGTTGTCGACGGTGACCGGGAAGCCCTCGGCGGGGCCGGCCGGCGCGGCGTCGTCACGGGCGGCGCTGCCGCCGCCGCAACCGGCGACCAGCAGCGCCAGGGCCATGGCGGACAGCAGGGACAGCGGGCGTTTGCCCATCATGTGGTGGTCCTCTCACCGCGGGGAGTTGTTCAGGAGAGTGGTGATCAAAAGGTCGTGAACAGGAGGTCGCGATCCCAGGTCGCGATCACGCAGGGGCCGAACACGAAGGGGGCGAGCACGAAGGGAGCGTCGGGCAGCGTGCGGGCGGCGCCGACGACCGTCAGCGCACGCGCCGTGGCGGGGTGAAGGCGTAGAGGCCGAGAATCTCCGGCAGCGCGGCGACACCGGGGCCGCCCGCCCGTACCCAGGCCGCGACGTCCTCGGTCGCGAGGGAGTCGTTGACGAGGCCGAACCAGACGGCCCGGCCGCCTGCGGCGCGCCCCTCTGCCGACGGCTGCACGACGATCACGTTCGCCTGGTCGCAGACGTCGAGACAGTCGGAGATCCGCACCGGGGCGTCCAGGGCGAGACGCGCGGTCTGCTCCGCGTGGTCGACACCGGTCACCTTGGGACTGCCGCAGCAGCAGTCACGGCACACGACGACGCGGCACGGCACCGGACCGCGCGGCGATGGCACCTCGGGCATCACGACAAGCCTCCCCTCTGGGGAAATCCGCCCCAGTCACGTGAGGAGGCGACCGCGTGAGTCTCCTGGCTCTCGGGTCACCGCTCGTCCCGGCCTTCCCACCCGCATCCGGGCAGTGGTCTGTTCGGGATCCGCTCGCCGATCACAGTGGCGGGACCGCGCCGGATTCACACCGGCTTCCTCGTTCCGCCGTCGCCTTTTCGCGGGACATCATCGCAGAAACGAACGTCATGTCATACGCCCGGGCCCGCTCCCTACCCGTAGCGCGAACGGCCGACCACCGGTGGCAGCCGATCGAGTCCTGGCCCAGGCTGACAGCACTGCATAAAGCGCATTCAGCGGGAAAATCAACCGCAACCGGAACACAAGGGACGGTAACGTTCATCCCTGCGCAGCAATGACGTCAAGGAGTCCGGCAGTGATCTCACGTGTGTCAGCGGGCATTCTGCTGATCTGTGCGGTCCTGCTGCATGTCCTGACACCGGTCTGCGCCACCCCGGCAGCCCCCGGAGCCCCCCGGGCCGATTCGGCCGTCGTCGCCGCGGAGAGCAGGAACCCGCACACGACGGTGGTGGTGATCAGCGCCCACGGCGCGGCGCACCACCACGACGAGTCGTACGACCCGCTGACCCATCTCTCCCGTGTCTCTCAGCTCGGCGCCCACGCGCCCGCCGCCCCCGGCAACGGCGCCAACAGCGCGCCGGACGAGACGGCGAGCCCACCGGGCGCCCCCTGCGCGAGTACCGCGAGGCACACCCGGAACCCGGGCGCGGCGGCGACGCCGAGCCTGAGCAACCTGCAGGCGTTCCGCTGCTGATCGGCAGGCGCACCGCCGACGCGGGCCCTTCCCCGGCCGCCTGACGACGTGCCCGGGCACCCTCCGGTGCCCGCCGCGCGGCCTGTCACGCGCCGCCAGGGCCGTCGCGGTGCGCCCCTCTTCGAGCACGCACACCCTTCCGTATCGAAGAGACCGAGGTACGACCATGCAGTCGCTCATCGAGCACGCCCGGCACTTCCCCGCACGGATCGCGGGGCAAGAGGACACCTACGCCGCGCTGGCGCGGGGCCAGCGGCCCCAGGCGCTGTTCATCACCTGCTCCGACTCCCGGGTGATTCCCTCACTGTTCACCGGCGCCGCACCCGGCGACATCTTCGAGGTACGCACCGCCGGGAACATCGTTCCCTCCTGGCAGCCGCACACGGCCTGCGGTGTGGCCGGCAGCCTGGAGTTCGCCGTGGAGGCCCTCGACGTCCCGGACATCGTCGTCTGCGGTCACTCCCACTGCGGCGCCGTCCAGGGCCTGCTGCGGGAGCAGACCGTACGGAGCATGCCGCTGGTACGGCGCTGGCTGACCCGGGCCGGGCACCGCGGCGGCCACGACGGGCCGGGGCCGGCGGCGCCACCGGAGGACGACCCGGTCGCCGCGGCCCAGCGGCATGTGCTGACCCAGCTGGAGCATCTGAGGACCTACCCGTGTGTCGCCGGGCGGCTGGCTTCGGGGCGGCTGCGGCTGCACGCCTGGTTCTACACGGTCGAGTCCGGCGAGGTCCTGGCCTGCGAGCCCGGCGGCCGCGTCTTCCGGCCCCTGTGATCCGGGCCGGCCTCCCGGCACCGGACGGGGGGAATCCCACCACAGCGGACACCGCGCCGCCCCGGACGCCCACGACGTTCCTTCCTCACCCCGAGAGAACGCCATGCCCAAGATGCCCCTGACCTTTTCGCTCGGGCGCCACGTCCGGGCCGATCTGACCGCTTCGCTCGTCGTCTTCCTCGTCGCCCTGCCGCTGTGCGTGGGCGTGGCCGTCGCCTCCGGTGTACCGGCCGAACTGGGCCTGATCACCGGCATCGTCGGCGGTATCGTCACCGGACTGCTGCCCGGCAGCAGTCTCCAGGTCAGCGGCCCCGCCGCCGGGCTGACCGTCCTCGTCTACACGGCGGTCCACGAGTACGGGCTGTCCGCCCTCGGCGTGATCGTGCTGGGCGCCGGGCTGCTGCAGCTCGTGCTCGGCGCGCTCAGGCTGGGGCGCTGGTTCCGCGCGATCTCCGTGGCCGTCGTCCAGGGCATGCTGGCGGGCATCGGCCTGGTCCTGATCGCCGGTCAGCTCTACGCCATGGCCGACGCCACGGCGCCGGGCGGCGGCCTCGCCGATCTCGCGGGTCTGCCGGAACTCGTCGTCCGGACCGTCACCTCGCAGACGGCGCTGCTGGCGCTCGCCGTGGGCATCGGAACGGCACGTCTGATCGCCATGTGGCCGCGTATGCCGGCCAGGATGCGGGTCGTACCGGGACAACTGGTCGCGGTGGGCGCGGCGACCGCCCTGACCGTGGTGTTCGACCTGCCGATCCACCGGGTCGAGGTCACCGGGCTGCTCCAGGCGATCCAGCCGCCGGGCCTGGCCGACGCCGGGCGCCTGGCGAACGTCGGGTTCGCGGCCACCGTGATCGCGTTCGCCCTGATCGCCTCGGCGGAGAGCCTGTTCAGCGCGAGCGCGGTCGACCGTCTGCACACGGGCCGGCGTACCGACTACGACAAGGAGCTGATGGCGCAGGGCGCGGGCAACACCGTCTGCGGCGCCCTCGGCGCGCTGCCGATGACCGCGGTCATCGTCCGCAGCGCCACCAACGTCCAGGCGGGCGCCAAGACGAAGCTGTCACGGGTGATGCACGGCGTCTGGCTGCTCCTGTTCGCGGCGTTCCTGCCGCAGGCGCTGTCCTACGTACCGACCGCGGCACTCGCCGGCGTCCTCATCCACGCGGGCTGGAAGCTGATCCCGCTCAAGGAGCTCGCGCCGCTGTGGCGCGACCACCGGGGTGAGGCCGTCGTCCTGGTCGTCACCGCGGGGGCGATCGTGACGACCACCATGTTCGAGGGCGTGCTGATCGGTGTGCTGCTCGCCGTCGTCAAGACCGCCTGGGCGATGTCCCATGTCCATATCTCCGTCTCGGACAGCGGTATGGGCGCGGTGCGGGTGCGGCTCACCGGCAATGCCACCTTCCTGCGGCTGCCGCGCATCCTGGACACCCTGGAGGCGCTGCCGCAGCGTCAGGTCGAGCTCGATCTGTCGGGGGTACGCCACCTGGACCACGCCTGTATGACGGCGCTGCAGAGCTGGGCGGACCAGCGCAACGCGCACATCTCACAGCCGCAGGCGCCCCGGCCGACTCCCTGAGGTCAGGCGGACCGTCGCCCTGCCCCTGGGACGGCCACGGGAAGCACGCCGACGCGTGCACCACGAGGAGTGGTGCACGCGTCGGCGGCGGTTTCGCGGCGGGTTCGGCTATGCGGCGGGCTCGGTGCTGAACGTGGCGTGCAGCGCGCGGAGATGGTCCACTTCCCGTACGGGGCCGGTGAGCGTGACCCGCGCCGTCAGCCGCGTGTCCGTGCTCGACGCGCCGAACCGCAGCTCCAGCTTCCCCGGTTCCACGATGCGCAGCCCGTCCCGGCCCGTGAAGGCGGCCAGGTCCGCGGGGACCGTCGAGCGGACCCGTACGGCCTGGCCCGGAGCGAGTTCAAGCCGGGCGTAGCCGATGAGGCGCTGCACGGGCTGGACCACGGAGGCGACCGGGTCGTGCAGATAGAGCTGCACCAGCTCGGTGCCCTCGCGCGGTCCCGTGTTGCGGACCGTGAAAGCCAGCCCGAACGCGCCGTCCGTGGTCGCCTCGTCGCTCTCCACGGCCAGGTCCGTCCACGCGAACGTGGTGTACGTCAGGCCGTGCCCGAAGCCGAAGGCGGGCGTCGGGTCGATGCTGGAGACCTCGCTGGAGTGGCCGAGGCGTGCCGCCAGGTAGGTGGACGGCTGGGCCCCCGGGTGACGCGGGACGCTGACCGGGAGCCGGCCGGCCGGCGCGGTCCGGCCGCCGAGCACGGAGGCGATCGCCCGCGTGCCCTCCTCGCCGGGGAAGAAGGACTGGACGACGGCGGCCGACGCGGTCGCCGCCCGGCCCAGCGCGTAGGGCCGGCCGGCCAGCAGCGTGACCACGACCGGGGTTCCGGTGTCGAGGAGCGTGTCGAGCAGCTGCTGCTGGACGCCGGGCAGGGCCAGCGACTCGGCGTCGCAGCCCTCGCCACTGGTACCGCGCCCGAAGAGTCCGGCGCGGTCACCGAGTGCCGCGATGACGATGTCGGCGCCGCGGGCGAGTTCCGCGGCCGCCGCGAAGCCCGTGGTGTCGGTGCCGTCCACGCTCGCGCCCCGGGCCACGACGATCTCGCTGTCGGGGAACTCGGCCGCCAACGCCTCGCGCAGGGTGGGCAGTTCGATCCCGACCGGGACCCCGGGGTGCTGGACGCCGACGTGGACCGGGAAGGCGTAGCAGCCCAGTACGGCCGTCGGGTCCTCGGCGTTGGGGCCGATGAGCGCGATCCTGGCGGGAGGCGCGGTCCGCTCCGGGGCGTGGTCCGGGGACAGCGGCAGGGTGCCGTCGTTGTGGAGGAGCACGACCGCCTGTTCGGCGACCCGGCGGGCGAGGGCCCGGTTGTCGTCGGAGTCCAGGCGCACCGAGCCGCGCGGCGTCCCGGCGTCCGGGCCCGGGCCGGTGGCGCTGTCCGGGTCCGCTCCGTCGAGTGCCGGCGGCAGAGCGCTCCAGTCCGGGTCGAGCAGGCCGAGTTCGGCCTTCTGCACGAGGACGCGTCGTACGGCACGGTCCACCAGCGCCTCGGGCACCCTTCCCTCGGCGACCGCGTCCAGCAGGGGTTCGCCGAACGTCTTGACCGTGGGCAGCTCCACGTCCACACCCGCGGCGAGCGCGGCGCCTGCGGCCTCGCCGAAGGTTCCGGCGACTCCGTGCAGGGTCTTGAGGAACGCGATGCCGAAGTAGTCGGCCACCACGGTGCCGGTGAAGCCCCAGGTGTCCCGGAGCAGTCCGGTCAGCAGCCGCTCGTCGGCTGCGGAGGGGATGCCGTCGGTGTCGGTGTAGGCGTGCATGACCGACCGTACGCCGCTCTGGCGCACCGCCATCTCGAACGGCGGCAGGATGATGTCGGCGCGCTCGCGGGCTCCCATGCCGACGGGGGCCAGATTGCGCCCGGCCCGGGACGCGGAGTAGCCGGCGAAGTGCTTGAGCGTGGCGACGATGCCGGCCGACTCCAGGCCCTGTACGTAGGCGGTGGCGACGGTGCCGACGAGATAGGGGTCCTCGCCGATGGTCTCCTCGACCCGGCCCCAGCGCGCGTCGCGCACGACGTCGAGGACGGGGGCGAGCCCCTGGTGGACGCCGACGGAGCGCATGTCGCGGCCGATGGCGGCGGCCATCTCGCGGATCAGCCCGGGGTTGAAGGTGGCGCCCCACGACAGGGGCACGGGGTAGGCGGTGGCGCCCCAGGTGGCGAAGCCCGCGAGGCACTCCTCGTGGGCCAGGGCCGGGATGCCGAAGCGGTTCGCGCCGGCGATCCGCCGCTGGGTGCGGGCCAGCGAGAGCGCGCCGGCCGCCGGGTCGACCGGTGCCGTACCGAACGGCCGGGTCAGCTGGCCGAGACCGTACGGCAGCAGTTCCTCGAGGTCGACCGCCTCTTCCATGTCGTGCTGGTGCGGGGCGACTTCGCCGCCCTCGTCGGATGCCCCCACCCAGACCCCGAAGAGCTGGGCGATCTTCTCCTGGAGGGTCATCGCGGCGATCAGGGCGTCGGCGCGGGTGCCCGCGTCGAGGGACGGATCGCTCCAGAGGGGGGCGGCGGAGTCGGTCTCCACGGCCACGGTGTCCTCTACAGCCACGTTGTCGGTCACTTTCCTCCGACCCCCATCAGCCCCTGGACCAGGGCACGACGGGCGAACAGGTAGACGAGCAGGATGGGGAGCATGGACAGGACCACGGCGGCGAGCAGGCCGGGGATGTCGACCCCGTGTTCCGTCTGGAAGTCGTACAGACCCATGGTGATCACCTTGGTCCCGGCGGACTGGGTGAGCACCAGCGGGAAGAGGAAGCCGTTCCACGCCTGGAGGGCGGAGAAGACCACGATCGTCGACAGGCCGCTCTTGGAGAGCGGGAGGACGAGCTGGAAGAAGGTCCGCCAGGGCGAGGCGCCGTCCACGGTCATCGCCTCGTACAGCTCCGGTGTGATGTCACGCATCACACCGGTGAGGATGAGCGCGCACACCGGCATCGCGAAGGCCGCGGTCGGCAGGATCACGCCGATGAGGTTGTCGTAGAGACCGGCCTTGCTGATGACGTAGAACATCGGGACGATCACGGCCTGCGAGGGGATCGCGAGGCCGAGGAGGAACAGCCGGAAGACGACGCCGGTGGTGCGGCCCTGGCTGCGGACGATCGCGTACGCCAGCGGCGGTACGAGCAGCAGCACGATGCCGACGACGGCCACGGTGACGATCACCGTGTTGAGGAAGTACTGCGCGAAGCCGTCGTTGAGGTCGTTGACGTAGTTGTCGAGCGTGAAGTGGTCCGGGAAGGCGAGCGGGCCGTTGGCCGCGTAGTCCGCCCGGCTCTGGAACGTCGCGATCAGCATGACGTACAGCGGCAGGCCGACGAGGAAGAGCCAGACGAGCGAGCCGAACCCCGCCAGGTAGTTGGGACGGCTCTTCATCACACGCCCTCCTGGGTGCTGCGCATCTTGTCGTAGCCCGACAGCCGGACCGTGATCAGCGAGATGACCGTGGCGACGACCACGAGGAGCAGCGCGATGGCGGCGCCCGCGCCGAAGTCGAAGCTTTTGAAGGCCTTTTGGTACATGTAGTAGGCACTGATCGTGGTGTCGGTGCCGGGGCCGCCCTGGGTGAGGATCAGCACGGTGTCGAAGGTCGTGAGACCGCCGACGACCATGAGGATCACCGAGGTGATGATGCTGTTGCGCAGCTGCGGCAGGGTGATGTGGAAGAACTGCCGGACCCGGCCGGCCCCGTCGATCTGGGCGGCCTGGTAGAGGACCTGCGGGACCGCGCGGGCGGCGCCCTGGTAGATGAGCGTGTGCAGGGGCGTGAACTGCCAGGTGGCGACGAAGACCAGGACACCGATCGCGGTCGCCTGCTTGCCGAGCAGATTGCCGTCCCCGAAGAGCCACTCGGCCTGCGAGGGCACGCCGAAGTTGGGGTCGAGCACGGCGCGCCACAGCACGGAGACGGCCGTGATGGAGAGCAGCAGCGGGACGAAGTAGACGGCGGTCAGGACCGCCCGGTTCCGCTGGCGGCCCGCGGCCCAGACGCCCAGCAGGATGCTGATCGGGGTCTGGACGACGACGCCGAGCAGGGTGAGCAGGACGCTCAGCCAGAGGCTCTCCAGCATGACGGGGTCGGCGAGGAGCTTCGTCCAGTTGTCGAGGCCGACGAACTCCGGTTCGCCGAGGCCGTTCCAGCCGGCGAAGGACAGCACGACGAGCATGCCGAGCGGGACGATGGCGAACAGTCCGAAGAACACGGCGGCGGGAGCCGCCCAGGCGAAGCCCGGGCGGCCCACTCCGGTGCCGGACCGGCCGGGGGCGCGGCCGGTCCGTGCGGACTGCTCGCCGTCCACGGCGGGTGCGGTGGCAGTGGTCATGTCAGGTGATCCGGATCAGTGGTGGGGTCAGGCGGCCGGCAGGGACTGCATCTGCTTGATGAAGCCGTCCGCGTCGAGCTGGCCGTTGAAGAACTGCTGCACGGCCGAGTGGATCGTGGTCGTCGCCGCGGGCGGGTACGCCTGGTCCCAGGAGAGCTGGAACGCGGGGGCCTTCGCGACCAGGTCGTACTGGAACTTCGAGTACTCCGGGCTGGCCGAGGTGTCGAGGAAGTCCGGGGTGTTCGTGGTGGTGGGCAGGTTGCCTATGGACAGCTGCGCCTTCACGAACTCGTCCGAGTACATGAGCTTGAGGAAGTCGGCGACCGCCTCGGGGTGCTCGGTCCTCTTCAGCACCGAGTAGTAGTTGTTGGTGTTGCCCGCGATGTTGTTCGGGTCGCCCTTGCCGCCGGTGACGGTCGGGAAGGTGCCGTAGCCGAGGTCGCTCTTGGCGAAGTCCGGGTGGGCGTCCTGCAGGGTCGAGTACTCCCAGGAGCCCATCAGCTCGAAGGCGGCCTTGCCCGTGGCGAGCAGGGCCGGGGAACCGCCGTCGGTGAACTTCACCGAGTCGAAGTTGGTGCCGAAGGCGCCCGCGTCGACCAGCTCCTTGATCATGGAGAGGGCCTTCTTGCTCTCGGCGCTCTCCCAGGCGCTCTTGTCGCCCGTCATGGCCTTCTGGAACAGCTCGGGCCCGGCGACGCGGTCGTAGACGTACTGGTACCACATCTGCGTCGGCCACTTGTCGCCGCCGCCGAGCGCGATCGGGGTGACGCCCTTGCCCTTGAGGGTCTTGACCGCCGCGAGCAGCTCGTCCCAGGTCTTCGGCGGGGTGATGCCGGCGTCCGCGAGGACCTTCTTGTTGTGGAACATCAGGACGGGCTGGGTGCCGCGCATGGGCACGCCGTACGGCTTTCCGTCCACGACCGCGGTGTTGAACACCGAGGGCAGGAACTTGTCCTTGAGGCCCTGGTCCTTGGCGATGAAGTCGTCGAGCGGCATCAGCAGGTCCGCGTCGACGAACGGCTTGATGGAACCGCCGCCCCAGTTGAAGAACACGTCCGGGGCCTGCTTGCCGCTGATGATCGTCTGCAGCTTGGCCTGGTAGTCGGCGCCCGGGATGGTGTCCAGGACGGCCTTCACCTTGGAGGTCTTGTTGAAGGTCTCGACCAGCTGCTTCTCGACCTTGTTGGCCGCGTCGCCGTAGACCAGGACGTGAATCTCGTCGGCCCCGCCCGCCGAGTCGTCGGTGGCCCCGCCGCACGCGGACAGTGAAAGCGTCATGGCCAGCGCCAACCCGCCGATGACGGCGGCCCGGGGGAACCGTACGCGTAGCTTCATCGCCTCGCCTCTCGAAACTATTTCGGCACCGTTACCGAAAGTTCACGAGAGGGGACGGTAGGCGCCCCCACCTGGGGGGTCAACCCTCGAACAGCCAGTTACCAAAGCGTTACCCTGTTGCGGCAGTTGAACGTGCCTTATGCTCCCGCCATGCGCGATGACGAGGAGATGGGCCGCATCACCCTGGCCCAGGTGGCCCAGAAGGCCGGCGTCTCCATTTCGACAGTTTCGAAGGTCCTCAACGGCCGGCAGGACGTGGCCCCGCCGACGAGGATCAAGGTGGAACGCCTGCTGGAGACCCACGCCTACCGGCGTACGGCGAGGTCGTCCCGGGAGGCGCCGCTCATCGAGATCGTCTTCCACGAGCTGGACAGCATCTGGGCCCTGGAGCTGATCCGCGGGGTGGAGAACGTCGCCAAGGCCAACCAGGCGAGCGTGGTGCTGACCGAGAGCGGCACCCGCCACTCACCGGACCCCGACTGGATCGAAGGGGTCCTGCAGCGCCGGCCCATCGGCGTCGTGCTGGTCTTCTCCGCCCTCCCTCAGGCGGTCAAGCAGCAACTCAGGGCTCGTTCCATACCTTTTGTCATCATCGACCCGGCCGGTGACCCCGATCCCGACGTACCGTCCGTGGGGTCGGCCAACTGGACCGGCGGCCTCGCCGCCACCCGGCATCTGATCGAGCTCGGACACCGGCGGATCGGCATCATCACCGGCCCCGAGGACATGCTCTGCTCCCTGGCCCGCCTCGACGGCTACCGCTCGGCGATGAGCATGGCCGGACTGGAAACCGCGCCCGAACTCATCCGGTTCGGCGACTTCCACGTGGAGGGCGGCTACGACCGGGCGATGGAGATGCTGAGCCTGCCGGAGCGGCCGACCGCCGTCTTCGCGGGCAGCGACCTGCAGGCCCTCGGCGTCCTGGAGGCGGCCCGCGTCAACGGGCTGCGCGTCCCGCACGACCTCTCCGTCGTCGGCTACGACGACGTCCAGGTCGCCCGCTGGTCCAGCCCGGCCCTGACCACGGTCCACCAGCCCCTGCGCCAGATGGCCGAGGAGGCGGCCCAGATGCTGCTGCGACTGCGCACCGAGGAACCGTCGTCGACGCGGCTGGAACTGGCGACGAGCCTGGTGGTGCGAAAGAGCACGGCGCCACCGCGGGCGGACTGACCCGGCGGGGGGATCGCCCCCAACTATCGCAGCGCTGTTATATTAGCGCTGTGACATCTGCGGATCCCACGACACTGCCTGACCCCTGGCAGCCGCTGCACAAGCTGCTGGCCGCCATGGACAACGAGATCGAGCAGGTCTACGTCGAGCGCGGCATCGAGGGGGTGCGGCCGCGGTTCGCCTATCCGCTGATCCGGCTCGCCCACACAGGGCCCTTGACCATCCGCGAACTCGCGGAGTCCCTCGACCGCTCCCATTCCGCGATCAGCCAGACCATCGCCGCCATGCGCAAGGAGGATCTGGTCACCTCCTCCCCGGGGGCCGACGCCCGCACCCGGCGGATCGACCTGACCGAGCGCGGCCGGTCGCTGGTGCCGTTCCTGGAAGCCGAGTGGCGCGCCACCCAGGCGGCGGTCGCCGAACTGGACGGTGAGACCCCGTACGCGCTGACCGCCCTCGTCGAGGAGCTGCGGCGGGCGCTGGAGCAACGGCCGATGCGGCAGCGGATCCTCGACCACCTGGTCGAGCCGCCACGATGAAGGGGAGCGTCACCTTCCTCGACACCCGCCCGCTGCGCAGCAGCCGGCCGTTCCGCGACCTGTGGATCGGCAGCGCCGCCTCCCAACTCGGCGGTCAGATGGCCGCCGTGGCGGTGCTGGCTCAGGTCTGGGACCTGACCGCCAGCCCGGTGAGCACCGGGCTCATCGGTCTGGCCACCGGACTGCCGATGGTGGTTTTCGGGCTGCTCGGGGGCACGTTGGCGGACGCCGTCGACCGCCGTGCCGTCGTGCGGTACACCACCGCCGGTCAGTTGCTGGCAGCCGCGGGGCTGTGCGTCCAGGCGCTGGCCGACAACCAGAACGTGGTGCTGCTGCTCGCCCTGGTCGCCACGGGGGCCGCCTGCGGCGCGCTTGGTGCCCCTGCCCGGCGCACCTTCCCGGTCAGGCTGCTGCCGGCCGACCAGGTTGCGGCAGGGCTCGCACTCAACAACGTCTCCTTCCAGACGGCGATGCTGGCAGGACCCGCGCTGGCCGGAATGCTCATCGCCCGTTGGGACTTCCCCGCCGCCTACGCTGCGCAGGCCTTGGCAGCGGCGATCTCGACGCTCGCGGTGATCCGTCTCCCCGCCATGCGTCCCACGGTCACCGACGCCGCGGTCACCGACGCGGCTGCCGGCAGACGTCGGCCGGAGCGTGGCGGCTGGCGCGTCGTCCTGCGCCGACCGACGCTGTGGGGCTCGATGGCCACCGACCTGTCCGCAACGCTGCTCGCGATGCCGGTCGCGCTTTTCCCCCTGGTCAACGAGATCCGCTTCGGCGGCAACCCGCAGACCCTCGGACTGTTCCTTTCGGCCGTCGCGGTCGGAAGGATCACCGCCGGCCTGTTCTCCGGCATGGTGACGCGCCGGCGCCGCGCCGGTCTGGTCCAGTTGGTCGCGGCCTGCGTCTGGGGCCTGGCGCTGGCCGGCTTCGGCCTCGCCGGGCCGCTGTGGCCGGCTCTGGGCTGCCTGGCCGTGGCCGGCGCCGCCGACACGGTGTCCGTGATCACCCGCAGTGCCCTGGTACAGCTGGAGACCCCGGACGCGTACCGGGGGCGGGTTTCCTCCGTGGAACACGTCATCGGCGTCGCAGGTCCCGAACTCGGCAACTTCCGCGGCGGACTGCTGGCTTCGGTCACCTCCGCCCCCTTCGCCCTGGTCGCCGGTGGCCTGTCCGCCACCCTGGCGATCGGCGCCGTGGCCGCGGCCAACGCCTCCCTCCGCGCCTACCGCACGCCGACGCCCGCTCCGCCCACCGCCACGGAGCCGGCCGAGCCGACGACCGCCGACGCGCCAACGGCAGCCGGCTAGACAGCCGCGACCCCGAGCAGGGAAGAAGGGCCGTCGCATCGCATACAGCGCACAGGCATCGACACCGCCTGCGCCACGTCCGTCACGCGCTCCCGTAGTCATCCACATACGTCGCGATCAGCTCCAGCAGCGCGGCCGCCCGGTGCCGGTCCTCGCGCTGGGCGCGCAGGGCTGCGTCGGCGGCACGGAGACGGGCCAGGGCGGAGGGGTCACCGTCCACCAGATCGTCGACCACCGGCTCGGTGATCAGGTCCAGGCATTCGGTGAGCAGCCGACGGGTGGCCGACGACGGCGGGGCCGGGTCCGGGGCCGCGTAGGCGGTGGTCAGGTAGCGCGCGGGGTCGGTGAGGCTCCAGCCGACGACCGCCCCGCGCTGGACGAGAAGCGACACATCGGGGGCGATGCCGATACGGGCGTCCAACGGCTCGTCGAGGACGCCGAGATCACGCAGGCAGATGAGCACGGTATCCCCTGGGGCGCGGCACAGGACCGTGCACATCTCGTGCCGGAAGTCCCGGACCTCGTCCGCCCGGAGCCCGCCCCGGCGTACCGGGGGCAGGGTGGGGAGGCGATCGGAGGTCTCTGACATCGCGGAGACGTACGGCATCTGGACTCCGGCCCCGACGAGCTTCCGGCTGCCCGGGTCGAACCGGAAGACGTCCGGCGTGTCCCACAGTTGGTGCCGGCTGCCGAAGGTATCTGCGAGGAACCGCTCACGCGCCTCGACATCGGCGTAGTGCGCGACATCCACAGTGTCGCCCGAGAAGCGCGGGGTGATGTGCAGCGGATCGTCCGTCACCGTCGCGCGCCGGCCGCCGTCGAACGTCAGCGTCGTGGCCGTCCTCGCCGCATCACGCCCGCCTGCTTCCCGACGCGCCCCGCGGTCATGCACCGTGGTCCTCCAGCAGCTCGCCGGTGAAGGCACGGAGGGCATCGGTCCGGTGCCGGTCCTCGGGCTGGGCCCGCAGTGCCTCGTCGATGGCCCGGAGACGGGCCAGGGCGGACGGGTCCCGGTCCCTCACCTCGTCGAGGAGCGACGAGGTGATCAGATCCAGGCACTCGGTGAACAGCAGCCGGGTGGCCGGGGCAGCGGGGGCCGGGTCGGGGGCGGCGAAGCCGGTGGTCAAGTAGCGCACCGGATCGGTGAGGCTCCAGCCCACGACGGTGCCGCGCTGCACAAGAAGAGCCACATCGGGGGCGATGCCGATACGGGCGTCCAACGGCTCGTCGAGGACGCCGAGATCACGCAGACAGGTGAGCACGGCGTCTCCGGGAGCGCGACACAGTTCCGTGGTCACCTCCAGGCGGAAGTCCCGCGCCTCGTCCGCGCGCAGGCCTCCCGGGCGGCTGGAGGGCTCAGCGGGAAGACGGGCACAGTCCTCGGGATCGGCGGCATCGCCCGGAACCTGGAACTCGGCCCCGACCAATCCCCTGCTCAGGGGGTCGAACCGAAGCTCGTCGGGCGTGTCCCACAACCACGGCCCGCTACCGAAGGTGTCCAGAAGGAACTGCCCACGTTCCTTCACGTCCGCGTACGGTGCGACGCGTACCCGGAAGTCGCGGAAGTCGAGACGGGGGGCGATGCGCAGCGGATCGCCGAACACGGTGGCGGTCCGGTCGTCGATGGTGAGTCTCATGGTGAATGCCACTTCATCTGACCTGTACTGCGGGAGGCATGTAGCCGTTCTTCGCTGGAATCCTGCCCTCCACCACGGCTGCATGCGTAATCGGCGCACCGGGGTCAGACGGCGAGCCACCGAGCGCCTCGGCCCCGGAAGGGCCCTTGATGCCGGACGAACCGTACGCCGTGATGACGTTGCCTGCCCCTACCTTGTCGGCTCGCGTCACGACGACGTCCTCTCCCTGACGGAAGATCAGGTTTCCACTGCCCGCGGTCGAGTGGTACACCGCGTCCGGCTTCTTGAGGATCTCCGTGACCATTTCCTCCGTGAAGCCGTGGTCGTCCGCGTGGTAGTTCCCGGCCTTCTTGATCTTGCCCTCCTGTGCCCTGGCGATGACTTGGTCCATGGCGGTGAGGGCGTCCTCCCGCGCCTTCTGGGCCTTCTCCTCCTTCGTGTACTTGGGCATGAGGCCCAGGGGGTCGCACCCGCTGTGCGGGTTGCCCACGTAGGCGACCGGATTCGGCGCGGGCGCGAGGCCGAGAGGGTCCGGGGAGGCGTAGCGGCCGGTCTCGGGGTCGTAGTGGCGGAAGCAGTTGTAGTGGAGGCCGGTCTCGGGGTCGTAGTACTGGCCGGGAAAGCGCAGGGGCGTGTAGGTGCTGCCGTCGCGGGCCCAGGCGGTGGTTCCCCACAGAGTGGAGCGGGACCGCCAGGCGATGTCGCCGGAGTCGTCGATCAGTTCGGTGGGCGTGCCGACGAGGTCGGTGGCGATGGCGAAGAACCGGCGGTCGATCTCCTGCTGCCGGCTGTCGGCGGTGAGGATGCGCTCGGTCTGGGTCAGGGGGACGACGTCCCGGTGGTCCCAGGTGAGGGCGACCGTGTGCGGCCCGCCGGACCGGTGGTCGGTCTGTTCGCACAGGGTGAGACCGTCCCAGGTGAACCGGCTCTCCTCGGTCACGCTCTCGCCGTCGGGTGCCAGGCGCTGCTTCGCGGTACGGCGTCCCAGGGGGTCGTAGCGGTACTTCCAGCGGGTCCCGTCGGGGGTGGTCACGCAGGTGAGGCGGTTCTCCGTGTCCCACTCGTAGCGCCAGGTGTCGGGCTTGCGGGAGAGACGGGTCTTCTGCCGCAGGGTGACCCGCCCGAGCGCGTCGTGCTCGAAGCGGGTCCCGCCCGCGCGGGTGATCGCGGTACCGGTGTAGGCGCGCTCCCCGGTGGCCTCGCCCCCCGGATGCCGGGACGGCCAGGTCGCGGACGTCTGGTTGCCTGCGGTGTCGTACGCGTACCGCTCGGTCCAGCCGCGGGCATGGACGGCGGTGACCCGGCCCGCCGGGTCCAGGTCGAAGGTGCGGGTGCCCGCGTGCCGGTCCGTCATGGCGACCAGGTGGCCGTCGGCGCGGTAGGAGTAGGACCTGCCGGTCACGGGCCGCGCCCCGGCCGTGATGTGCTGTTCGGCCAGCCGTCCGGCCGCGTCCCAGGCGGAGGTCATGGTGACTCTGTCGCCGAGGACGCGGGAGACCTCCCGGCCGGCGGCGTCATGGGTGAAGCCGACGCGGCGACCGCCGGTGGTCAGGTGCTCCGGCCTGCCGCCGGCGTCGTAGGCGTAGGAGGTGACATGGCCGGTGGGGGTCGTACGGCGGGTGCGGCGGCCCAGGGCGTCGTAGGCGTAGACGACGGGGCGGCCGTCGACCAGCTCGGTCTTCACCTTGCCGCGGCGGTCGTACTGGTACCGGAGTTCGCCGTCCGGCCCGGCTGCCTCCAGCAGGCGTCCGGCCCGGTCGTAGGCGTACGTCGTCACCCGGCCGTCGACGTCCTTGCGGATCACCTGGCCCAGGCGGTCGCGTTCGAACGATATGGTGCCGCCGAGCGCGTCGACGCGGGCCGCGAGGCGGCCGGCGGCGTCCACCCGGTAGGTGAGGGTGCGTCCGTCGAAGTCGCTCTCGCGGACGACGTTCCCGGCTGCGTCGTACTCGTAGTCCCAGGTCAGCCCCTGCGGGTTGGTGACTCGGGTGAGGTGGAGCTCCGCGTCGTGCTCGAACTCGTGGCGGACGCCGTCGGGCCCCGTGCGGGCGACGGGCAGGTCGAAGTGGGTGTACTCGAAGCGGGAGACGCCATCGGACGCGTCGGTGTGGGTCAGGCAGTTGCCCTCGCCGTCGTAGGTCCACGCCTCGGTGGAGCCGTCGGGGCCCGTGCGACGGGCGAGTTGACCGTCGACGTCCCACGCGAAGAGGGTGACCCCGCCCGTCGGACCGGTCGTGCGGACCGGGCGGCCGAGGGCGTCGCGCTCCGTGCGGGTGACGGCACCCGTCGGGCCGGTCACCTCCACGGGCAGCCCCGTCGCGTCGCACACCACGCGTGTGACGGCTCCGAGGGGATCGGTGACGGAGGTGAGGCGACCGGCGTCGTCCCAGGTGTGACGGGTGGTGGAGCCGGCCTGGTCGGTGACGGCGGTGCGGTTGCCGCGTTCGTCGTACTCGTGCAGCACACGGGTGCCGTCCGGCCCGACGACCTCCACCGGCAGACCGAACGGACCGCGCACGGTCCGCAGTTCGCTGCCGTCGGGACGGACTGCGGAGACGAGCCTGTCGTCCTCGTCGTAGGAGAGGACGGTGGTGAGGCCCAGCGGGTCGGTGTGGGTCAGGAGGTTGCCGCGCCGGTCGTAGCTGAACCGGGTCGTGTGCCCCAAGGGGTCGGTGAGCGCCAGCAGACGGCAGCGGGGGCCGAACAGATGGCGGGTCGTGTGACCGTCGGCGGTGGTGAGCGTGGTGGTGCGGTGGCCCGTCTCGGGGTCCGGGTCGGTGTACGCCAGGGAGATCTGGACGTGGCCCGCCTCGCCGCCCTCGGAGACGACGCGGTCGCGGTCGTCGTAGACGTAGTCGTAGCGGCTTCGGTTGGAGTCGATCCAGGCGGTGACGCGGCGGCGGTCGTCGTAGACGAAGGTGGTGGTGGCTCCGGAGGGCTTGGTGACGGCGGTGAGGTTCCCGTCCTCGTAGCCGTAGTTCATCAGAGGGAGGTCCGTGCCGCCCTCGCCGGCGCCCGCCAGGGACAGGGCGGTGACCAGGCCGTCGGCGGCCGACAGCTTCAGGTGGTGGCCCGCCGAATGGACCAGGCCCGTCGGCAGCCCGTCCTCGGCGCGGTCGACGGTGACGGAGTGGCCGTTGCGGTCGGTGATGACGGACAGCCAGGCACGGCCGTCACCGCCCGGCTCGCTCCCGGACGGTGCGGTGAAGTGGAAGGTCAGACCGCTGTCGGCGGCGGTGACCGTGTAGTGGCCGGCCGCGTCGCGGTCCAGCAGCGTACGGGCGCCGCCCGACTCCGGCCGGGTGGGCGCGCCGGGCACCGGGTGCGGGTACGTGACCAGGAGGCCTTCGGCGGTGACGTGGACGACGCCGATCGCGTCGATCTCCAGCCGCTCGTCGACCGTGGACGTCCAGGCGGGGCCCAGGAAGCAGCCCAGCGCGAGACCGGACTCGGTGCGGCGGGTGAACATCATCGGCAGGATGCCCGGCAGTTCGACGTCGGTCTGCGGGAGGAACATCCGGCCCGTGGCGAGGTCGACCGGGTCACCACCCGCCTTGCGGTCTCCGTCGGGGGTGTTGTGGGTGCCGTCCGGGGAGTTGTCGGCCAGCCGGCGTGCCTTCGCCGCGTCGGCGGCGTTCTCCACGACCTTCAGCGCCTTGACCGCGGCGCCGCCACCGCCGGTGGCCACGGTCAGCGCCGCGTCCGGCAGCAGACGTCCGAAGCCCTCGTACGGGTCCTTCATGAAGTCGCTGACCATCTGCTTGCCCGTGCCCACAGGGTCGTTGACGGCGACGACCAGCCCCGCGGCCAGGCTGTTCAGGTTGGTCGCGTACTCGGCCGGGTGCGTGATGTTGTACGGGTCCAGGGGGTTGATCCCGCGGACGAAGTTCACCAGCCCTGCGGTGCCCTTGATGAGGCCGCCGCCGACGTGGTCGCCCATGATCTGCAGCTCCTGGAGCCCGTCGCCCAGCTGCTCGGCGTAGGACGGCTTCTCCGGGGCCGTGTCACGGGCGGCGCGCACCGCGGTGCGCGCGGTCTCCGCGGCCGTGTTCCGCTGCTTGCGGGCCTCGGCGAGGAGGTCCTGCGCGTCCTGCATCAGCTTCTTGCCCGGGTCCGTGAACGTCGGGGCCGGGCACGGCGGCAGGGTGGACGGGTTGCGCTCGTCCGCGGGCTGGGCGTTGTAGCGGTCGACCGCGCTGTTGTAGTCGTCGATCTTCTTGCGGTGGGCGTCGGCGGCGGCCTCGGAAGCCTTGACGCCCTCCTTCCACTTGTCGATCGCGGTCTGCGCCTGCCCCTGCGCCCAGGTGACCGTTCCGGCGAACGACTCCATCGCGGAGGCCGCCTTCTCGCAGGCGTCGGCGCCCTTGAACCACTTGGGCGGCTGGATGCTCACCGCCTTCCGCAGAGCCTCGGCCGCCTCGCCCTTGAGTTCGGAGGACTTGAGGCCCTTGAGGCCTTCGCCGGCGTTGTCGAAAGACGTCGCGAAGGACCGGAGCTTCTTCGCCGTGGAGCGGATGGTGTCAGCGCTGCCGTAGATCAGCTTGGTCTTGTCCTCGGTCTGCCCGAGGTCCATCTCGTCGACCTCGGCGCCCATGCGGTTGGCCACCGAACGCGACTGCTCGCGCACCCAGTCCGCGCCGGATTCCCAGCCGACGTCGTCCAGGCGGTCGGCGGTCCAGTTCCCGGCGTCCTCGACCCGGTTGCCGACCCACTCGACGCCGTCCTCGACCGCGTTCTCGACCGAGTCCGGGGTGATGTCGCTGATCAGATCGCCGATGCCCATGGTCAGTTGCCCCCCGTGTCACCCTGCTGCTGCGCCTGCCGGGCGCGTTCCTCCGGCGACGGGCCGAAGGTGTCGTCCAGTGCCCGGTTCCACTGGTCGTCGGAGATGCCGAGCGCGTCGTTGAGCATCTCCGACTGCCGGCCGCCCTGGCCCTCGGTGAGGACGGTGCGTCCGGTGTCCTTCCAGGTCTGCTCCATCTCCTGGCCTGCCCGGTCCCACGACTCGGAGCTCCAGTCCGGGTTCAAGGCGTCCGGCGTGAATACGTCGCCCCAGCCCTGCTGGGTGATCTCCTCCTCGGTGGCGTGCGGGTTGCCGCCCATCACGGAGTTGACGCCCACCTTCAGCGCGCCCTCGACGTACCGGTCGTGCTCCCACTGGGTGCCCGCGGCCAGGCCGAGCCGGTTCGCGAGCTCGCTGGCGTCGTGCACCAAGGCACGTACGCCCCACTCCCAGCGCTCGCAGAAGTCCTCGAAGTCGACGGAGAGGCCGTGGTGTCCGGCTTCCATCCCCGTCATCGACAGCTCCGAGAAGCCCTTGCCCATCTTCGAGCCGGTGGCGCCCCCGAGGTCGCCGAGCTGGTCGATCGTCGAGCCCACGCCCTGCGTGAACCTGGCGACGGCACCCTTGTCGAAGGCGAGCTCCCCGCCCCCGCCGCTCACCGGGCGCTCCCTTCCGTGTCCACGTCCAGGGCGACGCCGTCCGGCACGATCCCGGCGACCGGCGGGAAGAACACCGACCCGTCCTCGGTCGCGATGTCGACGGCCAGTCCGGCCGGTTCGCCGAGGGACGGCACGACCTCGTCCACGATCCGCGCGCCCAGCAGCGCCGCGTACTCCCAGGGCCGGTCCCCGGGGCTCTGGCTCCGTGCGAACAGGGCGAGCGCCGACTCGTCGGTGAATGCGCAGATCCAGCGCACCCCGCCCGACCGGGCCGACCACAGCCCGCCGCCGGACACCGGTACGAGCAGGACCGACCGCCTCATCTCGCCGACCAGCGCCCGCGGGTCCCCCGCGCCTCTTCTGCTCTCGGCGATCCGCTCGGCGAGCGCCGTCCCTGTCGGCATCAAGACCGCTTCCCCCTCCTGCGGGACATCCGTTGACCATGAAAGAGACGCGCGGGACACGGTGGCGGGTTCCGGCAAGCGTCGACCGATTCGGTCAGCACCGGGTCCGCGCGCCGGGGCCGGTCGCGGGTGGGTGCCGCCACGGGTTCCCCTTGGCGCCACGGACGCGTCGCCCCGCATTCGGGCGCCGCGCCTAGCGTCCCACGCATGTTCTCCTACGCGACGTCCGCTTCCGCGCGCATCGGCACCGCACTCGCCCTCACCGGGGCGCTCGCCCTGCTGTGCCTGGCCCCGCCCGCCCGGGCCGGCGCCCCCGGCACCGTCCCCGGCGCCGCCCCCGAGCCGGGAGACGTCGTCGTCTCCGAGGACTTCGCGTCCGGCTCGCTCCCCGACGGCTGGCGGGCGATCGACGGCGACTGGCAGGTCGAGGACGGCCGCCTGGTCGGCGCCGCCGCCTCCGGCACCAGGAAGCTCACCTTCGGCCCGCACCTCGCCGACTACCGCTTCGAGGCCACCGCCCGCTTCGACACCGTCGCCGAGGCGACACGCTGGTTCGCGCTGGGCCTCGACGTACCCGCGTCCGGTGCGACCCCCTGGTGGATCGCGACCCTGCGCAGCGGCAGCACCGCGGCCAACGGCGCCGAGTTCGCCCAGCTCACGACCGCCGGTTCGTGGAACGTCACCGACACCGCCGCCGCTCCCTACGCCGCCGCCACCGGCCGCGAGGTGAAGGTGCGTATCGAGGTGCACGGCCACCGAGCGGCCTGGTTCCTCGACGGCCGACAGCTGATGCGGACCAACCGGCTCCAGCGCTCCGCCGACGGTGGCCTCGCCCTCGTCGTCAACGGCTCGCAGGTCTCCTTCGACGACGTCAAGGTCACCGCGCTCGGCCCGAGCGGCCACCTGCGCCCCGAAGGCGCCCCCGTCACCGTCGTCGCGCACCGCGGCGCCTCGTCCTCGGCGCCCGAGAACACCATGTTCGCGCAGGAGGTCGGCCGCCGCTCCGGGGCCGACTTCATCGAGAACGACGTCCAGTTGACCAAGGACGGCGTGCCCTACCTCCTGCACGACACCACCGTGGACCGCACGACGGACGGCACCGGCGACATCCGGACCCTCACCGCCGCGCAACTCGACACCCTCGACGCCGGTTCCTGGTTCTCCCCGCACTTCGCGGGTGCCCGCGTTCCCACCCTCGCCGCGCAGCTCGCCGATCTGCGCACCCGCGGCGGCAGTCTCCTCCTCGAGGTGAAGCGCGCCGACACCAGGGAACAGGTCGCCGCGATGATCGACGTCGTACGCGCCGAGAAGATGACCGACCGGGTCTTCGTCCAGAGCTTCGAGCCCCGGCATCTGCGCTGGGTGCACGAGCTGGCGCCCGAACTCCCCCTCGGGCTGCTGCGCAGCACTCTGGACGCCGACCCCGTGGCCGTCGCCGCCGACCTGCATCTGACGTCGTACAACCCGAGCGGCGCCGCGCTCGACGCGCGTCCGGGCGTGGTGGCCGAGCTGCACAGGGCGGGTGTGGCCACCATGGTGTGGACGATCGATTCGGCGACCGAGTGGCGCAGGTACGACGAGTACGGCGTCGACGGGATCATCACCAACCGCCCTGCGGAGCTCGCCGGTTGGAGCCAGGCCCGGACCGCTCCGCAGAAGCCGGCGGCCGCGGTCGCGTCCCCGGCGGACGGCGCCGTACTCGACCGTGCCCAGCGCCCCGTGCTGGCGGTCACCACCGAGCACGCGGACGCGGCGAAGGTGGAGCTCACGCTGGACGGTGAGCCGCGCGAGCCGGGAACCGTGCTCGACCTGGGCGCGCTGGCGGCGGGCGGGCACACGCTGCGGCTCACGGCGACGGGTCCCGGCGGCACGACGGTCACCACCAGCACCTTCACCGTAAAGGCGACGAGGGCCGGTCTCGGTCATCTGATCCTGGCCTCGGGCGGCAGGCCGCAGACGGTCGAGGGGCTGCTCGGCAGTCTCGCCCGCGGGCGGTACGAGCAGCTGGGCAAGCAGGCGCGCAAGGCGGGAGCCCGCGGCGAACTTCCCGCGGCGACGGCCGAGTTGATCGCCGCCGACGCGAAGGAACTGCGGGCCGGCTGAGAAGGCGGGCAGAAGGCGGACGGCACCCCGGGGCCACTGCCCCCGGGGTGCCGCGCGCTCGGGACGTCCGGACGCCAGGCGGTGCCCGGCCGGACGCCAGGGGGTGCCCGGCACCATCCGCCGGACACCGCTAGACGTGGACGGCGACCCGTCCCGGATCGGCGAAGATCTCCTCCACGATGATGTCCGCCGCTCCGCGCACGGCCGCCGTGAAGCCCAGGGCCGAGCCGGTCACCCGGCACACCGCCGCATCGCCCGCCACGGCCCGTTCGCGCAGTTCGCGCATGGCGGCGGGCAGAAGGTACGGGGCGACGGCCGCGAAGTAGCCGCCGAGCACGATCACCTCCGGATTGAGCAGATTGACCGGGATCGACAGACCGATGCCCAGCCAGCGGCCGATCTCGTCCAGACCGGTCAGCACCCGCGGGTCCCCCGCCGTGGCGCGGCGCAGCAACTCCCCCGCCTGCTCCTGGGGATCGTGGGACACGGCACCCGTCGCCGCGCCCTCATCGGCGCCCTCCAGGTCCGGGGCGGCGACGCGCATCGCGGCGGGCAGCCCGACCTTGGTCTCCAGGCAGCCGATGCGTCCGCAGGCGCAGCGCTCGCCCGCGGGATCGACCAGGATGTGCCCCAGTTCGCCGCTGAAGCCGCCGGAGCCGCGCAGCAGTCGGCCGCCCGCCACGATCCCGGCGCCGATGCCGGCCTCCCCGGTCACGTACACCAGATCGGCGGTGCCCGGCCGGCCGTGGCCGTGCTCGGCGAGTGCGGCCAGATTGGCCTCGTTGTCGACGACGACGCTCACCTCGTCCGGCAGGGCGAGCAGTTCGCGCAGCAGCGCGGCGGCCGGGACGTCCCGCCAGTGAAGGTTCGGCGCGGAGCGCACGAAGCCGGTGGCGATGTCCACGGGGCCGGGGACGGCGACACCGACCCCCGCCGTGTGGGCCCCGGCCAGGCGCGCATCGTCGATCAGCTCGGCCGCGAGCCCGGCGAGCGTACGGATGGTGTGTTCGGCGTCCTGGTGCGTCGCGTCGTGCACCAGGCGCCGCTCCTGGAGCCGCCGGCCCGCGAGGTCCATGGACCAGGCCGCCAGGTAGCGGGAGTTGACCTCCAGACCCAGCGCGGCCACTGCGCTGCCGTCGATCTCCAGCCGGCGCCCGGGGCGGCCGACCGTGCCGTCCTGCTGGTAGTCGGTCTCCCGCAGCAGCCGGCGTTCGATCAGCTCGGTGACGAGGCTGGAGACCGTGGCCCGGGTCAGTCCCGTGTGGCGGGCGACGGTCGCCCGGGACAGCGGTCCTGCCGTACGGACCTCGCGCAGCACGCGTACGAGGTTGGCGCGGCGGACCGCCACCTGGTCGACGGGGGCCGCCCCGGGGGAGCGAGCCGCTTCGGCGGCGCTCAGTGGCACGTACTCACTCCCTACCCGCCCTCGGCCGGACCGGATGGCTCCGGGCTCCGGCCAAGGGGTGACGGCTCCCGTTCAACGGCGGATCACGCGGATCGCGCCCCTTCACGCATCGCACGGATCCGGCGGATCGCACGCATCACGCGGATCATGCGGATCACAGGGATCACAGGGATCACACGAAACACGCGGATCGCACGGATCACACGGATCGGCGACGACAGTTCAACGACGGATCAACATAACCCGGCGGTCAGCGGCGCACACCGAGCAGGTGCTCCATCGCGAGCTGGTCGAGGCGCTCGAAGGCCATGGAGCGCTCGGCCGCGGCCTGCACGTCGAACTCCTCGTAGGCGGAGGTGTCGGCGAGCAGCCCCTTGAGGCCGTCGGCCGCGGTCGGCTGTGCGAGCTCGTCGAGCCGGGACGCGACCAGCGCCTCCTGGACCTCGGCGTCGGCGCGGAAGGCGGCCGCGCGCTCCTTGAGGATGAGGTAGTTGCGCATGCAGTTCTTCGCGGACTCCCACACGCCGTCGAAGCCGTCGGTGCGCACCGGCTTGAAGTCGAAGTGGCGCGGACCCTCGTAGCCGGCCGTCTCCAGCAGGTCGACGAGCCAGAACGCCTGGCGCAGATCGCCGGCGCCGAAGCGGAAGTCCTGGTCGTACTTGATGCCGGACTGGCCGTTGAGGTCGATGTGGTACAGCTTGCCCGCCCACAGCGCCTGCGCGATGCCGTGCGGGAAGTTGAGGCCCGCCATCTGCTCGTGGCCGGTCTCCGGGTTCACGCCGACCAGCTCGGGGCGCTCGAGGCGCTCGATGAACGCGAGGGCGTGGCCGATGGTCGGCAGGAGGATGTCGCCGCGGGGCTCGTTCGGCTTGGGCTCGATGGCGAAGCGCAGGTCGTAGCCCTGCTCGGTGACGTAGTCGCCGAGGAGGTCGAAGGCCTCCTTCATACGGTCGAGCGCGACCCGCACGTCCTTGGCGGCGCCGGACTCGGCGCCCTCGCGGCCGCCCCAGGCGACGTAGGTGGTGGCGCCCAGCTCGACGGCGAGATCGATGTTGCGGATGGTCTTGCGCAGGGCGAAGCGGCGGACGTCGCGGTCGTTGGCGGTGAAGCCGCCGTCCTTGAAGACCGGGTGCGTGAAGAGGTTGGTCGTCGCCATCGGCACCTTGAGACCGGTGCGCTCGAGCGCGTCCTTGAAGCGCTTGACGGCCGTCTCGCGCTGGGCGTCCGAGGAGCCGAACGGGATCAGGTCGTCGTCGTGGAAGGTCACGCCGTGCGCGCCGAGCTCGGCCAGCCGCTCGACGGACTCGACCGGGTCGAGGGCGGGGCGGGTGGCCTCGCCGAAGGGGTCGCGGCCCTGCCAGCCGACGGTCCACAGACCGAACGTGAACTTGTCCTGAGAGGTGGGAGTGAACTGCTCCGACATGGTGCGGCCCCTTGCTCGGAATTTGTTTGGCTTCTAACCAATACCTCATGGGACGGCGTGGGCCAACCCCTGACGGGGCCGCTTCGGCGCGGACGCGGCATACCAGGGATGCCTGCCACTACAGGCTTGACGAGCGCCTGCCACCTGGACATATTTTGTTGTCTGCATAACCAAAAGGCAGCAGTCGCCCGGTCCGGCCTTCGCCAGGTCCGGGAACCACCTGTCACCAGGTCCAGGAACCACCAGTGAGGTGCGCAGTGCCCACAACGCCCGTCGTCATCGGTGTGGACAGCTCCACCCAGTCCACCAAGGCGGCCGTCACCGACGCCGCCACCGGCCGGATCCTCGCGGTGGGCCGCGCGCCCCACACCGTCACCGGTGACGGGGGCGCGCGCGAGAGTGATCCCGAGGTGTGGTGGCAGGCGCTGCGCGAGGCGGTCGCCCACGGCCTGAAGGAGTCCGGTACGGATCCGTCGGCCGTCACCGGCATCGCCGTCGCCGGGCAGCAGCACGGTCTGGTCACCCTGGACCCCGCGGGCCGCCCGCTGCGCCCGGCCCTGCTGTGGAACGACACCCGCTCGGCGCCGCAGGCCGCCGCGCTCACCGAGGCGCTCGGCGGCCCCGACGCATGGCTGGCCAGGAGCGGCAGCGTGCCCGTCGCCTCGATGACCGCCGCCAAATGGCAGTGGCTGCGTGACCACGAGCCCGCCGCCGCCGACGCGGCCGCCGCCGTACGACTGCCGCACGACTTCCTCACCGAACGGCTGTCGGGGGTCGCCGTGACCGACCCGGGCGACGCGTCAGGCACCTGCTGGTACTCCACGGCCACCGGCGCGTACGACCCCGTACTGCTCGACCTCGTCGGCCTCGACCCGGCGCTGCTGCCCACCGTCGCCTCGGGCGGTGCCGAGCGCGTCGGCTCCCTGACCCGCGCGGCAGCCGCCGCGCTCGGCCTGCCCGAGGGCGTCGCGGTGGCGGCCGGCACCGGGGACAACATGGCGGCCGCGGTCGGCCTCGGGCTCGGCGGCGCCGGGCTGCTCGACCATCCCGTGGTCAGCCTCGGCACCTCCGGCACGGTCTTCGCCGCCACCCGCACCCGGCCCGCCTCGGCCGCGCTCGCCGGCTTCGCCTCGGCCGACGGCGGCTATCTGCCGCTCGCGTGCACCCTCAACTGCACGCTCGCCGTCGACAAGGTCGCCGCGCTGCTCGGGCTCGGCCGTGAGGACGCGGAAGCGGGCGGCGAGGCGGTCCTGCTGCCCTACCTCGACGGCGAGCGCACCCCCGACCTGCCGCACGCCTCGGGCCTGCTCACCGGCCTGCGGCACTCGACCACACCGGCGCAACTCCTCGGCGCGGCCTACGAGGGGGCCGTCTTCACCGTGCTGCGCGCACTCGACGAGCTCCTGCTCGCCGTCGGCCTCGGCCCCGCCGACCCCGGCGTGCACTCCCGCCCGCTCCGGCTGATCGGCGGCGGCGCGCAGGGCCGCACCTGGGTCGAGACGGTACGCCGGCTCTCCGGCCGTCCGGTGCTCGTCCCCGAGGCCCAGGAACTCGTCGCCCTGGGCGCCGCGGCCCTCGCCACGGGCGCGGCGACCGGTGAGGACCCGGTGGCCGTCGCGACCCGATGGGACACGGGCCGCGGCCGCGAACTGCCCGCGGTGACGCGGGACGACGCGACGTGGGACCGGATCGAGTCGGTGCTGGGCGACGCGGACGGCTGGTTCGCCCGGGCCGGCCGCTGACCGAAGGCCCGAGCGCCGTCAGGGGCGGGCGGCGCCACGGCGCTCCGGAGGTGGTCCCGCCATGGCACTCCGGGGGTGGTCCCCGCCGCGGCGCGGCAGCGGAGACGCACGTCACATCGGGCCGTGTCACATCGCGCCGAGCCGTTCCGTCCTAGGTGTGCAACCACCGGAAACGGCCAAGGAGTCCACCATGGATGCCCGTCTGAACATGTTCGGCAGCCCGATCGCCACCAAGGCCTGGAAGCACATCATCGCGGCGGGCAAGGTGCTCGCGGACTCGTCGCTGCCGTTCGCGACGCAGGAGCTGGTCAAGATCCGCGCGAGTCAGATCAACGGGTGCGGCGGCTGCCTCGACATGCACACCAAGGACGCCACGCACGCCGGGGAGACCTCGGTGCGCCTCCACCTGGTCGCGGCCTGGCGGGAGGCCACGGTCTTCACCGAGGCCGAGCGGGCCGCGCTGGAGCTGGCGGAGCAGGGCACCCGCATCGCCGACGCGGCCGGCGGCGTCACGGACGAGGCCTGGGCGAACGCCGCCAAGCACTACGACGAGGAGCAGCTCGCCGCCCTGGTGTCCCTCATCGCCCTCATCAACGCCTTCAACCGCGGCAACGTCATCATCCGGCAGCCCGCCGGCGACTACCAGCCCGGCCAGTTCGGATAGCCGGCAGCACCCGGCCGGCGCGCCGAGGCCCCCGGGCAAGTGTCCGGCACCTCCCGCCCGACGCCCCGCGAGCGGACCGCACCTCGCGGGCGGGCGGGCGGCGTCGGGCGTCGGGCGTCGGGCGTCGGGCGTCGGACACGGCCTACTCGGCGGCCTTCTGCCACGCCGTCGTGCCGAGCATTCCCGTCTCGCCGATGTCGAGGCCGCCCTCCGGCTGCACCGTCTGCCGGGCGGCCCCGGCGGCCGGGGCGATCTCCACGTACACGCCACTGCCGCGCAGGGTGGCCGTGTCGACGGCCGAGTAGCGCCAGACGAACACGCTGTAGGCCGACTCTCCGGGCTTCAGCGTGACGGGGTGCGGGCCCGGGTCCTCGAGCTGGGTGATCGGACCCGGGCCCTTGAGGACCGTGACGTTCATGGGCCGGTGCTTCACGTCCCGGACGCGGACATCGGGGTAGCCGTTCAGCCGCTGGTCGCGCTCGCCGCAGTTGGTGAGCGTCACGGTCGTGGCGCGGAGTCCCATCGCGGCGGTCACCATCCCGGTCGACACCCGCGTGCCCGTGTCCGGGCATCCCGGACCGGTCGCCGCGCCGGACGCGGGGGCGGTCGCCGCCGGAGCGTTCGTCGCCGGAGCGTTCGTCGCCGGAGCGGTGGCGGCCGGCCGGGGCCGCTCCCGCGCCCCGGTGCGCGCCGGATCCGCCTCGCGGTCGAGTTCGGCCGGCAGCCCGCAGCCGGCGGTGAGGGCCGCCACCGCCGCCAGGATCACCATGCGCCTCACAGGTATCACGCTCATGGCGCGATCATCACATGCCCGGGCATCGCCCGGGCGGCATCCACGGACATGTCCCCCAACACCCGTGTGCCGAAGCCCGGTTCGAAAGTGTTTCGACCGTGACACTCCATTGTTTCGACGGCGTGGATCGCCCAAGATCTGTCTCGCAGGTGCCGACTGACGCGGCAGATGCGCGAAAAGGAGTGGAAATGAGCGTGAACAGCCCGTCCGATCCACGCCGTAGAGCCGTACTCGGCGCAGGAGCCGGAGTGGGGGCGAGTGCACTCGCCCTGACAACTTTCGGCGGGGCAGCGGGAATTGCGGGTACCGCTGAGGCCGCCACGACGAGCAACGACCGCCCCGGCGCAGGAAGCGGAGCCCTCCGCGTCACGGACTCCGGCGCGTACATCTCCTTCACCCCCCGCAAGGGCGCCTTCACCCTGGCGCGTTCCGGGAGGGCGAGGGCGGTCGTGGTGGACACCGGTGACCATCCGGGAGTCGTACGGGTCGCGTCCGACCTGTGCGACGACATCGAACGGGTCACCGGGGTACGGCCCGCCCTGAAGAAGGCCAGGAACGGCGAAGTGCCGGGCGCCGACCGCGAGGTGGTACTGGTCGGCACCCTCGGCCGCAGCCCGCTGATCGACCGCCTCGTCGCGGCCGGAAAGCTGGACACCGACGGGGTGGCGGGACGCTGGGAGACCTCGCTGCAGACCGTGGTCGAGCGTCCGCTGCCCGGTGTGGACCGCGCGTTCGTCGTCGCGGGCAGCGACCCGCGCGGCACCGTCTTCGGCGCGTACGACGTCAGCTACGGCATCGGTGTGTCGCCCTGGTACTGGTGGGACGACGTACGGCCCGTCCACCGCGACGCGCTCTACGCGCTGCCCGGCCGGCACACCCAGGGCACCCCCGCCGTCAAGTACCGCGGGATCTTCATCAACGACGAGAACCCGGCGCTCGGCACCTGGGCACCGCGCCACTTCGGCCCCGGCAGGGCCGAGGGCTACGAGGGCGGCTTCAACGCCGACTTCTACGCCAGGGTCTTCGAGGTCATGCTCCGGCTCAAGGCCAACTACCTGTGGCCGGCGGTGTGGGGGCGCGCGTTCGCCGAGGACGACCACGAGAACCACGCCCGCGCCAAGGAGTACGGCATCGTCATGGGCACCTCGCACGAGGCCCCCATGATGCGCGGCATCGAGGAGTGGAACCGGCACGCCGTGGCCGCCGTGCGCGACAGCGCGGGCACCATCGTCACCCCCGGCCGCGACCCCTACGGCGGCACCGGCGAGTGGTCCTTCCGCCGCAACGCCGAGGCGATCAAGGCGTACTGGCGCGACGGCATCCGGCGCATGGCCGAGCAGGACTTCGAGGGCGTCGTCACGCTCGGCATGCGCGGCAACGGCGACGTCAGCCTCCCCGACGGCGACGGCATCGAACTGATGCAGGAGATCATCGCCGCCCAGCGGAAGATCCTCGCCGAGGAGACCGGCAGGCCGCTCTCCGACATCCCGCAGGTCTGGACCCTGTACAAGGAGGTCCAGCGCTACTGGGCGCGCGGCCTGCGCGTACCCGAGGACGTCACCGTCGTGCTGTGCGACGACAACTGGGGCAACATCCGCAAGCACCCGGACCCGGCCGAGCCCGCCCGCTCCGGCGGCTACGGCCTCTACCACCACTTCGACTACGTCGGCGTCGGCCGCAACTACAAGTGGGTGGACACGGCGTCGCTGCCGAACCTGTGGGACCAGCTGCGCCAGGCCGTCGCGTACGGCAACCGCACGCTGTGGATGACCAACGTCGGCGACCTCAAGGGCAACGAACTGCCCACCCAGTTCTTCCTCGACCACGCCTGGAACCCGGCACGCTGGGATCTGGAGAACATCCCCGAGTGGGAACACCGTTACGCGGCACAGAACTTCGGCACGACGCAGGCGGCCGCGATCGCCTCCGTACTCTCCGACTACGCCCGTCTCCAGTCGCTGCGCAAACCCGAGCTGCTCAACCGGCGCATCTCCCTGGACCCGGCGAAGGACCCGGCGACCGATTCCTCCGCGATCGTCCACGACGACAGGGCGACGCCGTTCTCGCTCGACCACCACCGTGAACTGGAGCGCGTCACCGAGCAGTGGCAGGAGCTCGCGGCGCGCGCCGAGCGCATCGGCCGCCGCCTGCCCGGGTCCGCCCAGGACGCCTGGTTCGAACTCGTCGGCTACGAGGTCGCCGCCACCGCCAACGTCTACGCCCTGCGCGAGGCCCAGTTCACCAATCTCCGCTACGCCGAACAGGGCCGGGCCGCCACCAACGAGCGGGCCGCGCGCGCCGAGGCCTGCCTCGACAAGGACTTCGCCCTCGCAGACCGGTTCAACTCCCGTGTCGCGGGCGGCAAATGGCAGGGCTTCCAGACCCAGCCGCACATCGGCTACGGCGATGTGGAGCGCTACGGTCCCAACGCGCCCTGGCAGCAGCCCGAGCTGAACAACGTGGCCCTGCCGGACGAGATCTTCCCTGCCGTACGCCGCATCGACGTCCCCGCCGCGGCGGCGCTCGGTGTGGCCGTCTCGGGGTCGGGCGACTGGTGGCCGCAGGCGACCACCGCCGCGCGGCTCTCCCCGCTCAGCCGCCACGGCACCGCCCCCGCCCCGTACATCGAGGTCTTCAACCGGGGCGGCGAGCCCTTCGACTACCGCGTCGAGTCCTCGGCCCCGTGGCTGCGCGTCGACCGCCCCGCCGGGCGGGTCACGAAGCAGACGCGGGTGACGGTGGGCGCGGACTGGGACCGGGCCCCGCGCGGCACCACGGAGGCGACCCTGGTGGTGCACGGGCCCGGCGGGGAGCGCGTCACCGTGACGGCGGTCGTGGAGAACCCGGACGTACGGGGCCTGCGCGGCTTCGTCGAGGCGGGCGGCTACGTCGCGATCGACGCCGAGCACACCGACCGCGTCGTGGGCGCGAACGGCATCGACTGGCAGCGCGTCGAGGGCATCGGGCGCAACGGCCCGGGCCTCACACCGGTCCCGGTCACCGCCCCGTCCCAGACGCCCGGCGGCAGTCGTTCGCCGCGCCTGGAGTACGAGATCGGCCTGGTCACCGGTGGCGAGGTGACGCTGTGGGCGTATCTGTCGCCCCGCAATCCGGTCCTCGCGCACAGCGGGCTGCGCTACGCCGTCTCGTTCGACGACGACAGTCCGCAGACCGTGGACATCATCGCCGTCAGCGGCTCCGACGACGGAGTCATGAACCCCCAGTGGGCCCGCAACACCTCCGACAACGTCAGCAGGACCGCCACCCGGCACACCCTCGCCGCGGGCGTGCACCGTCTGAAGTTCTGGATGGTGGACCCGACCGTCGTGCTGCAGCGGCTGCTGATCGACACCGGGGGCCTGCCGGACACCTACCTCGGACCGCAGGAGAGCCGCCGCCTGCGCTGAGCCCGGCGCCGAGGGCGGCCGCTGCGGGCGGCCGCCCCACGGGCAGGGGGCCGGAACGGTGGCGCAGGGGGCCGGGGCGGTGGCGGCGCGGGCAGCTCCGCGCACGAGGCGGCTCTCGTACGGGCCCGGCGCCGCCAGAGGGCGGGAGGCCTGGGCGGGAGACCTGGGCGGGAGACCTGGGCGGGAGACCTGGCCTGAAGCTCTGAACGATGGTTCACTGTTTGTATGGTCTACCGCAGGACACCTGCCGTGCAGGACCGGCTGACCGCCGCCAGGGACCACCTGGTGGAGCAGGCCACCTCCGTGGTCGCCGAGGCCGGCTGGGCGAACGCGTCCGTCACCGCCGTCGCCGCCGCGGCCGGCATGTCGGTCGGCTCGGTCTACCAGCACTTCCCCTCCAAGGGGGCGCTGGCCGTCGAGGTGTTCCGCCGGGCCTCCGGACACGAGGCCGATGTGCTGGGCGAGGTGCTCCGCGAGGGCAGCGGCGACCCGGTGGAGCGGCTGGCGCACGGCGTCGAGGTCTTCGCCCGGCGCGCCATGGAACGCCGGGGACTGGCGTACGCGCTGCTCGCCGCACCGGCCGAACCGGCCGTGGGCCAGGAGCGGCTGGCGTTCCGGCGCCGCTACCGCGCCGTCTTCGCCGAGGTGATCCGTGAGGGCGTCGACGCCGGGCTGCTGCCGGAGCAGGACCCGGAGATCACCGCCGCCGCGCTGACCGGCGCGATCGGTGAGGTGCTGGTGGACCCGCTGTCCGCGCCCGCCGAGGGCTCCGCGGCCGGCCGGCTGGTCACCGAACTGGTCGCGATGTCCCTGCGCTGCGCGGGCGCCCCGCCCGCGGCCTGATCCCTACATCTCCGGAAGGACTCCCCCATGACCGCCACCGCGGACACCCCCCTGCACAGCGATCCGGCCGCGCGCACGCACGAGGTGACCAACCAGGCACCGCCGCTGACCGGTCACGACGTCGCCGACGATCCCGTACTGCTGGAGGGACTGCGACGCGAGGGCGCCGGGTGGTACGCCGACGATCTGCACCGCCTCGGCCGGCTGACCGGGTCGGAGCAGGTCCAGCGCTGGGCCGCGGAGGCGAACCGCTGCGAGCCGCTGCTGCGCACCCACGACCGCTACGGCAACCGGATCGACGAGGTCGACTTCCACCCCTCGTACCACGCGCTGATGGACGTGGCGATCCGCGAGGGTCTCGGCGGCGCGCCGTGGGCGGACGACCGGCCCGGCGCGCATGTCGCCCGTGCCGCGGGGTTCATGGTGTGGAGCTCGGCCGAGTCCGGCCACGGCTGTCCGGTGTCCATGACGTACGCGGTCGTCCCCGCTCTGCGGTCGGCGCCCGAACTCGCCGCGGTGTACGAGCCGCTGCTCACGAGCCGTGTCTACGACCCGGGCCTGCGTGCCCCCGGGACCAAGCGCGGGCTGCTGGCCGGAATGGGCATGACCGAGAAGCAGGGCGGTACGGACGTACGCGCCAACACCACGGTGGCCGAGGAGCGCCCGGACGGGACCTGGCGGCTGCGCGGCCACAAGTGGTTCACCAGCGCCCCGATGAACGACCTCTTCCTGGTGCTGGCCCAGGCTCCCGGAGGGCTGTCCTGCTTCCTCGTGCCCCGGGTGCTGCCGGACGGCAGCCGCAACACCTTCCGTATCCAGCGGCTCAAGGACAAGCTCGGCAACCGCAGCAACGCCAGCAGCGAGCCCGAGTTCGACGACACCGTCGCCTGGCCGGTCGGCGCCGAGGGGCACGGGGTCCGGACGATCATCGACATGGTCACCATGACCCGGCTCGACTGCATCCTGGGCTCCGCGTCCGGGATCCGCGCAGCGCTGGCGCAGGCGGCGCACCATGTGCGCCACCGCAGTGTGTTCGGCGCCAAGCTGATCGACCAGCCGCTGATGCGCAATGTGATCGCCGACCTGGGGCTCGAGTCGGAGGCGGCGACGACGCTCGCGCTGCGGGTCGCGGGTGCGGCGGACCGCGCGCAGCGCGGGGACGCCCAGGAGCGGGCGTTCCTGCGCCTCGCCACGGCGGTCGGCAAGTACTGGGTCTGCAAGCGGCAGCCCGCGGCGGTCGCCGAGGCCCTGGAGTGCCTGGGCGGCAACGGCTATGACGAGACGTCCGGTATGCCGCGGCTGTACCGGGACGCCCCGCTCAACGGCATCTGGGAGGGCTCGGGCAATGTGAACGCGCTCGACGTGCTCCGTGCCGTCGCACGTGAGCCCGCATCCCTGGACGCCTTCCGTGCCGAGGTCGAGGCCGCCGCCGGCGCGGACGCGCGCCTGGACGAGGCCTGGCGGCAGCTGCGCGGCGAGCTGGTCCTCACCCCCGACGCCGAACTCCGCGCCCGCCGGCTGGTCGAGCGCCTGGCCTTGGTCCTCCAGGCCTCGCTCCTCGTCCGCCACGCCCCACCCGCCGTCTCCGACGCGTTCTGCGCCTCCCGCCTCACCCCCGACCACGGCCTGGCCTTCGGCACCCTGTCCCCCGCCACCGACCTCGCCGCGGTGCTCTCGCGCGTGCCGGGAGCGACGGGCTGAGCCACGCCTCTGCGTCGGTACAGCGTGATATGTCACAGCCGTCGGTCACGGCGCCCCGAGTCCGGCGCACCTCGGCGCACCTCAGCGCACCGAGGCTGTCGGCGGGCGCTCGCGCAGGGCGCCGTAGGCGAGGAAGTACGCCGGCATCCGGTTCAGCCAGGGTGAGGTGGTGATGAGCTCGGTCAGCCGCTGGGCGCGCTTGGGGTGGTCGCCGAACGGCGGCCGGCCCGACAGCACCGGTTCGACGACCCTGGCGTGCGCGAAGCGCTGCATGGTCTGCGTCGCCACGGTCGTCGGCAGACGGCGCTGCTGGACACGTCGCACGTCCCGCAGCCCGACCGTGCCGTCCCGCAGCGGGCCGACGAGATACCGGGCGGCGGCCACCGCGTCCTGGACGGCGAGGTTGATGCCGATACCGAAGACCGGTGACATGGCATGGGCCGCGTCGCCGATGCACAGCAGTCCCGGGCGGTGCCAGCGCCGGAGGCGGTCCAGCGTCACGTCGAGGAGCTTCACGTCGTCCCACGAGCCGAGCGCGTGCAGCCGGTCCGCCAGCCAGGGGACGGCGGCGGTGAAGTCGGCCATGAACCGGTCCAGGCCGGCGGCGCGCCGCCGCGCGTCGCTTCCCTTGGGGATGAGCGCGGCGCACTGCCAGTAGTCGCCGCGGTCGATGAGGACGCTGAAGAACCGGTCGCCCACACCTCCCACCAGTCCACGCGGGTCGTGCTGACGCCGCGGCAGCCGGAACCACCAGGCGTCCATGGGGCAGTTGAAGCTCTCCAGTCCCAGCTCGGGAAGCGTCCTGGCGAGCGAGCCCCGGCCGTCGCAGGCCACGGTGAGGGCGGCCCGCAGCTCACCGGTGCGGCCGTCGGCGGTGCGGTAGCGGACTCCCGTGACCCGGCCGTGTTCCTTGAGGAACGAGGTCGCCTCGGTGTTCATCCGCAGGGTGAAGGACGGTTCCCGGCCGGCCTCGTCCACGAGCAGGTTGAGCAGATCCCACTGGGGCACCATCGCGATGTAGTTGTACGTGCCCCGCAGGGCGCCGATGTTCCCGACGGTGACCAGGGAACGGTCCGGGCCGATCGGCAGCTGGATCGTCGTCACCCGCCGCTGCGGCAGCCGGGCGAACCGTTCGGCGAGGCCCAGGTCGTCGAGCAGCGCCAGGGTGGAGGGGTGCACGGTGTCTCCGCGGAAGTCGCGCAGGAAGTCGCCGTGCTTCTCCAGGACCGTGACGTCGACCCCGGCCCGGGCCAGCAGCAGGCCGAGGACCATGCCGGCCGGTCCGCCGCCCATCACGCAGCAGGTGGTCCGCTCCATGGCAACCGCTCCCTTCGGCGCAATCCCGGGGTCCGCCACAATGGGACATATACCCTCAAGTTCGACAAGTCCGCCCTCGGCGGCCGTGCCGTACCCCGGGAGACAACATGAGCCAGCAGCCGGTCCTCCTCCCCTACACCGACCCGGCCTTCCTCGCGGATCCCTTCCCGCTCTTCCGGCAACTACGCGAGGAGGGCCCGGTGCGTCGCGCCGTGATCGCCGGCGGCCTGGAGGCCTGGCTGGTCACGCGCTACGAGGACGGCCTCGCGGCCCTGTCGGACCCCCGGCTCAGCAGCGACGTCCGCGACGCGTCGGATCCCCGGCTGATGCAGCAGCTGCCCGTGACCGAACGCGAGTCGATGCTGAGCAACATGCTCCGCACGGACCCGCCCGACCACACCCGGCTTCGTCGGCTGGTCTCGAAGGCCTTCACCGCGCGCCGGGTGGGAGAGCTGCGGCCCCGCGTCCAGGAGATCACCGACCGGCTGCTCGACGACGTCGTGGCGGCCGGCCGTGCCGAACTCGTCGCGGACTTCGCCCTGCCGCTCCCGGTCACGGTCATCAGCGAACTGCTCGGCGTACCCGTGGAGGACCGGCACGACTTCCAGCGGTGGACCGACGACATGCTGCTGCGCCGGGCCGAGATGCCGGATCCCGCCGTGGTGAACGCCGCCTGGGAGCAGATGCGCTCCTATCTGACCAAGCTCCTGGAGGCGAAACGGGCCCGGCCGGGAGACGACCTGCTCAGCGCGCTGATCACGGCCCGGGACGAGGAGCAGCGGCTGAACGAGGACGAGCTGATCGCCATGTCGTTCCTGCTGCTGGTGGCGGGGTACATCACCACGGTCAATCTGATCGGCGGGGGCATCGCCGCACTGCTCGCCCACCCCGATCAGCTGGCACTGCTGCGGGACGACCCGGAGCTGCTGCCGGGCGCGATCGAGGAGTTCCTCCGCTACGACGGGCCGGTCAGCCCCGGTATCGCGCGGTTCGCCCGCGAGGAGGTCGAGATCGCGGGAGTGACCGTCCCGCCCGGCGCGACCGTGCTGATCGCCTCCGCCATCGCCGACCGCGACCCGGCGCGATTCGCCGATCCCGATCGCCTGGACATCACCCGGCGCGACAACGCCCACCTCGCGTTCGGGCACGGCATCCACTACTGCCTGGGCGCTCCGCTGGCCAGGCTGGAGGGTCAGGTCGCCATCGGCACCGCGCTGCGCAGGCTTCCCGGCCTGGCCCTGGCGGTGCCGCCGGGTGAACTGCGCTGGCGGCCCGGCGGGCTGCGCGGCCCCCAGCAGCTGCCCGTCACCTTCACCCCCGACGGGGACGCGTCCGGGGGCTGAGACCGGCGGGACCCGTCAGGCCGGGATGTTGATCATCCCCAGCGGCGGGGTGGTGGGCTGCGACGAGCCGCCGGCCGGCTCGACCGTGATGCCGACGGCCGTCGCCCCGGCCACGGGACCGTTCAGCATCTGCATGTCCTGCGCCCCGGACCGGCCCACCAGCCCGGCGGGCCGGTAGGTCCCGTCCTCGTCGAACCACAGTGCGTACGTCTGGCCGACGGGCAGCGCCGGGACTCCGGTGGCGAAGAAGACCGCGGCGTCCTGGCTGCGGGACACGGCGATGGTGCCGGTGCCGCCGTTCGCCAGCGGCTGGGTGTGGAGCTCCACATCGGACGCGGCGAGCACATCGGAGACACCCGCGTACCGGTCCTCGGCGACGGCCAGCTGGGAGCGGGCGCGTTCGGCCGCCTGGTACTGCCATGCGGCGACACCGCCGAGGGCCACCACGAGCGCCATGCACGCGGCGAGCGCCAGCCGCAACAGCCGCGGGCCGACGGACCGGGCGCCCTCGGCCGGGCGGTGTTCCTCGGCGGCCGGCGAGACGGACAGGTCCTGCCGGGCGGCGGCGACCGCGGCGGACGACGGGACCCCTGGCACCTGCGTGACCTGCGCGGTGGAAGGGGTCCGTGGGGCATAGGGGGCCTGCGGAGTGACGGCGATCCGCTCCTGTACGCGGCGCCAGAGGCCCGACGGGGGCACGACGGCCACCGGCTGCGCCAGCCGTGCGGCCGAGACCTGGAGCTCGGCGACCTCTCGCGCGCACGCCTCGCAGGAGGCGAGGTGCTCCTCGAAGGCGCGCCGTTCGTCGTCGGGCAGCGCGTGCAGTACGTAAGCGCCGGTCGCGGAGTGCAACTCGTCGTCGTTCATGGTCACACCTCGCTCTCCTGCAAACAGTCACGCATCCGCATCAGCCCGTCACGCATCCGGGCCTTCACCGTGCCCAGCGGCTGTGACAGGGATTCGGCCACCTCCCGGTAGGTGAGGCCGTGGTAGTAGGCCAGCACGACCGACTCCCGCTGGAGCTCGGTCAGCGCCTGGAGACAGCGCCGGACCTGCTGCTGTTCGAGGTTGATCTCGACCTGCTCGACCACGTCGTCGAACGGCGGCCCCGACTCCAGCAGGGCCACCCTGCGCTCCCGCTCGGTGCGGGCCTGGGACGAACGGACCCGGTCCACCGCGCGCCGGTGGGCCAGCGTCAGGACCCAGGTCAGGGCGCTGCCCTGCTCGGGCCGGAACCGGCCGGCGGTACGCCACACCTCGACGAGCACGTCCTGGGTCACCTCCTCCGACTGTGCCGGGTCCCTCAGGACCCGTCGCACCATGCCCAGCACCGGGCCGCTGACCGCTTCGTAGACCGGGACGAACGCGTCCTGGTCGCCGCGGCCCACCAGGACCAGCAGCTCGTTCAGACCGAGCTTGGCCAGCCGCTCGGCGGCATCGGGATCCGCATCAGGTGGCGACACTCGCGCCCCCTCGCTCCTCGTGGGCACCAGGGGTGCCGTGCAGGCTCGTTCGTCATCAATGCCACCACTGATCCGAACGAGCCGCACGCCTGGAGCCACGAGGGGCCGTGGCGCGCACGGTGACATGTCACATCCGCCCGGTCACCTGTCACCGCTCATGAGTCACCGCTCACCTGTCGCTGTTCACCGTCGCTGTGCACTCTTCGCTGTCGGTCCGTCACGGTGCACGGACCGCCGTTCTCCGTCTCCCTCAGTCCCGGTCCCAGTGCCTGTCGCCGTCATCGTCGTCACGGCACTGCCAACGGCCCTTGACCCACTTCTCCTCCCAGCGGCCGTCGACCCGCTTCTCCTTCCAGTGCCCCTTCCGCCACTCACAGCGGTCGTGGTCTCCGCCGCCGGCGGCGGAGTACGAGGTGTACGAGGCCGACGCCGCGCCGGCCGGCGGGGAAGTGGCGACGGCGACGGCGGCACCGGCGGGACCCGCCGCGGCACCACCGGCGAACAGGCCCACGGCGGCCGCTGCCACCGCAAGACGGCGCACCCGGACGGAAAGGCCCATCGGACACACCTCCCTCGTCGGAGATGCCCCGCGCCGGAGATGTCCCTCTTCGGAGACCTGCCGGATCGGAGACCTCCGGATCGGAGACACGGAATCCGCACGGCGGCGCTGCCGTGTACGTGTGACATGAGTAGTTCGAAGCCGACCCCCGTCCGGATAGGCGGATGACCCGAGGAACACAGAATTCGGCCGTCGGCGTAGACGAGGACCCTCATCGGAATCCGGATCGCGAATGATTCGGACGGTGCCGCGAAGCCGCGTATCGGCCGGCTGCCGTCCAAAGAGTGAATCTGCGGCGTGTCGCCACCCGAAGAGCCCACGGTGTCCCTCGAATGCAACGTTCTCGGCTGGTGCGAAGCCGGGATCCGTCTGACGGTGAACACGTCGCTGCTGCGATCCGATGAGCCGACGATGTGTCAGCTGTCGCAGTCGCGGCGAAAGGAATGGGTTCTCATGCGCTCTGCCCGCACCCTGTGCGCCTCAGCCGCAATTACCGCGGTACTGACGATTGCCGCACCCACCGCGTACGCGATGACCCTCGCCGAGGACTGGGGTCACGACAACGGCTCTTCGTCCAGCCGGGATCACGAAGACTCCAAGAAGGACGACCACGGCAAGGACGACCACGGCGGTAAGGACGACCACGGCAAGAAGTGGGACAAGAAGGACCACGACGACCACGACGACGACGACGACCACGACGACGACGATGACGACGACGACGACGATGACGACGACGACGATGACGACGAGCCCAATGGCGGCGTCGACACCGGCGGTGGCGCCCTTGCCACGGTCGTGACCGAGGACGAGGACTCCAAGAAGGACGACAACGGCAAGGACGACAACGGCAAGGACGACAACGGCAAGGAGGACGACCACGACAAGGGCCACGGCAAGTGGGACAAGAAGGACCACGACGACCACGACGACGACGACGACGATGACGATGACGACGACGACGACGACGACGATGACGACGACGACGACGACGACGACAAGCCCAATGGCGGCGTCGACGCCGGCGGTGGCGCCCTTGCGACCGTCGTGAACCAGGAGTGGGACGAGGGCTCGAAGAAGGACGAGGGCTCGACGAAGGACGAGGGCGCCCAGAAGGGCGAAAGCTCCTCGAAGGAAGAGGGATCCCAGAAGGGCGAAAGCTCCTCGAAGGAAGAGGGATCCCAGAAGGGCGAAAGCTCCTCGAAGGAAGAGGGATCCCAGAAGGACGAGGGATCCCAGAAGGACGAGAGCTCCTCGAAGGAGGAGGACTCCAAGAAGGAAGAGGACTCCAAGAAGGACGAGTACGGCAAGAAGGACGACGACAAGAAGGAGTACGGCAAGGACGACCACGGCAAGAAGTGGAAGCACAAGGACCACGACGACCACGACGACGACGACGACCACGACGACGACGATGACGACGACGACGACGATGACGACGACGACGATGACGACGAGCCCAATGGCGGCGTCGACGCCGGTGGTGGCGGTCTGGCCGCCAACAACGGCAGCCTCGCCGCCGGTTCGCTGCTGATGCTCGGTGGCCTCGGCGCCGGCGTCTACAGGCTGCGTCGTCGCGGCGTTACCGGTACCTCGGCCTGATCCAGGCCCGCATCACCTGCAGCTCGCTGCGCTGTCGCGGCCGCCGTCCCTTCCCGGACGGCGGCCGCGGCGATGCGTTTCTGCCGCCCGGCCTCGATCCCTCCCCCGCCGAAGCCCCCACCCGGTACACGAAAGGCGTCCCGCATGACCGCCCAGCAGCCGCTCGGCTCACAGACACCCCCGCAGCCCGCCGCTACCCGTACCCTCGGCCAGGCCCTGTTGTGGCCCGTTGTGGCGGCCGGGCTGGGCGCCCTGCTCCTCTACAACTCCCTCGGCACACCGACGGAACACACCCCGCAGGCCCGTCCGGCGGCCCCCGCGCCCGCCCCCGTGAGCCCGCCCAAGACCGTCGCGCCGCTGCCGCGTTCCGTCCCGACGCGCATCTCCATCCCGGCCATCTCCGTCAACGCCCCCTTCATCGAGCTGGCCATCGGCAAGACCGGGCAGCTGAACGCGCCGCCCCCCAACGACAAGAACCTGGTCGGCTGGTTCGGGAAGGGCGCCACCCCCGGCGAGGCCGGCACGTCCGTCGTGGCGGGGCACCTGGACACCATGACGGGCCCGGCGGTCTTCGAGTCGCTCAGCGCGCTCAAGCCGGGCTACACGATCGACGTCACCCGCCAGGACCGCAAGGTCGCCGTCTTCAAGGTCGACACGGTGGAGACCTTCAGCAAGGCCAAGTTCCCGAGCGCGCGGGTCTACAACGACACCCCGTCCGCGCAGCTGCGCCTGATCACCTGCGGCGGCGAGTTCGACAAGAAGACCAAGGACTACAAGGACAACGTCGTCGTGTTCGCCCACCTCGCCGCCGTGAAGAACGGCTGAGCCGCCGGGCACCGGGAGGGCCGGGTGACCGGCTCGGGCCTCGGCTCACGGGCGGCCGCCGCGAGGTGCGCGGCGGCCGTTCCCGTGCCCCCGGGCGGTGGCGCGCCCGGGTGAAGTCATGTGGTGGCAGGCTCCGTTGACCGGCGGCCCCGGCCCAGGGGTTGACCAGGGCCGCCGGGGGCATCCGAGGGGAGCGGAGTGCCCGAACAGAACACCGTGGGGCCGACGAGGAGGAGTGTCGTCCGCAGTGCCACACGCAGTAAATATATTTACCGCCAAGTAAGCAAGGGCATGAAAAAATTCATGCGGTTCTTGGCGTGAAAATCCCCCGTTTCTCCCGTTGCGGGGAGGGGGTGGGCCTCGGGGCGGGCGGCCGTGGGGGGCCGGTGCCCGGTCAGTCCTCGATGAAGAAGTCGTGCTGCTCAGCGGCGTGCTCGTACTGCTCGAGCCGCAGTTGCGTACGCTCGGGATCCGCGTCGGCCATCGCCTGGAGGATCGCCGCCGACAGCACCCCCGGCGCGGAGTAGGAGTCGAAGACGAGGCGCGATCCGGTGCCCGCGGTCAGCGCCACATCGGCCGCTTCGACCAGTGGACCCATCGTCAGATCCGTGATCAGCGCGATCCTCAGGCCCGTACGGCGCGCGGCCCGCACCGCCGCGAGCATCTCGTTCGCGTGCCGGGGCATCGCGAAGGCCAGCACCCACGTGCCGCCCGCCTCACGGGACTGCAGCAGCGCGTCGTACGCCACGCTCCCGCCGCGCGACACCAGCCGCACATCCGGGTGGATCCGCCGCGCCGCGTAGGCGAAGTACTCCGCGAGCGAGGTGGAGATCCGCAGGCCCAGAACGGTCAGCGGCACCGATCTGGCCAGCTCACGGCCGACTTCGAGCACCTGGCCGGTGTCGGCGAAGGACCGGCGCAGGCTCTCCAAGTTCGCGATCTCCGCGTCGACGGCCGTCTGGAGTTCGTTGCGGCCGCTCTCGGCCGCGTCCGGGGTGCCGGCGACGGCGCTGAGCGCGATCGGCTGCAGCGCCTCCCGCAGCGCCGGGTATCCGCTGAAGCCCACCGAGGACGCGAAGCGCGTCACCGACGGCTGGCTCACCCCGACCCGGTCCGCGAGATCCGTGATCGACAGGAAGGCGGCCTCGGTCAGATTGTCCGCGATGTACTGGGCGATGCGCCGCTGCGCGGGCGACAGGCGGTGTCCGCCGAAGAGGGCCCGGACCTTCTCCACAGGAGCCGGCTCCGCGTCCGGAGAGTGTCTGCCCGGTGTGATCGCAGACGCCTGCGCGCGCGCCTGCTGCCCTGATGGCACCGTGTGCCTCCTTCGTGTCCCGCTGCCGCTCAACATAGCTCACCTTCCGTGGTCGCCAACGCTACTCCCCGTACAACCGGAAGGCCCCGGCCCTGTCCGGGCGGCCGGGACCTTCCGCCTGCGTGCGGAGCGTCAGCTCAGGGGACCGAGGTCCGGACCTCCGCGCCCGGATGCCCGGGAGGTGCGCAGGCCGCCGCGGCGGTCGCTCATGGCCGCCATGGCCACACCGAGGCACAGCGCCACGATGCCGACGATGACGTTGCTGACGATGCTGCGGACCGTATCGGCGTTCCCGGCGACGATCCAGGGGGAGAAGATCGTCCAGGCTCCGATGACGATGGCGCACCAGGCCATGGCGTGGGTGCGCTCGTACGCCGAGCCGAACCCGCCCAGGCACAGGGCGTAGGCGACACCGGTGATCAGATTGGTGACCGCCAGTGTGGTGAGGCCGTTGAAGCCGACGATCCACGGTGAGGCCGCGAGGTAGAGGCCCGTGAGCAGGGCCAGTGTCTCTATCACCTGGCCGCGCGGCGTGGCCGTGGCCCGCTCGAAACGCGCGCGCATCTCGGCGAGGTCGGGATGTTGCTCAATGCTGGGGTGAGTGGTCATGCGGGCCGCCTCCTTCGAATGCCTGAAATCGGCCCTTCACCTGCAATGAAACGCTTCTTGCCGGGTTTGCTCAATCCCCTGCCCACTCCCCTGCTCATTCCCTTGGCCCGTGGGTTCACGGAAGCGTCTGCCCGGCCTGCCGGGAGGACGGGCCCGATGTCTCCTCGGCGGCGACGAGCGAGCGGGTGAGCGGGATACGGGCGAGGGTGACCGCGCCCACGGCGATCAGGGCGAGGCCGAGGATCTGCGGCGCCAGCCACCAGCCGGAGCGGACCGTCTCCTCGTACAGGGTGATGCCGAGCACGAGGCTCAGGGTCGCGTCGCCGAGCGTGATCGCGGGCTGTGACGCGACCAGCGGGCCCGCCTGCAGCGCGTTCTCCAGCAGGAACAGTGCGGTGCCGCCGGTCACCGCGAAGGCGTACGTCTGCCAGGCGGTGAAGAAGGCCGCGGCCCCGTAGTCGGCCAGGATGTGGGTCGCGGACTTCATCAGCGCCGCGGTCAGTGCGTAGCTGATGGCGGTGGCCGTGCCCAGCAGGGCGGCCCGGGCCCGGCCCTCGGGGCGGCGCAGCGCCACGCCGGACAGCACGACGATCGCCCCCGCGCCGACGACGAGCACGGGCAGCCAGCGGTCCATCGGGACCTGGGTGCGGTTGCCGGTGGGGGCCGCGGCGCCGAGGGCGACACCGAGACCCACCACGACGAAGCTCACGGCCACCCAGCCCATGGCCGGCAGATGCCGGCGCATCAGGATCGAGGCGACGATCAGCGCGAGGGGCAGTTCGAGGACGAAGAGCGGCTGCACGATCGTGAGCGGCCCGGTGTTCAGAGCCAGGGCCTGGCACACGCCCGCGGCGATCACGGCGACGATCCCGGCCAGCCAGAGCGGGCGGCGCAGCAGATCGAGGATCAGCCCGGGGCGGAACCCGGTGGAGCTGGGCACCGCGAGGGCCTCCTGGCGCTGCAGCACGACGGCGAGGGCGTTGCTGAATGCGGATAGGAGCGCGAAGAGGACGGGGAGGAAGAGGTGCACGGTAGGGACTCCCGTCTCCACCCCCGTGGACCCTGTGCCTCGGCACTTCCTGCCATGGTCACCCCGGCGCGCCCGAAGCCGCGATCCGGCGCGGCCACCGGAGCGGTCCTGGGCCGCGGGGCTGCGGTCCGTACGGCGCCGGGCTGCGGTCCGTACGGGGCCGGGCTGCGGTCCGTACGGCGTCGGCCGACAATGGAGGGCAGGTCGGGCAGGTGACATGTCCGACCCGTTGACGTCGCCGCGGCGGTTTCGCCCGAGAGGAACGTGCCCATGCGCGCAGAGTCGTCGTCGGCCGCGCGGACGGGCGCCTTCACCGCGGTCACGGTGGAGGAAGCGGGTGCGGCCGCGTTGTGGGTGCTCCGCGCGTGCCCGCGCGCGGCGAGCGGTGAGGGCGGGCCGTGAAGAGCGGGGCCGAGCGGACGGCGATCCTGCACCGTTCGCTACGGGTGTCCCTCGCCGCGACCGCGGGGTTCTATCCCTTCCTCTACGGGCTGCAGGAGCCCACGGTGGCGCTGTACGCCCTGTTCGCGCCCATCGCCCTCGGGCTGCTGTCCTCGATCCCCGGGTCGGGGCGGCAGCGGGCCGAAGTGATGCTGAAGGCGCTGCCGGTGGGCCTGCTGCTGGTGACGCTGGGGACGGCGCTGGCGGTACGGACCTGGGCGGCGGTGCTCGGGATGCTCGTCATCGGCTTCATGCTGGCCTTCGCGGCGGTCGCGGGACCACGGCCCGCCGGGGCGGCTCCGGGGCTGCAGCTCTTCTACATCCTGGCCTGCTTCCCGCCGTACGCCCCGGACACCCTGGGGCTGCGGCTGGCCGGGCTCACCGCGGGCGTGCTGCTGCTCGCGGCGTGCGAGCGCTTCCTGCTGCCCGAGCCGGCGGACGTGTCGTACCGGGAGAGCCTCGCGGAGGCCGTGGCGGTCGCGGGTGCCGCGGCCCGGGGGAACTCCGGCGCCTCGCCCGAGTCGCTGCGCGAGGCCGGTGCCCGCCTGCGGTTCTCCTACCTCCCGGCCGCCGAACGCCCCGCCGGGCCGGGCCGTAAGGACCGGGCCCTCGCGCAGGCGGGCTCCGCGGCCCGCCGGCTGCTCGAACAGCTGGCCCATCTGACCGAAACGGGCGTCCTGCCCGCTAGCGGGCTCCCCTGTCCGGACACCACCGCGCCGCCCGGGCGCGTGGCGGGTACGGACCCCGGGCCGGACGGTGACGCGGGGTCCGGGCTGATGCTGCGGCAGGTGGCCGCCCTGTGCGGGCGGATGGCGGCGGCGTTGCGGGCGGGGCGTGCGGGTGTGGCGGGTCCGGACCGGATGGATGAGGCGGTGCGTGGCTTTCAGCAGCTGCGCGTCCGGCAGGCGACCGGGCCGGCTGCCGAGGTGCCGCCCGTACCGGTCCTGCGCCGGCAGGCCGCGCTGGTGGCCGTCGCCGAGTCCGCGCGGATGCTGGAGGCGTCCGTACGGGTCGGCCTGGACGGCACGCGCACGGCGCCGATTCCGCCGCAGGGGCTGTTCTGGTACGCCGACGCGCCCACCGCCGTCCTCTGGTACCGCCGTATCGCCGGCAACATGACGCTGCATTCGGTGCAGTTCCAGAACGCCGTCCGGATCGCGCTCGGTCTGGGCGCGGCCCGGCTGGTCGCCGGTTCGCTCGATCTGGCGCACGGCTTCTGGGTGCTGCTCGCCGTGCTGACGCTGAGCAGGACCACGGTCGGGGAGACCTGGACGGCGATCCGCCAGGCGGTGGCCGGCACCCTCGTCGGCGCGGTCGCGGCGGGTGCCCTGCTCGTCGGCCTCGGCGGCCACACCGTCGTGTTCGCCGTGCTGCTCGCGCCCGGCATGCTCGTCGCCTTCGCCCTCGGGCCACTGCTGGGCATCGCCTGGGCCCAGGGCCTGTTCACCCTGGTGGTGGCGACCGCGTTCGCCCAGATCGCGCCGGCCTCCTGGCAGTTGGCGGAGGAGCGGATCGTGGACGTGCTGGCCGGCAGCGCGGTCGGTCTGCTGTGCGGGCTGCTGGCCTGGCCCGCCGGGGCCCGGCGGGAGGTACGCAAAGCCATGGCCGGGCTGCTCCGCGCCACCGGTCCGCTGATCACCGGCACCGCCGCCGCCGTCACGACCGCCCCGCCGGGCTCCGTGCCTCCCCCGGCGACCCTCGTCGCCTTCAACCGGCTGCGGCTCGCGGAGGCCGCGTACGCCCAGTTCCGCAGCGAACCGGCCGGCAGCACGCACGCACGCGCCGACTGGCACGCGGTGCTCATCGTCGCGAACCACATCCTGGTCGGCGCCCACTGGCTCCCCCGCTTCGATCTGCCCGAGAGGGCCCTGCCGGCCGGCGCCGCCGACCGGGCCTGTTCCACCGCCGGCCGGGCGGCGGCGACCGCCGACCGGCTCGCCGCGCTGTGCGGCGGCGAGAGACCGCCGCCGTTGCCGCCGCCGGGCCCGGCATCCGCGCCGCCCGGTGGCCGGCCGCTGCCCGCGCTGGTGGATCTCGAACTCTGGCTGGACGGTGTGGCGGCCCAGCTCAGGGGCCTCGACGGCGTGGTCCCGGGCACGTTCCGCCGCGCCGGCGGGGACACGGCACCGCGCGGCGGAGGCGACGACACGGCACGCTCCGTGCCCGGCCCCGGCCAACCCGGCTCTTAGGGTGCGCCTTATGCCTCGAAGTCGTAGGAGTCCTGGCGCCGTCCTGCGGCCCCCGTCCCCGCGCCGGGGGTGGGTCTGGTGGCTGCCGTTGATCGCGGTGGCCGTCGATCTGATCGCGGAAGTCGCCGTCAGGGGCAGGGAGCCGGTGAGCTTCATGCTCATCGCCGTACCGCCGCTCGCCGCCGCGACGCGCGGGCCGCGGGGCACCGCGCTGTCCACCGTCGTGTGCCTGGGACTCCAGATGTGGATGGCCGCCAGCCGCCCGGGCCATTTCGCCGAGCAGCACCATGTGGCCGTCTACTCCGCCACGCTCGTCATCGGGATCGCCAGCGTCGCCCTCTCCTGGCAGCGAGAGCGGACCAGGCGGCACCTGGTCCGTGCCCATTCGGTCGCGGAGGCGATGCAGCGGGTCCTGCTGCGTCCGATGCCGGGCCGGCTCGGTCCGGTGCGGGCCGCCGCGTACTACGAGGCCGGGGAGGGCGGCACCCTCGTCGGCGGCGATCTGTACGACGTGTGCGAGACCCCGTTCGGGGTGCGGGCGATCATCGGTGACGTCCGGGGCAAGGGGCTGGACGCGGTGCAGACGGTCGCGGCCGTGCTGGGCAGCTTCCGGGTGTCCGCGCACGAGTGGCGGAGTCTGAGCAGTCTCGCCGAACGCCTGGAACTCAGCATCGCCCGCAACAGCCCCGGCGGTGACGACGGGGACCCGGAGCTGTTCGTGACCGCGCTCGTGCTGGAGTTCCCGCCGGAGGGCGGCGAGGTGCGGATCGTCGACCGCGGCCATCCCTCGCCGATCGTCGTCGGCCCGCTCGGCGCCCGGCGGCTGGTCACGGCGCCCGGGCTGCCGCTGGGTCTGGGCGCGCTGTCCCCGGACGGGGACGACACGACGGTCCATCCGCTGGGTCCCGGAGAGGTCCTCGTCGTCCACACGGACGGGGTGAGCGAGGCCCGTGACGCGAAGGGTGTCTTCTATCCGGTTCTGGAGCGGCTCGGCGAACGGTTCGGTGGTGAGCCGTCACCGGACCCCGAGGCCGTCGTCTCGTTCGTACGGTCCGACACGGAACGCTGGTCGGCACAGTCGGACAACGACGACCAGGCCGTTCTCGCCCTGACGCTGACCGGCGCGGCGCCGCGGCAGCGCCCCCGGCTAGGCTGAGCGGCCCGATGTACGTCAGGTGATGCGAGCGGGGAGGCTGTGGAGGAAGCTGGGGTCACCGCCCCGCGAGGGGAGGAGGTGCTCGTGTGGCTGCCGATCGTCGGGACTGGCTCCAGGACCGCCGCGGACTGCGCACGGCCGACGCCGGCGGCCCCGGCCCCCGGCCTTGGGAGGACGACCTGCGGGGAACCCCGGCCGGTGTCGGCGTTCTCGGCGCGGACCTCCGCTATCGCTTCGCCAACCCCGCCTACTGCCGGATCACCGGGGAGGCTCCGGCGGACCTCGCGGGCCGCTCCCCGAGCGCGCTCGCGGAGCGGTACATCGGTACGCCCTCGCTGCTGGCCGAGGTGCTCGCCGACGGGGTGCCGCGTACCTGGGTCACCGGCCCGGGCGGCCGCTGCCACACGACCTGCCTCCGGCTGGAGAACCGGGGAACCGTCACCGGCGTCCTGTGCATCGTGATCGAGACCCCCGTGCCCGGGCTCTACGAGGAGCTCGAGCTGGCCCGTGCCCGGCTCGCCGCGGCGGACGAGGCCGTGGAGCGGATCGGGACCTCCCTCGACGAGGTCGCGACGTGCCGGGAACTGGCCGAGTTCCTGGGCCCGCGCCTCGCGGAGGCCGCCGCCGTCGACGTGCTCCCTCCCCCGGTGAAGAGCGGTGCGCCGCCGCCGACGCCCACTGCCTCGGCGATGCGCCGGACCGCCGGGACCGGGGCCGTGGAGCTGCTCGACGACGCAGACGGCCGGCGCCGTCCGGGGACGGAGTCGGCTCTCGCTCGCGCCATCGAGACGCGGCTGCCCGCGACGGAGCACGGCGACGGGGAGCGGGTCACGGTGCTGGCCGTGCCGCTGACGGCGGCACCGGACCGGGGCGGCGCGGTCGGCCCGGTGATCGGCGTGGTGCTGCTGGCCCGGGTGGGCTCGCCGTTCAGCGAGAACGAGATCGCCATCACGCGGCACGCGGCACGACGCGCGGCCGTGAGCATCGCGCACGCCCGCCAGTTCGCGACGGAGCAGGGCAAGGCGGTCGAGCTGCAGCGCGCCCTGCTGACCGAGCCCGGCAAGCCCCACCCCAACCTGCAGTTCGCGACGCGCTATCTGCCGGTCGGCAGCAGCAATCTGGTCGGCGGCGACTGGTTCGAGACGGTACGGCTCCACTACGGCCGGACGCTGCTCGTCATGGGCGATGTGATGGGGCACGGCGTCGAGGCGGCCGTCGAGATGAACACGTACCGGTCGATGCTCCGTGACGTCGCCGCGGCCGATCTGCCGCCGCACCGGGTGCTGCGCCAGCTCGACCTCGCCATCGCCGACACCATGGCGCGGCCGGCGACGTGTCTGCTGGTGCGGGTCGACCCGGCCCGCGGGCTCGGTTCGTTCTCCAGTGCCGGGCATCTCCCGCCGGTCGTCTTCACCGCGGCCGGGTCGGCGGAGCTCGTCGACGTACCGGCCGGGCCTCCGCTCGGCACCGGTCTCGGCGGGTACGAACTCGTCACGCGCGAACTCACCCCCGAGGACACCCTCCTGCTGTACACGGACGGGCTGGTCGAACGGCGCGACGAGGACATCGACGTGTCGCTGGAGCGGCTGACGTCGGTGCGGCTGCCGTGCACCGCGCCGATGGAGGACATGGTCGACGCGGTGGTCAGGGAGCTGGACGCGGAGCACGCCGAGGACGATGTCGCGCTGCTCGCCGCCCGCATCCGCCGTCGCCGCCCGCACAGCTCGGAGGAACAGCCCTTGCAGGGCCACAACCGCTAGACCTGGCCTGGTCCGTGGAGGTCGGTGTCACGGCCGGTCAGCGCGGTTGTCGTAGTCCCGCGACCAGGAGCGCGGCCAGCCGGCGTGCATCGTAGCGGGGGTCGCTGTCCGCGCCGATGCAGAGGTTTCCGATGCCGCGCATGAACTGGTAGGCGTCGAGGTCCGTGCGGATCTCGCCGGAGGCGGCGGCGGCGTCGAGGAGCTGGGTGCACACCGGCAGGAGACGGTCGAGGAAATAGGTGTGCAGCGTCTCGAAGCCGGCGCTGTCGGCCTGCATCGCGGCGGCGAGGCCGTGCTTGGTCACCAGGAAGTCGACGAAGAGGTCGGCCCACCGCCCGAGGGCGGCGTGCGGCGTCGGGCCGGCCGCGAGCAGGGCCGGGCCGGCGTCGGCGCAGGCGTCGACCTGGTGGCGGTAGACGGCGATGACGAGGTCCGCCCGGGTGGGGAAGTGGCGGTAGATCGTGCCCATTCCGACGCCCGCCTCGGCCGCGATGTCGCGTACCGGCGCGTCCACGCCCGAGGTGACGAAGACCGCGGCGGCCGCGTCCAGCAGGGTCCGCTGATTGCGCCGGGCGTCCTTGCGCTTGGATCCGGCCGCGCTTCCCGCGTTCTGGCCGCTGTCGTCCACCGCGGCGCTCCTTCCATGGCTGACCTTGCAAAGCGGAACAGCGTTCCGTATCGTAAGCGGAGCAAGGTTCCGGTTCACTCATGATGACAGACCGGGCGACCGGCGGCCAGGCCGCTGCCGCGATCACGCCCCGCCGGCCCGGCCTGCGGCGTGCCCCGCCACCGGGCGCACCGGGCGCACCGGGCCAAGAACGCGAAGAACACCAAGACCGCCAGAGAAGCCGAACGGAAGGCACCTCCATGTCCGAATCGAACGCCACGCACACGCAGAGGACCGCGGGCGCGCCCCCTTCGGTGATATCCGCGAAGCCCGTCGTCCTGCCCGCCCCGGGCCGCGGTGAGGACCTCCAGGTCCGCGTGTCCGCCCCCGCGACCGGCGGCGACCTCCCCGTCATCGTCTTCTCCCACGGCTTCGGCTGGTCGATGAACGGCTACGCCCCGCTGGCGGACCACTGGGCCGCGCACGGCTTCGTGGTCATCCAGCCCACCCACCTCGACTCGAGGACGCTCGGCATCCCCGCCGAGGACCCCCGTACGCCGATGATCTGGCGCTTGCGGATCGAGGACCTGGGGCGCGTCATCGACGAACTCGACGCCCTGGAAGCCTCCGTGCCCGGCCTCGGCGGGCGCCTGGACCGCGGCCGCATCGCCGTGGCGGGCCACTCCTGGGGAGCGCAGACGGCGAGTGCGCTGCTCGGCGCGCGCGTCCTCGGCCCCGACGGCGTTCCCGGCGAGGACATGTCCGACCCTCGCGTCACCGCGGGCGTACTGCTCGCCCTGACCGGCCTGGGCGACGACCTGACCCCGTTCGCCGCCGAGCATCTCCCCTTCCTGAAGCCGTCGTTCGACGCCATGACCACGCCGGCCCTCATCGTCGCCGGGGACCAGGACCAGTCCCACCTGTCCACCCGCGGACCGGACTGGTTCACCGACCCCTACACCCACAGCCCGGGACGCAAGAGCCTGCTCACCCTCTTCGGCGCCGAGCACTCGCTCGGCGGCATCCCCGGGTACGAGGTCGCCGAGACGACGGACGAGAGCCCCGCACGCGTCGCCCTGATCCAGCGGCTCACCACGGCGTTCCTCCGCAGTGCCCTGCTCGCCGAGGACGCGGACTGGAAGACGGCGGCCACCGCCCTGCAGGACGACCCCGACCCGCTGGGGACGCTGCGGAGCACGTAGGAGCAAGCAGAGGCCCCGGACCGCGACAGTCGGCATCGCGAGGATCCGGCCCGGGCGGCCCGGGTCACTCCCGGCTGCGGCGCTCCTGGACGAAGACCTCGCGCCAGTGCTCGGCGGAACGGACCAGGTCCTGGCCGACCCGGTCGAGGAACCGGCCCATGTCCGAGAGCCGGGCGGCGGCCGAGGTGGCGGTGGCGGCATCGAGGATCTCGGCGCCTTCCTGGGCGGCCTCGGCGAGGGCGGCGTTCATCCGGGCGCTGGCGAGCATGGCCCGGAACCAGACGTCCTCGTCGATGACGTACCGGTCCCGTCGCTCCCGGGCGTCCCGCTCCCGCCGGATGAGCTCCTGTCCCTCGAGGTAGACGACGGCCTTGGAGACCGACGCGGGGCTCACCTGCAGCACCCGGACCAGTTCGGCGGCGGTGAGGCTGCCGTCCTCGGACGTGTACAGGCACGCCAGTACGGCCGCCATCATCCGCGGGATCCCCGTGGCCACCAGGAGTTCCGTGAAACGGTCCGCGAAGTCGCGCACCCTCGCGGAGTCGACGGACGGGGCGGGGGCCTGCGGGGCCTGCCGCGGCGTGGACCGGCGGGCCCGCCTCTGGGTGGCCCTGTGGGCCTGGTCGGCGCGGTAGTCGTGGGGACCGCCGTTGCGCATCACTTCCCGCGTGACGGTCGACACCGGCCGGTCCAGGCCCTTGGCGATCTCGGTGTACGAGAGCCCGTCGGCCAGGCCGACGGCGATCCGCCTGCGGTCCTGCTGGGTCAGCCTGCCGCCCGGCATGAGCGGTCTCCTTCCGCCGCAACTGCGTTCACCACTACATCATTGCAAGACTCTCGATGAGCTTTTGCGTTCATCCGCATGCTCATTGCAAGACTTCACAGCATCTGAGCTGCACGAATGACATTCACGCTCGATACGTTGTTTGCCGGAACAGTGAACGCAACGTAGCCTTTTCGATGTCGCGAACGGCGCGGCCCCGTATCGAGGAGTCACGATGACCGCCACTCAGATCGCCGCCACCACCGCCGCCCCCGTCCAGCAGGTCCTGAACTCCGCCGTCACCGACCACGGCTTCCCGGGCATGGTCGCCGAGGTCCGCAGGGACGGCCGGCGCTGGTTCGGGGCCGCGGGCACCGCCGAGTACGGCACCGGCCGCGAGCGGCTGGCCGAGGAGCAGATCCGGGTCGGCAGCATCACCAAGACGTTCACCTCGACCGTGATCCTCCAGCTCGCCGCCGAGTACGTGCTCGGCCTGGACGACACGGTGGAGACGTGGCTGCCCGGGCTGATCCGCGGCAACGGCCACGACGGCGACAGGATCACCATCCGCCATCTGCTCAGCCACCGCAGCGGCCTCTTCGCCTATGTGCTCGACGCGGACATGCTCCGCCGCTACTCCGGCCCCGAGCTCCTCGCCCACCGGTTCGACCGCTGGAGGCCGCAGGAGCTGGTGAAGATCTCCCTCTCCCACCCGGCCGAGTTCGAGCCCGGCACGGACTTCTCCTACTCCAACACCAACTTCGTCCTCGCCGGCCTGATCATCGAGAAGGCGACCGGCATGTCCTACTCCGACGCCCTCGACCTGCGGATCCTGCGCCCCCTCGGGCTGGAGTCCACCTATCTCGCCGACAAGGACACCGAGTTCCGCGGCCCGCACGCCCACAGCTACTCGAAGCTGACCCTGCAGGAGGCCGACGCCCCCACCCACGACGTGACCGAACTCGACGCCACCTACGGCTTCGCCACCGGTGAGCTGATCTCCACCACCGGCGACCTCTCCACCTTCCTCGGCGCCCTCCTCGGCGGCCGTCTCCTGCCGCCCGCCCAGCTGGAGGAGATGCTCACCATGACCCGCGTCCCGGACGGCAAGTGGCTGGACGGCCACAGCTACGGCCTGGGCCTGTCCTCGGTCGAACTCCCCAACGGCACCCGCGTCTACGGCCACGGCGGCATGATCACCGGTAACTGGTCCTACCTCTACGGCACCCGCGACGGGCGGCAGACCGCCGCGATGCACGTCAACGGCGACTGGGGCTGCCCTCCGGTCGACCTCTTCATCGAGACCCTGAACGCCGCCGTCCAGCCCGACGCGTGACAGCCGGCAGAAGCTGCTCATGCCGGTCGGCGACCCGAACGGGACTCCCGGGAGCCGGCCGCGGGACCGCCGGACACAGTGCCCTCGGACGCGGGCCGGGTGCCCGTCAGGCGCAGCAGCAGGAGTGCCACGTCGTCGGCGCGCTCGTGCGTCTGGGCGGTGTGAGCGACGAGGCTGTCCGCCACCTCCTCCAGGGGGCCCGCGCCGACGTCGGCGAGATGGGCCCCGAGATCGGCCAGTTCCTCCTCCAGGTCGGTGTCGGGCAGTTCGATGAGGCCGTCGGTGTAGAGGGCGAGGACGGAGCCGGGCGGCAGCGGGACCTCGGTCGCCGGGTAGCGGGAGGCGCCGTCCACGCCGAGGACCGGGCCGCCGGGGACGTCGAGGACCCGGACGGATCCGTCCGGCGCACGCAGCAGCGGATGCGGATGGCCCGCCCGGGCGACCAGGGCGCGGTGGTGCTCCAGGTCGAGTCGTACGTACACACAGCTGACGAACAGGTCGGCGTCGAGGTCCATGAGCAGCCGGTTGGTGCCTGCCATGACCTCGCCCGGGGGCTGTCCGACCGCCGTGAACGCGCGGATGGCGGTGCGGACCTGTCCCATCAGCCCGGCCGCGGCCACGTTGTGGCCCTGGACGTCTCCGACGACGGCGGCAGGACCGTCGCCGATGCCGATGCCGATGCTGTCGCCGGTGCCGGTGCCGCGGATCAGGTCGTAGAAGTCGCCGCCGATCTCCATGCCGCGGGTGGCCGGCAGATAGCGGGCGGCGTGTTCGAGCCCGGGCACGTCCGGCAGGGAGCGCGGCATCAGCGCGGACTGCAGACCGTGGGCCAGTCGGTGCTTGGCGTCGTACAGCCGGGCCCGCTCCAGGGCCTGGGCGATGAGGCTGACGAGGCTGGTGAGCACGGCGCGGTTGTCGGGCGGGAAGTGGTGCGGCTCCGCGTAGCCGAGGACGCAGGCGCCCACCGTACGGCCGGACGCGATCAGCGGCAGATACGCCCAGGCCGCCATGCCGTCGCGGGTGTTCTGGCGGGCCGGGTAGACCTGCTCCAGATCCCGTCGGGACTCGAAGAACGAAGGCACTCCCGTGACCAGTGCCTGGGCCCCCGGTGTGTGGGCGCTCAGCGGCATCCCGTGGAAGCGCTCCACGATGTGCGGGTCGTCGTAGCCGCGGTGGCCGATGACGCTCAGCCGGCCGGCCTCGGCGGCGAGGATGACCAGCGCCTGGCAGCCCACGGCGGGCATGAACTCGGCACCGGCCATCTCGATGACGTCGTCGACGCCGACGGCTTCCGTCAATCCGCTGGCCAGGCTGAGGACATGGGAGATGGCCACGAGCGGGGTGGGGGACGGCTCGACGGCGTGCCGTCCGGTGCCCCCGGCGGTACGGGCGGGGGTGACGCGCACGGAGATGCCCGTGGTGCTGGGGTGGAGGCGGAACGAGAGCCAGTCGCGGGGCGGCCGCAGCGCCACGAACGAACTGGGCTGCTGGCTGATCAGGGCGGCACGGTAGCGGTCCTCGTACACCGGGTCGTTCAGCCAGGGCAGCGCCCCCCACAGCTGTCTGCCGAGCAGCTCGCGCCGGGCCAGCCCGAGCAGCTCCGCACCCGCGGGGTTGACGAAGGTGATCCGGCCGTTGAGATCGAGGGCGCACAGTCCTTCGGGGATGCGGTCGAGCAGTTGCAGGGCCTCGGCCGCGTTCGACCCGCCGGTGAGGGCCTGGTCACCGAGGATGTCGGGCTCGGTGCGGAAGGGACGGCCCCGTTCGCTGACCCGTTGCAGGCGCAGCGCGAGCCGCTCGCAGGCCGCGGCGAGATGCTCCCGTTCCCATGCGGAGAGTTCGGGCGGGTGCGAGCCCGGCCAGGTCACGAACACCGCCCCGTACACGGTGTCGTCGGTGGCCACCGGCAGTGCGGCGAGGGCGAAGGGGTACGGCAGGACCACCGCGATCCGGGGATAGCGGGCGGCCATCTCCTCCTCGCCGCCGACCCAGACGAGGCATCGTTCCCGTGCCGCGTCGGCGACGGGTATCGGCGCGTTGATGCCGACCCGCTCCCAGGGTGCGGCGAAGGCCCTGGGAAGGCCGGCCATGACCGCCATCTCCAGGGCCGTGCCGTCGGGCGCGAGCAGATACACCGCTCCGGCGACCGCGCCGACCTCGTCCATCGCCCCGGCCAGCGCCAGCGAGAGCAGCGGCTGCCGGCTCTCCCCGCCGGGGCCCGGACCGGCTGGGGGCGCGGGCGTGCCGGAGGGGGGCGGGTCGGTCACGGCCGGCTCACCTCCTCCGCGTCCGTGCGGCTGGTCGGTGGAAGACGCCTCAGCTCGCCGGCGCCGGGGACGTCGGCGTCTTCGCGGGTGGGACGACGATGTCCGGCAGCGAGGGGACGATCGGCTGCTCCTCCTGGGGCGGTGGTCCGTCGGACCGGGGCTGGGTGTCGGGGGCGGGCTCCTGCTTCTCCGCCGGGGTCGACGCGGGCGGCTGCGGCGGCGAGGCGGGCGGCTCGCTCTTCGTGGTGCCGTCCGTGGCGGTGCGGCCGGGCGTGGTGTCCTCCGCCGGCGTACGCGGCGACGGAGAGCCGGCCGGGCTGTCGGTCCCCGGGCTCTTCGGCGACGGGCTCACCGACCCGGGGCTGTCCGTCCCCGGGCTCCGGGACTCCGACTGCCCGGAGGTCGTGGAGCCGGTGGGTCCGGTGGGGCTCGCGGACGTCGGTGCGGCCGGGACGAGGACCGGTGTCGACGGATCACGGGGCGGGGGCGCGGGTTTGTCCTTCGCGACGTCGTCCCCGGGCTCCCGGGCGATGTAGCCGTCGTCCTTCGCGTCGTAGACGACGAAGACCTCGACGTTCTCCGGTGCCGGGGTGACGGCCACGGTGTCGGCCGCGTCGTACCCGGGCCAGCTGTCGCCGGTCCGCTCGGCGGGCCCCTGGACGAACACGGGCGGCAGCAGCGGGTTGCCGCAGGCACAGCGCACGCGCGGCACGCCCCGGCCGTCGACGAGGACGGCGGTACCGGCCTGCAGTACGGCCTGGTACGGGGTGGCGGCGCCGTCCGCGTACCGGTGGTTGGTGACCCGGGTGTCCATGCGCAGGGTGACGGGGGTCAGGGAGCGCAGATGGTCCGGGACCCCGGCCGGTTCGATGCCGAGGACCGAGGCGAAGGCGCGGTTCCTGTCCGGCTGCTCGGTGAGGCTGCGGATCTGCTGCTCGGTGTCGCAGCTGGCGAGCTTCTGGGTGCCGCCGTAGAGGCCGGGGGTCGCGCCGTCGACGCCGCGGGTGACGTTGCCGCCGGCCGGGGAGGGGGAGGCGGGCGACGCGGGCAGTTTGGCGCGCGGCTGCGGTGTCGCGGGGACCTTCGCCGAGGACGGGGTGAAGGGGGCGGGTCCGGCCTCCGACGCGGCCTGCAGATACACCTCGCTGCCGGACGAACCGCCGGGGCGGGTGAGGACGATGGCGAGCGCCGCGGCGGCGACCACGACCGCCGTGATCGACGCGATCCTGGGTACGGAGCGCCACCAGGGGCCCGCGCCGCCCCGTCCGCCGCCCGTCGGGCCCGGCCGCCTCGGGCGGCCCCGCCCGCTCCCCGCGCCTCCGCCGCTTCCTGTCCCTGCGCCTCCGCCATGTCCCGCGCCGTCCCCCGGCGGCGGTGGCGGCGGCGCCTCCCCGCCCGAGAGCGGGCCGGAGGGAGGTCCTGCGGGTGGTCGCCCTGACGGCGGTTGCGCGCTCACGGGCCCTACTTCCCAGACGTCCCGGACTTCCGTCTTCCGTCTGCCGGCTTCCGGAGCTCCCGGGTTTCCCAGCCGTCCCAGAGATCGAGGGTGGTTTCGAGATCGAGGGGGTTTCCCCCAATTGTGTGCCCCGCCTCGGCGCGGCACGCAAGCCGGGCCCCCGGCCGGGACCGGTCGGCCCATCCGGCGCGCGGCCGTCGTCCCCGCTGCTTACCGTGGCACCGTGAGCCAGCACGGAGCCACCTCGCCGGGTCGCGCCGCACATGCCGTACGCGACTGGCGCGACGCGCTGGTGGCCGTCGTCGCGGGCTTCGCCGCCATGCTCGCCGTGGCCGCCCTGGGCCTGTGGGCGGCGGGCGGAACCGGCCTTCCCGAGAACGCGTTCCCGCAGGTCGTCGCCGCCCTGGTCGTCATGGCGGCCGGTGGCTCGGTGGGGCTCGCGGGAGACGCGGGTTTCGTGGCCCGGTCGCAGGCCGAACTGACGGTCATGCCGCTGTCGGTGAGCCTCGTGGGGGCCCTGGTGACGGCTCTGCTGTTCCTGCGGCCGCTGCGTCACCGCGCCGTCGCCAGGACCCGTGAGCTGCTCGGCCGGTTCGCCCGGCTCGCGGTGCTGTGGCTGGCGGCGCTGGCGGGGCTGGCCGCGGCGGCCAACAAGACGTTCCCGGTCTCGCTCGGGGAGGACTCCCTGCTGAGCGATCTCGGCGAGTTCCTCGATGCGACCCCCGAGGTCGGCTTCCGCGCGGACGTGGGTCCCACCCTGCTCTACGGCCTGCTGTGGCTGATCGGGGTGATCGCGGTCGCCCTCATGGTGTCCCGGAAGGCCCCGCTGCCCGCCCGGCTGGTGCGGTTCCAGGAGTCGGTGCGCCCGGCCGCGTACGCGATGGTCTGGCTGCTGCTCGCGTACGTCGTCCTCGGGCTGTGCGCCGGGATCGTCGTCGCGGCGACCCACGGGCACCCCGCCCGCACCTTCGCGATGATGCTGCTCGGCCTGCCGAATCTCGTCTGGCTCGCGCTCACCCTCGGCCTGGGCGCGTCCTGGGAGGGCAAGGTGGAAGGGCCCTTCGGACTGCCGATGCCGCAGGTGCTGGACGCCGTCCTGCGCGGCGAGAACACCTCGACGCTGAGCGTCTCCACGCTCGCCGAACAGGACGGACGCGCCTGGTGGCTGGTGGTGGTCGCCGCGGTGCTGGTGCCGGCCGCGGCGTTCCTGATGGCGGTGCGCTCCCCCGCGCGGACCCGGCCCTGGCAGCACGCCCTGCACATGGGTGTGGCGCTGGCCCTCACGATGCTCGTCGTGTGTCTGACCGGCCGGGTCGCGGCACGGTACGGGCTGTCGCTGATCGGTGTCGGCGATCTGGGAGGGCTCGGCGGCGAGGTGGCGCTGGAGCCGCGGCTGTGGGCCGCGGTGGGCATCGGTCTAGGCTGGGGGATCGTCGCCGGGCTGCTCGGGTCCCTGCTGGCCGCTCCCGTACGGCGCCGAGGCGAGGTCGCTCCGTAGCGAGGTCCTCCCGGGACGATGAACCCCACCGCAGCGAGGTCCTGCCGGGACGATGAACCCCACCGCAGCGAGGTCCTGCCGGGGCCATGACCCCCTCAGCAGCGAGGTCCTTCCGTGGCCATGAGCCACTCCGCAGCGGCGCGGGGCCACGCGCCGGTCACCCGGAGTGGCCCCTGCCGGCCCCGGACCCGGTCCCGGGTTCCGTGATCCGTCCCGGCGGTGCGGGGGCCGACGGGCGGCCGGGCTCGGTGGCCCGCCGGGGTGTGTCCGCGGGCGCCTCGCGCGTGGTGCTCGGGGGCGCCGTGGTGGCGAACGGGGCCAGCCTGGCGCCGTCGCAGTACACCCAGCGCTCGTGCTCGGCGTCGTACAGCCAGAGCGCCTCCCCGTCGACGACGACGCCCAGCCGCATCCCCTGGGTACGTCTGCGGAAGGTCTCCCCGTCGCAGCGGCCCGTCGCGAGCTCCTGCGCCGCCCGGCGGTACTGCGACAGCACCTCCTCCGCGCGGGCGAGCAGCGGCTGCGGGTCGGCCGTGCGGTCGAGCGGCTGCCCGGCGGACGGCGGTGCCTTCGGTACGGCGATGAGCAGGCGCCCGTCGACCCAGGCCGACCAGCCGTTGGCGCACAGGACGCGTCCCCACTCGCCCCGCCGGTCGACGAGTTCGACCGGCAGGAACGGGTCGAGCGGCGCGCTGGGGCTGGCGACGTCGGGGCTCTCCCAGGTCGCCATGCCCTCGCCGGGGACGACATGCGTGGGCCGGAAGCCGGGCACCGCGGTCTCGGTCATCGTCGCCGCCGCTACTTCCGCATGACCGCGGGCTCGTGGCGCCGCAGCAGCTGGGCGATGACGAACCACAGGACGGCGCAGAACACCAGCATCACGCCCATGTTCGGCAGCCACACCCCGAGGGAGTGCCGGAACAGCGGATCGGCGGTGTCCGGCCCCGGCACGATCCGGGCGATGTCGACGGTGCCCGCCATCGCGGCGAAGGCCCACCGGGCCGGCACCAGCCACGCCAGCTGCTCCATGCCCGCGACGCCGTTCAGCTTCAGCAGCGCGCCGCAGAAGACGATCTGGACCATGGTGAGGAGGACCAGCAGGGGCATGGTGACCTCCTCCTTGGGCACGAGCGCGGAGATCACCAGGCCGATCATCATCGACGTGAACGACAGCAGCGCGACGGCCACGGTGATCTCGATGAGCGGGGGCAGCACGACGCCCCGCCCGCCGGGCGCGTTCAGGTCGACGCCGAAGAGGCCGACGAGGGTGAGGACGACGGCCTGGGCGACCGTGACCACGCCCAGCACCACCACCTTGGACGTCAGATAGGCGGATCTGGACAGGCCGACGGCGCGTTCGCGCCGGTAGATGACGCGTTCCTTGACGAGTTCGCGTACCGCGTTCGCCGCTCCGGTCAGGACTCCGCCGACGCACAGCACGAGCAGGGCGTCCAGCGCGGTCTCCTGGGTGAATCTGCTGCCCGCCAGTCCCCGGGCCATCAGCCCCATCCCGAACGGCAGCGCGATCATGATGATGATGAAGGTGCGGTCGGCGCTCAGCACGGACGCGTAGCGCCGGACCAGGGTGCTCAGCTGCGCGAACCAGCTCTGCGACTTGGGCGGCGGCGCGGCGTCCAGGGGCCTGCGGTCCTGGCCGGTCCGGGGCTGCGGGGTGACGTCGATGAACTGGCGGTGGTACGGGGAGGCCCGGAACTCCCGCGCCCAGTCCCGGTCGTGGTCGTTCTCGAACGCCTCGAACGCCTCGGGCCACTGCTCGAAGCCGAAGAAGCCGAGGGCGTCCTCGGGTGCGCCGAAGTAGGCGATGCGGCCGCCGGGCGCCATCACCAGCAGCCGGTCGCACACGTCGAGGCTGAGCACGCTGTGGGTGACGACGATGACGGTCCGGCCGTCGTCGGCGAGCCCGCGGAGCATGTGCATGACCGAGCGGTCCATACCCGGGTCGAGACCGGAGGTGGGCTCGTCCAGGAACAGCAGCGACGGCTTCGTCAGCAGCTCCAGGGCCACGCTGACGCGTTTGCGCTGGCCGCCGGAAAGACTGTGGATGGGCTGGTCCGCACGCTGCTCCAGGCCCAGTTCGCGGATGACCTCCGACACCCGCGCCTCGCGTTCGGCGGGTGCGGTGTCCTCGGGGAAGCGCAGCTCGGCGGCGTACATGAGGGCCCGGCGGACGGTGAGCTGGACGTGCAGGATGTCGTCCTGCGGTACGAGTCCGATGCGCCGGCGCAGTTCGGCGTAGTCGCGGTACAGGTCGCGCCCGTCGTAGACGACGGTGCCGTGCTCGGCGGGGCGCAGTCCGGTGAGCGCGTTCAGCAGCGTGGACTTCCCGGCGCCGCTGGGCCCCACGACGGCGAGCAGGCACTTCTCGCCGACGGGGAACGACACGTGGTCGAGGAGGACCTTGCGGCCGTCGTCCACGGTGACGGCGAGGTCCTGCACATCGAGCGAGACCTCGCCGGAGTCCACGAACTCCTGCAGTTCGTCGCCGACGAGGCTGAACGTGGAGTGGCCGATGCCGACGATGTCCCCGGCCGAGAGCCCGGCCCGGGTGACGGGCTGTCCGTCGAGGTAGGTGCCGTTGTGACTGCCGAGGTCGACGATCTCGTACGTGCCGTCGACATGGGCCCGCAGCTCGGCGTGGCGGCGCGAGACGATGAGGTCGTCGATGACGATGTCGTTGTCGGTGGCGCGGCCGATGCGGACGGTGCGGGTGGGCAGCGGGCGCACCGTGGTCGGCTGCCGGAGGGTGCTGGTGGCGGGCGGCGGCGGCGTGGCCCGGGGCGTGGGCGGCGCTTCGGCCGGGGACGGCGGGGGCGGCGGCTCGGGCTCCGTGCCGACCAGGACGGCGCGCGGGCCGTCCTGGGGGTTGCCGAACCGGATGACGCTGCCGGGGCCCACCCCCCATTCGTGGACGCGGCGGCCGTCCGCGTAGGTGCCGTTGGTGCTGTTCTCGTCCTCCAGCGTCCAGTGGTCCGCCACCGTGCGCAGGACGGCGTGGTGCCAGGACACCCGGGCGTCCTCGATGACGATGTCGCTCAGGGGGTCACGGCCGACGTGGTACACCCTGCCCGGGCTCATGAGCGTCGAGCCCCTGTCGGTTTCCATGACCAGCTCGGGCGCGGTCGGCGCTGCGGGCCGCTCAGCCATGCGTCGATTTTAACTTTCGCACCCTTTGCCCGCCCGGTGTCGCTCGCCCGGTCTCCCCCGCGCGGCGCTGACCGGCACGGTGTCTCCCCGCGCGGGGCCGGGGTCAGGCGACGGACCCGATGATCTGCGCCGGTACGCGCGGCTCGTCGTGGTGGATCGGCGTGTGGGCGCCGGTCAGCGAGACCCCGCTGCCGCCTCGCCGGCCGGCGACGATCTCCGCCGCGATCGACAGCGCCGTCTCCTCGGGCGTCCGGGCTCCGAGGTCGAGGCCGATCGGCGAGCGCAGCCGGGCGAGTTCCCGTTCGGTGACGCCCGCCTCGCGCAGCCGTGCGTTGCGGTCCTCGTGGGTGCGCCGGGAGCCCATGGCCCCGACGTAGGCGACGGGCAGCCGCAGCGCCCGTTCGAGCAGGGGGATGTCGAACTTGGCGTCATGGGTGAGGACGCACAGCACCGTACGGCCGTCGACGTCGGTCGACTCCAGGTAGCGGTGCGGCCATTCGACGACGATCTCGTCCGCGTCGGGAAAGCGCGGCCGGGTCGCGAAGACGGGGCGGGCGTCGCACACGGTCACGTGGTAGCCGAGGAACTTCCCGACGCGGACCAGTGCGGACGCGAAGTCGATCGCCCCGAAGACGATCATGCGCGGGGCGGGGACGCTGGATTCGACGAGCAGGGTGAGGGGCCGCCCGCAGCGCGAGCCGTCGGCGCCGATGGGGGCGGTGCCGGTGCGGCCGGCGTCGAGCATGGCGCGGGCCTCGCCCGCGGCCGTGCGGTCCAGTTCCGGGTGGCCGCCGAGGGTTCCTTCGTACGAGCCGTCCGCACGGACGAGCAGGGCGCGCCCCAGCACGTCGGCCGGCCCGTCGGTGATCCTCGCGAGAGCCGCCGCCTCCCCTTGCGCGGCGGCGGTGAGCGCGGCGGCGAGAACGTCCCTCGCGGGAGAGTCCGCGCGGACCGGGGTGACGAGGATGTCGATGATCCCGCCGCAGGTCAGGCCCACGGCGAAGGCGTCCTCGTCGCTGTAGCCGAAGCGTTCGAGCACGGTCTCGCCGTCCTCGATCGCCTGCCGGCACAGGTCGTAGACCGCGCCCTCCACGCATCCGCCGGAGACCGAGCCGATCGCCGTGCCGTCGCTGTCGACGGCGAGCGCGGCTCCCGGCGGGCGGGGCGCGCTGCCGCCGACGGCCACCACGGTGGCGACGGCGAAGTCACGGCCCTGCCCGACCCACCGGTGCAGCTCGTCGGCGATGTCCAGCATGTCGGTCTCCTCCGGGGATCGGGGATGCGTGGAGGGCTCGGCGGAGTCAGTGGACTCCCAGCCAGCCTTCTATCGGGTTGAGTGCGAAGAACACGATGAAGATCGCGGTCAGCACCCACATGAAGCCGCCCACTTCCCGGGACTTGCCCTGGGCCGCCTTGATGGCGACGTACGCGATCACACCGGCGGCCACGCCCGGGGTGATGCTGTACGTGAACGGCATCAGCACGACGGTGAGGAAGACCGGGACGGCGACCGCACGGTCCCCCCAGTCCACGTGCTTGGCGTTCTGCATCATCATCGCGCCGATGACGACCAGGGCCGCGGAGGCGACCTGGGGCGGCACGATCGCGGTGAGCGGGGTGAAGAAGAGGCAGGCCGCGAAGAACAGTCCGGTGACGACCGACGCGAGCCCGGTCCTCGCGCCCTCGCCGACGCCGGTGGCCGACTCGACGAACACGGTCTGGCCCGAGCCGCCCGCGACACCGCCGATCGCACCGCCGGCCCCGTCGATGAACAGCGCCTTGGACAGGCCGGGCATCCGGCCGCGCTCGTCGGCGAGCTTGGCCTCGGTGCCGACGCCGATGATGGTGGCCATGGCGTCGAAGAAGCCGGCCAGCACGAGCGTGAAGACGATGAAGCCGACGGTCATCGAGCCGACGTCGCCCCAGCCGCCGAACTCGACGTGCCCGAACAGCGAGAAGTCGGGCATGGAGACCGCGCCGCCGCCGAGCTCCGGCGGGGCCATGTTCCAGGCCTTGGCGTCGAGACCGGCCACGTTGTGCACGACGACCGCGACGACCGTGCCCACGACGATGCCGATCAGGATCGCGCCGGGTACGGCGCGGGCCTGCAGCATGAAGATCATCAGCAGGGTGAGGCAGAAGATCAGTACGGGCCAGCCGGCCAGCTCGCCGCCCGCGCCGAGGGTGACGGGCGGTCCGAACTCGGAGCCCTTGCCGACGAAGCCGGCCTTGACCAGGCCGATCAGGGCGATGAAGAGGCCGATGCCCATCGTGATGCCGTGCTTGAGCGGCAGCGGGATCGCGTTCATGATCAGCTCACGCAGTCCGGTGACCACCAGGAGGCAGATCACCAGGCCGTAGACCACGCACATGGCCATGGCCTGCGGCCAGGTCATCTGCGGGACGACCTGCGAGGCGAGCACACCGGAGACGCTCAGTCCGGCCGCGAGGGCGAGCGGGACCTTGCCGAAGAAGCCCATCAGCAGGGTGCTCGCGGCGGCCGCGAAGGCGGTCGCGGTGATGAGTCCCGGTTGGCTCAGGACGTTGCCGGCAACGTCCTTGCCGTTGAGGATCAGCGGGTTGAGCAGGAGGATGTACGCCATCGCCATGAAGGTGGTGATGCCGCCGCGCACTTCCCGCGCGACCGTCGATCCTCGTTCGGATATGTGAAAGTACCGGTCGAGCCAGGACCGTCCGGCGGGAACGCGCGAGCCGGGGCCCGCGTCCTCCGCGGTGGTCCTCGGCTCCACTGACGACTGGGTCATGATGCCTACTCCCAAGGTTCACAGGGGCACCCGCACCGGACGTGAATGCCGCGTCGGGCTACGGGATTTGGGATTCTTCGTGGGCTGCACGACCCGGGGGACGGCCCGAGACGAACGGGTCTGCAGACCGGGGAACCCAGGGGGTTCGCCACTGCAGTTCTTCCGGTGTTGCTGAGCAGGATCTCCTGGGGACTGTCGCCGCCTGGGACCTGAACCGGTGGCCGAGGGGACGGAATCCCCCCGGCCGCCGGAGGGCTAGGTGCCGGTGAGGTGTTCGGGGCGTACCGGCGTCCTGTCGAGCTCCAGACCCGTCGCGTTCCGGATCGCCGCGAGGACGGCCGGGGTGGACGACAGGGTCGGGGCCTCGCCGATGCCCCGCAGCCCGTACGGGGCGTGGTCGTCGGCGAGTTCGAGCACATCGACCGGGATGGTCGGGGTGTCGAGGATCGTGGGGATCAGATAGTCCGTGAAGGACGGGTTGCGCACCTTCGCGGTCTTCGGGTCGACGATGATCTCCTCCATGACCGCCACACCCAGGCCCTGGGTGGTGCCGCCCTGGATCTGGCCGACGACGGACAGCGGGTTGAGCGCCTTGCCGACGTCCTGGGCGCAGGCCAGCTCGACGACCTTCACCAGGCCGAGTTCGGTGTCCACCTCGACGACCGCGCGGTGCGCGGCGAACGAGTACTGGACGTGGCCGTTGCCCTGGCCGGTGCGCAGGTCGAAGGCCTCGGTCGGACGGTGCCGCCACTCGGCCTCGACCTCGACGGCCTCGTCCTCCAGCACGTCCACCAGGTCGGAGAGCACCTCGCCGCCGTCGGTGACGACCTTGCCGCCTTCGAGCAGCAGCTCGGCGGTGGCCCAGGCGGGGTGGTAGGAGCCGAACTTGCGGCGGCCGATCTCCAGGACCTTCTCGCGGACCAGCTCGCAGGAGTTCTTCACCGCGCCGCCGGTGACGTACGTCTGGCGGGAGGCGGAGGTGGAGCCGGCGGAGCCGACCTGGGTGTCGGCGGGGTGGATGGTCACCTGGGTCACGCCGAGTTCGGTGCGGGCGATCTGGGCGTGCACGGTGACACCGCCCTGGCCGACCTCCGCCATCGCGGTGTGCACGGTGGCGACCGGCTCGCCGCCCACGACCTCCATGCGCACCCTGGCGGTGGAGTAGTCGTCGAAGCCCTCGGAGAAGCCGACGTTCTTGATGCCGACCGCGTAGCCGACGCCGCGGACGACGCCCTCGCCGTGCGTGGTGTTGGACAGACCGCCGGGCAGGGCGCGTACGTCCGACGCGCCGCCGGCGACCTCCCACTGGCGCTCCGGCGGCAGCGGGCGGGCCTTGATGCGGCGCAGCAGTTCGGCGACGGGGGCCGGTGAGTCGACCGGCTGGCCGGTCGGCATGATCGTGCCCTGCTCCATGGCGTTCAGCTGCCGGAACTCGACCGGGTCGATGCCGAGCTTCGCGGCCAGCTTGTCCATCTGCGCCTCGTAGGCGAAGCACGCCTGGACCGCGCCGAAGCCGCGCATCGCGCCGCAGGGCGGGTTGTTGGTGTAGAGCGCGATCGCCTCGATGTCGACGTCGTCGACGACGTACGGGCCGACGGAGAGCGACGAGGCGTTGCCGACGACCGCCGGGGACGCCGACGCGTAGGCGCCGCCGTCCAGGACGATGCGGCACGTCATGTGCGTGAGCTTGCCGTCCTTGGTGGCGCCGTGCTCGTAGTGGAGCTTCGCCGGGTGGCGGTGGACGTGCCCGAAGAAGGACTCGAACCGGTTGTAGACGATCTTGACCGGCTTGCCGGTGCGCAGCGCCAGCAGACAGGCGTGGATCTGCATCGACAGGTCCTCCCGGCCGCCGAAGGCGCCGCCGACGCCGGAGAGCGTCATGCGGACCTTCTCCTCGGGCAGGCCGAGGACCGGGGCGATCTGGCGGAGGTCGGAGTGCAGCCACTGGGTGGCGACGTACAGGTCGACGCCGCCGTCCTCGGCGGGCACGGCGAGGCCGGACTCCGGGCCGAGGAACGCCTGGTCCTGCATGCCGAAGGTGTAGTCGCCCTCGACGATGACGTCGGCGCGCTCGCGGGCCTTCGCCACGTCGCCGCGGACGATCGGCTGCCGGTGCACGATGTTGGGGTGCGGGACGTGGCCGATGTGGTGGTCGTCGCGGCCCTCGTGGACCAGGATCGCGCCGGGCGCGGTGGCCGAGGCCTCGTCGGTGATGACGGGCAGCTCGACGTAGTCGATCTTGATCTTGGCGGCGGCGCGGCGGGCCGTCTCGGGGTGGTCGGCGGCGACGAGGGCCACCGGCTCGCCGTGGTGGCGGACCTTCCCGTGCGCGAGGACCGGGGTGTCCTGGATCTCCAGGCCGTAGTTCTTCATCTCCGTCGGCAGGTCGTCGTAGGTGAGGACCGCGTGGACGCCGGGCATGGCCAGGGCCTCGGAGATGTCGATCGACCTGATCTCGGCGTGCGCGACGGTGGAGCGGAGCGTCTGGCCCCACAGCATGTCCTCGTGCCACATGTCCGAGGAGTACGCGAACTCGCCGGTGACCTTGAGGGTGCCGTCCGGGCGGAGCGTGGACTCGCCGATGCCGCCCTTGGTCTGCGACCCCTGGGTGACCTCGGTGGGCGTGCCCGCGGGAGTGGTGGTGACTCGTGGATGGAGCGCCATGGTGGTCAGACCGCCTCTTCCTGACGGGCGGCCGCGAGGCGGACCGCGTCGAGGATCTTCTCGTAACCGGTGCAGCGGCAGAGGTTGCCGGACAGCGCCTCGCGGATGTCCGCGTCGGACGGGGAGGCGTTGTGCTCCAGCAGCTCGTCGGCGGCGACCAGCAGACCCGGGGTGCAGAAGCCGCACTGCACGGCGCCGGCGTCGATGAACGCCTGCTGGATCGGGGAGAGTTCGGTACCCTCGCCGGTCTGCGAGTCGGTGCCCTTGGCGGACCACTGCCGGGCCTCCTGGAGCGGGGTGCCGCAGGCGCCCGTGGCGCATCCGCCGTGCCCGTGCTCGGCGCGCTGCCTGGCGAAGTCCGCCAGGCCCTCGACGGTGACGACCTCGCGGCCCTCGACCTGGCCGGCGGCCACCAGACACGAACACACCGGCACGCCGTCGAGACGGACCGTGCAGGAGCCGCACTCGCCCTGCTCGCAGGCGTTCTTGGAACCGGGCAGGCCCAGGCGCTCGCGGAGCACGTACAGGAGGCTCTCGCCCTCCCAGACGTCGTCGGCTTCCTGCTTACGGCCGTTGACCGTGAAGTTGACTCGCATGATCAGGCAGCTCCTTCAAGCGTGCGGCCGGTGCCGCGGTACTGCTCCCAGGTCCAGCCGAGGGTGCGGCGGGCCATGATGCCGACCGCGTGACGGCGGTACCTGGCGGTGCCTCGGACGTCGTCGATCGGGTTGCAGGCGGCGGAGGCGAGATCCGCGAACTGCTTGGCGATCGAGGGGGTGATGATCTTGCCGCTGTCCCAGAAGCCGCCCTCCTCCAGCGCGGCGTTCAGGAACTCCTCGGCCGCCTTGGCGCGCACCGGGGTGGGCGCGGCCGAGCCGATGCCGGTCTTCACGGTGCGGGTCTCGGGGTGCAGGGCGATGCCGAAGGCGCACACCGCGATCACCATCGCGTTGCGGGTGCCGACCTTCGAGTACTGCTGGGGCCCGTCGGCCTTCTTGATGTGGATGGTCTTGATCAGCTCGTCCGGGGCGAGCGCGTTGCGCTTCACTCCGGTGTAGAACTCGTCGATCGGGATGAAGCGTGCGCCTCGTACCGACTCCACCTCGACCTCGGCGCCGGCGGCCAGCAGGGCCGGGTGGGCGTCACCGGCGGGGGACGCGGTGCCGAGGTTGCCGCCGACGCCGCCGCGGTTGCGGATCTGCGGGGAGGCGACGGTGTGCGAGGCGAGGGCCAGGCCGGGCAGCTCCGTGCGCAGGTTCTCCATGATCCGGGTGTACGGGACGGAGGCGCCCAGGCGGATGTTCTCCTCGCCGACTTCCCATTCGCTCAGCTCGGTGATCCGGTTCAGGTCCAGGAGGTACTCCGGCCGACGGTGGTCGAAGTTGATCTCGACCATGATGTCGGTGCCACCCGCGATGGGCACAGCGGTGGGGTGCTCTGCCTTGGCGGCGAGCGCCTCCTCCCAGCCGGCGGGGCGAAGGAAGTCCATGAGTGGCTCTCTTCTACGTGATTCGGTCGTTCACTGGGGCCCGGGGACGGCCGGCCCTGGCGGGGATGTTCATGTCCTGTTAACGCGGTGTGGCCCAAGTACACAAGCACCGCCCCGCCCGGTGCAGTCACCGAAAACATGAAGGAGTTGGCTGGTCGCCATCCTCGTCTTGTAGATTCGAACGAAAGGCGGGGGCCGGCAACCCCTTCTTATTCCTCCGGAAACCAACGGCACATCCCTCAGCACAGTCCAACGGCAACAACGAGACAGATCGGCGGCGACGAGATGCGGCTGCGCGCACTGCTGGAGACCGACGCGCTGGGACTGCGGCTGCTCGGCGGCGACGACGAGCTGGACCGCACCGTCCGTGGCGTGATGACGACCGACCTACGCGACCCGAGCCGCTATCTCTCGGGCGGTGAGCTCGTTCTCACCGGGCTCGCCTGGCGGCACAGCGCCGATGATTCCGAACCTTTTGTCCGTATTCTCGCAAGCGCGGGGGTCGCCGGGCTGGCGGCCGGCGAGGCGGAGCTCGGGGACGTTCCCGAGGACCTCGTGAAAGCGTGCGTACAGCACCGGCTGCCGCTGTTCGCGGTCAACGAGGACGTTGCGTTCGCGACGATCACCGAGCATGTGGTGCGTCAGGTGTCCGGCGAGCGGGCCGGGGACCTGGCCGCCGTCGTCGACCGGCACCGGCGGCTGATGACCTCCGGCCCGGCGGGCGGCGGCCCCGAGGTCGTCCTCGACCTCCTGGGCTCCGACCTGGACCTTCGCGCCTGGGTCCTGTCCCCCACCGGCCGGCAGATCGCGGGCGCCGGCGAGCCGCTGCCGGACGGCGTCAGTGCCGCACTGGCCGCGGAGCATCTGGCCGCGAGCCGTACCGGACGGCGCGGACCGCATCGCGCCACGGTGGAGGCCGCACCCGGCGTCACCTATTCGCTGTTCCCGATCCGGAACACGGGCCGTGGCGCGGCACCGGCGTCCCGCGACGTCCGGGAGACCGTGCTGTCGGACTGGCTGCTGGCCGTCGAGGCCGACGCCTCCGACTGGCCCGCCGCCCGGCTCGATCTGCTGCAGGGCGTCACCCAGCTGATCGCCGTCGAGCGGGACCGGCGGGAGGCGGCCCGTACGGTACGGCGCCGGCTCGCCCAGGAAGTGCTGGAGCTCGTCTCGGCGGGCGCGCCGCCGTCGGAGATCGCCGCCCGGCTCCGGGTCGCCGCGCCGGTGCTGGTGCCGGGCCTCGGCACGGCGCCGCACTGGCAGGTCGTCGTGGCGCGCGTCGAGTGGGAGCAGGAGGGCGGCACGGCCCCGGTCGAGGCCGGCCCCGTCACCCAGTCGCTGCTGGAGGAGATCCTGGTCGACCCGGCGGCGGCGGGCTCGGAATCCGCCGACCGCATCGCCGTGGCGCACACCGGGGACGAGGCGATCGCCCTGGTGCCGTTGCCCGCGGTCACCGTCACCGCCGACGCGGACCTGCTGGACAGCCCGCCGGGTGACACCGCCGACACCGGACTGCACGCGGACGCCCTGCTCGCCGCCGTCCGCGGCCCGCTGTCCGCGGGGCTCGACGGCGACGGCCGGCTCACCGTCGGCGTCAGCGCCGCCGTCCACTCGGCGGAGGGCCTGCGCGGCGCGCTGGAGGAGGCCCGGCACGCGCGCCGGGTCGCCGCGGCCCGCCCCGGCCGGGTGTGCGCGGCCGGCCACCACGAGCTCGCGTCGCACGTCCTGCTGCTGCCGTTCGTCCCCGACGACGTGCGCCGGGCCTTCACGGCACGGCTCCTGGACCCGCTGCGCGACTACGACCGCCGCCACCGTGCCGAGTTGATCCCGACGCTCGAGGCGTTCCTGGACTGCGACGGTTCGTGGACCCGCTGCGCCACCCGGCTCCATCTGCATGTGAACACGCTGCGGTACCGGGTGGGCCGGATCGAGCAGCTGACGGGCCGGGACCTGTCGCGGCTGGAGGACAAGCTGGACTTCTTCCTGGCCCTCAGGATGAGCTGAGCCGAACATCCGTCAAACGGCGTACGCACTTTCACCCGAACGGAAGGGAAATGACCGGCGGGCCCGGATCGCGCCGGAATCCCACCGGCGTGCGCCCGCCAAACCCCCGGCGATTGTGAATTGATTCACCAGAACCCTTGGCCCGGCAGGCTGATCCGTGCTGAGATTCCGTCTGAACTCAACAGCACAATGGCGCGCTTGGGGAGGGCAATGTGGCGCATACCGCCATGTCTGGTTCCGGAACCACTGCAGGTGACGATCCCCTCCAGACCGCGGTATGGCGGCTGCGCTCGCGTGGCTGTTGGACCGATGCGGCAGCCCTCCTCGCCCCTCACTCCGCATCCCCGGCGCTCACCCTGCAGCGCGCGACGCTCCTCGTCGAACGCTGTCTGTTCACCGGCAAGGGCTGGGCGGACGCGGAGGACGCCCTGCGCGCGGCGGAGGCGGTGGCGGGTGACGACGACGAGCGTGGTGCGGCCGCGTGTGAGCGCGGCCAACTCGCGTACGCCTCCACCGTGCTGAGCGTCCGTGACCGGGCCGACGAGGCCCGCGCCGCCCTCGGCCGGGCGGCGGCGCTGCTCGCCCCGGCCGCGCCCGGCCGGCCGCTCCTCGACTTCCGCCGCGGCCTGATCGCCGAGCATCTCGCCGATTCCCCGCAGGCCGCCCGCGCGGCCTACCGCCGCGCCCACGCCGGCGCCATCGCGCACGGCGACACCCTGCTGCTGTCGTTCACCTGGCGCCATCTCGCCGCTCTCGCCCTGCGCGACGGCGAACTCGCCGAAGCCCGGCACGGGTTCACCGAATCCCTCCGCATCCGCGAGGACCTCGGCTATCTGATCGGCACGGCCCCGGCCCTGGCCGCACTCGCGGACACCGAACCGGAGCCGGAGGCGAGCCGTCTGCGCGCCGAGGCGACCCGCCTCTTCCGGCTGCTCGGCGGCGTACCGACCTGGCTGGCAGAGCAGTTGGCACCACCGGCCCCGGCGGCCTGACGGGGCCGCTCCCCCGGCTCGTTCGCCCCGGAGACGGCGGCACCCGAAGCACACCGGGCGTACCGGGACGGGGGCCGTTCCCGGACGTCGTCGCCGGGGTGCTCGGCGCGATGACGCCGACGCGCGCCGCCGGTCTCTCGAGATGGCGGACCCCGTGCCGGGGGCGAGCAGTTGGGCGCGCCGGGGCGTCACGGGCAGTGTGATGCCGGGATCAGCGTGTGCACCGCGGAGTGGTCGTGGGGCGGGCCGTCAGGCGGATCAGGGTCTCGTCCGTGCCGATGACGACCGAGCGGTCCCCCGGCATCGCCACGGCGCGCACCGGTGGGCCCGGGCGGAAGGGCAGCGCCTCGTCCGTGTCGAGGCGGCGGAGTTCCACGAGTCCGTCGGCCCACGCGACCGCCAGCTCAGGTCCCCGGCCCGCGAGGGCGGTGACGGGGCAGTCCCGCTCCGCGAGCGGGGCGTGCTTCGGCGGGCCGCCCGGGGTCCAGAGGCGGACCGTGCCGTCCAGGCCGCCGCTGCAGACCAGCGGCGCGGGGCCGTCGACCACCGCCACGGCGGTGACCCGGCCGCGGTGGGCGGCGGCCTGGTGCACGCCGTCGTAGCCGAAGGCGTGCAGCGATCCGTGCCGGTCGCCGACCAGGACGAGACGGTGGGTGGCGGCCAGCGCCGTGCCCGGGTGCTTGCGCAGCGTGGCGGCGACCGCCTCCGTCAGGGCCGTGTCGCCGTGCGTGTGCAGGCGTCCCCGCTCGTCCAGCATCACCAGCGTCCCGTCGGGCAGCGGCGCGAGCGCCGTGATGCGGACGGGCATGGCGGCGGTGCCCGGCGCGGGTGTGGCGTCGGCGGGACGCAGGGAACGGATCGTGCCGCGCTGGTCGGCGACGAGCAGATGGTCCGACCAGCGGCCCGTGCCCTGGGCCAGCGCGGCCACGGGTCCGGGCCAGGGAGGGGTGACATCGCCCCGCACCCGGGTCCAGTCGACCTGCCACGGGGCGTCGGTGCCAAGGGCGTTCAGAGCGGGCCGCAGCCGTGGGTCCGCGTCGTCGCCGAGGGCGGTGAGCAGGACCAGGGCGCGCTCGGCCGCCGACTGATCGCGGATCAGGGACTGTCCGGCCCGGAACCAGGCCGTGCGCAGACCACCGTGGCCGGACGGCCCGTCCGGGTCGCCCGGGTCGTCCGCCGCGTGCTCGTACGCGGCCGTCACCCGCGAGGGATCCGCGGCGCACACCGCGCCGGGGTCGGCAAGATCCACCGGCCCGGCAACATCCGGACCCGCGTCATCCGGACCCGGGTCGTCCGGTCCGGCGTCATCCGGTCCCGGGTCGTCCGGTGCCGCGTCCTCCGTCCCGCCGTCGCCCGTCCCGCCGTCGCCCGTCCCGCCCTCGCTTCCCGTGACGAGCCGGATGTGGCCCAGGTCCCGTAGCGCGTGGACGAGTTCGGTGATCGCCGCGGGATCGTGGGCGGCGTCCAGGTCGGGCAGTACGACCACACTCGGGCGGGCGAGCGCCGTCAGGGCGCCGACCAGCTCGCCCGGGGTCCGCGCCACCACACCGAGCCGGTTGGCCAGGGTCCACACCGCGCCCCGCACGCTCTGGCCCGTGAGCGGGACGACCGCGTCCGGCAACGGCCCGGCCTCAGCGGTCCGCGCCGGTGAAGTGCTCCCGTACGAGGGAGTTCACCACGGCCAGGTCCTGCGCGATCAGCGCCTCCAGCAGCGCGGAGTGTTCGGCGGCGTCCGCCACCAGGTCCGCGCGGCGCATGGCGGGGGCACTCATCAGGGGCCACTGGGAGCGGCGGTGGAGGTCGTCGGCGACGGCGAGGAGCTGGTCGTTGCCCGCGAGCGAGAGGACCGCGCGATGGAAGGCGCGGTCCGACTCCGCGTAGCCGGCCCGGTCGCCGGTGGCCGCGGCGGCCGCGGTCGCCTCGGCCAGCGGGACCAGTTCGGCCCAGTGGGCGGCCGGAACGGTCCGGGCGAGGCGGAGCATCACCGGGACCTCGATGAGGGCACGGACCTCGGCGAGTTCGGCGAGTTCCCGGGGGCTGCGCACGATGACGCGGAAGCCGCGGTTCGGCATGGTCTCCACCGCGCCTTCGAGGGCGAGCTGCTGCATCGCCTCGCGCACGGGGGTGGCGGAGACGCCGAACCGTTCACCGAGGGCAGGGCCGGAGTAGACCTCGCCCGGCCGCAGCTCGCCGCTGACGAGGGCCGCGCGCAGGGCGTCCAGTATCTGGCCGCGTACGGAGTGGCGGCGGACGACGGCTCCGGGGGCGGGCGGCTCGCTGTGGGTGTGCTCGCCCCGGGCCTGCGCGCCGGGCGGCTGCTCCTCGCGCACTCGGGCGGCCGGCAGCTGCTCGTCGCGCGTCTGCCCCGGGATCGCGGCGGGAGCCGTCTCCGCCGGGGTCTGCCCGGGGACGCGGGCGGACGCGTACGGCTGTGCCGCGGCGGGGCCACGTGCTCTGCCCTGCTCCACTCGGGTCCCCCTCCGGCCGTGTACGGGACCCGGCTCGCTCGGTACGGGTCCTGCGTGCACGATAGGCGGACAAGGACACAGTTCAAACACGGATCGCATCGGGTAAGGTAAGGCTAACCTGCTAACGATCGCGATTCGGTGGTCCCCGCATGACGGTCCCCGCTGTCCTCACCAGCTCGCGGCCTGCCCTTCAGCCCGCCGCCGGCACCACGCCCGTCACGGACGCGTACGAGCGTCTGACGACGGCGTTTCCGGGTCTGCACGTCCAGGAGCTGGCGGACGGCGAGCAGGTGCCGCGCGGCGGCGGCTGGGTCGCGGCGGCGGATCTCGCGGCCGGAGGCCCCGCCCTGGACGCGTTCCTGGCGTGGGACAACGCACAGGTCCTGCGGGACTACGGGCAGCAGGCCCGGCCCGACGTCGTCGCCAGCTTCGGCCTCCACCGGTACGCGTGGCCGGCGTGCCTGCTGATCACGGTGCCGTGGTTCCTGGCCCGCCGGGTGCCCCGGGTCCCCGTCGAGGACGTCGCCGTCCAGCGGGCCCTCGGCCGGATGACGGTCCGTGTCCGCTCGTTCGCCTGCCTTCCCGGCGACCCTGCCGCACAGCTGCCCGGCGCCCGGGTCGTCCCGGACGAGGAGGCACTGCGCGCCGAGGTGCGCGACGCCCTCGCCGAGCACCTCGGACCGGTGCTCGACGGCTTCGGCCCGCGGATGCGGCGCGGCCGGCGCGCCCTGTGGGGCATGGCCACGGACGAGATCGTCGAGGGCCTCTGGTACATCGCGGACCAGCTCGGCGAGGAGCGGCGCGCGATGACGGAGCTGGCGGCACTGCTGCCCGGCACCACCAAGCCGTACGTCGGCACGGCCGGGTTCCGCGAGCTGACCGGTCCCGCCGGGGAGGCGCTGCCCACCCGCGACCGGGCCAGCTGCTGCCTCTTCTACACGCTGCGTCCCGAGGACACCTGCGGCACCTGTCCTCGTACGTGCGACGCCGACCGCGTCCAACGGCTCATCGCCACCTAGGCATCGCAGGCACGCAGGCACGCAGGACCTACGGAGCCCGGTGACGTAATCGAACTCAAATCCCGTTCCCTGTAGGCGCGTTCGAGTGAAACGCCCCTATTCGTAGGCGCTGCAGCGCCCTTGGGGTCCTCTTGCCGGGAAAGCCCCTGTGCGCAACGGGACTTCGGCCAGGATGGCGCGCGAAACGTCCACCGCGATGCAGATGCAAGGGACAGCGCATGAGACTGACCGACATATCGCTCGACTGGCTGCTTCCGGGCGGCGTGATGCTCGTGGGGGTCGTGGCGGCGGTGGCGGTGGTCGCGCGCGGCAGGCGCGCCGCCGGTGGCGGCGGTTCCGTGGCCGAGGACTCCTGGGAGCGCAGCGAGGAACGGCGCAGGCGCAAAGAGGCGGTCTACGGCACCGCGTCCTACCTCCTCCTCTTCTGCTGTGCCGCCGTCGCCGCGGCACTCTCCTTCCACGGCCTGGTCGGCTTCGGCCGGCAGAACCTGAACCTCTCCGGCGGCTGGGAGTACCTGGTCCCGTTCGGCCTGGACGGCGCCGCCATGTTCTGTTCGGTGCTCGCGGTGCGCGAGGCCAGTCACGGCGACGCCGCACTGGGCTCCCGCATACTGGTCTGGATGTTCGCCGGCGCGGCCGCCTGGTTCAACTGGGTCCACGCGCCCCGCGGTCTCGGCCACGACGGCGCCCCTCATTTCTTCGCGGGCATGTCGCTGTCGGCGGCCGTGCTCTTCGACCGCGCCCTGAAGCAGACCCGCCGGGCCGCGCTGCGCGAACAGGGCCTGGTGCCCCGTCCGCTGCCGCAGATCCGGGTCGTACGGTGGCTGCGCGCACCCCGCGAGACGTTCGGCGCCTGGTCGCTGATGCTGCTCGAAGGCGTACGCACGCTGGACGAGGCGGTCGAGGAGGTCCGCGAGGACCGGCGGGAGAAGGAGCAGGACCGGGTGCGCAGGCGCGACCACGAGAAGCTGGAGCGGGCCCGTATCCGGGCCATCAGCCGGCAGCACCGGGCCTGGGGGCTCGGTCGTGGCGGACGCCAGGTGGAGGTCACCACCGTGAGCGGGCCCGTGGCGGGCTCCGCCGCGGCCGTGGGGACCGCCGCGGAGCCCGCCACGGCGGATCCCGGCCAGGTGCCGTCGCGCGCCCGCCCCTCCCTTCAGGCCGTGAACAGCCTCCAGACCGTGAAGGGCACCGAGCCGGTCACCGTCGACCTCACCGCCGAGGACGACACCCAGGCGCTGCCGCGCCTCGACTCGCTGGAGCAGAAGCTCAAGCATCTGGAGCAGCAGTTCGGCTGACGTTCGGCCACGGCGGGCGGACAGGGCCCTCGGGGGGCTCACTCCCGCGGGTCAGGTCCGCCCGCCGTGCAGTTCGAACCACACCACTTTGCCGAGCCCGAGCGCACGCACTCCCCACGCGTCCGCGAGGCTCTGCACCAGGAGCAGTCCCCTGCCGTGTGTGCTCTCGTCGGGCGCTGCCGCCGCGGGCGGCTCGACCTCGCCTGTCGTGAAGTCCCGTACTTCCACCCGGAGTCCGGCCGGTGCGACCGTGGCCGTCACGACCGCGCCCTCGCCCGTGTGGACCAGGGCGTTGGTCACCAGCTCACTGGTCAGCAGCTCCGCCACCTCGGCCGAGCCCGGCTCGCCCCAGTGCCCGAGCAAGGCCCGCAGGGCGCTGCGCACTTCCGGTACCGCTCTGAGGTCCGCGCGCCGCACGCTGCGCCTCAACTGCGCGGCCCCGGACCCCTCCTGACGCCTCGCCATCATCCCCCACCGCACGTCGGAACGGTCCTTTCCGTCTCGTCGTCCCGCACCCGCTCGCACAGGTGCTCCCGAAATGCATGCCCCGCCGCCGTGCCGCCACGCCTGCCGGTGCACACTGAGTCACGGGCGCGGTACGTTCCGCAGGTTGGAGCGGGCCATCTGGACCATTCGGCCGACGCCGCCGTCCAGCACGATCTTGCTGGCGGAGAGCGCGAAGCCGGTCACCATCTCGGCCCTGATCCTCGGCGGGATGGACAGCGCGTTCGGGTCGGTGACCACGTCGACGAGCGCCGGGCCCTTGTGCGCGAAGGCGTCCTTGAGGGCGCCGGCGAGCTGCTTCGGCTTCTCCACGCGCACGCCGTAGGCGCCGGCGGCCCGGGCGATCGCGGAGAAGTCCGGGTTTCGGTTCGTGGTCCCGTGCGGCGGCAGGCCCGCGACCAGCATCTCCAGCTCCACCATGCTCAGGGAGGAGTTGTTGAAGAGCACGACCTTCACCGGCAGGTCGTACTGCACCAGGGTGAGGAAGTCCCCCATCAGCATGGCGAATCCGCCGTCGCCCGACATCGAGACGACCTGGCGGTCACGGGCGGTGAACTGCGCGCCGATGGCCTGGGGCAGGGCGTTGGCCATCGAGCCGTGGCTGAAGGAGCCGATGATGCGGCGCCGCCCGTTCGGGGTGATGTAGCGGGCCGCCCACACGTTGCACATGCCGGTGTCGACGGTGAACACGGCATCGTCGTCGGCGAGTTCGTCGAGGACGGAGGCGACGTACTCCGGATGGATGGGGGTGTGCTTCTCGACCCTGCGGGTGTAGGCCTTGATCACGCCTTCCAGCGCCTCGGCGTGCTTCTTCAGCATCCTGTCGAGGAAGCGCCGGTCGTTCTTGATCCGCACCCTCGGGGTGAGACAGCGCAGCGTCTCGCGCACATCGCCCCAGACGGCGAGGTCCAGCTTGGAGCGCCGGCCGAGGTTCTCCGGCCGGACGTCGACCTGGGCGATCCTGACGTCGTCGGGAAGGAAGGCGTTGTACGGGAAGTCCGTGCCGAGCAGGATCAGCAGATCGCACTCATGGGTGGCCTCGTACGCGGCGCCGTAGCCGAGCAGTCCGCTCATACCGACGTCGTAGGGGTTGTCGTACTGGATCCACTCCTTGCCGCGGAGCGCATGGCCGACGGGTGACTTGACGCGCTCCGCGAACTGCATGACCTCGTGGTGCGCGCCGGCGGTCCCGCTGCCGCAGAAGAGCGTGACACGCTCCGCCTCGTCGATCATCCGGGCCAGGGCGTCGATCTCCGTGTCGCCGGGGCGGACCGTGGGGCGGCTGGTCACGAGGGCGTGCTCGATGGACTTCTCCGGGGCCGGCCGGGAGGCGATGTCACCGGGGAGCGCGACGACGCTGACGCCGCTGCGGCCGATGGCCTGCTGGACGGCGGTCTGCAGCAGCCGCGGCATCTGCTGCGGGTTGGAGATCAGCTCGCTGTAGTGGCTGCACTCACGGAACAGCTGGTCGGGGTGGGTCTCCTGGAAGTAGCCGAGGCCGATCTCGGAGGAGGGGATGTGGGAGGCGAGGGCGAGGACCGGCGCCATGGAGCGGTGGGCGTCGTAGAGGCCGTTGATGAGGTGCAGATTGCCGGGCCCGCAGGAGCCCGCGCAGCCGGCGAGCCTGCCCGTGATCTGCGCCTCGGCACCGGCCGCGAAGGCCGCGGTCTCCTCGTGGCGTACCTGGATCCAGTCGATGGCGCCGTTGCGGCGGATGGCGTCGACGACGGGGTTGAGGCTGTCGCCGACGACTCCGTAGAGCCGCTGCACGCCCGCGCGTACGAGGATGTCGACGAACTGCTCTGCGACGTTCTGCTTGGCCATGGATCCATCTATCCACGGTCCGGGCGATCACGCCTGCGGGGTTACGCCTCCCAGACGGCGCAGGCCGTGCGGTCGTCGGCGTACCCCTTCACGCGGAGCTGGGTGTCGGCGAGATACGCGGCGAGACCGGGCGGCTCGGCGCCGGCCCAGCGCTGCGCGAGTTCGCCGGCGAGCGCGGGTTCGCCGCGCAGCGGCTCGGCGAGGCCGGTGCTGCACAGCAGGAGGGTGTCGCCCGGGCGGGCCACGGAGGCGCGGAAGCGGAAGGGCTCGACGGGTGGCGGGACGGGCGGGTCGATGTGCGGCGCGGGGGCCGTGGTGATGCCGAGGTCCATCGTGAGCCGGTCGCCGCCGGAGCTCTCGGTGGGCGGGGAGCCGTAGCCGACGACGGGCTCGCCGGCGGCGGAGTCCGGGACGGGCGGTTCGATGTCCTGCCAGCCGCCGTCGCGGAGCCGGAAGAGTCCGCCGGCGCCGACGCCGAAGAACACGCGGGTGCGGCAGGCCGGGTCGGCGGACAGCAGCAGGCAGCGCAGGTTCGCCGTGTACGTCTCGGGCGACAGGCCCAGTTCGGTGGCGCGGGCGCGGAGCTTGCCGAAGGAGCGGTCGGTGAGCCGGTGCAGCCCGGACTTGAGGTCGCCGCGGCGACCGCCCCTGATGTCGTCGGCGAGCCGCGCGTGGCTGCGGCCGACGGCGCCGGCGATCCAGCGGCAGGCGTCGGCCGCGGCGAGGTGGGCGCTCTCGGTGGCCCGCGCGCCGGTGGCCACGGCCACCATCACCAGCGCGCCCTCGCCGGCGCCGAAGCGTGCCGTGAGCAGCGCGTCGCGGCGGTGCTCGCCCCGGTAGCGCGCCGAGTCACCGCGCACGGACGCGGCCCGCAGCGTGAACGTGCCGTACCGGGCCCCGTCCAGCACGGTGTCCGCGACGAGTTCCTCCAGCTCCTGCGGCCGTGCGACGGGCAGTGCGGTGGGCTCGGCGTCATAGGTCGGCGGCCGGTCCCCGACGTACCCGGCCCGGGGCCGGGGCACGGCCACGCCCTGTGGAGGACGTCCCGCTGCCGGTCCGGCCGGCTTCGGCTCCGCACCGGACACAGCCGGCCGCCCGGCACCCGCATCACCAGGCTCCGGACCCGTGAGCCGCGGCCGCCCACCGGCACCGGTGCCGGCACCGGAACTGGCACCGGCGGCGGGCGGCACACCCGCCCCCGCCGCCGGGGAGCCCGCTTCGGGGAACGGGTGCGCAGCGCGCGGGGTGGTGCTCGGCGTCGCCGCGACGGGCCCCCCTCCCGCGGGCGGGGCGCCGTCCGGTCGTGGTGGGGCGCCGCCCTGTAGTGGGGACGGGTCCCACCAGGTGCCGGGGCCCTCGTCCGGCGGCGGTGGGGCGCCCACCGTGTCCGCCGCGGAGTCGAAGCGGTCGTCGAGCGTGTCGCCCGCCGCGGAGGCGGGGCCGGTGTCCGGGGCGGACTCGTCGTACAGCCGGTGCCACCAGTCGTCGCCGGCGGCGGGCTTCTCCCCCTGCTGACTCATGCCCGTATTTTCCACCGCACCGGGCGCACGAAAACGGAGCATTGCGAAAAATCAGTTCCGGATCGGTGCCCGGACATGAGTCCGCCGGGCGGCCCCACCCCCCACGGGAAGGACACCCGGCGGACGTTCGGGTGGTCAGCGCACGTCGTAGGCGCGCACCACTGTCTGGGTGACGGAGTTGCCGTTCGCGTCGGTGAGTTCGGTCCTGAGGGTCACGGGCGCGCCGCTCCTGCCGGCGTGGTCCACGCTCGCCGTCCAGGCGCCGCCCTGCCGTGACGTCCTCGCCTCGGTCCAGGTCGTGCCGCCGTCGTACGAGTAGGACAGCTTGGCCGAGACCAGCGCACCCGGGGTGTACCCCGCGTGCCCCGACACCCGGAGCGTGAGCTTCTGGCCGTCGGCCGCCGGGAGGGTCTTGAGCTCGTCCTCGGGAAGCCCGATCACCGGGAAGAGGACGGGGATGCCCTGAGAGTACGCGCTCTCGTCGCGTGCGGAACGGAACGTCCAGACCGTGGACACCTCCGTCGACCGCTTCCAGACCGCCGCGGGCTGCCCGACCTTCATGGTGTTCAGGGCGAGTTCGTACGCCGCGTCGTCCGCCGGCACCTGGAAGACCCCGAACGGGTAGGGCGAGTCGCCGATCTCCTCGCCGTCCCGCTTGAGCGTCATGTTGCCGATGTCGCCGAACGATCCGGCCTGGCCCGCGTGTTCGCCGTCGCCCCAGAACGCGGTCGCGACACCGATCAGATCGCCCTGTCGCTCGGCGACGAGGACCGGCTCGCCGGTGGCCGGGTCGCGCGGGGCGGCCGGTGCGACGACACCGCCGTACCACGACTCGCCGCGCCGCTGGCCGCTCTTGTACGTGTGCGGGGCGCCCTCCATGAACTCCCCCCAGGGGAAGCTGCTGGAGACCGTCTGCGCGTAGGTGGTGTCCCCGGCCGTGTGGTACTCGGTGCGCCTGCCCGGCGCGGAGACCACGTCGACGAGTCCGCCGAGGTAGATCCGCTGGCCGCTGCCGGGCCGCACCGCGGACACGCTGTCGAGGTAGTCGGCGGGTGTGCCCATCGCGCGGTACATGGCCTCGGTGGCGCCGAGCTTCGCGTCACGGACCCGGTAGGTGCGCTCGGAGGTGACCGGTCCGTCCTCCGGGAAGGCGAGGTTGTACACGTACGGGCTCTTCGCCGTGGCCTTCCAGCGCAGCGTGACCGGTCCGGCCGCGAGCCGCGTCAGCAGACCGGCGGCCTCGTCGGAGGGCACGGAGAGTGCGGGCAGCTGGGCGCCGAGGAAGCCCGCGGACGGGTACCAGGTGCCGGGCGCGGCGCGGTGGGCGATCAGCGCGACGGCGCCGGCGGCCTTGGCGTCCTGGGCCTGCCGGCCGACCACGGTGCTGTCGTCGGCGACCCGGACGAGGACGACACGGCCCTTGGCACCGGCGGCGGCGAGCTCCTCCGGCGTACCGGATCCGGCGTCCACGAGCCGCGCCGAGCCGCTGCCGTCGAGGTTCGCCGCGCCGAATCCGGAGGTCAGCGGGTGCAGCGCGGGGCCGCCGGTCACGGCGAGTTCAACGATCTGCGGGGCGTAGCGGCGCCAGTAGCTGCCGAACTCGAAGTCGCCGTCGGTGGCCCGTCCGTCGACGGAGGCGTAGTACCGCTGGATCTGGCGGCCGCCGGTGATCGTGCCGGCGTGCAGCCAGGTGTCGTCCCAGGAGCGGGCGAAGGCGAGGGTGCCGGCGCGGTTCTCGCCCGGCTTGTCGGTCTCCACCCGCAGCCGGTGGGCCTTGCGGGCGTCGAGGACGACCGTCGTGTCCTTCGTCAGCTCCAGTTGCGGGCGGCCGAGGTAGGTGACGCTGTCCTGTCCGTCGGCGGTGCCGGTGACGGCGGCGAAGGCGGAGAGGAAGTACGAGCCGGGGCGCAGCCGGTACACCTGGTCGGTGGCGCCGTCGTTGAAGCGGCGCTCACCGGTGGCGGTGTCGGTGCCGATGACGTCGAGGGACGACGCGCCGGCGGCGGGCCTGCCCGCGCGGTCGACGAGCTTGACGCGCAGGGTGACGGTCTCCGGTTCGACGTACAGCGAGAACGGGGTGGAGACCACGGCTGCGCCGCGCACGGTCGCGAGGATCCGGCCGGTGACGTCGCCGTACTGCGCGCGGTCGAGGCGGGCGGCGGGGTCCAGGGTCAGGGGGACCTCGACGGTCGCGCCGGCGGGGACGGTGACGGAGCGCGCGCCCAGCCGGGCGACGGTGGAGCGGATGCGTGAGCCGTCGTTGCCGGTGACCTTCTCGACGGAGAGGTCCAGCTTCACGGGCGCGGCCGCGTGGTTGGTGTAGGGCAGCGTGGCGGTGGCGCGGTCGCTGCTGTCCTGGGGCCAGTTGAAGGTGCCGCCCTGGACGGCGGGGGCGCCGGTGACGGTGGTGTCGAGGGCGGCCTTGACGTCGAGACGGCCCGCGCCGGTCTCGCGTACGTCGCCGGGGATCGTGGCCTTCGCCGACGACACGAGCGCGGCCTTGAGCTGCTGGGCGGTCCAGTCGGGATGGCGCTGCTTGAGTATGGCGGCGGCGCCCGCGACATGCGGGGTGGCCATCGACGTACCGGACATCGACCGGTACGCGTGGACGCCGCGGCCGCCCGCCGCGGCGGCGGAGATGTCGACGCCGGGCGCGGCGATCTCGGGCTTGAGGGTGTGCGAGACGATGGCCGGGCCGAGGCTGGAGAAGCTCGCGGTGGAGTCGTCGCGGTCCACGGCGCCGACGGTGAGGACACCGGGCGCGCAGCCGGGCGAGGAGACGGTGTTGAGCGCGGGGCCCGAGTTGCCGGCCGCGACGACGAACAAGGTGCCGTTGCTCTGGGAGAGTTGCTCGGCGGCGACGCTCATCGGGTCGGTGCAGTCGGTCGGGACCTGGCTGCCGAGGCTCATGGAGACGACGTCGGCCTTCTGGTCGACGGCCCACTGCATGCCGGCGATGATCCAGGACGTGGCGCCGCTGCCGTAGTCGTTGAGGACCTTGCCGTTGAGGAGTTCGGCGCCGGGGGCGACGCCCTTCTTCCTGCCGCCGCTCGCGGCGCCGGAGCCGCCGACGGTGGAGATGGTGTGGGTGCCGTGGCCCTGACGGTCGCCCGCGTCCGCGGAGTCGGTGAAGTTCTCCTGGGCGGTGATACGGCCCTTGAGGTCGGGGTGCTCGGCGTCCGCGCCGGTGTCGAGGACGGCGACCTTGGTGCCCTTGCCGTCGTAGCCGGCGGCCCATGCCTCGGGGGCGTGGACCTGCGCCGTCGAACGGTCGAGCGTGGCCCGCACCTTGCGGTCGAGCCAGAGCTTGGTCAGCCCGGCGGAGGCGCGGGAGCGGGGGCTCGTGACGTCGGCCCAGAATCCGGCGGCCTGCTTCTTGTCGGCCTTCAGCGCGACGCCGTCCACGGCGTCCAGGACGAGGGAGCGCTCGGCGCCGCGGGGCGTCGCCGGGGCGGAGCGGGCGACGTCGGTGCCGTAGACGGCGATCAGCGGCAGGGAGGTGCTGTGCGCGTCGTCGTAGCCCTGGCGGATCAGCCCGGTGACGTTGAACAGTTCCTGGTCGACCCGGCCGGCGGCGAGCGCGGCGGCCGCGCCCTCGGGGTAGACGTACAGGTCCTTGCCCGACTGGCGGGTCTGCAGCAGCGGTACGGAGCCGTCCTCGCGCGGCAGGGCCGCGGCGGCGGGGCTCGCCGTGCCGGCGCCGCGTACCACGACGCGGTCCCCGGTGACGAGCGTGACGGTGACGGACCGCGCCTCGGCGGCGGCCGCCGCCCGGCTGCCCGTCAGGGGTCTGCCGTCTGCCGCTCCGTCCCGCGGCCCGGCGGCCACGGACGGACCGACCGCGGTGGCGGCCAGGACGGCGGCGGTGGCCGCACCCATGACCGTGCGCATTGTCGGACGCATCGCTCTCCCCAGTTGATTCCGGACCACAGACAGGCAAATGCCGCATGTCCGGTGGCTATTGGTGCTGCGGTGGCGGCCACCTTCGCAGAGCGGAGGATGGTGCAGGGATGATGTGCGCGGCGGGTTTACGCCGTGGCCGGTTTCCGCCACGATCATGTCCGCCGTAGGGTGAATCACCAGGTCCGGGGAGGGGTCAGGGGTGCTGGGAGCGATAGGTCTCGACGCGAGACAGGAGTCGGCGTACCGCGCACTGGTGGCGCTCGGCGCCGCGGAGGTCACCGATCTGGCGCACCGACTCGCGCTCGCGGAACCGGAGACCGAGCGGGCGCTGCGCGTGCTGGAACAGCACGGGCTGGCCGCGCAGTCGTCCGCCAGGGCGGGCCGCTGGGTGGCGGCTCCGCCCGGTGTCGCCCTGGGCGCGCTGCTCACCCAGCACCGTCATGAGCTGGAGCAGGCGGAGCTGGCGGCGGCGCTGCTCGCCGAGGAGTACCGGGCGGAGTCCACGGAACCGGCGGTGCACGACCTGGTCGAGGTGGTCACCGGCGCGAGCGCGGTGGCGCACCGCTTTCTGCAGCTCCAGCTGGGCGCGACGGACGAGGTGTGCGCGCTGGTCAACGGGAAGCCGGTGGCGGTGTCGGGGATGGACAACGAGGCGGAGGAGACGGCGGCCCGGCGGGGGGTGGCGTACCGCATCGTCATCGAGCGCGAGGTGCTGACGCTGCCGACCGGGGTCACCGAGGTCGCGGCCTCGCTCGGCCGCGACGAGCTGGTCCGCGTCGTGGACCGGGTGCCGACCAAACTCGTCGTCGCGGACCGGACGCTGGCGATGGTCCCGCTGAGCGGGCGGGGCTCGGAACCGGCGGCGCTGGTGGTGCACGCGAGCGGACTGCTGGAATCGCTGATGGGACTGTTCGAGGCGGTGTGGCGGGAGGCACTGCCCCTGCGACTGGGTGCGGGCGCCGCGGTGAGCGAGGAGGAGGCGCCGGGCCCGGACTCCGCGGATCTGGAGATCCTCTCGCTGCTGCTGGCGGGGATGACGGACGCGAGCGTGGCCAAGCAACTGGATCTCGGGCTGCGGACCGTGCAGCGACGGGTGAAGGGGCTGATGGAACTGACGGGTGTGACGACCCGGCTGCAGCTCGGATGGCACGCGTACGAGAAGGGCTGGGTGGCCCGCTCCACACCCGGGGCCCGCGCCACGACACCTGGCGGCGGCCCGCGGAACGACCCGTGACGCGGGGGCGCGTGCGGTAGCCCGCGGGGCACACCGGAAGGCGCTCGAGGCCCGGCGCGATGGACGCAGCCGGGTGCGCGCGGCAGGGCAGCCAGCGGCGGCCCACGGAACGACCCGTGACACGAAGGCACGTACGGTAGCCCGCAGGGCACACCGGAAAGCGCACGCGACAGGCGCGGGAGAAGTGCGCGCGGCACGGCAGTCGGCGGTAGCCGGCTACGGAACGGCCCCGTGACACGAGGCGGAGGCCGGCAGGTCCGAGTCCCGCACTCGTAGGCGCACGGCGCCCGCCCCGGCGCGGTCGGGGCCCCGCGCGCGAGGGCCGTGAGGCAACTCGCCCTGGTCTGGCCAGCGTTGACCCGGCTTCAGCCCCAACGGCGAACTGACTCCACAACACATCGGATCTCTCCCCCTCTCTTGACGCCCAACTCCCCCTTCCCTACCTTCCGTCAGGGAATAGCTCCGATGTATGGGAGATGACGTCATGGTCAACCCGTCCAGAAGATCCGTTCTCGCCGGCGGTACGGCGGCCGCGGCCGGCGCCGCGCTCGTCGGGCCCGGCATCGCGTCCGCACCGGCGCGGGCCGCGGAGCCCCTGGCCGACGGCGGCGCGCAGGGCGCCGCGGCCGCCGGGCCCCGTGAGGACATCTGGCGCACGGTCCTGGACGACGCCGACCTCGTCTGGCAGCGGATGCCGACGACCTGGTACGAAGGCCCGTACCTCGGCAACGGCCTGCTCGGCTCCGGGATCTACGCCGAACCCGGCGCGGCGACGAAAGCCGTACGCTTCAACGTCCAGCACTCCGAAGTACAGGACCAGCGGCCCGAGTTCGGTTCCCTCTTCGGTCTCGCACGGCTGCCCATCGGGCACTTCACCCTCGAACCCGTCGGCACCATCACCGGAATCGACTGCCGGCTCGGCCTGCGCGACGCCGAACTGACCGGCACTCTCACCACCACCGCCGGCACACTGCGGCTGCGCGCCTTCGTCCACACCTCCGCCCCGGTGCTCACCGTGGAGATCGAACCGAGCGCGGGTGAGCGGGACTTCCGCTGGGTCTTCCATCCGGCCGAGGCGATCAGCCCGCGCGCCGCGTTCCACCCGCGGCCCGACGGCTACCAGGGCAATCCCCCGGCCGTGATCGAGCGGCACGGCGAACTGACCGCCGCCGTACAGCCGTTGCTCGCGGGCGGGCAGCACGTCACGGCCTGGGGCGAGACCACCCGTGGCGAGCGGCGCACCCTGTACGTGTCCGTCGCGCACTCCTTCCCCCGGCCGACGGCGCGCGAGCGGGCGCTGAAGTCCGTACGGGGCGCGTCGGCGGTGCCGTACGACGTCCTCGCGCTGCCGCACCGCGGCTGGTGGCAGCGCTACTACCGCAGGAGTTTCCTGTCGCTGCCGGACGCACGGCTGCAGCGGTTCTACTGGATCCAGCTGTACAAGGCGGCGTCCGCGGCCCGGCGCGACGCGCCCGTGATGGCGACGTGCGGCCCCTGGCTGGAGCCCACCCCGTGGCCCGCCACCTGGTGGAACCTCAACGTCCAGCTGGAGTACTGGCTGATCCACGGCTCGAACCATCTCGAACTCGACGCCGTCACCCGGGCGCTCGGCGAGTACCGGGACCAGCTGACCGCCGAAGTGGCCCCCGCCTACCGCGGCGACTGTGCCGGTGTCCCGCGCACCACCGACATCCGTCTGCGCAACGGCCCGAACACCCCCACGAGCAACGGCTACGGCGTCGGCATCCCCGGCCGGAACCCGCCCACCCCGGAGGTCGGCAATCTCGTCTGGGCCCTGCACAACGTCTGGCTGTCCTACCGCCACACCATGGACCGGACGGTCCTGCGCGACACCCTCTTCCCGCTGCTGCGCAAGGCCGTCAACTACTACCTGCGCTTCCTCACCCCGGGCGCGGACGGCAAGCTCCACCTGCCGGCGACGTTCTCGCCCGAGTACGGCGTGGACGCACCGGACTGCAACTACGACCTGATGCTGCTGCGCTGGGGCTGCCGCACCCTCCTCGACTCGGCGCGCGAACTGGGCGTCGAGGACCCGCTGTCCGGCCGCTGGGAGGAGGTGCTCGCGAAGCTGGTTCCCTACCCGGTGGACGCCAACGGCTACATGATCGGCGCCGGGGTCCCCTTCGCGAAGTCCCACCGTCACTACTCCCATCTCCTCGCGGTCTACCCGCTGTACGAGATCACGGGCCGCACGGCCGAGGAGCGGGCGCTGATCGAGACGTCACTGAACCACTGGGTGAGCTTCGAAGGGGCGCTGCAGGGCTACACGTTCACGGGCGCCGCGTCGATGTCGGCGCTGCTCGGCAAGGGCGAGGACGCGCTCGGGTACCTGGGCGAGCTGATGCGCCGCTTCATCCGGCCGAACACGATGTACAAGGAGTCCGGTCCGGTCATCGAGACACCGCTGTCGGCGGCCCAGTCGGTGCACGACATGGTCTGCCAGTCCTGGGGCGACGTCATCCGCGTCTTCCCCGCGGTCCCGGACGCCTGGCGGGACCTGACGGTCCACGACTTCCGCACCCAGGGCGCGTTCCTGCTGAGCGCGGTGCGCCAGGACGGCGTGACCCGGTGGGTGCGGCTGGTCAGCGAGGCGGGCGAGCCGTGCGTCGTACGCCATGGGATCGAGGGCCCGGTCGACGTACGGGACGGTCGGGGGCGCCTCCTGCGGTACGAGGACGCGGGTGAGGGGACCGTGCGCATCGCGCTGCGCCGTGGCGACTCGGCGCTGATCACCGCGCGCGGCGACCGCCCGGATCCGGTCGTCCGGCCGGTCACGCCGAACGCGCCGGCAGCGCCCTGGGGCCTGCCGGCGTGAGTGCGGCCGCGGTGGTCCGTCCTCGGTCCTACGTCCTGTCCCGGCCCGGTGCGGGACCCGCGCCCGATGCGGGGGCGGCGTACGGGCGTGATGCTGGCCGTATGACCGAATTCAGCGAGGCGGAGCGCGCGTATCTGAGGACACAGAGGCTCGGGCGGATGGCGACCGTCGACCCCGAGGGCCGCCCCCAGGCCAACCCGGTCGGCTTCTTCCCGCAGGACGACGGCACGATCCTGATCGGCGGGCTGGCCATGGGGAAGACGAAGAAGTGGCGCAATCTGCGGGCGAACCCGAAGGTCGCGCTCGTCGTCGACGACATCGTGAGCGAGCGGCCGTGGCGGGTGCGCGGGGTCGACATCCGGGGGGAGGCGGAACTGCTCACCGGGCCGCACGCGCTGGGGCCGCACTTCAGCGAGGAGGTCATCCGCATCCATCCGCGGAAGATCCACAGCTGGGGTCTGGAGGAGCCCTCTCCCTAGAAGAGGAGGCGCCTCTGCCGGGGGACGGCCGGTCAGTGGCCGGCGGCTTCGAGATGGCGGACGGCGTACGAGCGCCACGGCCGCCAGGCCTCGTCGCCGGACACGGAGCCGGCCACGGAGCCGGCCACGGCGTCAGGCCCGGAGTCAGGCCCGGAGTCGGGCCCGCCGTCAGGCTCGGCATCAGGCTCGGCGTCGGGCTCGCCGTCCGGGGCGACGTCCGGGTCGCCGAGGGCGCGCATCCGGATGAGCGCGGCGGTCCGGGGGGACACGCCGGGCACGGCGAGCAGGGCGCGCTCGGCCTCGTCGCGGTCGGCGCCGGGGTCGAGCCGTACCCGCCCGTCGGCGAGCGCGGCCGCGAGCGGCCCGGCGACGGGATGGTCCGTCAGCGTCTGCGGTTCGGGGAAGAGATGGGTGAGCCCGCCGCTGGGCCGGTCCAGGATCTTGCCGTACGTCTCGACCAGCCGCGCGGACTCCTCGGCACCGACGAGCGTCCGGATCGCGAACTCCTCGGGCTCGGCGGTACCGGGTGAACGCAGCCCGGGGCGGGCGGCGACGAGCGGCGCGAGCGCCGGGTCGGCGGACAGGCGCTCTGTCACGGCGTACGGGTCGGCGTCCAGGTCGAACAGGCGGCGCAGCCGCTGGACGGCGGTGGTCAGATCGCGCAGATCGGCCGGATGGATCCGGGCCTCCAGCCACGGCCCGGCCGACCGCTCGTCCACGGCGGCGATCCCGGATCCGTGCGGCAGCCGCAGCGTGCGGCGGTACGTACGCGCGCCGGGCGCGCCGACGACCTCCTCGACACGGTCCGTGGCCTCCCGCGCGAGCAGGTCGAAGACCTCCCGGGCCGCGTACGGGCCGCGGTGGGCGAGCCGCAGCGGGATCGCGGGGGCGCTCGCGGCGCGCTTCGTCCCGGCCTCGGCGCGCAGTTCGCTCGGCGTACGGGCGTAGATCTGCCGGATCGTGTCGTTGAACTGCCGCACGCTGGCGAAGCCGGACGCGAACGCGATCTCGGTGACCGGCAGCCCGGTCGTCTGCAGCAGCACCCGCGCCGTGTGCGACCGCTGGGCCCGGGCGAGCGCGACGGGCCCGGCCCCCAGCTCCGCGTTCAGCTGCCGCTGGACCTGCCGGGCGCTGTAGCCGAGCCGCTCCGCGAGCCCCGGCACGCCTTCGCGGTCCACGACCCCGTCGCCGATCATCCGTACGGCCCGGCCGACGACGTCGGCCCGTACGTTCCACTCGGCCGACCCGGGCACGGCGTCCGGCCTGCACCGCCGGCAGGCCCGGAAACCATGCCCCTGAGCGGCCGCCGCGGTCGGGAAGAACCGGACGTTCTCCCGCTTGGGCGTCACGGCCGGGCAGCTGGGGCGGCAGTAGATCCCGGTCGTCCGGACGGCGAAGAAGAACTCTCCGTCGAACCGGGCGTCGCGGCTGCTGACGGCTTCGTACCTGGTGTCCTCGTCCCTCACACGTCCAGTGTCCGCCCGCGCCCGGCATGGTTCCGGCGGATTTCGGACACCGTGCCCGACCGGGCGCCCGTGGGCCTCCCAGCCATCGCCGGCGGGACCGGAGAGTCCGGTCCCGCCGGCAACGGCGGCGTGGCGTCCCCGGGGGCGGGAGCCCCCGGGCAGACGTCAGCGCACGCGGCCGCGCTTGGCCTGGGCCGCCGCACGGCCCTCGGCGTGCTTCTGCTTCCAGTCGCGGCGGATCTCCGCGCGCAGGCGGGCGTCGGTCTTCGCGACGATGCGCTGGTTCTCGCGCAGGAGCTTGCGATAGCTGTCCAGACGGCGCTCGGGCAGCGAGCCGTCCGCGACGGCGGCGAGGACGGCACAGCCGGGCTCCGCCTCATGGGCGCAGTCGTGAAAGCGACAGTCCCCGGCCAGGTCCTCGATCTCCGAGAAGACCTGCCCGACGCCGCTCCCGGCGTCGAAGAGCCCGACCCCGCGCAGACCGGGTGTGTCGATCAGGACGCCGCCGCCGGGGAGCACGAGCAGGTTGCGGGTCGTCGTGGTGTGGCGGCCCTTGCCGTCGACCTCGCGCGCCGCCTGCACCTCCATGGCGTCCTCGCCGAGCAGCGTGTTCGCCAGCGTGGACTTTCCGGCACCGGAGACGCCGAGCAGCACGCTCGTACCGCCGGCCACGACCGCGGCGAGCACGTCCGTGCCCTCACCGGTCAGCGAGCTGACCGGCAGCACCGGCACACCGGGCGCCACGGTCTCCACGTCCTGGACGAGATACGACCGCCCGGTCACGTCCGGCACCAGGTCCGCCTTGGTGAGCACGACGAGCGGCTGCGCGCCGCTCTCCCAGGCCAGCGCCAGGAACCGCTCGATCCGCCCGAGGTCGAGTTCACCGGCGAGCGAGACCGCGATGATCACGTGGTCGACGTTGGCGGCGAGGATCTGGCCCTCGGACCGCTGCGAGGAGGTGGAGCGTACGAACGCGGTACGCCGCGGCAGATACGTCCGCACATAGCGCGGGCTGCCGGCCGCGTCGACGGCCGCCCAGTCCCCGGTGCAGATCACCCGGAGCGGATCGTGGGGCGTCACGAACGCCGTGTCGGCGCGGACGGTCCCCGCCGCGGTGACGACGTCGCACTGCCCGCGGTCGACCCGTACGACCCGCCCGGGCACGAGGCCCTGCTCGGCGTGTGGTGCGAACGCGGCGGCGAGCGCCTCGTCCCAGCCGTACGGCGCGAGCGGATGTGACGGCGAAGCAGAAGAAGCCGAAGAAGAGAAGGAAGAGGAAGACAAGGGGAACCCTTCACACGGGTGGCCCCGGCGCACGCACACCGGCGTGCGAGGAAAGGAAGGTCAGCCGGAGACCACGGAAATGGGAACGAAGATCTTCTGGTTCTGGGCGGCGCCCATCGCAATGACCGTCATCAACGTCCTCACCTCCGGTTCCACTTCTGGCTCTGCGCCACGGGGTCTCTTCACCGCGGCGACGCCACCTTAACCCGCGACCGCGCTCGCGCCAACGTGTTTTCCGCACCGTCGGGCTGTGCCGTCGCATCGGTCGCCAGGCGTGCGGTGGCGACGGTCCTGATTCTGTTGAAGGGTGTGAGGGAGTGGCTTCCGGCCCCGGGATGTGAATGAGGTGAGCGGCCTTGGCGGCCACAGCGTGTGGGGTGCAGGGCACGCCCTGCTGGGTGAGCCTGACGACACAGGACATGAACGCCGCCCAGGACTTCTACGGTGAGGTGTTGGGCTGGGAGTTCGAGCCCGGCCTCCAGGGACAGGGTTATGTCGTCGCCCACGCCGACGGGGAACCGGTCGCGGGCCTGGTGGAGTCCACGCAGTCCATGGGTGTCCGGCTGCCCGTCGCCTGGACGGCGTACTTCGTCGCGGACAGCGCGGACGCGGTGGCCTCACGCGTACGGGAGCGCGGTGGCACCGTCGCCGTGGGGCCGATCGCGTTCGGCCGGGGACGGATGGCATGGGCCGCCGACCCGGTGGACGCGGCGTTCTGCATCTGGGAGGGGCCGGTGGACGCCGGATGGTACGCGGGGCGCGGAAGCGGCGCCGCGGCATGGCTGGAGCTCCATACGAGGGACCCGTTCGCCTCCGCCCTGTTCTACGGCGAGGTGTTCGAATGGGACGCCCAGGGGCCCGAGGTCATCGATGTGCGCTACGAACACGACCGGGTGATCCTGCGGGCGGGCGGGCGCACCGTGGCCGGCCTGTACGGCGGCGTTCAGCAGTCACCGGATCCCGCCATTCGGCCCAAGTGGCACGTCCACTTCTGCCGCACCGACGTCGATGCCGCGGCCGCCCGGGCCGCCGCCGCGCACGGCACGGTCGTCACTCCCCCGCACGACTCGGCGCTCGGGCGGACGGCGACGCTGCGTGACCCCGAGGGCGGTCTGTTCCATCTGTCGTCCGCCGAGGAAGACGCTCCCAGTTGACTTGGAGCGCACTCGAAGATCCATCATCCCTCTCGGCAGTGTCGAGCGGCTCATCGTCGACGACCGATGAGCGACCACGAGGGGGATCTCCCATGCGCTACCGCACGATCGGTCAGGACCCGGCGACCCGCCGGGAGGTGAGCGTGCTGAGCCTCGGCGCGATGCGCTTCGGCACGAGCACCGACGAGGCGACGTCGTTCGCGATTCTCGACCGCTACGCCGAGGCCGGCGGCACGTTCATCGACACGTCCAACAACTACGCGTTCTGGGTCGACGGTACGCAGGGCGGGGAGAGCGAGGAACTCCTCGGACGGTGGCGCCGCAGCCGCGGCGTCGGCGACGGCATCACCATCGCGACCAAGCTCGGCGCCCGGCCCAACACGCCCACCAGCACCTTCTCCCACGACATCGAGGGGCTGTCGGCCACGGTGATCCGTGAGTCGGCGGAGCGCAGCCGTGAGCGGCTCGGGGTGGACCGGCTGGATCTGCTGTACGCGCACGTGGAGGACCGTGACGTGCCGGTGACCGAGACCGTGGAGGCGTTCGCTGGGCTCGTCGCCGACGGCACGGCCGGGCTGCTGGGGGTGAGCAACCACTGGGCGTGGCGCGTGGAGCGGGCGAGGAACGTGGCCGCGGCGGCGGGGCTGCCCGGCTACGAGGTCCTCCAGTACCACCACAGCTATCTGCGCCGCCGCACCGACCTGCCGACGCTGCGCTCTGCCGACGGCGAACTGGGCGCGGTCGCCGGGGATCTGCTCAGCTATGTACGGGACGAGCCGTCGCTGACGCTGGTCGCGTACTCCCCGCTGCTCGGCGGCGCGTACACGCGTGGCGACAAGCCGCTGGACCCGGGCCTCGACCACGCGGGCACTCCGGCCCGTCTCGAAGCCCTGCGGGCGGTGTCCAAGGAGACCGGCGCGACGCCGAACCAGGTCGTGCTGTCCTGGCTGATCGGCGGTGAGATCCCGGTGATTCCGCTGGTCGGCGCGTCGTCGGTGGCGCAACTGGAGGAGAGCCTGGCCGCGGTGGACCTGGACCTCACCCCGGAACAGCGCGCCCGGCTGGACGAGGCACGCTGACGCGCCTGCCCTCGCCGCCGCCCCGCGCCGACACCCCCATGCCGGCGTTTGCGTTCGAGAGCGCTCCAAGGCTTAGGGGGTGTCCGGTGGGTCAGGCTGGATCAGTGAGCGCGTCATGCGGCTTCGGATCCAAGGCGGAGGAGGAAGACAACGCGGTGGGGGTACCTCCCGTGCCCGGAGGGCCACGGGGGAGTTGGCGCCCGACGACAACGCCGGAGACGGAGTCGCATGACGCCGCGAGCCCAGCAAGACCCACCGGACACCCCCTAACGTCGACGCATGAACACTCCTCAGCACAGGATCGGCTCGGGCTTCGGAGCCCGGAGCACCACGCGGGACGTTCTGCAGGGCATCGACCTCACCGGCCGGCTCGCCATCGTCACGGGCGGGTACTCGGGCCTCGGGCTGGAGACGACACGGGCACTGGCCGGCGCCGGGGCCCGTGTCGTCGTACCCGCGCGCCGGCGCGCGGTCGCCGAGGAAGCGGTCGCGGGCATGGAGGGCGACGTGGAGGTCGACGAACTGGACCTCTCCGACCTGGAGAGCGTCCGCGGTTTCGCCGGGCGGTTCCTCGCCTCCGGCCGCGGCATCGACATGATGGTCGACAACGCGGGCGTCATGGCCAGTCCCGAGAGGCGCGTCGGCCGGGCTGGGAGGCCCAGTTCGCGACCAACCACCTCGGCCACTACGCCCTCGTCAACCGGCTCTGGCCGGCCATCGAGGACGGCGGCGCCCGCGTCGTCTCGCTGTCCTCCCGGGGCCATCAGCTCTCCGGCATCCGCTGGGACGACGTGCACTTCGCCCGCGGCTACGACAAGTGGCAGGCGTACGGGCAGGCCAAGACGGCCAATGTGCTGTTCGCCGTACGGCTCGACGCCCTGGGCCGGGACGCCGGAGTACGGGCCTTCGCCGTCCATCCCGGCCAGATCCTCACCGAACTGGCGCGTCATCTCTCCACGGAGGAGATGCTCGGCCGTGGCTGGATCGACGAGCAGGGCCGTCCGGTCGGCACCGGTTTCAAGACGCCCGAGCAGGGCGCGGCGACGCAGGTGTGGGCGGCGACCTCCCCGCAACTGGCGGGCCTCGGCGGCGTCTACTGCGAGGACTGCGACATCGCCGAGCCGCTGACCGACGATGCGGACGAGCTGACCAGCGGCGTACGCGGATACGCGACCGATCCCGGGCAGGCGGAACGTCTGTGGGAGCTGTCGGCGGAGCTCACCGGCGTCGACGCCTTCGCCGCGGGCCGTTAGGCCGTGTCCGACAGCGGTGGCCGGTGGCCGGTTCCGGTAGCAGGCAGCCGGTAGCCCGCAGTCGGCAGTCGGCAGTCGGCAGTCGGCAGTCGGCAGTCGGCAGTCGGCAGTCGGCAGTCGGCAGTCGGCGGACAACCCATGATTCATCGGATCAATAACGGCTCCCTCGCTCCGATCGCGCCCGAAAACTCGGACAGAAGGGTGTCGCGGCCCCTCATAGGTCTGATAAATATGCGGATCACGTGGCCCGCGCGCGGACGAACGCGGGCCCGCGATGCCGACGCGGGGCGACAAGGGGCAGGGGCGACGACGGGATGCTCAGCACCGAACTGGGGCGCAGCGGCTGTCCGGTGACCGGGCTGTCCTTCGGGGCGGCCGGTATCGGCAATCTCTACAGGGCCGTGCCCGAGGAGACGGCGGCGGCCGCCGTCGATGCCGCCTGGGACGCGGGCGTGCGCTACTTCGACACGGCCCCGCACTACGGTCTCGGGCTGTCCGAGCGGCGGCTGGGGGCCGCGCTGCGGGACCGGCCGCGGGACGGGTTCACCCTGTCCACGAAGGTGGGGCGGATCCTGGAACCCGTCGAACGGCACGGCGACGGCGCCGCCGACGGCCTCGCCGACGACCTCGCCCACGGCTTCGCGACGCCCGCTACGCACCGCCGCCGCTGGGACTTCAGCGCGGACGGGGTGCGGCGCAGCATCGAGGACAGCCTGGGGCGGCTCGGTCTGGACCGGATCGACATCGTCTATCTCCACGACCCCGACGACCACGGCGAGCAGGCGTTCCGCGAGGCCTATCCGGCGCTGGAGCGACTGCGCGCGGAGGGCACCGTACGGGCGATCGGCGCCGGCATGAACCAGGCCGGGATGCTCACGCGCTTCCTCCGCGACACGGACGCCGATGTGGTGCTGTGCGCGGGCCGGTTCACCCTGCTCGACCAGCGCGCCGCCCAGCAGTTGCTGCCGCTGGCCGCGGCGCGCGGCCGCAGCGTCGTCATCGGCGGTGTGTTCAACTCGGGCCTGCTGGCGGACCCGAAGCCCGGCGCCGCCTACGACTACCGGCCCGCGGACGCGCGGGTGCTGGAACGGGCGCTGCGCGTGAAGGCCGTGACCGAACGGCACGGGGTCCCGCTGCGGGCCGCGGCGCTGGCCTTCCCGTTCCGGCATCCGGCGGTGGCGAGCGTGCTCGTGGGGGCGTGTTCCCCGTACGAGATCGAGGACGCGGCGGCGATGCTGGCCGTTCCCGTACCCGAGGAGCTGTGGACGGAGCTGGAGGAGGAAGGGCTGGTGCAGCCGGTATGAGAGTCGCTCTGCACACGAGGGTCCGCGCCGACCGGGTCGGGGAGTACGAGGCGGCGCACCGGGAGGTGCCCGCGGAGCTGCGGGCGGCGATCCGTGCCGCCGGGGCCTCCTCGTGGACGATCTGGCGCAGCGGCACCGACCTGTTCCATGTCATCGACTGCGCGGACTATGCCCGGCTGCTGGCCGAACTGGAGGGCCTGCCGGTGAACATCGCGTGGCAGGCGCGGATGGCGGAGCTGCTGGACGTGGTGCACGACTACTCCGCCGAGGGCGCCGGGGCCGGGCTCCCGGTCGTCTGGGAGCTGTGACCGTCATGCGGATCGTCGACGCCCATCACCATGTGTGGGACCTGTCCGTGCGCGACCAGGACTGGATCGGCCCGGAACTCGCCGCGATCCGGCGGGACTTCCTCCTTCCCGAGCTGTGTGCCGAGACGGCGGCCGCCGGGGTGCAGGCGACGGTCCTCGTCCAGACGGTGCCGGTGGCGCAGGAGACTCCCGAGTTCCTCGCTCTCGCCGCCGCCGGCGGTCCGGTCGCGGGTGTGGTCGGCTGGACGGATCTGACCGCGCCGGACGTCGCCGGCGCCCTGGCCGCGCTGCGTGAACTTCCCGGCGGGGAACGGCTCGTCGGCATCCGGCATCCGGTGCAGGGCGAGCCGGACCCCGGCTGGCTGCTCCGGGACGACGTACGGCGCGGGCTGTCCGCGGTCGCGGAGGCCGGGCTGGTGTACGACCTGCTGGTCCTGCCGCATCAGCTGGACGCGGCGGTGCGGACGGCCGCCGCCCACCCCGGGCTGACGTTCGTCCTCGACCATCTGGGCAAGCCGCCGATCGCGACCGGCGGGCGGGAGCCGTGGGGGTCCGCGGTGCGCGCGCTGGCGGCGCTGCCGAACACCGTCTGCAAGCTGTCCGGGATGGTCACCGAGGCGGACTGGACGTCCTGGACGGTGGACGGTCTACGGCCGTACGCGGACACGGTGCTGGAGGCGTTCGGGCCGGCCCGGACGATGTACGGCTCCGACTGGCCGGTGTGCCGGCTGGCTTCCTCGTACGCCGGCGTACTGGCCTGCGCACGCACGCTGACCGAGCACCTGGCGAAGGACGAGCAGGCCCAGGTGTTCGCCGGGACGGCCGACCGCGTCTACGGGCTCGGCGGCGTCTGAGCCGCCTTCTCCAGCACGTCGACGAGTGTCGGGAGATGACTGCCCTCGACGTGCTTCACCGAGGTGACGAGGGTGAGCGGCCCGCCGCGTGCGAGGGCGAGCAGCCGGTCCAGGGCTTCCGCGGCCGGGCCCTGTTCGAGCTCCTGGCGGTAGCGCGCGTCGAACTCCCCGTACCGGGAGGCGTCCTTGTGGTACCAGGTGCGCAACTCACCGGAAGGGGCCACCTCCTTGAGCCATTCCTCGACCGCCGCCCGCTCCTTGGAGACCCCTCTGGGCCAGAGCCTGTCGACGAGGACGCGGGTGCCGTCGTCGGGTCGGGGATCGTCGTAGACCCTGCGCACGGTGATGGTGACCATGCCGTCAGCCTGGTGCGGTGCCGCGGTCGGCGCAAGCGCGCGACCCGCTCATTTCGTCGCCTTGACGATAAGCGGCGGTCGCCGATATCGTCGTAGTGACGAAAACAAGGGGGTTGTTCCATGGCCGACATCACCAGGCGCTTCGGCTGGCGCCATCTGCGCTCCGCACCCACCGTCCATGTCCGCCACCACCGGCGCGGCCGGCTCGTCCACGACGGCCCCGGCCTCAGCTTCTGGTTCCGGGCGCTGACCGCCGCCGTGTCCGAAGTACCCGTCGACGACCGGGAGCTGGCCGTCACGTTCCACGCCAGGACGTCGGACTTCCAGGACGTGTCGGTGCAGGCGACGGTGACGTACCGGATCAGCGAACCCGCCACCGCCGCCGCCCGCCTGGACTTCTCGATCGACCCGGACACCGGCGTCTGGCGCGGCGCCCCGCTGGAGCAGATCTCCACGCTGCTCACCGGGACCGCCCAGCAGCACGCGCTCGACGTCCTGGCCCGTACGCCGCTGTCGGCGGCCCTGGCCGACGGCGTCACCGCCGTACGGGAGAGGATCTCCGCCGGTCTCGGCGGCGAGCCCCGGCTCGGCGCCACCGGCATCGAGGTGGTGGCCGTACGCGTCATCGCCCTGCGCCCCGAACCCGAGGTCGAACGGGCGCTGCGCACCCCGGCCCGTGAGCAGATCCAGCAGGAGGCCGACCGCGCGACCTACGAGCGCCGTGCCGTCGCCGTGGAGCGGGAACGGGCCATCGCCGAGAACGAGCTCGCCAGCCGGATCGAGCTGGCCCGCAGGGAGGAGCGGCTCGTCGAGCAGAAGGGCACCAACGCCCGGCGGGAGGCGGAGGAGAGCGCCGCGGCCGACGCCGTACGCGCCGAGGCGGAAGCCGCCCGCACGGTACGGATCGCCAAGGCCGAGGCCACGGCGGCCCGCGAGGTCGGCGAGGCGCGCGCCGGGGCCCAGGCCGCCTGGCTGCGCGTGCACGCCGAGACCGACCCGGCGACGCTGCACGCGCTGGCCGTCACCCGCCTCGCGGAGAACCTGCCGCGCGTCGACAGCATCACCCTCTCCCCCGACGTCCTCACCGGACTGCTCGCCCGGCTGGGCGGGCCGGGAACGGCCACGGGGACGGGAACGGGGACGGGGACGGCGTGAGCCTGGCACCGCGAGCGGTGCTCGTGCACCGCACCACCGAGTACGAGGAGCTGCTCGCCCGGCACGGCACCCACGGCCAGGCCGAGTTCTTCCTCTCCTCACGCGGCCGCAGCATCCAGGACGTGGCCGAGCGCCACCACCGCACCCGGCGGACGCTGGCGGAGGTGTCGGCGGCCGTGCCGGTGCAGTGGCGGCAGACGCGGGTGGAGCGCGCGGACCTCGACCGGTTCCTGTTCGCACCCGAGGACGTGGTCGTCGTGGCCGGCCAGGACGGGCTCGTCGCCAACACGGCGAAGTACCTGACCGGGCAGCCGGTGGTGGGGATCGACACCGATCCGGGGCGCAATCCCGGGGTGCTCGTACGCCACCGGGCCGCCGACACCGCCCGGCTGCTGCGGGCCGCCGTCACCCGCGGCGCCACGGCCGAGGAGCTGACCATGGTCGAGGCCGTCGCCGACGACACCCAGCGCCTCGTCGCGCTCAACGAGATCTACCTCGGCCGGCCGGACCACCAGACGTCCCGGTACCGGATCGGTGTCGACGACGGGCCCGGCGCGACGGAGGCCCAGGCGTCCTCCGGCGTCCTCGTCGGCACGGGCACCGGAGCCACCGGCTGGCTGCGTTCGCTGTGGCGCGAGCGCGGCAGCAGCCGGCCGCTGCCCGCACCGGCCGAGGCCATGCTCCTCTGGTACGTGCGGGAGGCCTGGCCCTCCCCCGCCACCGGAACGTCACTGGTGGAGGGGGTGCTGCCGGCCGGGCGACACCTTCGGCTCACGGTGGAGTCCGAACGGCTGGTCGCCTTCGGCGACGGGATGGAGTCCGACGCACTGGAGCTGACCTGGGGTCAGACGGTCGCGGTGGGGGTGTCGGACACCTCACTGCGGCTGCTCGTCTGAGCCACCGCACCGACGACCACGGACGTACCCGCCGACAACCACCGGCGGCCCCGCCGACAACCACGGGCGGCCGTCGCCGACAACCACGGGCGGCCGTCGCCGACGACGGCGGACGGCCGTCGTCGTCTCAGCGGCTGCCCGGGTCGAACGACATGACCGTCCTGTCCCTCTCCCGCCAGGAGCCGCACGGCTGGAAGCCGCCGCCCCACGTCCGGTCCCAGTGAGCGCGCCGGGGCCGGCCGCCGCCCGGCGTGGCCCGGGCGGCGGCCCGGCGGTGGGCGAGGACGGTCAGCACCGCCATGAGGGCGGCCAGTTCCTCGTCGTCCGGTGCACCGTGCACGATGCGCAGATCCACGTCCATGACCGCCTCACCAGCGCACCGGAAGGGTCTTGGGCCCGCGGATCAGCGCGCCCTCCTCCCAGGCGATCTCCTCGGGCGGCACCGCGAGCGCGAGCCGCGGATAGCGGTCCAGCAGCGTCGCGATCATCACCTCGGACTCCATCCGGGCCAGCATCGCGCCCACACAGTGGTGCGGCCCGAACCCGAACGACAGATGCGTCACGGCCTCACGTTCGAGGTCGAGCGTGTGCGGGTCGGTGAAGACCGCCGGGTCCCGGTTCGCGGAGAGGTACGAGCAGTACACCGCCTCGCCCGCCCTGATGCGTACGCCGCCGACCTCCAGGTCCTCGGTCGCGATCCGCGGCAGGCCCACACCGTTGCGGTGCGGGATGTAGCGCAGCAGTTCCTCGACGGCCTGCGGCAGCATGCGGGGCTCGGCCCGCAGCCTCGCGAGCTGCTCGGGGTGGGTGAGCAGCGCGTACACCATGTTCGCGCTGTTGTTGCGCACCGCGTGCGCCCCGCTGACGAGGATCGCCGTCGCCAGCGACACGGCCTCGTCGTCGCTGATCTCGGCGTCCTTGACGGCGGCCGCGAGGACTCCCGCGAGATCCTCCCCCGGCTCGGTGCGCCGCCGGTCGAGGAGCCCGACGACGACGTCACGGACCGTCGCCCTGGCCTCCTCGCTGCGGGCCGGGGCCAGGCGCGGCGCCATGATGACGTTCGCCCAGGAGGTCATCCCGGCGCGTTCGTCCTCGGGCAGCCCGAGCAGATCGCAGACGACCGACAGCGGAAAGGGCCCGTGCAGATGCTGCATCAGATCGCCCGGGGGACCATTCCGCTCCATCCCGTCCAGCAGGGACTCGGCCCTTCGCCGGGCCATGGGCCACAGCCGCTCCATGCTCCTGCCGGTGAAGGCCCGGGCGACGACACGGCGCAGGGTGTTCAGATGCGGGGGGTCCGTGTAGTTGAGGGCGGCGTGCTTCGCGGCGATGGCGTGCGGCGAGCCGCTCGTCACCTCGCGCTCCGCCAGGGCCCGGCGGCTGAGCCGCGGGTCGGACGTGACCTGCTTGACATCGTCGTAGCGCGTCACGAGCCAGGCGGTCCCCTCACCGAACGGAAGCCGGATACGGGCGACGGGCTCCTCGCGCAGCAGGGTGGTCAGAAGCGGGTCGAAGTCCAGCGCCTTCAGATCGTCGAGGCTCCAGAAGAGGGCATCTTCGTCGCCCTCGTCCTCCTTCGGGCCGGCTTCGGCCGATTCCCCCCGCGGACCGGGCCCGGCCGGGTCCTCCCGCGAGCCGGCCTCGGTCGAGTCCTCCTGCGGACCGGGTCCGGGCGTGGCCACCGTCTCGGGTTCTGACGTCATGGCGTTCAACTCCCAACGTTCAACGCTGTACGCGCACACCCAGGCACCGATCACGCCGAGTGAGCGGCCCGGGCGGCATCCAGCGGGTTCGACATCCCTTCCCGATCGCCGGCCCATCGGCCCGGCACCGGCGCGGCATCACCCGGACAGCCCAGCGGCAAGGGCTTTCCTCGGCGGGCGCGAACGGGTGACGTCCCTGATCCTTTAGAAGGAAACGCGAGAGAAGGGCGCACCATCATGGCCACTCTGTGCAGACCGGCAGTGTCCGTACCCGAGCACGTGATCACCATGGAGCAGACCCTTGACCTGGCGCGGTCCGTCCACGCGGACCATCCACAACTGGATCTGGCGCTGCGTCTGATCCGGAACACCGGCGTGGAGAAGAGGCATCTTCTGCAACCGATCGAGGAGACGCTGAAACACCCCGGTTTCGAACAGCGCAACGCCGTGTACGAATACGAGGCGAAGGCCCGGGTACCCGGGGTCATCGAGCAGGCGCTGGACGACGCGCGACTCCGTCCCGTCGACATAGACGTCATCATTTATGTGTCGTGCACCGGCTTCATGATGCCGTCGCTGACGGCCTGGCTGATCAACACCATGGGCTTTCGCACCGACGCGCGCCAGGTGCCGATCGCCCAGCTCGGCTGTGCGGCCGGGGGCGCGGCGGTCAACCGGGCACATGACTTCTGCACCGCCTACCCGGAGGCGAACGCGCTCGTCGTGGCCTGCGAGTTCTGCTCGCTGTGCTACCAGCCCACCGATCTGGACGTCGGCAATCTGCTCTCGAACGGGCTCTTCGGCGACGGTCTCGCCGCCGCCGTGGTGCGCGGCCGGGGCGGCCATGGCGTCGTGCTGGAGCGCAACGGCTCCTTCCTCGTCCGGGACACCGAGGACTGGATCGCCTACGACGTCCGCTCCACCGGATTCCACTTCAAGCTGGACCGGCGGGTGCCCGGCACCATGGAACCGCTGGCTCCGGCGCTGAAGGACCTCGCGGCGGAACACGGCTGGGACGCCGCCTCGCTGGACTTCTACATCATCCACGCGGGCGGGCCGCGCATCCTCGACGACCTCAGCAAGTATCTCGGGGTGCCCCCCGAGGCGTTCCGGTTCAGCCGGGCCACGCTCACCCAGTACGGCAACATCGCCAGCGCGGTCGTGCTGGACGCCCTGCGCAGGCTCTTCGACGAGGGGGCCCCGGACGACATGGCGCGGGGCATCCTCGCCGGCTTCGGCCCGGGCATCACCGCGGAGATGTCGCTGGGCCGCTGGAGCACGCCCGAGGGTGCCCTCGCCCGCGAAGGGGCGCTGGCGACGGAGGGGAGGTGAGCCGGGCCATGCGGAACGAGACCACCACCAAGGGTCCCGGGGCCACGCAGGCAGGCTGCCCGGCGGAGGCGGCCGGGACATCTGGGGCAGGGACCACGGCGACCACCTCGACCCTTCCGGCCACGACCGGCGCGGCCGACGGCGGCCCGTCGGTGCACTTCTGGCCGGTGAGTGACCTGACCGGGGTCGACTTCGACCCCGACCTCGCCGCGCTGATGCGGGAGGGTCCGCTGACCCGGATCCGGCTCCCCAACGGCGAGGGCTGGGCCTGGCTGGCGACGCGCTACGACGACGTGCGGATGGTGACGAACGATCCACGCTTCAGCCGCAAGGCGGTCGTCGGGAACGATGTCACGCGCCTGGCACCGCACTTCATACCCGTGGACGGCGCCGTCGGCTTCGAGGACCCGCCCGACCACACCCGGCTGCGCCGCTCGGTCGCGGCCGCGTTCACCACCCGCGCGATGGACCGGCTGCGCGGGCGGGCCCAGGACATGCTCGACGGACTCGTCGACGGTGTCCTGCGCGACGGACCGCCCGCCGACCTCGTCGAGCGTGTCCTCGCGCCGTTCCCGCTGGCCGTCGTCTGCGAACTCATGGGCGTGCCCGAGAGGGACCGGCCGAGGATGCACGAGTGGACCGCGCTCATCCTGTCCTCCTCCCACGGCGCGGAGCGCAGCGAGCAGGCCAGGACCGCGATGTGCGACTACTTCGCCGAACTGCTGAAGCAGCGGCGGGGCACCGGCGGTGAGGATGTGACCGGGCTGCTCGGGACGGCCGTCGCGGACGGTGAGATCACCGAGTCGGAGGCGGTCGGCCTGGCGCTGCTCGTCCAGATCGGCGGCGAGGCGGTCACCAACAACACCGGAAACATGGCGTACATCCTCCTCACCCGCCCCGAACTGCACGCCCGGCTGCGCCGGGAGCCGGGGCTGCGGACCTCGGCCATGGACGAACTGCTGCGCTGGATACCGCACCGCAACGGCGTCGGACTGTGCCGGATCGCGACGGAGGACCTGACCGTCGCCGGCCAGGACGTCAGGAAGGGCGAGGCCGTCTACGTGTCGTATCTGGCGGCCAACCGCGACCCGGACGTCTTCCCGGACCCCGAGGAGATCCGTCTCGACCGGAGTCCCAACCCGCATGTGTCGTTCGGGTACGGTCCGCACTACTGCATCGGCGGCCTGCTCGCCCGGCTGGAGACGGAACTGATCTTCTCCGCCCTGATCGACCGGTTCCCGGGGATGCGCCTCGCCGTGCCGTCGGAGGAACTCCGCTGGCGGCCCGGCGCACTCATCCGGGGCCCCGAGGGATTGCCGGTGATCTGGTGACCTCGCACGTCAGGACGCCGGACGGGCTGCTGGTGCCGAAGGGTCACGGCCGTACGCTGCGCGCGGCGGCCCAGCAGGTGACGTTCAAGGTCACCGGTGACATGTCACGTGTGTCGTCCAGCTTCGAAGTCGTCGTCCCTCCCGGGTTCGACGTCGGGGCCCATGTGCACGCGCGGAGCGAGGAGCTCTTCTACGTACTCGAAGGGGAGCTGGACATGCTCGCCTTCGAGCCGCGCGTGCGCAGCGGCGACGACTGGCGGCACTGGGAGTCCCGGTCCGGCCGGCGCTCGGTCCGCGCCGGTCCTGGCACGGTCGTCGTCGTGCCGCCCGGCTGTCCGCACGCGTTCGCCAACCGGACCGGCGAACCGGCGAGGATGTTCTTCCAGGCCTCTCCCCCGCCCGACCACGAGCGGTACTTCGAGGAACTGATCGAGATCCTCGATGCGGGCGGCCCGCCCGATCACGAGGCGATCGCCGAACTGCGGGCCCGCTACGACATCGAGCAGCTCACGCCGCTGCGCCACGAGGCGTGACGCCCCGCCCGCCCTGCCCGCCGTGCCGTCGCGCCGTTCAGGGCGTGCCGGCGGTGTGAAGTCCCGTCACCAGGCCGAACAGCTCCGCCTCGTTGCCGGCCAGGCCCGCGTCCGCGAGGGCCTGGTCGGCCTCGGCCATGGGGGCGGTGAGCAGCAGGGGCGGCGGGGCCGCGGCACCGGGAGGTGCGGCGAGCGCGGCGCGCACGGCACCCAGCAGGCGCACGTACGCCTGGGCGGCGGCACGTTCACGGGACGTCATGACAACGGTGGTACTCATCGGTCGGCCATTCCCCTCGGGTCGTCTCGGTCGTCTCGGTGTCTCGTCGGTCTCGGGTCCTCTCGCACCGTCCCGGCCGTGCAGGGCCCGGCCCTATGTGACAGTGCACCTGACAGCCTGCCGTACGGCACTGACAACGCCCCTCGCGATCCGTCCGCGTACGACACCTTCCAGCCGGTCCGACCAGTCGGTATGTTCCTGGGGGCAGGCTTGCGCACGACGGAGTCCGACGGAGCACGGAGGGGCCATGACCGACACCGGGGCACGGATCGAGGGCCACTGCGACGCGCGGTTCTCCGCGGTCCGCACCGCTTTCGAGGAGAACTTCCGTGAGCGCGGCGAGCTGGGCGCCGCCGTCACCGTCCGGTCGGGCGGCGAGACCGTCGTCGACCTGTGGGGCGGCTGGGCCGACGCCGCCCGCAGCCGGCCCTGGCAGCGGGACACCGTGGTCAACGTGTGGTCGACGACCAAGGGACCGACCGCGCTGTGCGCGCACCTCCTGGCCGACCGAGGTCTGCTCGACCTGGACGCCCCGGTCGCCTCGTACTGGCCGGAGTTCGCCGCCGCCGGCAAGGACACCCTTCCCGTCCGCCACCTCCTCTCGCACCGCGCGGGACTCGCCGCTCTGCGTGAGCCGCACACGCTCGCCGAGCTCTGCGACTGGGAGTTGACGGTGTCCCGGCTGGCCGCGACGGAGCCCTGGTGGGAGCCGGGGACGCGGTCCGGCTACCACGCGATGACGTACGGCTTCCTGGTCGGCGAGGTGGTGCGGCGCATCACGGGACTGCTGCCGGGCGAGTTCCTGCACCGGGAGGTGACGGGGCCCTGCGGCATCGACTTCACGATCGGGCTGCCCGAGAAGGAGTCCGGCCGCGCCGCTGAGCTGGTGCATCCGCCGGTCGCGACGGACAGCGAACAGGCCGCGATCTTCGCGCAGTTGCAGCCGGTCGCGGTCGCCGCGCTCACCAACCCCGTCGTCGGCGCGGCCGGGGCGAACAGCCCGCAGTGGCGGGCGGCCGAGATCCCGGCGGCCAACGGCCACGGCACCGCCCGCGCGGTCGCCGAGCTGTACGGCGTCTTCGCCTCGGGCGGTCTGCTCGGAGAGCACCGCGTGCTGTCCGCGGCCGCCGCCGAGCGGGTCCGCGAGGGCCAGGGCGCCTGCCGGGACCTCGTCCTCGGCGCGGGCTTCGCCCATGAGACCGAGATCGGACTGGGCCTGTGGCTGAGCGGCCCGAACGCGTCGTACGGACCCAACCCGCGCGCCTTCGGCCATGACGGCTACGGCGGTTCCTGCGGGCTCGCGGACCCGGAGGCGGGCGTGTCGATGGGGTACGTCATGAACCGCATGGGCTCACGTATCGCCGACGATCCGCGCAAGATGGCCCTGGTCGACGCGGTGTACAGCGCCATGTGACACCCGGGGCGCCCCCCCGGGCGGTCACGGGGCGGCGGGCAGGGTCACCTCGAAGCGGCAGCCGCCGGTCACGTTGTGCACGTCGGCGCGACCGGCGTGGGCCTCGACGATGCCCCGGACGATCGCGAGCCCGAGGCCCGCCCCGGCCGGAGGGGTCCGGGCCTGGCTGCCGCGCCATCCGGTGTCGAAGACGCGGGGCAGGTCCTCCTCCGGGATGCCGCCGCAGCCGTCGGTCACGGACAGCACGACGCTGTTCAGGCGTCGTTCCGCGGCGACCGCGACCGTGCCGTCCGCCGGGGTCCGCCGGATCGCGTTGACGAGCAGATTGGCCAGGACGCGGGTCATCTCCTTGCCGTCCACCTGGACGGGGACCGGTTCCACCCGGTCCCCCACAAGCCGTACGCCGTGCTCACGGGCCAGTGGGTCCGCGCCCGCCAGGGCCTCGCCGACCAGGTCGTAGACGGACATCCGGGTGGGGCTGAGCGCGAGCGCGCCGGCGTGGATCCGGGACAGTTCGAAGAGGTCCCCGACCATGCCGTTGAGGCGCTCGACCTCGGCGCGGATCTGCCGGAAGTACCGCTCGGGGTCCTGGACGACGCCGTCCTCCAGCGCCTCCGACATGGCGCGCAGTCCGGCGAGCGGGGTGCGCAGATCGTGCGAGATCCAGGCGACGAGCTCCCGCCGGGAGGTCTCCAGCGCCCGCTCCCGTTCCCGGGACGCGGCGAGCTTCGCGCTCGTGGCGGCGAGTTCCCTGCTCAGCTCGGCGAGTTCGGCCGTGGCCTCGCCGTCGGGCGCGGCGAAGCTGCCGTCCTCGCCGAACGTACGGGCGGCGAGGGCGAGTTCGCGGCTGCGGGCGACGACCCAGCGGCCGAGGAGCAGCGCGGTGGCGAGCGACACGACCGCGGCCATCGCGACGACGGTGGTGACGACCGTCAGGTCGTGCGCGGACAGGAACATCGCCTGGGCGACCGCGAGGGTCCCGGCGAGCATCGCGACGACGGTGACGGCGGCGACGACGGTCAGCGACACGGCGACCGACCGGTGGCGCAGCAGGCGCAGGACGAGGGCCCCGGCCAGCCCGGCGGCGACCGCGCCGAGGAAGGCGAGGAGCACGATGAGCAGGAAGTCACGCATGACGTGTCACACCTCGTCCGTCGGTTCGGGTGCGCCGAACGCCGTCGGTCCCGGTGCCGCCGTTGGTCCCGATCCCGGTGCCCGTGCCGCCGTCGATGCCGGTGCGTCGAAGCGGTAGCCGACGCCCCAGACGGTCTGGATCAGACGTGGTCTGGCGGGATCGTCCTCGATCTTGCCGCGCAGCCGTCGCACGTGGACGGTGACGGTCGACAGGTCGCCGAACTCCCAGCCCCACACGTCGTGCATCAGCTGTTCGCGGGCGATGGCCTGTCCGCGGTGGCGCATGAGATGGGCCAGGAGGTCGAACTCCCTCAAAGTGAGGGCGAGTTCGTCGCCGTCCTTGGTGACACGGCGAGCCGTCGGGTCGACGCTGATCCCCGCACAGCTGAGCACGGGCCCTGCGGTCGGCCCGTCGGCCCGCGCCCGGCTGCGGCGCAGCACGGACTCGACGCGCAGCACCAGTTCGCGCGGGCTGAACGGCTTGGTGACGTAGTCGTCCGCGCCTACTTCGAGACCCAGGATGCGGTCGTCCTCGTCCCCGCGCGCGGTCAGCATGATCACCGGCACGGGCCCCTGGCCGCGCAGCCTGCGGCAGACTTCGAGGCCGTCCATGCCGGGCAGCATCAGGTCCAGCACCACCAGGTCCGGCCACAGCTGCCCGGCGGACCGCAGGGCCTGGGGCCCGTCCTCCGCACGGTGCACCGCGAAGCCCGCGCGTTCCAGGTAGCCGGCGACCACTTCGGCGACGGTCGGATCGTCGTCGACGACCAGGATGTTCTGCATGGCTCCAGTCTGGTCCGCGAGGGCAGGCGACTGCGCACCGGGCTCCTTACGAATCCATGACGGCGCGCCGGGCGAGCCCTC